>NZ_JAIETD010000099.1 GCF_019745455.1 Methylobacterium sp.
GCCGCATGGCCCGATGGCCACCCCAATCCCCGCCAAAGCGGTCCTCGAATTTACACCTCGTCCGCGGACGCTACCCCAGCGTGGCGGCTGCCGTTTCCGCAGGCGACCGATCCTCGACGGGTAGGGCAACCGCATCGGCTCGCGCCCGGCCTGCTTAGACCTCACCAAAAGCCCGAGCGGATGCGTCGAGCCTCCCCCGCAGCCCCACTCGAGGCGCCTCCCATGCTTAATGCCCGTGTTACTTGCCCCACATCACGATGCAGGAGATCGCCGAGCTTAATCCTCTCATCGGGGCAGCTATGGGCCGGGAAAAGCCTCCCGCTCGATCCGATGCTCTCCCTCTCGCTCAAACGGGGCGACCGCGGCTTTAGTCGGAAATGCTTTTGATAGAAAAACGGCAGCCTTAGCGTCGCATCTGTCACTGACGAGAGTTCCCGCGCTTACGAGCGGCCGCCGTGAGCGGTACCTCATCGCTTATGACAACACCCGACAGGCAGACCTTCTCGGAACTGCGACAACCGAATTTGCCGAGAACGGCAATCAGTCGCTTGGCGCACCCGACACGATTCGAACGTGTGACCTTTGCCTTCGGAGGGCAAGTATCTCGTTCGCCACGCCCCGCCATGCCCCGTCAGAAACATTATAATTCAGATACTTAGCGTGCCCCTTTCCGCCATGCCCCGCCACGGATATCCTCTAATGCTGTAGCCCCGCTGTAGCCCGAAGGATCGTGATGGCGACGAAGTTAACCTTGCATGCGGTCAAAGCCGCCAAGCCGCGCGAGCGCCGGTACACGATTTGGGATAGTGAGCTGAAGGGCTTCGGTCTGCGCGTTAACGCAGACGGGTCGAAGAGCTATGCGCTGAAATACCTATTTCACGGGCATCAGCGTTGGCACACCATCGGAAAGCATGGCTCGCCCTGGACACCGGACACCGCTCGCAATGAGGCGCTGCGCCTCTTGGCACAGGCCCGAAATGGGATTGATCCAGAGGAGGCTAAGCGTGCTAAGGCGAGCGCTGAGCTGACCGTAGCCGACCTATGCGACCTCTATATCGAGGCTGCCTACGCCGGGCAGGTGTTGACCAAGTTCGACGAGCCGAAGAAAGCGTCAACGCTCGCGACGGACGAGAGTCGGATCTTGCGACATATCAAGCCGCTCCTTGGTGACAGGCGCATCCGAGACGTCACTACCGACGACATTGAAGCCTTCTTACACAACGTCGCCGCGGGCAAAACTGCGGTCAACGTGAAGACTGGCCGACACGGGCGGGCAATCGTTGAGGGCGGCCGAGGGTCGGCCACTCGGACAGTAGGTCTTTTGGGAGGCATCTTTGCCTTCGCGATCCGAAAGCGGTTGCGGATCGACAATCCGGTTCGAGGCGTCCAGCGATTCAAGGATGGACGGAACGAGCGTTACCTATCAGGCGCAGAAATGGCTCGCCTCGGGACCGTACTCAAGGCAAGCGATGAAGCCTGGGCAGCTTTCGAGAAGGAGCAGGTCGCTTGGAGTCACGTCGGTCGAAGGCGTCAGGCGCCGACGCCCCCGCACGAAGCGGAGAACCGAGTGGCGACTGACGCGATTCGATTGTTGCTTCTGACGGGGATGCGCAAATCAGAGGTGCTGCAGCTCCAGTGGCGTCACGTCGATGCTGACAATGGCTATCTTCGGCTTCCGACCAGCAAGACTGGTGCGAAAGCAGTCCCGATTGGCACTGCAGCGTTGACCTTCCTCCTGAGTCTACCGCGACTAGCCGGCAACCCCTATGTCTTTCCCGGAAGCGTCAATGGGCGGCATTTCGTCGGGCTGCCTAAGGCATGGGAACGTATTCGTGCACGGGCTGAGCTTACCGACGTACGCCTGCACGACCTGCGGCACTCGTTCGGTGCCACCAGTGCGTCGTCTGGGAACAGCCTTCCGTTGCTCGGCGCGATACTTGGCCATCGCGATCCAAACACAACCCAGCGCTACGCTCACATCGCTCGCGATCCCGTCCGCACCGCGGCAAACCAGATTGCCGAGCTCATAGCAACGTCGCTCGACGCAGGCATAACCCCAACGGATCGTGCATCAAATGCCCCACCTGCTCAATCGAAGAGGGTAAGATCAAAACGCAGTCCGGCGGTCGCCTCAAGTCCCTTGGCTAAGCGTTAGCAGGGGCCGCCCTATGCCCTTCCTCGTGCAAAAGGCGCCAAGAATTTTAGTAGCATCAGGTCGCCGGGGGCCACAAACCTCCTCGTCTGGTTGCGGCTGCGCTTGCCGAGAGTGCGCAACAAGGGCAATCGAGGTTGCTATCGTTGAACGGGGCTTGGCGGCAGCACACTGATGCTGGCCATCTGTGCTCTTTCTCGCGGATCGTGCAGAAGGGCGTTGCCGACTTTGTCAAAGGCGTATTCGGGATGTTCAGTAACCCGACCGCCCGCGCGCCCGAGATCAATTGGACACGGCTAAAATCGATGCCGTGAATTCCCCTGATCCTCGTTTCCCTCATCCATCGGAGGCTAGACGCCGCACGGATGCCGCCGCGGGTCTGAGCAGAGGGCAGAGGACGGGACGCCAAACCTTAAGCGAAGCCTTTTCCTCAACCCCTTAGACGCCGTCATCACGATGACGTCCGGCCACAGCAACGCGCGCCGTCAGCGCGATCTCTATCGTGCTCACAGATCGGCCGCTGCGAACACCATGAAGACGGTGTCGAAACAGGACTCCGGCATCGCAGCCAGTGCGCTCACCTTTTGCCGAAGCCGATATCGGCCGCCACCGCTGCCAGGCGCTCGGGCTCGCGCTCCTTGCGCTCGCTGTAGCGCTCGACGAGGTAGTCCGCGCGCTCGCGGGTCAGCAACGTGAACTTCATCAGTTCCTCGCACACGTCCACCACACGGTCGTAGAGCGGCCCAGGCTTCATGCGACCGGCGTCGTCGAACTCCTTGTAGGCCATGGCGACCGACGACTGGTTCGGGATGGTGATCATCCGCATCCACCGCCCGAGCACGCGTAATGAGTTCACGGCATTGAACGACTGCGACCCGCCTGACACCTGCATCACTGCGAGCGTTCGCCCCTGTGTCGGACGCACCGAACCCTCGCTCAGGGGAAGCCAGTCGATTTGGCTCTTCATCACGCCGGTCATGTTGCCATGACGTTCCGGTGAGACCCAGACATGACCTTCCGACCAGATCGACAGGTTTCGGAGTTCCTGGACCTTGGGATGGTCGGCCGTTGTGTCGTCCGGCAGCGGAAGGCCATGCGCGTCGTAAATCCGCACCTCGCCGCCCATGGCCTCAAGCAGGCGGGCCGACTCGTGGGCTAGGAACCGGCTGAAGGACCGCTCGCGAAGCGACCCGTACAGGACCAGGAAGCGCGGGGCGTGCTTGGTAGCGTTCGCGTACGTCGAGATGCCCGTTCGTCGGGACCTCAAAATGGGCTCCACTGAGGTTCGGCATTCCATCGGTGAAGGGCTGTCGAGGCTTGTCCACGCGGCAGAGTTCCTCTACGTTTCAAGATGCATTGAGATATTGGAACGCCGATGGACGAACGGCAAGCCCTTAACGCATTTGCGGCGATGGCCCAGGAGCACCGCTTGCGGATCGTCCGGCACTTGGTGACGGCGGGACCGGACGGCCTTGCCGCCGGCGTGCTCGCGACCGCCGTGGGGGTCTCGACCTCGAACATCTCCTTCCACCTCAAGGAACTCGACCATGCCGGGTTGATCGCGTCCCGGCGCGAGGGCAGGTCGATCATCTACAGCGCCGTCTATCCCGCGCTGTCCGGCCTCATCCAGTTCCTGATGAGCGACTGCTGCCAGGGCCGGCCGGAAGTCTGCGACCCGGCGATGGCCGCCCTCTCCACCTGCTGCATTCCCACAGGAGACACCGCCCATGTCTGACCACGTCTACAACGTGCTGTTCCTCTGCACCGGCAACTCGGCCCGCTCGATCCTGGCCGAGGCGATGCTCGCCAAGGACGGCAAGGGCCGCTTCCAAGCCTTCTCAGCCGGCAGCCAACCCAAGCCAGACGTGAACCCGCTTGCCCTCCAGGTCCTGCGGGAAACCGATTACCCGACCGAGGGCATGCGCTCGAAGTCCTGGGACGAGTTCGCCGCGCCGGGAGCGCCGATCATGGATTTCGTCTTCACCGTCTGTGACAACGCCGCAGGCGAGGTCTGCCCGTATTGGCCTGGCCAGCCGGTGACGGCCCATTGGGGCATCGAGGACCCCGCGGCGGTCGAGGGCTCGGAGATGGAGCGCAAGGCGGCCTTCGTCACGGCACAGCGTTATCTCAAGAACCGGATCTCGGCCTTTCTAGCGCTGCCGATGACCAGCCTCGACCAAGTCTCTCTCGCCGCCCGAGTCCGCGAGATCGGCCAACAGGCCGGCGCCACCTCGGCCAGGCCGGAGGTCGCATGATGGACGTCGTCATCTACCACAACCCGGGTTGCGGCACGTCCCGCAACACACTGGCGCTGATCCGCAATGCCGGCATCGAGCCGCACGTCGTTGAGTATCTAAAGACGCCGCCGTCCCGGACACTGCTGAGGGACATGGTCGCGCGCGCCGGCATCACCGTTCGCGAGGCAATCCGCGAGAAAGGCACACCCTTCGCCGAGTTGGGCCTTTCCGACCCGGCCCTCACCGACGATCAGCTCCTCGACGCCATGGTCGAGCACCCCATTCTCATCAACCGACCCCTGGTGGTGACGCCCAAGGGTATCGCCCTGTGCAGGCCATCGGAAGCCGTACTGAACCTGCTGCCGCCGCAGCAGGGCGAGTTCGTGAAGGAAGACGGCGAGCGCGTCGTTGACGAGCACGGGCGACGCGTTGCCACCGCCTGATCTCAGCCTAAAACCCTCCATAAAGAAGAAACGGCCCCGATGCTCGCGCTCGCGATCTTCATCGTCACCCTCGTGTTCGTCATCTGGCAGCCGAAGGGCTTCGGGATCGGGTGGAGTGCCCTCATCGGGGCCGGCGTGGCCCTCGCGACGGGCGTGGTCACGCCGGGTGACGTGCCGGTCGTCTGGCACATCGTCTGGGATGCGACCTTCACCTTCGTCGCCCTCATCATCATCTCGCTCCTGCTAGACGAGGCGGGCTTCTTCCATTGGGCGGCCCTGCACATCGCCCGCTGGGGCGGCGGAAGGGGACGGCTCCTGTTCCCGCTGGTCATCCTGCTCGGGGCCGCCATCGCCGCGGTGTTCGCCAATGACGGCGCGGCGCTGCTGTTGACGCCCATCGTGCTCGCCATCCTGCTCCGGCTCGACTTCAAGCCGCCGGCGGCGCTCGCCTTCATCGTCGCCTGTGGGTTCGTGGCCGATTCGACGAGCCTGCCGCTCGTCATCTCGAATCTCGTCAACATCGTCTCGGCCAACTTCTTCGATATCACCTTCAGCCGCTACGCCGCCGTGATGGTGCCGGTGAACCTCGTCTCGCTGGCCGCGACGCTGGTGGTGCTGTGGCTGTTCTACCGGCGCGACCTGCCCGTCACGTATCCGGTCGGGCAGTTGGAAGCACCACGCCAGGCCATCCGTGACCCCCTCGTGTTCCGGGCGGCGTTCCCGCTTCTGGGGTTGCTGCTGGTCGCCTATTTCGTCACCGCGCCGTTCGGCGTTCCGGTCTCGGTCGTCACCTGTGCCGGGGCCTTGATCCTGCTGGCGCTGGCCAACCGGAGCCGCGTCATCCCCATGCGGAAGGTCCTGACGGGAGCCCCCTGGCAGATCGTGCTGTTCAGCCTCGGCATGTACCTCGTCGTCTACGGCCTGAAGAACGCTGGCCTGACGGACTACCTGGCGCAGGGTCTCGTCTGGCTATCGGACCACGGTTCGTTCGCCGCCACCATCGGCACGGGGTTCGCCGCCGCCATCCTGTCGTCGGTGATGAACAACATGCCGAGCGTGCTGGTCGGGGCGCTCGCCATCCAGCAGGCCCCGGACCTCTCGCCCTTGACCCACGAACTCATGGTCTACGCGAACGTCATCGGCTGCGACCTCGGCCCGAAGTTCACGCCCATCGGCAGCCTGGCGACCCTCCTCTGGTTGCATGTCCTCGACACCAAGGGCCAGCACATCACCTGGGGCCAGTACATGCGGGTCGGCCTCGTCATCACGCCACCGGTGCTTCTCGTCACCCTGTCGGCCTTGGCGCTCTGGCTGCCCATACTCGGGGCTCGGTAGCGGACCGATGGCCCCGCCGCGCCGATGGTCGGTGATCTGGGCCCTTGGCGTTGTCCAGATCATGACCTGGGGCTCCTCGTTCTACCTCCTTTCGGTGCTGGTCGCGCCGATAACGAAGGATACGGGATGGCCCCTGGGCTGGGTCATCGGGGGCCTGTCCGTCGGCCTCCTTGTCGCGGGCCTCGTGTCGCCGCGGGTCGGCGCTTTCATCGGTGAGCACGGAGGACGGCCGGTGCTGGCCTTCGCGGCCGTGGTCTTAGCCGTGGGCCTTGGCGTTCTCGGCCTGGCCCCAAATCTGCCGGTCTACCTGGCAGGCTGGCTTTTCGTAGGCCTCGGAATGGGTACCGGCCTGTACGATCCCGCCTTCGCCACCCTCGGGCGCCTCTACGGCGCCGAGGCACGGCCTGCCATCACCACGCTGACCCTTTGGGGCGGCTTTGCCAGCACGGTATGCTGGCCTCTTTCCGCCTTCCTGATCGAGCAGGTGGGCTGGCGCGGGACCTGCCTCGCCTATGCGGGGCTGCACCTCGCGGTCACGCTTCCCCTCGTCTTGCTCGTCATCCCGCGGCCACCAGCAAGTGTGGTCGCGCGATCCGAACGTCCGGCGCAGGGCGTCCATCTCGATGCGCGCGAGTGGCGTGCCTTCCTCCTCATGGCAGGGGTCCTCACCCTCGGGGGAACGGTGATGGCCATGGTCTCGGTCCACCTCATCACCCTGCTGCAGGCCCGTGGCGTCGCGTTGTCCTCGGCCGTCGCCTACGGCGCGCTGATCGGACCGTCACAGGTTGGAGCTCGCATCGTCGAGATGGCTGGGAAGGGTCGGTATCATCCCCTTTGGACGCTCATCGCGGCGATGGTCCTTGTGGCTCTCGGGATCGCGATGCTGGCCGCCGGGCTGCCTGTCGTCGGTCTGGCGCTGGTCCTCTATGGCGCGGGCAACGGGATCTACTCCATCGCACGTGGAACTGTACCCCTCGCGCTTTTCGGACCGGAGCGTTACGCCCCCCTCGTCGGCCGGCTCGCGCGCCCGGGGCTGGTGGCACAGGCACTTGCGCCTTCCCTCGGAGCCGTCGTGTTGACGTATGCGGGCACCGACGCGACCTACGCCGTTCTGACCGTCGTCGCCTTGGCGAACGTGGCGCTTGCCCTATCGCTCTGGCGCGTAAGGTAGGAAATCTGGCGCTCAGCTTATATCGGGCTACCCCGAATGCACCGCAGGCCCGTTCGAACCACGTGAAACGGGACCTTCGGTGATCTCCCCCTCCGCAGGCCCTCCGCGATGGAGGCGGTCGAACCGGTCACCAGGTTCGCTTCAGGGATACGAGACTATTGGCAGCCGACCAGCCGCCTGCCCAAGCAAGTCGTCGAGCAGACCAGCGATCCCTTCCCATGGCTAACCTTCCAAAGGGTTGGCCTTTCATATTGGGGCATCGAGCATGTCGAGAACAGGGCAGACGGGCGTTGCTGCCCCGCTGCACTGGTCGACCGTGTCGCCCAGGATGCGCTCAAGCCGCGCGAGATGAGCAAGCTTGGTCCGGACCTCAGACAGGTGAGCGCTCGCGATGTCCCGCACATCGCGGCAGGACCGGTGACCAGGCGCGGACAGCGCCAGCAAAGTTCTGATGTCCTCGATCCCAAAGCCCAGCGCGCGAGCGTGACGAATGAACGCCAAGCGCCGGACATGGGCCGCATCGTAGGCCCGGTGACCGCCTTCGGTGCGGTCAGGCGGCGGCATGAGCCCGATGCGCTCGTAGTAGCGGACAGTCTCCAGGTTGACCCCGGCCGCCGCTGCCATCCGCCCGATGGAAAGACCTCGCGGACCCGTGACCATTTTCCCCTTGATCCCGTAGTTGCTACGGGATGCACAGTGGCACGATGATGACCGACACACCATCCGCAGTGGCCCTGCCAGTAACCATCGCGCCTTCGATGGATCGGCTGCCCACCCCAACGGGGAGCTGGTTCGCCGGACTCGGCACGCTTACCGGCTTGGGGGCCTTGGTGGCATCGTCCTGCTGCGCCCTGCCGGTCGCACTCACCAGCCTGGGGGCGACGGGCGCCGTGTTCGGCGGTTTGGCCATGTTGTCGAACATCCGTCCGCTCCTGCTCGGCGGGGCCGCACTGGCACTTGTCATCGGATGGGGCCTATTCCTCCATCGCCGGGCGACGGAATGCGACATGGCCAGCACATGTGCTCGCACCGGATCATCCTGGCCCAAGGCTGCCCTCCTCGGGGTTGGGACGGCGCTGGTCGACTTGGCGCTCATGTGGGAAACCTACCTTGAGCCCATCGTGCTCAGGGCGATGCGTTGAGGCGGATGATGCAGCTTCAATCCACTCTTACCTGCCCGCGTTGCAGCCATCCGACGACGGAAACGATGCCGACGGACGCGTGCCAGTTCTTCTACGAGTGCACCGGCTGCGGCACGCTCCTGCGCCCGAACGCGGGCGACTGCTGCGTGTTCTGCTCGTTCGGTGACGTTCCATGCCCGCCGATCCAAGAAGCCCGTCAGAGCGGTCAACCTGCGCGTTGCTGCTCGGGACCTCCTTGAACTGCGGATCGGACAGGTAGCGAGCCCGCACGGTCCACATTCAGGCAGTCTTGTACGGGCAGATCCGGCCTCTTGCAGAACGCCGTCCGACGCTTGGCAGAGCGCATTCCGCTCTTTGTCCTGCATTGCCTTGGGCAACCGCCGCAAAGACGGTCGGCGCCTTCGGTCGCTTGCTACAACCTCCTAACCGTGCTCGCCTCCGGAATGTCGCTCTCGCCCTATCGCTCTGGCGCGTCAGATAGACTCTGTCCCTTCCTCGTCGGCGCCTGATGTGGCATCGTCCTGTCGTGACCTTCTGGACTGCCCTACGGCAGCTGCTTCCGCTCCTCGCGGTTGTCAGCCTCGCCCTTGCGCCGGTGACCGCATCCGCGGCCGCCTCGGGCATGCGTGCGGCCATGGCCGTGCAGAGCCACGCCATGGCGATGCCAGACGAGCCCATGGACGGAATGGCGATGGACGACATGCCGTGCTGTCCCAAGGAGCAGCCGGAGATGCCTGACTGCTCGAAGGGCTGCCCGCTCATGGCGCTTTGCCTGGCGAAGGTGGCCACCGGCCTGCCTGGCGCATTAGGGCTGCCGGCGCGCGTCTCGTTGGTCGAGGGATCCGCCTGGTCCGTGACCGCCTCCTTCGACAGCCTCTCGCAAGGGCCACCCACCGAGCCTCCCCGAGCCTGAACCCGATGCCGCCGGCGCCCGCGCCGGTCGATCCCGCGTGCCTGAAGGCCCGGGTTCCTTCGTGTTCAGGAGACCTCTCATGGTGACCAAGACATCGTTCTCGCGCGCCCTCACGGCAGCGCTGCTCGGCCTCGCCCTCACCGCCTCGGCCCGGGCCGACACCAAGGACTACGAGTTCCAGCTCGTGAAGGACGAGGCCAAGCAGGGCGAGGCCATCCTCGACGTCCGCCTCGTCGACAAGCGTACGGCCAAGCCCGTGCCGGACGCCGTCATCTTCGCCAAGCGCATCGACATGGCTCCCGACGACATGGAAACCATGACCTCGAAGATCGAGCAACTGCCTTCGCCGGAGCCGGGCATCTACCGCTTCAAGACGAAGCTGACGATGGCCGGCGGCTGGCGCCTCTCTCTCGGGGCAAAGGTCCAGGGTGAGACTGGCACCGTCGAGACCAAGCTGGTGCTCAAGGCGACCAAGTGAGCCGGAAGGCATGGCTGGCCGGGATCCTCGCCGCGCTCGCAGCGGGGGGCCTGGGCTATGTTGCGGGGCAGGACGGCAGCCCCGTGCCGGCGCTTGTCCAGCAAGCGCGGACCGGTTTCGCCCACTGGCTACCGGGAGCGAAGCCGGCGTCCACGATGCCGGTTCCTGCATCGAACAAGGTGACGGGTCCGGTGATCTACTATCAGGACCCGGACGGGAAGCCGTCCTACTCCTCCGAGCCGAAGCGCACCGTGGACGGCCGCGAGTACCGCGCCGTTCGCGCGAGCGAGGATCTGCGCTTCGAGGAACCCGACGAGCAGGAGGGGATGTCCGACGCCGGCCATGGCGACATGGCCATGGGACGGCAGGCGGCGGCGGGGACCGCAAGCCGCAAGGTGCGCTTTTACCGCAATCCGATGGGGCTGCCCGATACCTCGCCGGTGCCGAAGAAGGACTCGATGGGGATGGAGTACCTCCCCGTCTACGAGGACGAGGCCGGCGACGAGGGCGTCGTCAGGATCTCCCCCGGCAGGATACAAAGGACGGGGGTGCGGTCGGAAACGGTGGGGCGCCGCGTCGTCTCCCGTCCCGTGCGGGTTCCTGGTACCCTCCAGCCGGACGACCGTCGCATTACGGTGGTCTCGACCCGCTCTGACGCCTTCGTCAACCATGTCGAGAACGTCACGGTGGGCGACGTCGTGCGCCAGGGCCAACCCCTTGTCGAAGTCTACTCGCCCGAGATCAACGCCGCGGCCGCCCAGCTGATCGCCAATCCCGGCTTCGACGGCTCGCGCCGGCGCCTGCAGAACCTGAACGTCCCGGCCGAGGTCATCGCCGAGATGGAGCGTACCCGTAAGGTGCCGGCCGCCATCATGTGGTCGTCGCCGCGCGACGGCGTGGTTCTGGAGCGAGGGGCCATCGAGGGCATGAGGGCGCCGGCCGGCATGGTCCTGTTCAGGATCGCCGACCTCTCGCTGATGTGGCTCATGGCCGACGTGCCCGAGCACGACCTCGGCAGCGTGAGGGTCGGGCAGGCCGTCACGGTCCGGGCGCGCGCCCTTTCGGGCCGGACCTTCACGGGCAAGGTCGACGTCATCTACCCGCAGCTCAACCGGGAGACCCGGACGGTGCGCCTGCGCATCGCCTTGGCCAATCCGGATGCCGTCCTCCTCGCCGACATGTACGCAGACGTGGAGATCGCCACGGGTCGGCCCGAGCCGGTCGTCGCGGTACCGGACGACGCGGTCATCGATACCGGGGACAGGCAAGTGGTCCTTCTCGACAAGGGAGAGGGTCGCTTCGAGCCGCGGCCGGTCAAGGTCGGCGCCCGGGGCGGCGGGTACGTCGAGATCCGGGACGGGGTCGAGGCCGGCGAGCGGGTCGTGACCTCGGCCAACTTCCTGATCGATGCCGAGAGTAACCTTAAGGCGGCCCTGCAGGGACTGGCGGCCGCGCCGCCGACGAGACCTCAGGCTGCGGTCGAGGGGACGCCCCGATGATCGCGCGCCTCATCGGCTGGTCGGCCCGCAACCTCGTCCTGATCCTCATCGGCACCGTCTTCGCGGTCGGGGCCGGGCTCCATGCCATGCGGACCCTACCGCTCGACGCCATCCCCGACCTCTCGGACGTGCAGACCATCGTCTACACCGAGTACCCGGGCCAGGCGCCACAGGTAGTCGAGGACCAGGTCACCTACCCCCTCACGACGGCCATGCTGACGGTGCCGAAGTCGAAGGTGGTGCGCGGCTTTTCCTTCTTCGGCGTCTCGTTCGTCTACGTCATCTTCGAGGATGGCACCGACCCGTACTGGGCTCGCTCGCGGGTGCTGGAATATCTCAGCGCCGCCGGACGCCGTCTTCCCGCAGGCGTCACGCCGACCCTCGGGCCCGACGCCACGGGGGTGGGCTGGGTCTATCAATACGCCGTGGTCGCCAAGCAGCAGACCCTGGCCGAAATGCGCTCGCTCCAGGACTGGGTCATTCGCTTCGGCGCCTCCCGCGCCGAGGGCGTGGCCGAGGTCGCGAGCGTCGGCGGCTTCGTCAAGCAGTACAACGTCGTCGTCGACCCCAACCGCCTGCGGGCCCAGGGCGTCTCGATGGGCAGGCTGCGCGACGCCATCCGGTCGAGCAACGCGGATGTCGGCGGCCGCACGGTCGAGCTCAGCGAGTTCGAGTTCGTGGTGCGGGGCCGCGGCTACCTGAAGAACATCGCCGACATCGAGAGCATCGTCCTGAAGACCGATGCGGGCACGCCCTTGCGGGTCCGCGACGTGGCCCGGGTCGAGCTCGGCCCGGACGAGCGCAGGGGCATCACGGAGTTGAACGGAGAGGGCGAGGTTGCCGGCGGCATCGTCCTGCAGCGATTCGGCGCCAACGCGCTGAGCGTCATCCAGAGCGCGAAGGCGCGGCTCGCCGAGATGGCGGCGAGCCTGCCGACGGGCACCGAGATCCTGCCCGTCTACGACCGCTCCGGGCTGATCGAGGCGGCCATCGCAACCCTGAAGACCACGCTCGTCGAGGAAAGCATCGTCGTCTCGCTCGTGTGCATCGTGTTCCTCCTGCACGTCCGCAGCGCGCTGGTCGCCATCCTGATGCTGCCGGTCGGCATCCTGATGGCGTTCACGGGCATGAAGGCGCTGGGGCTCGGCGCCAACGTCATGTCCCTCGGGGGCATCGCCATCGCGGTCGGGGCCATGATCGACGCGGCCATCGTGATGATCGAGAACGCCCACAAGCACCTGGAGCGCTCCCCGCCGGGCAAGCCGCGCGTGGAAGTGCTGATCGAGGCAGCCGGCGAGGTCGGACCGTCGCTGTTCTTCTCGCTCCTCATCATCACCGTGTCGTTCCTGCCCATCTTCACCCTGGAGAGCCAGGAGGGGCGGCTGTTCGGCCCCCTGGCCTTCACCAAGACCTTCGCCATGGCGGCGGCCGCCCTCCTGTCGGTGACCCTCGTCCCGGCCCTGATGGTGCTGTTCGTCCGGGGCCGGATCGTCCCGGAACACCGCAACCCGGTAAACCGCCTCCTGATCGCGCTCTACCGACCGGTTATCCGCGGGGTTCTGAGGGCGCGGGTCCTCACGGTACTGGCCTCGCTCGTCGTTCTCGGCCTGACGGTCTGGCCGGCCCGCCAGCTCGGGTCGGAGTTCATGCCCGAGCTGAACGAGGGCACCATGATGTACATGCCCACCACGCTGCCCGGCATCTCGGTGACCAAGGCCGGCGAGCTTCTCGCCACGCAAGACCGGATCATCAAGTCCTTTCCGGAGGTGGCCTCGGTCTATGGCAAGGCCGGGCGCGCCGCGACCGCGACGGACCCGGCCCCGAGCGAGATGTTCGAGACGATCATCAACCTGAAGCCGCAGGAATCGTGGAGACCCGGCGTGACGCCGGCGAGCCTCAAGGCCGAGATGGACGCGGCCCTGCAGTTCCCCGGCGTCTCCAATGCCTGGACCCAGCCGATCCGCGCCCGCATCGACATGCTGGCCACCGGCATCCGCACGCCGGTCGGGATCAAGGTCCTGGGAAATGACCTCGCCGAGATGGAAGGCGTGGCCCGCCAGGTCGAGGCGGTGATGAAGGCCGTGCCGGGTACGTCGAGCGCCTACGCGGAACGGGTGATCGGCGGCTACTTCCTCGACATAACGCCGGACCGCGAGGCGCTCGGACGCTATGGCCTGACGGTCGGCGAGGTGCAGGACGTAATCGCGATGGCGCTAGGAGGCGAGACCGTCACGAACACCGTTGAGGGCCGCGAGCGCTACACCGTGAACGTGCGCTACCCGCGTGCCTTCCGTTCGAACCCGCAGGCCATCGCCACGGAGGTCCAGGTACCGATGGCGAGCGGCGGAACGGTGCCGCTAGGCGAGGTCGCCAAGGTGCAGCTGGCGCGCGGACCGACCACCATCCGGACGGAGAACGGCAAGCTTGCGGTCTACGTCTTCGTCGACGTGACGGGACGCGACCTCGGCGGCTACGTCGCGGAAGCCAAGGCGGCGGTGACGGGCGAGGTGAGGCTGCCGCCGGGCACCACGCTGCAATGGAGCGGCCAGGTCGAGTACCTGGAGCGGGCGGAGGCACGATTGAGGATCGTGGTGCCGCTCACGCTCCTGACCGTGTTCCTGCTGCTCTACCTCAACTTCCGCCGCCTCGCCGAGACGTTCATCGTCATGCTGTCGCTGCCCTTCGCCCTTGTCGGCGGGATCTGGCTGATGTGGTGGATGGGCTTCAACATGTCGGTCGCTGTGGCGGTGGGCTTCATCGCGCTGGCCGGCGTGGCCGCGGAAACCGGAGTGATCATGCTGGTCTACCTCGACCACGCCCTGAGGGACGTGCGCGAGGACTGCGAGCGGCAGGGACGTCCCTTCACGCGGGAGGATCTGCGGCAGGCCATCATGGTCGGCGCAGTCGAGCGGGTTCGCCCCAAGGTGATGACGGTCGTGGCCATCATGGGTGGGCTCCTGCCGATCCTCTGGAGCACGGGCTCGGGCTCGGAGGTGATGCAGCGCATCGCGGTTCCGATGATCGGCGGCATGGTGTCCTCGACGGTGCTGACCCTCGTCGTGATCCCGGCGGTCTATGCCCTCTTGAAGGGACGCGGGTTGCCGCGCGAACGTCCGTGCGTTCCGTCGCGGTCGAAAGAACCACAACTTTTCCAGCCCGCCGCCGAGTGACGGCGTTTCGGTATCTCATGAGGGGATTTTACATGGTCGAGACATCGAGGATGAGCCGACGCGGAATGCTCGCGGGCCTGGTATCCATCGCCTTCGTCGGGAGTGCAGGCGCCGTCGAGGCCCTGCCCGAGATCGCGGTGACGAAGGACCCGAGCTGTGCCTGCTGCGACGCCTGGGTGGCGCATCTGCGGGCCGCCGGCTTTCCCGTGACCGTCACGGTGGCCGCCGTGAATCCGCTGAAGTTCCGGCTCGGCGTCCCGCGCGATTTGTTCTCTTGCCATACTGCCCAGGTCGGCGGTTACGTGGTCGAGGGTCACGTCCCGGCGGCGGAGATCAGGCGCCTACTCGTGGAAAAGCCGGCGGGTACCGGCCTTTCCGTGCCCGGCATGCCTGCCGGTTCGCCTGGCATGGAGGTCGAGGGCATGGAACCGGAGACGTACGATATCGTCCTTTTCGGGCCGGGCGGACGGAGCACCTTTGCGCGTTACCGTGGCGGAGAGGCGGCATGACCATTCGGCGGCGGCCATCCTATGTTCGAGGAAGCCGTCGTCGTCAGTGGGAGAGAGGGCCCGCAAGGGGCCCTCAACAGTGTCGTTCAGTAACCGCGATGGCGATGCATGTGCCGGTGGTGATGCCCGTGGCGCATCATGTGATGGCCTCGGTGATGACCGCGTCCCATGTGGTGGCCGCGATGGTGACCGTGGCCGCGCATGCCATGGTGACCGTCCCGTCGCACCTGAACGACCTCGGCCGAGCTCTCGACCGCGCCGATCATGCCGGGCGCCGCAGATGCCGGGGCAGCTAGGCTCGCTGCGCCCAGCGTGGCTAGAACGGCGATAGCAAACAACGACTTCCTCATGGATTCCTCGTCTCGTTATTGTCGGCGATGCGTCGGATGTGACCTCGACCGAGACCAGGGAACGGCGCCGCTTCGGTGACCGTTCCGGAAGTTGGGTGGTTCTTCGCGCTGCTAGCTAACGGAACCTGTTTCCCAAGCAGTGGCATCCCGGGCGCGCATCGGCCCAGCCCTCCCGGCGATGATCCCTCGCCCATTCACACGACTGTCTTCATCGGCTCCACGACCACCATCCGGGGCGGTCGGCCGTTGCAGCAGCGAGCGACAGCCTCTTCGATCCAGGCTTCAGGCATCGCATTTACCGGCCGTTCGGCATGTTTGGAACGTTGCGGTGCACCCTTTGGGCGGCATTAAGGACGGCGAGCCACGATTCCACTCCACGACGAAGGGAGGCGGGATCATGGTGACGACCGGCACGGCGCGGATCGTCGAGGCCGAAGTCTCGGCTCGCTTCGCCTGGGTCGACGTCGCCAAGGGCATCTGCATCCTGCTCGTCGTCATGATGCACTCGACGCTCGGCACCGGCGCAGCCATGGGGGGCGAGGGCTTCCTGCATGCGGTCGTCGCCTTCGCCACGCCCTTCCGCATCCCCGCCTTCTTTCTTCTTTCCGGGCTTTTCCTCGGTCGGGTGATCGACCGGGACTGGCGACGCTACGCTGACCTCCGCGTCGTGCACTTCGCGTACTTCTATGCGCTTTGGGTCGTCATCCAATCGGCCGCGAAATACGGCCAGGTCGTCGAGGGCGCCGGACCCGGGGCGTTCCTTACCCACCTC
The DNA here is from genome assembly GCF_019745455.1 of Methylobacterium sp. Classification (GTDB taxonomy): domain Bacteria; phylum Pseudomonadota; class Alphaproteobacteria; order Rhizobiales; family Beijerinckiaceae; genus Methylobacterium. The sequence continues at coordinate 16,172 of NZ_JAIETD010000099.1, forward strand.
GCCTCGGCATTGGTCGAGCCCTATTCGACGCTCTGGTTCATCTACCTGCTGGCAGTGTTCTCGGTGGTGACGAAGCTGCTCCGCCGGGCGCCGAGGCCTCTCCTCCTTCTGGCGGCCGCCCTCATGCAGATCGTGCCGGTACCGACTTCGTCCATCCTCGTCGAGGAGTTCTGTGCCCGCTATGTCTGGTTCGTCGCCGGCTTCGTCTTCGCCGACCGGATCTTCGCTTTCGCCGGGATCGCCCGCCGCCGTCCATTCCCCGCGCTCGCCGGTCTGGCGCTCTGGGCCATCATCGGCGGCGCGCTTGCCTCGACACCGTCAGGTCTCGCTTCCTTCCCGACGCTCGCAACCTTGCCTGTCCTGAGTTTGGTGTCGGGCGGCGCTGGCGCCCTTGCAATCGTAGCGGTGGCCAGCCTGCTCACGCGTTGGGGTGGTCCCATCACCGGTGCGCTACGTCAGTGCGGCGAACGCTCGATGGTGATCTACCTGGCCTTCTTCCTGCCCATGGCTGCCACCCGTGCGGTTCTGGTGAAGACCAGCATCCTCGCGGATGTCGGCTGGGCCAGCCTCATCGTGACGGTAGCGGCGGCGACAACGCCCCTCGTCTTGGAACGGCTGACCCGCCCCACGCCACTCGCCTTCCTGTTCCGGCGGCCTCGTGCCTTCCACATCGAGCGCCCCGCGGCGGCACCGTCCGCCCCGTTTCCGCAGGTCGCGTAGCGCCATAGGCCTTGGCCTCTAGGAACCAGGGCGGGCGAAAGCTCCGACATTCTCACGGGAATCCCTTGACCTTCCCACAGTGGGAAGCCCCAGATGTCTGTGGCGCCACTCGACACGGAGAGTCGTCATGATCCCGATCAAGGTAACCAAGATGAACTGCGGCGGCTGCGCCAAGGCTGTCACGCGTGCCGTCCAGGGCGTCGATCCGGCGGCACGCGTGGAGATCGACCTGAAATCCGGGCAGGTCTCCATCATGCCGGGCACCGCCGTCGCGGCAGAACGTTTCGCGGACGCCATCCGCGCCGCCGGCTTCGGGGCGGAAACGGGATCCCTTGCAGCCTGAACGGCCTTGAATGGGAAACCATAACCGCGGCTCGAACATTCACGGTGCAGGACTGCCCGTTCCTCTAGCCCTCGATCTGGTGTAAGCAAACTCCATGAGACCCAACCGGCAACTCTGGCGCCTGATGGCGGCGATGATCGCGATGATCATCGTCTACGCCGCGCCGACTGCCGTTCAGGCTCATGGGGGCCATGCCCATCAGGGGTCCCAGCACACCACGGTGGAACAGGAACAGGTTGCGCTTCTCGCTCCGGTGAGGACGCAGCAGGTCGATACGGTCGCGTCCAAACCCACGAACTTTGCGGCGTCGACGAAACTACAGGTCGTCGATCCGCTTACATCGTCTGGCGAACCGCGCTCGTTCCTCAGGACCGTCGATGACGGTACGGCAGGCTGCCCTGGCAGCACCGGGGGTCCATGCTGCGGAAAGAAGGCCTGCTGTGCCCCCTGCATTCTGTCCGGTCAGGCGCAACTGCCAACCATGCCTTATCGGCAGTCGTCGGTCATCCTGGGCGACCTGACCGGTCGCCTCGGCGCGGGCCCTGGAGCCCTACCCGAGCCCCCTCGAACCCTCGCGTAACGAACGGCGCGCCCTAGGCGCGCAACGGTCGGATTCCGTCCGCTAGCCGCGGATGTGCGTCCGGTGTTCGAACGTGAGGATGCCCTTTCCATGTCAACTCGATTTGCGGCCGCCCTCGTGGCGATGCTGCTGGCTGCCGTCTCGCTGGCAGGTCCCGCTCGCGCCCATGGGGGCCACGACCATGGTGCGCCGGCGACGCCGGTCTCCGCCTCCATCTCGCCCCGGGGCGAGGCCCTCTCCGATGCCTTCGAACTCACCGTCGTCCCCCGCGACGGGAAGCTGACGTTCTATCTCGACCGTTTCCGGACGAACGAGCCGGTGCGCGGCGCCGTCATCGAGGTCGAGACGCCCGAGGGCCAGCGCACCGCCTCCGAGACGGCGGACGCCGCCTACGTACTTCCCGCGCCCTGGATCGCGAAGCCCGGGTCCCATGACCTGCTGGTAACGGTGACCGCGGCGGACGTGGTGGACGTGCTCACGGTATCGGTGGCCATCCCGGACCTGAAGGCGTCCGTTCCGGCGGCCGGTTCCGGCGCGGTAACCTCGACGCAGACGGTATTGGCAACAGCCTCCACGGCGGTCGTCGATCTGAAGGACCGCCTTGTCGCAAAGGACCCTGTCCTGGTGGCGACGGCGGCCGGGGCCTTCCTTCTGGGAATGCTCGTGACGGTGGTCGCTCGCGGCCGACGCAACGCTCCCGCCATCGCCCTGATCGCCATCGCCATCACGCTGACGCTCGGCACGGCTGCGTTCGCCCATGGGGACGAGGACCATGGCGCGCCCGTGCAGGGTGCCGCCTTGATCGCTCCCTCCCAGGTCACGACCGACCTCGCGCAGCGGCTTCCCGACGGTTCGGTCTTCGTCCCGAAGCCCACCCAGCGTCTCTTGGTCCTGCGCACGACGATGACGGAGGCAGCCACCTTCCGGCGCACGGTCGAGCTGCCGGGCCGCGTCATCCCCGATCCGAACGCCAGCGGCGTCGTGCAGTCCTCCGTCGGCGGCCGCGTCTCGCCGCCTCCCTCGGGCATATTCCCGCGTCTCGGCACGACGGTGAGGAAGGGCGATGTACTCGCCTATGTGACTCAGCCGGTGCAAGCCATCGACGTCTCGGACATGCGCCAGCGCCAGGGCGAGCTCGACCAGCAGATCGGCATCGTCGAGCGCCGCGTCGACCGCTTCAAGAGGCTGTCGGTCACGGGGGCAGTGGCCCAGACCCAGCTCGACGACGCGCAGTCGGAGCTGACCGGCTTGCGCGACCGCCGGGCCGCCCTGGACAAGGTTCGCCTCGAACCGGAAGCCCTGATCGCCCCGGTCGACGGCATCGTGGCGCAGGCCTCCGCCGTGTCGGGGCAGATGGCGAGCCCCGGCGCCATGATCTTCCAGATCATCGATCCGGCCCGCCTGTGGGTCGAGGCCCTGAGCTTCGACGCCCTCACGGCGGCCCAGGACGCCAACGCCCGCCTCGCGGACGGACGCAGCCTGAAGCTCACCTACCAGGGCTCGGGCTTCGCCGACCGCAACCAGGCCATCCCCGTCCAGTTCGCGGTCCGGGGCAACACCTCCGGCCTGCGCGTCGGGCAGTTCGTGACCGTGCTCGCGGCCACCGACGTCGAGCAGAAGGGCCTCGCCTTGCCCCGCGCCAGCGTCGTGCGATCCAGCAACGGGCAGGACATCGTCTACGAACACACGACGGCAGAGCGCTTCGAGGCTCGCCCCGTGCGCATCGAACCCCTCGACGGAACCCGGGTGCTGGTCGCCGAGGGCGTCGGGCCAGGCAAGCGCATCGTGACGCTCGGTGCCGAACTCCTCGATCAGGTGCGCTGAGCCATGTTCACGTTTCTCGTCACGCAGTCGCTGCGCAACCGCCTGCTCGTCCTCGCCATCGCGGCGGTGCTGATCCTCTACGGAGCGTTCACGGTCACGAAGCTGCCGGTCGACGTCTTCCCTGACCTGAACAAGCCGACGGTCACCATCATGACCGAAGCCGAAGGGCTGGCGCCTCCCGAGGTCGAGCAACTCGTCACCTATCCCATCGAGACCCGGATGAACGGCCTGCCTGGCGTCAGCCGGGTCCGGTCGGTCTCCGGGGTCGGCCTCTCCATCGTCTACGTCGAGTTCGACTGGGGCACGGACATCTATCGCAACCGGCAGCAGGTCGGCGAACGCCTGTCCCTGGTCCGCGAGCAGCTGCCGCCCAACACGACCCCGCAGATGGGTCCGATCTCCTCGATCATGGGGCAGATCCTGCTGGTGGCGATGACCAGCGACAAGGCCTCACCCATGGAGGTGCGCGAGGCCGCCGACTTCGTCCTGCGGCCGCGACTGCTCACCATCCCGGGCGTCGCGCAGGCGATCCCGATGGGCGGCGAGGTCCGCCAGTTCCGGGTGAGCCCGAACCCCGCCGCGATGCGGGCGCTTGGGGTGACGAACGCCCAACTCGAAGGCGCCCTGGCCCAGTTCGGCACCAACGCCGGCGGCGGCTTCACCGACCAATATTCCCGCGAGTACCTGATCCGGAACATCGGCCGGACCATGAGCCTCGACGACCTGCGCAGCATCGTCGTCGCCACCGCAGGAGCTGCGCCGGTCCACCTGCGCCAGGTGGCGGAGGTCTCGTTCGCCGCTAAGGTGAAGCGCGGCGACAGCGGCTACATGGGCAAGCCGGCCGTCATCGTCTCGGTCGAGAAGCAGCCCGACGTCGACACGGTCAAGCTCACGCGGGAGATCGAACGGGCCTTGAAGGAGGTCACGTCCACGCTGCCGAACGGCATCAAGGCCGACCAGATCCTGTTCCGCCAGGCGAACTTCATCGAGTCCTCCATCCGGAACGTGCAGACGGTCCTGGTCGAGGCGATCGTCGTGGTCGCCATCGTGCTGTTCGCGTTCCTGTTGAACGTCCGCACCACGGCCATCTCGCTGACCGCGATCCCGGTCTCCATCCTGACCACGGCCGTGGTCTTCCACTTCCTCGGCTTGTCCATCAACACCATGACGCTGGGCGGGCTGGCCATCGCCATCGGCGAGCTCGTCGACGACGCGGTGGTCGACGTAGAGAACATCTTCCGCCGCCTACGGGAAAACAGGGCGGCCGGGTCCCCGCACTCGGTCTTCGACGTCGTCGTCTCGGCCTCAAACGAGGTCCGTTCCGGCATCGTCTACGCGACGCTGATCATCGTCCTGGTGTTCGTGCCGCTGTTCGCGCTGTCGGGCATCGAGGGGAGGCTCTTCGCGCCGCTTGGTCAGGCCTACATCATCTCGATCCTGGCGAGCCTCCTGGTCTCGGTCACCCTGACGCCGGTGATGGCCTACTACCTGCTGCCGGGGCTGAAGAGCCTCGACCATCGCGAAAGCTGGTTCATCCGGGCGCTCAAGCGCGGCAACGCGGCTCTGCTTGCCGTCGCCTTCCGGCACCAGCGCCTGCTGATGGGCAGCGTCGCCGTCGGGGTCGTCGCCGCCGGCGTCATGGCTTGGCAGTTGCCGCGGGCCTTCCTGCCCCCGTTCAACGAGGGGTCGTTCACGGTCAACATGACCTTCAACCCGGGGATCTCGCTGTCCGAGAGCAACCGGGTCGGCCTGATCGCGGAAAGCCTGCTCCTGCAGATCCCGGAGGTCTCGGCGGTCGGTCGCCGCACCGGCCGGGCCGAGCTCGACGAGCACGCCGAGGGCGTCCACTCGTCGGAGATCGAGGTCGAGCTCAAGGCCGGCGGCCGCTCGAAGGAGGCGGTCACCGCCGACATCCGCGCCCGCATGGCGATGCTGCCGGTCTCGGCCAATGTCGGGCAGCCGATCTCGCACCGCCTCGACCACATGCTCTCGGGCGTGCGGGCCGAGCTCGCCCTTAAGATCTTCGGCGAAGACCTCGATGCGTTGCGCCGCATCGCCAACGACCTGCGCGAGCGCATGGCCAGGATCCCCGGGCTTGCCGACCTGCAGATCGAGAAGCAGGTGCGGATCCCGCAGCTGGAGATCCGGGTCGACTACACCCGGGCCGCCCTCTACGGGGTCCAACCGGCCGCTGTCGTCGAGCAGCTGAGCCGCCTATCGAACGGACGCGTGGTCTCGACGGTCGTCGACGGCTACCGCCGCTTCGACGTGGTCGTACGCCTGTCCGAGCGCCAGCGCACGACGCAGGGGCTCGGCGACCTCCTCATCGAGACGCCGTCGGGTTGGGTCCCGGCCCGCCAGATCGCCGACATCCGCGAGACCGACGGCCCGAACCAGATCCTGCGCGAGAACGCGCGCCGGCGCCTGGTGGTCCAGGCCAACACCAACGGCGACAGCGACATGGCGACCATCGTGGACGCGATCCGCGGGGTCGTGGCCGAGGCGAAGCTGCCGCCGGGGTTCTTCACGAGCCTGGAGGGCACCTTCCAGGCCCAGGAGGAGGCGAGCCGCACCATCGGCGCGCTGTCGCTGCTGTCCCTCGCGATGGTCTTCGCCATCCTCTACAGCCGCTACCGCTCGGGCGTTCTGGCGCTCATCATCATGGGCAATGTCCCGCTCGCCCTCATCGGCAGCGTGCTCGCCCTCTGGCTGGTGGGGCAGCCGCTGTCGGTCGCCTCGATGATCGGCTTCATCACGCTGACCGGCATCGCCGCGCGCAACGGCATCCTGAAGATCAGCCATTACCTCAACCTGTCCCTCCACGAGAACGTGCCGTTCGGGCGCGAATTGGTGGTCCGGGGAAGCCTGGAGCGGCTGACGCCGGTGCTGATGACGGCCCTCTCGGCCGGCGTCGCCCTGGTGCCGCTGCTGATCGATGCCGAGACCCCCGGCAAGGAGATCCTCCACCCGGTCGCGGTGACGATCTTCGGCGGGCTGATCAGCGCCACCCTCCTCGACACCTTCCTGACGCCCGTCCTGTTCCTCAGGTACGGCCGCAAACCCCTTGAGCGCCTGCGCGCCGCCCAGGTTCAGACCACTCCGACGGACGGCGCCAAGGCGCGTCCCGTCGAGGCGTTCTGAGCAACCCCCGTAGCGAACCCAACCGGGCGAGGCCATTCCGGCCGACCCGACCGAAGACCTGGAGACATCCCATGAAGACACTGACAGCCGCCGCCGCCCTGATCCTTCTCGGCCTGGCGTCACCCGTGCTCGCCGACGATCAGGGCAACGCGAACGCCGAACAGCAGACCCAGCCGACCCCGTCCCGCGGCAACACCTCGGGCGGTCCGGCCCACGACCTGAACACGTCCGGTCGCGATGCGGCGCGGCCGGGCAGGAGTTCGGATGACGCCCGGGGTCGGGCTCCTGCGTCCACCGGCACCGCCGCGCCTGCCCGCTGATAGGAAGGAACCCGCCACCATGACCATGATGATGCTAGGCAAGCTCGCGCTTGCTGCCGGCTTGGCCATCGCGACGCCCCTTCACGCTCATGAGGTGGTGGGAACCGGACCGAACGGCGGCCGGGTCACGGACGCCGGCAAGTACCACGTCGAGCTCGTCGCCAAGGACGCAAGCGTCGACGTCTACCTGACCGATGCCGACACCAAGCCCGTCCCGGCCGCCGGCTTCAAAGGGACGGCGATCCTCGTCGTCGACGGCAAGCCGGCGCGCGTCGCCCTGACGCCCGCCGACGGAAGCCGGCTCAGCGGCAAGGCGGACGTCGCGATCAAGCCCAACCCGAAAGGGGCCGTGCAGTTGACGGCCCCGGACGGCACCAGCGCCAGCGGCAAGTTCAACTGACCCTGGACCACTCTCGAAGCAGGAATCCCCAAATGACGACCACCAAGCTCCTCGCCGCCGCGCTCCTGGCCGCGACCCTTGCCGGGCCGGCGCTGGCCCAGGGCACGCATTCCCACGGCGACCACAAGATGGCCGGCGACCCGAGCGCGACGCACGACGCCGACATGATGAAGATGATCAACGCCATGAAGCCCGACCCGAAGGATCCGCCCTCGACCAAGGACTTCAAGGCGGCCGACATGACGATGATGCACGACATGCACGTGCCCTACACCGGCAACGCCGACGTCGACTTCCGCACGCACATGATCCCGCACCACAAGGGCGCGGTCGAGATGTCCAAGGTGGCGCTGAAGCACGCCAAGGACCCGGCCACCAAGAAAATGGCGGAGCAGATCATCGCCGACCAGGAGAAGGAGATTGCCGATATGGAAGCGTGGCTGAAGAAGAACGCCAAGTAGGACGGCGCAAAGAACGGCTGCTGATATCGTAGACTGCGTCTTCGATTTTTTCGAAAACGATCTGAACAAGATCTTATCCAACGGGTTACCAGTAAATCTGCGACTGTATGCAATCAAGCATGCAGTCGCGGAGCGGTAAACTATTATCTTTTACTGGTAAGCTAAGAAAGGATAAGCCACGATGGACAAGATATCATCAGAAATGCAGTCGTGCATCGACACGTGTCTGCGATGCTACCAGACTTGCCTCGGCATGGCCTCGAACCACTGCCTGCCCGCCGGCGGCAAGCACGTCGAGCCTGGGCACTTCCGGCTCATGATGGCCTGTGCCGAGATCTGCCGCACCTCCGCGCACTTCATGCTGATCGGGGCCCCCGAGCACAGGCACACCTGCAGGGCCTGCGCCGAGGTGTGCGAGGCCTGCGCCAAGAGCTGCGAGGGGGTCGGGGACATGCAGGACTGCGTCGCCCAGTGCCGCGCCTGCGCCGAGAGCTGCCGGAAGATGGCGGCCTGACCTCGTCCTGACGGCTGTGGGGCTCCGCTCGAAGCCCGGCTTCACTCGGAACAGAAGGATTGAGCAATGACCAATTCGGCATCCTATCGGAGAGCCTTCGACGGCCTCAAGCTCGATGAGCGCGCGGCGGACCTGTACATCGAACGCCTCGGTGGCCTCAGCTTCGACTTCGACCGGAATCGCTACGAGGACCAGGACGGATCTCGATACGGCTACGAAGTGACCGTGACCGGCCCGCGCGGCGACGCGCTACGCGGTTCTAGCCAGCGCGATCACGTCATCGGTCTCGGCGGCGACGACCGGTTCGCCGGTGGCGTTCAGGACGACATCCTGTATGGCGGCGAGGGCAAGGACGTCCTGACCGGCGGCATCGACCAAGATCGCCTCGAAGGCGGTTCCGGCGACGACCGAATTTTCGGCGGCGACCAGGACGACGACCTTGCCGGTGGCGAGGGCGACGACTTCCTCGACGAGGGGATCGGGCACGGCGATCTCGAAGGCGGCATGGGCAATGACATCCTCGTCGGCGGCCAGGGCCCGGACGCCTTTGCTTACGACCGTATGACCGGAAGCGACGTGATCAGGGACTTCACGGCGGGTCCGGGCATGTTCGACCACATCGTCCTGCGCGCCGGCATCCGGTTCGAGGAGCTGCGCTTCGACGATACCGATCCCCTTGGGGTCCGGATCAGCTGGCAAAACCCGGAAGGTGACTACGCGAACTCGGTTCTGCTCGAAGGCGTTCGTCAGGCCAACCTCGCGCAGGACGATTTCATGTTCACCGACGTGCCCGACCTTCCGCCCGGGTCCGTGGCTCCGAGCGGTCCGGCGCCGGAGCGAAACCCAACCAGCAACGACGGGCCGGAGATCGGGGACTCGACACTCACGCCCGTCCAGGCATCGTTCGACGTATTCGCCGACGGCTACCTGGGATTGGTCGACGGGTTCGACTTCAAGGTCTCCGAATTCGCCGTCGGCGTCGGCGGCGAGAAGCGGGATGACCTCACGGGGACCGCGGCGGTCGACAATCTGTTCGGCCGGTCGGGCAACGACCGTCTCGTCGGCCTCGCTGGCGACGACGTGCTGCAGGGCGACCGCGGCAACGACCGCCTCGAAGGAGGCGCAGGCGCGGACTGGCTCGACGGCGGCGCTGGCGATGACCGGATCGAAGGCGGCGACCAGGCCGACCTCATCCTCGGCGAGCAGGGCCGTGACCGGATCGATGGAGGCGGCGGCCATGACATGATCGAGGGCGGCAAGGGCGACGATCTCATCACCGGGGGCGCGGGGGCGGACGCCTTCATCGTCGAGCCAGGCAGCGGTGACGATGTCGTTTTCGACTTCTTGGCCACGGGGGCCGCGCAGGGCGCCTTCGATCATATCGCCCTCAGGGACATCCGGCCCGATCAGGTCAGGGTCGCCGACACCGGGCGCGGCGCTCTCGTGAGCTGGAACACCGAGGCTGGCGACGGCTCGCTGCTCCTCGATGGCGTCGCGGCGGACGACCTTCGCCAGAGCGACTTCATGTTCTTCGAGGAGCCCGGTTTCGTCGACGGCGTCAGCGACGTGGGATCTTACCTCATCTTCCCGCAGCAGCCGGCGCAGCCCTCGCAAACGGACCTGTTTGGCTGAACGAGGTCGGTGGCCTCGGCACTTTTCTGGTCGACGGCCCGCGCCGTCGTCCTTGCATTCACCTCCAACTCAAACGGAGATCGAAGATGAAGATCCTCGCCCTATCGAGTCTTGTCTGTATCGGGACGTTCATTGCTCCCGCCCTCGCCCAGCAGCACGATCACGGATCCATGCAGGGCTCCGCCGTCGAGCTGCCCGCGGCCTGCAAAGCCGCGGCAGGCGGCAAGGAGGCCATGATGAAGGACATGCAAGGGCACATGTCTCAGGCCATGCAGAGCATGCCCGGTCAGATGACCGAGGCCCAGAAGGGCCTGCAGCAGGCCATGATGAAGATGAACGGACCGATGATGCAGGGCATGATGGCAGGCGACGCCGACGTCGCCTGGATCTGCGCGATGATCCCGCATCACCAGGGCGCCATCGACATGGCCCGGGTCGGACTCAAGTCCGGTGACAACCCCGAAGCCAAGAAGATGGCTGAGAAATCCATCAAAGAGCAGGAGAAGAGCATCGCCGAGCTCACGTCCTGGCTCGACAAGAACGCCAAGAAGGAGGGCAGCCAGTAGGCTGCCGAACGGACCTGGCGTCTAGTGCGGGGACTGTCGCCCCGGACCCTGGCGTCGTCGAGGCGCCGGCGGCTCCGGGGCGACATCCGTCCCATGATGGCAAGCCGGCACGCCAAAGCCGTTCTCCAGGCTGGCGATGATCGGGCAATCCGGGCGGCCGTCCCCGTCGCAGGCTTCGGCCAGCGAGCGCAGGGCGTCCGCCATCTCGTGCAGCTGGCGCGCCCGTCCTTCGAGTTCCTGGATGTGGGTCTGGGCAATGGCCTTCACATCGGCGTTGCTCCGATCCGGGTCGCTCCAGAGCCCGAGCAGCACCTTGATCCGCTCCAGCGAGAAGCCGAGGTCGCGGGCATGCCGAATGAAGCCCAGCCGATGCAGGTCGGCGCCGCCGTAATCGCGGTAGCCACTCTCCTTTCGGCCGGCCAGCGGCACGAGCCCGATGCTCTCGTAATAGCGGATCATCTTGGCCGAGACCCCGGAGGCCTCGGCTGCCTGGCCGATGTTCATGGCAACTCGCATTCCCCTGTTGACCTTACCATGATGGGAAGGTGCAGGTTGGTTCGCAAGCCCAGATCAAACGAAAGGTGCGGTGATGTCCGGACATGCCCACGACCACGGATCGGCTCACGCCCACGCTGGTCATTCCTGCTGCAGCCATGGCGCCGTCCCTGCCAACGACGTTGGGGGAATGGTCAAGGATCCCGTCTGCGGGATGGACGTGGACCCACATGCGGCCAAGCATCGTGCCGAGCACGGCGGCCGTCCGTACTACTTCTGCTCGAACGGCTGCCGGACCAAGTTCGAGGCCGACCCCGTCCGCTACCTCGACCCGGCGAGCGCGGCGGGCCCGGCCGAGCCCGTCCCCGAGGGCACCATCTACACCTGCCCGATGCACCCTGAGGTTCGCCAGGTCGGCCCGGGGTCGTGCCCGATCTGCGGCATGGGGCTTGAGCCCGCCCTGATCGGCGCGGACGACGGACCGAGCGAGGAGCTCGTCGACATGACCCGGCGGTTCTGGGTCGGCTTTATCCTCACCCTGCCGGTCTTCGCGCTGGAGATGGGCGGGCATCTCACCGGCCTCACCGACCGCCTGGGTCAGCAGACATCCAACTGGATCCAGTTCGCCCTCGCCACGCCGGTGGTGCTCTGGGCCGGGTGGCCCTTCTTCGAGCGCGGCTGGGCCTCGGTGAGGAGCCGCAACCTCAACATGTTCACCCTCGTGGCCATGGGCGTGGGGGTGGCCTGGGCCTACAGCGTGGTCGCCACCGTGCTGCCGGGGGTGTTCCCGGCGGCCCTGCGCGGCCACGACGGGGCGGTGCCGGCCTATTTCGAGGCGGCGGCCGTCATCACCGTGCTCGTGCTCCTCGGCCAGGTCCTGGAGCTGCGCGCCCGCGAGAGCACGGGGGGCGCCCTGCGGGCACTGCTCGACCTCGCGCCCAAGACGGCCCGGCGCCTCCATTCGGACGGCACCGATGACGAGGTCCGCCTTGAGGACATCGAGGTCGGCGACCGCCTGCGGGTCCGCCCGGGAGAGAAGGTGCCGGTCGACGGCATCGTGGTCGAGGGCCGCAGCGCCATTGACGAGTCCCTCGTCACCGGCGAGGCGATGCCGGTGACCAAGGAGGTCGGGGCGAACGTCGTCGGGGGCAGCCTGAACCAGAGCGGTGCCTTGATCGTCGAGGCCCGCAAGGTCGGCCGCGACACCATGCTGGCCCGCATCGTCCAGCTCGTCGCCGAGGCGCAGCGCAGCAGGGCGCCGATCCAGCGCCTCGCCGACCAGGTCGCGGGCTGGTTCGTGCCGGCCGTGATCGGCGTGGCCGTGCTCGCCTTCGCCGCTTGGTTCGCCTTCGGACCGGAGCCTCGCCTGACCTACGGCCTTCTTGCCGCGGTCGCGGTCCTCATTATCGCATGTCCCTGCGCCCTGGGCCTGGCGACCCCGATGTCGATCATGGTCGGCGTTGGCCGGGGCGCGCAGGCCGGCGTCCTGATCAAGAACGCCGAGGCCCTGGAGCGCCTGGAGAAGGTCACCACGCTCCTCGTGGACAAGACGGGTACGCTGACGGAAGGTAAGCCGGCCGTGACCCGGATCGTACCGGCCGCTGGGTTCGAGGAGGAGGAGCTCCTTCGCCTTTCGGCGAGCGTCGAGCGCGGCAGCGAGCATCCGCTCGCCCTCGCCATCGTCGCCCATGCCGAGAGCCGGGGCCTGCCTTCCTTGCCGGTCGCCGACTTCGATTCTCCGACCGGCAAGGGCGCCATGGGCACGGTCGACGGCCGGCGGGTGCTGCTCGGCAACGCACGCTTCCTGACCACCGAGGGCGTGGCGACGGCCGAGCTCGAAGCCGCGGCGGAGGAGCTCCGGCGCGACGGGGCCACGGCGATCTTCGTTGGCTTGGACGGGCGCGTGGCTGGCGTGATCGCCATCGCCGACCCGATCAAGGCCACGACGTCGGAGGCGCTCGCTGCCCTACGGGCGGAAGGCATCCGCGTCGTGATGCTGACGGGTGACAATCCGACCACGGCGCGGGCGGTGGCGGCCGAGCTCGGTATCGACGAGGTCGAGGCCGAGGTCCTGCCGGATCGCAAGAGCGCCTTCGTGAAGAGCCATCAGGCGAAGGGCGAGGTGGTCGCGATGGCGGGCGACGGGGTCAATGACGCTCCGGCCCTTGCCGCGGCCGATGTCGGCATCGCGATGGGAACGGGTACGGACGTCGCCATCGAGAGCGCGGGCATCACCCTGCTGAGGGGTGATCTGATGGGTATCGTGCGGGCGCGCAGGCTCTCGCGCGCCACGATGGGCAACATCCGCCAGAACCTGTTCTTCGCCTTCATCTACAACGCCGCCGGCGTCCCTGTGGCGGCGGGCGTGCTCTATCCGTTCCTCGGCATCCTTCTATCGCCGGTCATCGCCGCCGCCGCCATGGCGCTGTCATCGGTGAGCGTGATCGGCAACGCCCTGCGCCTGCGCGCAACCAGCCTCTGAGCTGTCCCAGGAGAAGGAGAACCCCATGGGTTACGGACGCTTTGGCGCCATGATCGCCACCTCAACCTTGGTGATGTTCGGGTTGATGTACCTGAACACCTACGCACTTGAGCACGTCTTCTACAGTCAGACCCGCACCTGGATGGCGCTCGTCATGGGCGCGACCATGGCCGCGATCATGCTTGGCTTCATGTGGTCGATGTACAAGAACCGGGCGGTCAACGCAGCGATCCTCGGCGCCAGCATCCTGGCCTTCGCCGGAGGGCTGTGGCTGGTCCGCAGCCAGGAAACCGTCGGCGACGTCGCATACATGAAAGCGATGATCCCCCACCACTCGATTGCGATCATGACGAGTGAACGCGCCCACATCAAGGATCCGCGCGTCCGCAACCTCGCCGACAAGATCATCGAGGCCCAGATCAAGGAGATCGGCGAGATGAAAACATTGATCTCGGATCTGCAGGCTCACCCGGCGGATGACAACGCGCCGGATCTGAAGTCCTACCGCGACCGTGGCGTGCCCCCGCCTCCGCTGCAGTAGCCGATGCTTGACGAAGCAGTCCCTCCAACAGGAGTCGTTCCGCGCCTTCGGCCAGCACCGGAAGCATGTCGGCCGGTAACCATTGCGAGTTCTGTGGCCACGATGGGTAACATCTGGCGGAACCGCTTCCTCGCCTTCATCCACAACGCTGCTGATGTGCCGGCCGCGACGGGCGCGCTATACCCGTTCCTCGGTATCCTGCCGTCGCCGGTTATCGCCGCGGCTGCCATCGCCCTGTCCCCGGACAGCGTGATCGGGAACGTCCTGCTCCGGCGTGCGATGCGACCGGGGGGTGGTCGATGAGCAGGCGGGAGGGCGAAGGGGAGAGCGGCCGGCACCGCCCCGCTTTGCGCGAAGGAAGGCTCGCCGGCCTCGTCCGGAAGGTGAGATGGCGCCTTCGCGAAGGAATCTACGCAAGGCGCGTCTCGGTCGGACTTCGGCGCGATGTATGCGCGCCCGTCGCCGTCCCCTCGGCGGGTGTACCTTTCAGCTTGCGGCGGTTCGCCCTGGACGACCTCACCTGGCTCTTCCCGGACGACGATGCCGGAAGCGGCGCCGACGTGCGGGCCGATCTCGCCTGGAGGCTGCGCATGGTCGAGAGGGGCGCCTTCGTCAGCCATTGCTTCGTCGCCGTCGACGAGGCCTGTGGCCGGCCCTGCCACGTGCAGTGGATCACCGAGGCCGGTTACGACGCGGCGATCCGCCGGGGCGGCGCGCTGCCGGTGCTCGCGCCGGATGAGGCGATGCTGGAGAACGCGTACACGCCGCCTCGGTACCGCGGCAGGGGCGTGATGGCGGCCGTGACGGCGATGATGGCGGAGCGCGCGGGCGAGGTCGGGGCGCGCTCGGTCGTGGCATTCGTTGACGAGGACAACATTGCCTCGCTCAAGGGCACCTGCAAGGCCGGCTTCAGGCCCTACACGATCCGGGTCAGGCGGCAGTACGCCTTCGGACTGGCACGCACGGCACGCTTCGATCTCCTACCGGCCGATTACGCCTTCCCGCACCAGCGGCCCTGAGGGCGGCCGTTCGAAGGAGCGATTGTGGTCCGATCCCGACATGGCATCGCCGGCACAAGTCCACAAGCCGTTGACCTCCGTCACCCCTGGTGTCGGCCTACGGCGCGCACGACGACCCACTTCAGCGGCCGAAGAAGCTCCCAAATGGAAGTGCTCCTCAGCCAAGCCATCCCGCGCTCGACGGCGAGGTGGATCCGCCCTCGTCGTGAGAGGCCCATCTCGATCCTGTGGAGGGGGATTCGGGTGTCGCAGTAGGTGTCCTTGTACGCCTCGTCGCCGACGCTGAAATCGAAGGCCGCCATGCCGCGCGCGTGACACCAGCGGATCAGGGCCTCGTGGTGCAGGGCCCCGGGTGAGAACCGCTTCCAGTCCGCGTCGTAGGTTGTGAGGATCAGGTAGAACCGGCCTCCGAGAACCAGGCCCCAGTGGCAGGCGATGATGGTGTCGCCGACCGATAGGGCGGACACGTGGACCGTCTCGGGGCACGCAAGTCGTCGGGTCGCGGCAAGATAGAACGCGCGCTTTCCCGGCACCTCGAAGCCGGGAACCCGGGTCCTCGCGAACTGACGCGACTTGCCCGCGAGAACCTGCTGCAGGAACGCCTCCGCCTCCGCGACTGACCCGGCCACCTCGAAGGCGACGGGACCTTGCTGGGACAGCAGGCGCTTCAGCCGGGTGCGGCTCTTTCGATGCGGCATTCGTGCCTCAATGTCCGCGTCCGATCCGGCCAGGCTCATGACGTGGCCTGAGAAGGGAAGCGGGACCGATCCGGGCGGAACGAGGGGATTAGGCAGCGCACCCACCCGTTCGGGCATCCTGTTGCGGATTCCGACGGAAGCCGGCCACCCATTCCGACGCGAAGCCGGCCAGCGTTCCGATTTGATGTCGGCCACCATTCCGAGATGAAGCCGGCCACTCGGTAGCCGGCATCGGCGACGGCGCATCCCCGTGGGTCAGCAACCGCGGCATCCCAGTCCTCGACCACGAGGAGGATGGGATGCCGGCCAGGAGAGAGCTGACCATGCGACAGATCAGACAGATGCTGCGGCTCGCCCATGAGGGGGTGAGCGCGCGTGAGATCGGACGAACCCTCGGGATCGCCCGCTCCACCGTGCAGGACAACCTCGGCCGAGCCAGCGCTGCCGGCCTGACCTGGCCACTCGGCCCCGAGGTCGGCGACACGGTTCTGGAACAGCGCCTGTTCGCCCGAGCCGGAGTGAAGCAGGGCCTTCGACGGTTAGCCGAGCCAGATTGGCCGTCGCTGGTCCGAGAGATGCGCCGGCCTGGAGTCAACCTCACGGTGCTGTGGGAGGAGTACCGGGAGGCTCATCCCGAGGGATACGGCTATTCCCGGTTCTGCGACCTGTACCGCGAGTTCGAGCGCCGCCTCACCCCGGTGATGCGCCAGCACCATGCGGCCGGCGACAAGGTCTTTGTCGACTATTCCGGCAAGCGGATCGCCATCGTCGATCCGGCCACCGGTGTGGTGCGCGAGGCCGAGATCTTTGTCGCGGTGCTGGGCGCGTCGAGCCTGACCTACGCTGAGGCGACCTGGACGCAGACGCTGCCCGACTGGATCGGCGCGCACGTCCGCCTGTTCCGCTTCCTCGGCGGCGTCCCCCGCCTCGTCGTCCCGGACAACCTCAAGAGTGCCGTCCACAAGGCCTCGTTCTACGACCCGGAGATCAACCGCTCCTACGGCATGATGGCCGACCATTACGGCGTCGGCATCCTGCCAGCCCGGCCCCGCAAGCCGCGCGACAAGGCCAAGGTCGAGGCCGGCGTCCGCTTTGCCCAGAGCTACATCCTCGGACGGCTACGTCGACAGACGTTCTTCTCACTCGCCGAATGCAACGCCGCCATCGCCGTGATGGTGGAGCGCATCAACGCCCACCTCATGCGCCGGCTCGGCACGACCCGGCGCGCCCTGTTCGAGGCGATCGAGCGGGCGGCGCTCCGTCCCTTGACGGTGGAAGACTACACCTTCGCCGAGTGGCGGCTGGCTCGGGTCAATCTCGACTATCACGTCGAGGCGGCCGGCTTCCTGTACTCGGTGCCCCACGCCCTGATCCGCGAGCAGGTCGACCTCCGCATCACCGCGCGCACCGTCGAGGTGTTCCACCGCGGTCAGCGCGTCGCCGCCCATGAGCGTCGCTATGCCGGCGGCGGCACCATGTCCTATGCCCGCGTCAACGAGGCGCCGGAGGGCGCCAAACCGAGTGGCACGGCGCAGGCG
>NZ_JAIETD010000036.1 GCF_019745455.1 Methylobacterium sp.
GTGCTGGCAGGCGGGCAGGATATGCGCCCGCAGCAACTCTGTCGCGGTCGGCGCGTCGCTGGAGACGTTGTCGCCGTCGGAAGCCTGGGCGGCGTAGATGTTCCAGTCGTTGGGATCGTAGCGCTCTGTGATCACCCGCTTCATCTCGACGAGCGCCGAGGAGACCAGCGTCCCGCCGGTCTCGCGCGAGCCGAAGAACGTCTCCTCGTCGACTTCCGTCGCCTTGTCGGTATGGCGGATGAAGACGATCTCGACGTGGCGGTAGCGCCTCGTCAGGAAGATGTGCAGCAGAATGTAGAAGCGCTTGGCGAGGTCCTTCATGTGCTCGGTCATGGAGCCCGAGACGTCCATGAGACAGAACATCACCGCCTGCGCCACCGGCCGCGGATAGGTTTCGAACCGGCGATAGCGCAGGTCGAGGGGATCGACGTAGGGGATGCGCTTGGCGCGCTCGCGCAGGGCCTCCAGTGCGAGGCGCAGGTCCGGGAGTCCCGGATCCGTCTCGAAGGTCTCGGCGATCTGAGCCTCGAGGGCCGCGATCTCGTCGGGCTTCGGTCGCTTCAGGGCGATGCGGCGCGACATCGAGTTGCGCAGGGTGCGTGTGAGAGCAAGGTTCGCCGGCGAACCCGAGACGGTATAGCCGGCCCGGCGCAGGCCTTCCGTCTCGACCACCGACAGCCGACGCTTGGCGAGATCCGGCAGTTCGAGGTCTTCGAGGAAGAGTTCGAGGAACTCGTCACGGGTCAGGACGAAGCGGAACGCATCCTCGCTGTTCTCCGAGCCGTCACCGCCCTCCCCCGATCCGCTTCCGCCCGATCCGCTGGGCGGACGCTCGATGCGATCACCCTCGACATAGGTCTTGTTGCCCGGGAGTATGTAGTCCTGCAGACCGGTTCCGGACTGGCGGCTGAACCGCGGCTCGCGGACGCCGTCCACCGGCACCGAGACCCGCCCGTCCTTGCCGAGATCCTTGATGTCCTTCTCGCGCGCGGATTCGCGGACCGAGCGCTGCGCCACGTCCTTGATGCGACGCAGGAAACGCTGGCGGTTGGGGAGGCTCTTGCCCCCCGGATTGAGCCGACGGTCGACGATGTGCATCCGGTGTCTTCGCCCTCAACCCTCATGATCCGCCGCGGTAAGCGGCCGATGGGACGACGGGGTCGCCGCCCCATGGGCATCGCTCTCACCCGGCCTGCTTCACCCTCATGTACCACTCGACGAGGCGGCGGACCTGACGCTCGGTATAACCTCGCGCGACCATCCGCTCCACGAACTCGCCGTGCTTCTTCTCCGTTTCGCCATCCTTCTTGGAGCCAAACGAGATCACGGGAAGCAGTTCCTCGACCTGAGAGAACATCCTGCGTTCGATGACCTCGCGCAGCTTCTCGTAGGAGGTCCAGCTCGGATTGCGGCCGCCGTGCTGCGCTCGAGAGCGAAGAGCGAATTTCACCACCTCGTTGCGGAAATCCTTCGGATTGGCGATGCCGGCCGGCTTCTCGATCTTGGTGAGTTCCTGGTTCAGGAGTTCGCGGTTGAGGAGCTGCCCGGTCTCCGCATCCTTGAAGTCCTGATCTTCGATCCAGGCGTCGGCATAGTCGATGTACCGGTCGAACAGATTCTGGCCGTAGTCGTGGTAGGATTCGAGGTAGGCTTTCTGGATCTCGTGACCGATGAATTCGGCGTAGCGCGGTGCGAGTTCGGTCTTGATGAATTCGATGTAGCGCTTCTCGGTCTCGGGCGGGAGCTGCTCGCGGCGCAGGGCCTGCTCCAGCACGTACATGAGGTGCACGGGGTCGGCGGAGACTTCCGTTGTGTCGTGGTTGAAGGTCGCGGCCATCACCTTGAAGGCGAAGCGGGTCGAGATCCCGTCCATGCCCTCGTCGACGCCGGCCGAGTCCTTGTATTCCTGCATCGAGCGGGCGCGGGGATCGACCTCGCGCAAGGACTCGCCGTCATAGACCCGCATCTTCGAGAAGGCGTTGGAATTGGCGTGCTCGCGCAGGCGCGAGAGCACCGAGAACCGGGCCAGCATCTCCAGGGTGCCGGGCGCGCAGGCTGCCTGAGACAACTCGGAACCCGAGACGAGCTTCTCGTAGATCCGCTGCTCCTCGGTCACCCGTAGGCAGTAGGGCACCTTGATGACGTAGATGCGGTCGATGAAGGCTTCATTGTTCTTGTTGGTCTTGAAGGTCTGCCACTCGGACTCGTTCGAGTGGGCGAGGATGATGCCGGTGAAGGGGATCGCGCCGATATTCTCGGTGCCAACATAATTGCCCTCCTGCGTCGCCGTGAGCAGGGGATGCAGCATCTTGATCGGCGCCTTGAACATCTCGACGAATTCGAGGACGCCCTGGTTGGCCCGGTTGAGGCCGCCGGAATAGGAGTAGGCGTCCGGGTCCGCCTGGGACAGGGTCTCGAGGCGCCGGATATCGACCTTGCCGACGAGGGACGAAATGTCCTGGTTGTTCTCGTCGCCGGGCTCGGTCTTGGCGATGGCGATCTGGCGCAGGCGCGAAGGCCGGACCTTGATGACCTTGAATTGCGAGATGTCGCCGTTGAACTCGTCGAGACGCTTCAGCGCCCAGGGGCTCATCAGACCCGTGAGGCGACGGCGCGGGATGCCGTAGCGCTGTTCGATCTCGGCTCCCATGGTCTCGGGGTCGAACAGGCCGAGCGGGCTCTCGAAGACCGGCGAGACCTCGTTGCCGGCCTTCAGGACGTAGACGGGATGAACCTCCATCAACGCCTTGAGGCGCTCGGCGAGCGAAGATTTGCCGCCGCCGACGGGGCCGAGGAGGTAGAGGATCTGCTTGCGCTCCTCCAACCCCTGAGCAGCGTGGCGGAAGAACGAGACGATCCGCTCGATCGTCTCCTCCATGCCGTAGAATTCCGAGAAGGCCGGGTAGGTCCGGATCGTACGGTTCATGAAGATGCGGCCGAGCCGGGCATCCTTGGCCGTATCCACGAATTCCGGCTTGCCGATCGCATCGAGAATGCGCTCGGCCGCGCTGGCATACATTAGGGGCTGGTCGCGGCAGGCTTCGAGATACTCGGAGAGGCTCATCTCCGTATCGCGCCGCGCCTCGTAGCCCCGGGCAAAGCTCTGGAAAAGGTCGTTCGTCGACGGCATAGGCACTCCGATCCCCTCACGACATCCGCAGCTTCATCCTGTCTCGCCTCCGATGCAACTGACAGGCCCAGATTTGTCGCAGTGCGGCACACACATCATCGCTGCGTGTGATGGATGCCACACCGGACGGTTTTCAAGCTTCCATGGGAACCTTGCTCAGAGCTGTTCGTAAGGCGGCCGCCGCGCTGCGGTCAGAGCTCGGTGCCTTCCTTCTTGGTCTCGCCAGCCGGCTTCGTCCCGGCTGCCCCGACCGTGAGCTTGATCGTCTGAGTCTGAACCTGGCCATCGGAATTCTTGATATCGACGACGACTTCGTCGGCGCCGGTGTATCCAGCCTTGGCCTCGTAGAACACGGCCTGAACGGCCGCCTCCTTGTTCGGGCAGCGATAGGTGGCGGGGGTCTTGATCTTGCCGACCTTGGTCACGAGAGAGCCATTCTTGGGGGCGCCGCTGACCCGGATCTCCGGCATCGGTCCCGAAGTGCAATCCTTCTTGAGGTTGGGCACGATCGCGAGCCTGACGCTCTTGCCGCTGGCGACATTCTCGCTGCGCGTGACGGTGGTCTGAGCGAAGGCTGGCACTGTCAGGATGAGGCCGGCGGCGAGGATGGCGGTCGGACGGATCAGCATCGAGGTCGTACTCCGGGTGGCGCGCGGCGATCCGGGGAAGTCCCGGCTTTGTCCGCCTGTCGGCTCCAGATCATGTGGGGATGGTCGTCGCAGGCGTCGAGTGCTGCCTTGAAGGAAGCAGGATGCCGCGTTCCCAGGCAGAAGTCGGCTTCGATCCTCGTGACCTAGCATCCCCAGCCTATCATTTAGGCAGGCGATCGCCCCTTCACGCCCCCGGATCGGCATCCGGCGGGAGACGCAGGGCGTCGATCGTGTCGCGGCAACTCTTGAGGTCGCTCAGCACATCCTGGAGACAGGCGAGGTCGGAATCCGACAGGCCAAGCCCGGACATCGATGACGTCCCGGCGGAATCGGGCAGGTCGAGGTCCTGCGGGGCCGGTGCTGCTGCCTCCGCCTCGCCCCGGCCGATCGACTGAACGAAACGGACGCCACTTTCCTTCAGGATGCGCTGTGCGCCGCGGATCGTGTAGCCCTGCCCGTGCAGCAGGCGCCGCACCCCCTTGATGAGGTCGACATCCTCGGGCCGGTAATAGCGACGACCTCCTGCCCGCTTCACCGGCTTGATCTGGGTGAACCGGGTCTCCCAGAAACGCAGGACATGCTGGGGCACGTCGATCTCCTCGGCGACCTCGCTGATCGTCCGAAAGGCGCCGGCGCTCTTCTCAGATGCCTCCGACATGGTCCGGGCCGCCGCAAGCGCCATCGTCGCCCTCATTCGTCGTCGAGACCGGTTCCGTTCAAGCCGTTGATGCGCGCCTTCAGCACGTTGGACGGCTTGAACACCATCACCTGGCGCGGCTCGATCTCGACTTCCACGCCGGTCTTCGGGTTGCGCCCGACCCGTCGCCCCTTGCTGCGGACGACGAACGAGCCGAAGGACGACAGCTTGACGGTCTCTCCTTGCGCGAGGCAGGTGCAGATTTCCGACAGAACCGTTTCGACCAGGGCTGACGATTCGGTGCGAGAGAGGCCGACCTGCTGGTAGACGGCCTCGCTCAGATCGGCGCGTGTGACCGTCTTCCCACTCATGGATCCGCCCCTGCCCGCTCCGTTACGTTTATCACGTATCTTTATGATGCGGCACGCTAATCGCCGTTGCGGCCCCGGTCAATCGAGTCGTCGGCCTTCTACCAGCGGATCAGGGCGGCGCCCCAGGTGAACCCTCCGCCGATCGCCTCGATCATCACGAGGTCGCCCTTCCGGATACGCCCGTCCTTGCAGGCGGCGTCGAGGGCGAGCGGTATCGAGGCCGCCGAGGTATTGCCGTGCCGGTCGACCGTGAGGACGACCTTGTCGCGGGCGATACCGAGCTTGTCGGCGGAGGCTTCGATGATGCGGCGGTTCGCCTGATGTGGCACGAACCAGTTCAGATCGTCGGCCGTCGTCCCGGTCGCCTCGAAAGCGTCGACAATGACGTCGGTGACGGAACCCACCGCGAAGCGGAACACCTCCTTGCCGGCCATGCGCAGGTGGCCGGTCGTGCCGGTCGAGCCGGGACCGCCGTCGACGTACAACTTCTCGCGATGGCGCCCGTCCGAGCGAAGGCTGGAGGTCAGGACGCCGCGGTCGGCGCTGGTGCCCTCCCCCTCGCGGGCTTCGAGGACGATCGCCCCGGCGCCGTCGCCGAAGAGGACGCAGGTTGTGCGGTCCTCCCAATCGAGGATGCGCGAGAAGGTCTCGGCGCCGACGACCAAGGCGCGCTTGGCGCTCCCAGTACTGAGGAACTTGTCGGCCGTGGAAACCCCGTAGACGAAACCGGCGCAGACCGCCTGGAGATCGAAGGCGGCGCCCTGGTGGATGCCGAGCGCAGCCTGGATCTGCGTCGCAGTCGACGGGAAGGTGTGGTCGGGCGTCGAGGTGGCGCAGATGACGAGGTCGATGTCGTCCGCCGTCAGGCCGGCATCGTCGAGGGCGGCCTGAGCCGCCCTGGTGCCGAGCGTCGACGTCGTCTCGTCGGCGGCCGCAAGGTAGCGCTGCCGGATGCCAGTGCGCTGGACGATCCAGTCGTCGGAGGTATCCACCGTCTCGGCGAGCGTCGCGTTGGTGACGCAGCGGGCCGGCAGGTGGGAGCCGCAGCCGACCACGACGGAGCGCAGCTTCGTCATCGGGTTCGTCCCTCTGTCGCGGTCGACCTCACGCGGAGACCGTCGTGGGAGTCTGGTCGAGCATGTCCCGGATCGTCCGCATCAGGTCGTGACGGGCCATGTCGTGGGCGAGGTCTACGGCGGCTGCGAAGCCTTGCGCGTTCTCCGAACCGTGGCTCTTGATGACGATTCCCTCGAGGCCGAGGAAGACTCCGCCATTGGCGCGGCTCGGATTCATCTTCTCGCGCAGGGCCTTGAAGGCCTGCCGGGCGAAGAGGTAGCCGATCTTGGCCGAGAGTGTCCGGCCCATCGCGGCACGCAGATAGGTGCCGATCTGCTTGGCGGTCCCCTCGGCGGTCTTGAGGGCGATGTTGCCGGTGAAGCCCTCCGTGACGACGACGTCGACGGTGCCAAGGCCGAGATCGTTGCCCTCGACGAAGCCGTGATAGGTCAGGCCCGGCAGGTCGGTCTCACGCAGATGTCTCGCGGCTTCCTTTACCGCCTCGTTGCCCTTCATCTCCTCGGTACCGACATTGAGGAGGCCGACCGTGGGGCTCTCGAGGTCGAATACGATCCGCGCCATGGCGGAGCCCATCAGCGCCATCTCGACGAGGTGCTCGGCATCGGTGCCGATGGTGGCGCCGACATCGAGGACGACGCTCTCGCCGCGCACCGTCGGCCACAGGCAGGCGATGGCCGGGCGTTCTATCCCTGCAAGCGTCTTGAGGCAGATCTTCGACATCGCCATCAGCGCGCCAGTATTGCCGGCCGAGACCGCAGCGTCGGCCTCGCCGTTCTTCACCGCCTGGATCGCCCGCCACATCGAGGATTTGCCGCGGCCTGTGCGCACCGCCTGGCTCGGCTTGTCGTCCATCGCGATCGCGATGGTGGTGTGGCGAATCTCCACGGCGCCCTTGAGCCGTGGCTCGGCCTCGACAAGCGGCCTCAGGATCGCTTCGTCCCCGAACATCAGGAAGGTCATCTCCGGATGCCGCTCGCGGGCGATGGCCGCGCCGGGCACCACCGTCGTGGGGCCGTGGTCGCCGCCCATGGCGTCGAGGGAGATGCACACGCGCTGTGACATGAAGGGTCCGGCCGATGGCCTCTTGCGAAGGGGATGCCCCCATCGGGAGGGCGGGATGGAGGCTTTGCGATCGTGGCGAGCCCCTGGTCGGCGCGGCGGAAAATAGCGAACCCGGCCGACCGGGCAAACGAAATCTCAACGCATCGACGATCGCCGGCCGTCTTCCGGCCTCCGACATGTCCCCTCACCCGTCGGGCTGGCGGAGCCGGCGCAGTTCGCCCAAGGGGCCGTCCTCCTCGCCGTCGGTCACCGGGGTGAAGGCGACGCCGGGCTTGCGCGGATAGGGATCGAGGCCAAGTGCCAGGAATTCTGCCGTGAGGGCTCCGAAATCGATGCGATTGCCGACGATCGGGTCGGGCACGTCGGCGTCTTCGGCATCGGTGCCGACCAGGATGTCGGTATCGGTGTAGGCGACTTCGACGGGCTCCTGGACCTTCGATTCAAAGGGGTCGAGGGTCACTGTGCAGACCTGGGTCACGATCGCCGAGACCGTTCCGGTGACGACGAGACGCGACGACGGCCCGTCCGCGCGAAAGCGGCCGACGAGTTCGCGGATCGCCGGGATCTTGAAGTCCTCGGCCAGTGCCGCGCATTCCGCTTGGGTCGCCTCGACGACGACTTCGTTTCCGTCCTTTCGGATCCGGTCGATCCGGACGAGGTGTGAGAGCGGGCTGGAGCCCCTGTCATGTGTCATGGCGCACCTGTCGCTGCGGCACGGGCCTCGGCGATGCGCCGCGGGTCCGCGAAGCGCGGTCCTTCCCCGAGCAAACCGTCGAGGTCCATCGCCTCGAGTTGTGCCGCACTGTCGATGACGTAATCCCCAAGCCCAGCCGCGGCACCACTATCCTCGGTGCCGAGGACGTTTCGGGCGAGCGCCTCGCAAAGCGCTACAGCATCATCCTTTGCCAGGGCGCTGCCATAGGTCTCGGCACGGCCGTAGAAGGCAGCACCGAGCTTCTTCATCCGCTTGGGCACCCCGAAATCGCCGACTCCGAGCTCGCGCAGAGACGAATCAAGCTGGAGAAACACCGAATTCACCAGATCCTGGGACACGTCGTCCGCCGGTGCCGGCAAGCGTTCGAGCCGCCGCAGCACCAGGATGACGTGAAGGCTGAGGCATTCGAAGCGGCCCTCGACCGTGTCGGGAACGCCCAGCATGGTGTAGAGGCCGGGTTGCCGCGAGGCATCGTTGATGCGCCGATGAAGCGTCTCGATGGTCCTGCTCGCCGCGTCACCGCGTCCGAAGAGGCGCCAGATCATGTCGACCTCCTGCGATCGCGAGCAGGACGATCGACATCCTTGAGCCGTGGCCGAGCTTGCCTTGTCAAAACCATAACCCCGCGGTACGGCAACGACGGCTTGCAGCGCAAGCTCCTTCCGGTCTTCCGGCAGGTAGTGCCGCTGTGGATCGAAGATGCGTTCAGTTCATCATAATCAAGGGTGGCCGATGTCGCGCCGTCTCGTATCGTCGCTCGCTCGACTCGCCGCCATCGGCCTCGTCGGCACCATCCTGTCGGGCTGCATCGGCGAGGACCTGCGTCACGGCTACCAGATCGATCAGGCCGCCCTCGCCACCGTGAAGCCGGGCATGAGCGCCGAGCAGGTGCTTCAGATCCTCGGCACACCCTCCACGGTCTCCACCGTCGGCAACAAGTCCTGGTACTACATCAGCCAGAACACCCGCCGCACGGTCCTGTTCCTCGGCGAGCAGGTCGAGGACCAGAAGGTGACGGCGGTGTATTTCAACGCCGGTTTCAAGGTCGAGCGCGTCGCGCTCTACGGTCTTCAGGACGGTAGGGTGTTCGACTTCATCGAGCGCACCACCCCCTCCAGCGGCGCCGACCGCGCCTTCCTCAGCCAGCTCTTCCGCGGTCTCACCCGCTACGAGCCCTTCGGCAGCGGCAGCGGCACCAGCATCGTCCCGGGGGCGAGAAGCGGGCTCTGACGGGTCACCGCGCCACGATCGCGTTCAGGAGATCGTCCGGGGCGTCAAGCAGGATCGTCGGGTTGCTGGCCGCGAGGGTTTCGCCCCTCGTGTAGCCCCAGGCGACCGCGGCGAAATCGCATCCTGCCGAACATGCGGCGTCGTGATCGCGGGTCTCGTCGCCGACATAGAGCGTCCGCTGCGGGGTAATGCCCGTGCGACGGATCACGCTTTTGAGATGCCGCGTCTTCCCGAAGAGCGGCGCACCGCATGAATACCGAGTGATCCGGCTCGAGAGCTGCGGCCCGAGCACGCGGCGGACATTCGCTTCCGCGTTCGAACTGACGATGGCGAGGTTCAGACCCGTTTGATGGAGATCCTCGATCGTCGGGGCGATGTCGGGAAACAGCTGGATCGCGTCGATCTCACGTGCGGCGAGGGCCGTCATGTGACGCGAGATCAGCGGCAGCTTCCAGGCGGGAATGCCCAGATGGCGGACGATGGCGCTTGCGCCCATGCCGCGCAGCGTGTCGATCTCGCCGTCCTCGACGCGACGAAACCGATAGCGGTCCGCGACCCCGTTGAGCACGCTGCAGAACCACGGAAAGCTGTCGGCGAGCGTCCCGTCGAAGTCGAAGACCACGAGGTCGTAGCGGCGATCGGGTTCAGTCGGTACGGTCAATGCCGGAGATTGGCGATCGGGACGCTCAGTCGCATCACGAGGCCGCCTGGCGCCCAGTCGTGGCTCAGGTCGCCGTCGAGCTGGCCGGCTACGCTGCGCTCGGCGAGGATCGTCCCGAAGCCGCGGCGGGTCGGCGGCCCCGCCACAGGCGGGCCGCCACTCTCGGCCCAGGTGAGATCGTAGCTCCCGTCCTGCGTTCGTCCGGTCAGCGTCACCTGTCCCTCGGTGGTGGAGAGACCGCCATACTTCATCGCGTTGGTCGCCTGCTCGTGCATGATGAGGGCAAGCGCGGTGGCCGTCCCGTCTCCGACGGCGACGTCGTCGCCAACGACGATCACCCGGGCACGGCCCTCTTCGGTATAGGGCGCCATGATCATGCGCATGAGACCCAGAACGGTCTGCCCGCTGACGGCCGGGGCGCTGGCAGGCGAATGCGGGCGGACGTATTCGTGCGCCTGTGCGAGGGCGCCGAGTCGCTGCCGGAAGGCCTGGACGAAGGGCGTCGCGGCGGGGTCGGTCCGTCCCGACAGGGCGGCGATGCCGCCCACCACGGCGAAGATGTTCTTGATCCGGTGCGAGAGCTCCTTGATCAGGAGGTCGCGGGCTTCCTCCGCGCGCCTGCGCTCGCGCAGGTCGCGGGTCACCGTGGCGTAGCCCATCGGGGCGCCGTCGTCGCTGTGGACCTGAAAGATGTTGTAGAGGACCGCGATGGTTTCGCCGGTCTGGAAGTGCCGGAAGGCGAGTTCGCCCTCCCACCAGCCGTCCCGCAACGCAGTCGCCAGCACCACATCTTCGATGAAGGCGCGGCTCTCGGGAGCGAAACACTCGGACAACGAGATGTCGGCGACGGGCGTCGTCTCGGCGAGGCCGACGAGGCGGCGGCCGGCGGCGTTGATGTGAACGACCCGGAAGTCGGCATCTGCGATGCCGACGAAATCCTTGGATTGCGCCACGATGGCTGCGAGCTTGCGCGCCTCGGCCTCGGCCCGCTTCAGATCCTCGATATCCGTACAGGTCCCGAACCAGCGTTCGATCGCCCCATCCGCGTCGCGAATCGGCATGGCCCGTCCCAACGTCCAGCGATAATCGCCCGAATGGTGGCGCAGGCGATACTCGATCTCGTAGGGGTCGCCCGTGGCCAGCGAGTGGCGCCAACGCGTCCAGGCCCGCTCCTGGTCGTCCGGATGAAATACGTCGTTCCAGCCCACGCCGTCGGTGGAGCCGTAGGGCATGCCGGTGAACTCGTACCAGCGGTCGTTGTAGAAGTCGTGGAACCCGTCGGGCAGGGTCGTCCAGACCATCTGCGGCATCGCCGCGGTCATGACGCGGAAGCGTCGCTCGCTCGCGGCGAGCTCGGCCGCCTGGCTTGCGACCTCGGTGCGAATGCGCCGCGCCTCGATCAGGCTCGCAACCTGGCGTGCCAGGGCGCAGAGCACCTCGGTCTGCAGGTCCGTCAGTCCGTCGGGACGCGGCTTGGTATCGAGGACGCAAAGGCTGCCCAGCGGCATCCCTGTCGATGTCCTGATCACCGCGCCGGCGTAGAAGCGGATCCCCTCCGGTGTCGTCACGAGGGGATTGTCCTTCGACCGCGGGTCGAGGGTCAGATCGGGGATGACGAAGATCGTCTCGGCCTGGAGGGCATGCACGCAGACCGACAAGTCAAGCGAGGTTTCCGGGTCCGGGAATCCTATCCGCGCCTTGAACCATTGCCGCGACTTGTCGACGAGGCTGACAAGCGCGATCGGCGCGCCGGTGACCAGCGTGGCGATCCGCACGAGATCGTCATAAGCGGCTTCCGGTGCCGTATCGAGGATCTGGAGGTCGTGCAGATGGGAGAGCCGGTCCGCCTCTGACCATTGACAGGCCGCCGTCGGACAGGGGTCATTCGAACTCAAAGGCGCTGGCCCTCGCTGGGAGAGCGTCCATAGGCCTGAAATGTGGCGCTGGATAGCACGAGCTGCGGCTAAGCTCGAATAATTCGGCAGAAATGGCTTACGAGATAGCCCCCTTCGATCACATCAGCGCGACATGAGTGATAATTCTGCTGCTTAGAAAGGGGCCGAGGTCGATCAGTGTATAAAACAATACAATGATCGACCTCGTGCATACTTTTAAGGCAGCTTCCTCAGGCTGCGTCAGCCGTCGCGAGGGCCGGATAGTCGAGATATCCTTCCGGACCCTGGCTATACCAGGTTCGCGCATCGTCCTTGTTGAGCGGCGCGCCTTTCGACAACCGTTCGACGAGATCGGGATTGGCGATGAACGGACGTCCGAAGGCGATCGCATCGGCCTCGCCGGCCTCGACGGCCGCCTGGGCGCGCTCGCCGTCGTAGTCGGAATTCAGTACGAGCGGGCCACCGAAGGCTGCCTTGATCGCCGGCGCGATGGGCGGATGGTTGGCGGTTCCGAAGGTGCCGTTGGGCCCGGGCTCACGCAGTTCAAGGAAGGCGATGCCGACTTTGCCGAGGGCCGCCGCGGCGGCGGTGAACAAGGCTTCCGGGTTCGAATCGTCGACCCCCTGGATCTCGCCGTTCGGCGAGAGCCTGACGCCGGTCCGCTCACGCCCGACCGCATTCGCCACCGTCTCGGCGACCTTGGCCAGGAGCCGGACACGGTTCTCGACGGAACCGCCGTAGCGGTCGTCTCGCAGGTTGGTGCGGTCGCGCAGGAATTGGTCGATCAAGTAGCCGTTCGCAGCGTGGATCTGCACGCCGTCGAAGCCGGCGGCCATCGCGTTGCGGGCGGCACGGTCGTAATCGGCGAGCAGGCGCGGGATCTCGTCGAGACTCAAGGGGCGCGCTTCCCCGTAGGGCTTCTTGCCCTCGTAGGTATGGGCCTGGTCCGGGGCCGTCGTGGCGGAGGCCGAGACGGGCTTCTCACCGCCGAGGAAGTCCGGGTGGACGACCCGGCCCATGTGCCAGAGTTGGCTGACGATGCGGCCGCCGGCTCGGTGCACCGCTTCGACCACGGGCTTCCAGGCCTCGACCTGCTCGTCGGTCCAGATGCCCGGGCAGTACGGCCAGCCGGTCCCCTCGCGGCTGATGCCGGTCGCTTCGCTGAGGATGAGGCCGGCACCGGCGCGCTGCGTGTAATACTCGACCATCATCGGGGTCGGCACGTGCTCGCGGGTAGCGCGCCCGCGGGTCAGGGGCGCCATGAACACGCGGTTCGGCGCGTCGATCGCGCCGAGGCGGATCGGATCGAACAAGGACGGCATCAGGTTTCTCGCAATGGGTTTCGACAAAGGGTGGGCGCTGCCCTGCGGCAAGGGCCGGCCGATGCGGCCTTAGGTGGGCTCTCGTCGATCGAGCGCCAGTTCGCGAAAGCCGCTGCGCCGTGCGCGGGCGCACATCGGTGCCAGGGCTGGCGCTCTCGGCACCCGAGAGGCTCGGCGTCGGCCCTTTCAGAAGTGACTGAACGATCCGCCCGGGAAGGTCCGGATCGCGCCGTCGGCCATGGTGAATGCCGGAAGCGCGTCGCCCGCCGTCACGGTACCGATGACGCTGAAGGCGATGCCGGCCGCAGCGGCCTCTGCGCTCAGGCCGTCGACGTCTTTCTCAGGCACCGCGCAGAGGATCTCGTAGTCGTCCCCTCCGGTAAGAGCAGTGTCAAGGAGTGCCGGCTCTCGGGCGATGGCGGCGCGCGCGGCCGCCGACAGGGGAATGTCGCTGACGAGGATCTCTGCGCCCCTCCCCTCGCCTTTGAGCATCTTGGCGAGGTCGCCGGCGAGGCCGTCGGAGATGTCCATGGCCGCGCGGGCATGGGCGCGCAGGGCCGGAGCCAAAGCGACGCGCGGGCGGGGATGCCGGTAGCGGTCGACGAGCGCGTCCACGGTGGCGCGATCGAGGTCGCCGGCCCAGGCGGGCATGGAGGCGCGGGCGAGATGAAGCCCGATTGCGGCATCGCCGATGGTGCCGGTGACGCAGATGCGGTCGCCGACCTCGGCAGTCATCCGCCGGACCATCTGGCCGGCAGGTACCTCACCGAAGGCCGTGATCCCGATGAAGGCCGGGCCGCCGGCGCGCACGGTGTCGCCCCCGAGGAGCGGGCAACCGAAGGCGGCGATCGCCTCGCAGAGGCCGGCCGCGAAGACCGACAGCCAATCCTCGGTCCAGTCCGTCGGAAGGCCCAGGGATAGGACGAATCCGCAAGGCGCGGCGCCTTTCGCGGCGAGGTCCGAGAAATTCACACCGAGCGCCTTGCGGGCGACGGAGCCGGCTGGGTCATCCGCCAGAAAATGGACGCCTGCGACGATCGTGTCGGTCGTCACGACGAGATCGTGGCCGGGGCTCGGCGTGAGTGTCGCGGCGTCGTCGCGAAGGTTGTCGGCGCCCGGCCCGGAAAGGGGTGCGAAGTAGCGCGCGATCAGCGCGTCCTCGCCGAGCCTCGGCGCCGCGCCGCTCATCGCCGGCTCAGCCCTTGACGCTGCCCGGGAGCCCGGCGAATTCCGTGCCCCTCACCCCACGGGCGATCTTGTCGAGGACCGCGTTGACGACGCCGGGTTCGTCGCCGGCGAAGAAGCTGTCGGCGACGGCGACGTATTCGGAGATGACGACCCGGGCCGGAACGTCGCGGCGGAACATCAGCTCGTAGGTTCCGGCCCTCAGGATGGCCCGCAGAACAGCTTCGATCCGCTTGAGCGGCCAGCCGGCGGCCAGAGCCTGGTCGACCTGCGGATCGATGGCGCGCTGCTCTTCGACGGTGCCGCGGAGAAGATCGCGAAAGAAGGCGATCTCCGCCGGGGGGTGGTCGATGCCGTCGACCTCGCGCCCGATCCAGAACGCCTCGAACTCGGCGAGCGCCTCGATCACGCCCTTGTCCGAGATCTCCATCTCGTAGAGGGCCTGGACGACGGAGAGACGGGCGCCGCTGCGCTCGACGGTCTTTGACATGATCATTCTTCTCCGACGGAAGCGGCCGAGGCTGCGCGCTTGAGCGCGAGCACCGTAAGGGCGGCTTCCGCCGCACCGCCACCCTTGTTCATCTCCGCGACCCGTGCCCGCGCCTCGGCCTGCTCCTGAGTTTCGACCGTCAGGATGCCGTTGCCGAGGGGCAGGCGCAGGGTGACGGACAGGTCCATCAATGCGCGCGCGCTCTCGCCGGCGACGATGTCGTAATGGCCGGTCTCACCCCGAATGACACAGCCGAGCGCGACGGCCGCATCGTAGGGCTGTCCGGCCCGTTCCGCCGCCTCGATCAGGATGGCGACGGCAGAGGGGATTTCGAGGGCTCCTGGCACTGTCACTACGGTCGCTTCGGCGCCTGCCGCCTCGATGGCTGCCCCTGCGCCCGCCAAGAGTTCGTCGGCGATGTCATCGTAGTAGCGCGCCTCGACCACCAGAACGCGAGCTCCTCTGAGAGCCTCGGCTAGCCGGGGATCACTGCGGAAGGTCGGGCTCGTGGATACCATGGCGGCCTCGTCGCTGTTTTCGTGCCTGGGCCGTCCCGCCACCCGATAGGGCGACGCGGATCGGCCCATCGCGTTCCTGAACCTTGAGGTCGCCGCCCTGGCCGCCCGATGGACTCGGGCCCTTCTCATTCGGTGCCCCCGACCCTTGCGGGCCGGGATCGCCGCAGCACTAGACCGAAGGCAGGCAGGCCACAAGCGTGGGCGTGACCGGCCTCACCCGCGGAACGGCAACGCGACTCATCCATAAGGAAAGCCGCCTGTTTCAGCCGCGAGACAGCCTGCTCACCTGGATACCGTAGGAAGGGATTCCGTCGAAGTGCCTGTACGCTTCCTCTAGCCTGACCGACATCGCCTACGAAGTTCGCGGCGCGCCCAGCGTGTCCCGGCTTTCGCTCAGACGTGCCGCGTAGCGGGCGATGAGATCGACCTCGAGGTTCAGCACGTCGCCCGCCCGGCGCTCGCCCCAGGTGGTGACCGCTAAGGTGTGGGGGATCAGCAGAACCGAGAACAGGTCGCCATCAACCGAGTTGACGGTCAGCGAGGTGCCGTCGAGGCAGATCGAGCCCTTCTCTGCGATGAAGCGCGCTAGAGCCGCGGGCGCGCGGATGACGAAGCGATCGCTCGGCGCCCATTGCGGGTCGCCCGTACCTCCGGTGACCGGTTCGCAGGCGACGATCTCGCCGAGCCCGTCCACATGGCCGGTGACGAGATGACCACCGAGCTCGTCTCCGACCTTGAGAGAGCGTTCGAGGTTCACGCGCGTGCCGACGCTCCAGGTGCCGACGCTGGTCCGCGCCAGCGTCTCGGCGGCCGCATCGACGCTGAATCGGCAGCCACCCTCGGTCGGTTCGACCGCGACCGCAGTGAGGCAGGGACCCGAACAGGCGATCGAGGCGCCGAGAGCGATGGTTGCCGGATCGTAGGACGACTGGATCGTCAGGCGCCGCAGGCGCTCGCTCCCACTCGCGGCGACAACGGTGCCGACATCGGTCACGAGACCAGTGAACATAAAACGCTCCGCTCATAGGTGACGGCCCGGTCCTCGCCGAGCTGACGGACCTCGACTTGCCGCAGATGGCCGCTCGACAGGCGCTCGCCGAGACGCGGACCGACGGCCGGCAGGCCGCCGCTCTCCCCGAGGGTCACCGCTCCCTCGATCAGGGTGCAGATGTCGACGAGGTCGGCTGCGGCAAGCGCGTCGGCGAGGCGCGGACCTCCCTCGCTGCAGATCCGAGTGATGCCGTAGGCCGACAATTGCCGAAGGGCGTCGGTGAGGTCGATCCTCCCGCCGGAATCGGCGTCGACGGAGAGGATCTCGACTCCGGCCGAGGTCAGCATCCGCCGGGCATGGGCCGGGGCGCTGCGGGTGGTGAGGACGAGAGTGGGGATGTCGCGCGCGCTGCGGACGAGATGGGTCGAGGGCAGGAGCCGCAGGGTCGAGTCGAGCACCACGCGGACAGGCGACCGCGAGCCGAGGCCGGGCAGCCGGACATTGAGCGACGGGTCGTCGGCGCGCACGGTTCCGATCCCGACCATGATGGCATCGCCATGGATGCGCCAGAGATGAACCTCGCCGCTCGCCACGGCGCCCGAAATCTGCAGCCGCCGGTCGGGCGTGCCCGCCGCGAACCCGTCCTGCGTCAGGGCGAGCTTGAGGTGGAGGCTCGGGCGCCCCAGCGTGATGCGGCTGATATGGCCGAGATGGGCGCGGCAAGCCTCCTCCCGGAGCACGCCGGTCGTTACGGCGATGCCGGCGGCGGTCAGCCCGGCGTGACCACGCCCGGCGACGCGGGGATCGGGGTCTTCCATCGCTGTCACTACCCGGGCGAGGCCGGCGCCGATGATCGTCTCGGTACAGGGCGGCGTCCGCCCGTGATGCGAGCAGGGTTCGAGTGTCACGTAGAGCGTGGCGCCGCGTGCCGCCTCTCCGGCCATGGACACCGCGAGCGGCTCGCCGTGCGGTCGCCCGCCAGGCGCGGTGACGCCCTGCCCGACGATGCGCTCGGCCCCTGGCGGTCCGGCAACCACCACGGCGCCGACGGACGGATTAGGCCAGGTTCGCCCGAGGTTGCGCCGCCCGAGCGCCAAGGCGAGGCGCATGTAGCGGCGGTCCGCCTCGTCCGTCGCTGCGTTCATGAACGCACCCGCGTCGAGCGCGTGGGTGTGCGTGTCGTGACCGCCTCCTCTACCTCGGGCGGCGCCCCGGCCTCGCCAAGGGTGCCGAGCAGGGCCTTGAAGTCGCTGGCCTCGCGGAAATTCTTATAGACGGAGGCGAAGCGGACATAGGCGACGTCGTCAAGGCCTTTAAGGCCCTGCATTACCAACTCGCCGATCGCCTCGCTCGGGATCTCTCCATCGCCGCCGCTCTCCAATTGCCGGGTGATGCCGCTGACGAGGCGCTCGATCCGTTCCGGCTCGACCGGCCGCTTGCGGAGGGCGACCCCAATCGAGCGCTGCAGCTTGTCTCGGTCGAACGGCACCCGCTTGCCAGACCGCTTCACCACCACGAGTTCGCGAAGCTGAACCCGCTCGAAGGTCGTGAACCGACCGGCGCAATCGGGACAGACACGCCGGCGGCGGATGGCGGCCGCATCGTCGCTCGGGCGCGAATCCTTCACCTGGGTATCGGGGCCGCCGCAATAGGGGCATCGCATCGGGCGGTTCGATCTGTCTCGATGGCGCGGAGGGCCGGCCCGGTACAACGGGAACGGCCACGGACCTGATGATCCGTGGCCGTTCCTTAGCGGTTTCGTACCCGCAGGTTAAGCGGGGCGAAGCGTTCAGCCGTAGATCGGGAACCGGTCGGTCAGCGCGTGGACCTTGACCTTCACCGCAGCCTCGACCTCGGGATCGCCGCCCTCACCCTTGGCCACGAGACCGTCGAGCACCTCGATGATGAAGCCGCCGATCTGCTTGAACTCGGCGACGCCGAAGCCGCGCGAGGTGCCGGCCGGGGTGCCAAGGCGGATGCCCGAGGTCACCGTCGGCTTGGCCGGATCGAACGGGACGCCGTTCTTGTTGCAGGTGATGTCGGCCCGCGATAGCGCCGCTTCCGCGGCCTTGCCGGTGAGGCCCTTGCCCTGGAGGTCGACAAGCATGAGGTGGTTGTCGGTGCCGCCCGAGGTGATGGCGTAGCCGCCCGACATCAGCGTGTCGGCCAGCGCACGTGCGTTCTCGACGACCTGACGGGCGTAGATCTTGAACTCGGGCTTCAGTGCCTCGCCGAAGGCGACCGCCTTGCCGGCGATGACGTGCATGAGCGGACCGCCCTGGATGCCGGGGAAGATCGCCGAGTTGAACTTCTTGGCCAGAGCCTCGTCGTTGGTGAGGATCATGCCGCCGCGGGGGCCGCGCAGCGTCTTGTGCGTCGTGGTGGTGGCCACATGAGCGTGCGGGAACGGCGAGGGATGCACGCCCGCGGCGACGAGGCCGGCGAAATGGGCCATGTCGACCATGAAGTAGGCCCCGACCGCATCGGCGATCTCGCGGAACTTCGCGAAGTCCCAATGGCGCGGGTAACCCGAACCACCAGCGATGATGACCTTCGGCTTGTGCTCGTGGGCGAGTGCCTCGACCTGCTCCATGTCGATGCGCTGGTCGTCGCGGCGGACGGTGTAGGAGACCGGCTTGAACCACTTGCCCGAGACGTTCGGCGGGGCGCCATGGGTGAGATGGCCGCCAGCGGCGAGGTCGAGGCCGAGGAAGGTGTCGCCCGGCTGCAGGAGCGCCAGGAACACGCCCTGGTTCGCCTGGCTGCCGGAATTCGGCTGCACGTTGGCGAAGCCGCAACCGAACAGGCGCTTGGCCCGATCGATAGCGAGATCCTCGGCGATGTCGACGAACTGGCAGCCGCCGTAATACCGGCGACCCGGATAGCCCTCGGCATACTTGTTGGTGAGCACGGAGCCCTGTGCTTCCAGCACGGCGCGCGAGACGATGTTTTCCGAGGCGATCAGCTCGATCTCGTGCTGCTGCCGGCCGAGCTCCTTGCTGACCGCGCTGGCGATCTCAGGGTCCACGTCGGCGAGCGACGCGCTGAAGAACGAGTTCGAGAAGTGCTTGTCGGAAATCGTACCGGCGCTCATGGATGCCCTCGATTGTTGAACGAGCCTACGCGCCCCTTATCCGTCGGCGTGCACGGACGGGCGTTCGAAAGCGTGATTACTACACGGGCTGGGATGCCAGGCCAAGCGCAGGGGAATTTGCCGCGCGGGTCCAAAAAATTTGAACGCGCCGAAGTCGTCAGCCACAGCACGATGATAGAAGTCGATGCGCGTCAATCAGCGGGCGATATCTTCATCGGGCCTTTTCCGCCGCCATCCTCGTTCCCCGCTTCGTTCCCGGAGGAACTTCCGCTCCCGCCGGTCGGTGCGGCGCCTCGGCCTGGAGGCGCCCCGCCTGCACCGGATAGAGACGAGAGAAGGCTGGAGAAAATGCTGGCGATCGGACCGCCGGGCATCCCGCCACCGCCCATGGGACTGGCGCCCATTGGGCCGGCGGCCATTCCACCCAACACGCTTGCGAAACCGGGTATTATGACGCCCCGCACTCCCCCATCGAATTCGACTCGGGATAGATACGATTTAACCATCTTCGAAGTACGGGGATGGGTCAAGTTCAAGTTTTCGATGACTTAATAGAATGAATAATTTCGCCAGTTTCTCCAAATAATACGGAATATAGCCATTGCTTGAATGAATTTTGTTGAAATGCATCCAGACTGGATGCTCGATTTCCATGCGCTTAGCGCAAACCAATCAAGTCGCGGGCGGGTTGCCGGTCGTTGTGGCCGGAACCCGCTGATCGGAAACCCACACCGTTCCGGAAGATCGTCGATTGTGCTCAGACAGAGAGCTCAATCCATCGTGATTACGCTGCCGCCGGGCGCCATTATTGCGCGCCGGCGTCTTGCGGGCTTCTCACGAGACCACATGGGGGCTGAGGTCAGTTCTCCTCGTCGCCCGGCTCGAAGGCTTGCTGCGACATTGTATCGGCGCTCGCGACCGGCGTCGGTGCCGAGAGGGTCGAGGGTACGTTGACGCCGTCGCGCTTGTAGATGTCGTCCCGGAACTGCACGAGGCCGTCCGGGGTCGACCAGGCGGTGATGTAGGTCCAGTAGACCGGCACCGGCTGCGTCATCCGCGCGTCGATGCGCTTGCCGCTCTCGATTGCCTGCTCGACCTGCTCACGTCCCCAGCCGGGTGTGTCCTTGAGGAGCCAGGTGATGTACTCGCGCACGTTCTGGACGCGGACGCAGCCCGACGAGATGAAGCGGAAATCGTCTCCGTAAACACCCTTCGAGTTCGTGTCGTGCATGAACACCCCGTGCGGGTTCGGGATGTTGATGCGCACGATGCCCATCGAGTTGAAGTCGGCGCCCGAATCCTGTCGGTAGCGGTAGCGGGTGCCCTCGTCGGAGTTCCAGTTCACCGAGGCCGGGGAGATCTCGGTCTCACCGGTGAAGATGCGAATCTTGTTGTCGGTGAGGTAGTTCGGATCCTTCTGCATCTTCGGGATCAGGTCCTTCTTCACGATGGAAGCCGGGACCGTCCAGGTCGGATTGAAATTGATCTCCACCGCCTTGGCATTCATGATCGGCGACTGGCGATCGATCTTGCCGACGCCAGCGGCGTGGAGCGTCACGACCTGACCGTTCTCCACCGTCTGGACCAGGGCGGCGGGAATGTTGGTGATGACGAAGCGATTGCCGAGGTTGCCCGAATAGGAGCGAAGGCGGACCACGTTCACCTCAAGCTGCTTGAGGCGGATGTCAGCCGGCACGTTCATGGCCTGCTGGGTCGTCATGCTCATCGCGCCGGTCTGGCTGAGACCGTGACGGGCCTGGAACCGTTTCACACCGGCCGCGACGTAGGAATCGTACACGGCCGCAGTGCCCGCAGTGCCGGACGCCTGATCGAGGTCTCCCGACGCCACGAGACGCTGGCGCACGGCAGCAACGGCTGGGCCGCGCGATCCAATGCGCAGGCGGTCGGCGCCGGTGACGGGGCGCCAGCCGCCGCGGGTGACGATGTCGCGGTACCGCTCGACCATCTGCTCGGTGGCGGCGATGGTCTGCGGCGACAGGATCGGGGTCAGCGAGCGCTGCACCTGGAGGCCGGCGGGGGCAGCATAATCCTGTGCCCATTCGGCCTGGGCGAAGCCTGCCGGCTCTCGCGCTGAGACCGCGTGACCGAGGGCGACGGAGCCGAGGAGAGCAAGGCCAAGAGAGGCCAGGGAGCGGGTGCGAAGGGCCTGTGTCAGCATCGGCGGAGCCTGAAATCCATTCTGTAGCGCCAGGATCGCTCTGCCCGACCAGCGTGGGGACGCGGGACGGTCCGGCGATACTCGTGCAGCGAACCTGTCTTGGTACGGTTAAGAAGCCATGGCGAACGGGCCACAATGTGGCGCCGCTCGATCCTCCGCGTGCCCCCGCGCACCTGCGGCGCATTCGCAACAGGCCGGGTTGGCTCGACGAGCCTCTGGCGACGCAAGCGGCCTTGGCGTAAGGCGAAGGCCTGGTCGAGGGAAGGCATGGTCGAGGTCGGCACGAAGCGGGGACGATGGAGGCCGATCGCTGCGGTGATCGTCCTCTATGCATTCGTCCTGCAAGCGATCCTCGGCGGCCTCGTGCCGCTCCGGATGCTCGATCATGCCGGCTACCTCTGCTCCGAGGCCGTTGAGCCCGGCCGGAACGGAGACGGCCCGATCAAGGTGCCGGCCCATCACGACACGGCCTGCTGCACCGCCGCCCATGCTGCACCCGATACCGGCACGCCGCTCGCCGCCGCTTCGTTCGCCATCGTCTGGCCGGCCCGTGAGGCCGGCGCTGCGATCCGCCCTGTCGAGCCGGGAGTGTCCGCGCGCGCGCCGCCCGGCTCCCGCTTCCTTGCCCGAGGTCCCCCGACCGCCTGAACCGATCGTTCGCCATCGATCTGTCAGACGTCAGGAGATTTCATCATGCATCGGATGCCTCGGGCAGAGCTCTACGCCGCCCTCGCCCTCACCCTGTCCACCAGCGCAGCCTTCGCCCACGTCACGCTCGAGCGCCGCGAGGCCAGTCCCAACGCCAGCTACCGCGCCGTCGTGCAGGTGAATCACGGCTGTTCGGGCCAGCCGACCACTCGGGTCAGCGTCACGATCCCCGAGGGCGTGATCGGCGCCAAGCCGATGCCGAAGCCGGGCTGGCAGGTGGCGACGGAAAAAGGGCCCTACGCCCGCTCCTATCCCCATTTCCACGGCGACATCCGCGAGGGCGTGAAGACCATCACCTGGAGCGGCGGCAGCCTGCCCGACGACCATGTCGACGAGTTCACCTTCATCGCCCGAATCTCGGACGCCTTCTCGCCGGGCTCCACGATCTACTTCCCCGTCGAGCAGGATTGCGCGAGCGGCAGCTACGCCTGGACCGAGGTGCCCGCTGCCGGGCAGACGGCTCAAGCGCTCAAATCACCCGCTCCGGGCGTGACGATCGTGGCGGCGCGGTCGACGCCGAAGGTCACCGGCAGTTCTGCGGCCACGATCAAGGCCGGCGATTTGTCGATCGAGACGCCGTGGATGCGCGCCACCCCGAGCGGCGCCAAGGTTGCCGGCGGCTACGTGCGCATCACCAATACCGGCAAGGAGCCCGACAGGCTGACCGGCGCGGCCATCCCGATGGCAGGGTCCGGTTCGATCCACTCCATGTCGGTGGAGGGCGGCGTCATGAAGATGGCGGTGGTGGAGGGCGGCCTCACCATCAAGCCGGGCGAAACCGTCGAACTCAAGCCAGGCGGCTATCACCTGATGTTCGAGGACCTGAAGGGGGCGCCCAAGGCGGGCGAGCCGATTGCCGGCACCCTCACCTTCGAGCGGGCCGGCACGGTGGCGGTGACCTTCGCGGTCGCCCCTATCGGCGCCAAGGGACCGGGCGGCTCTACAGGCTCCAGCGGTCATCAGCACCACTGACCGTTCGTCCGCACTGTCCGGCGTGAGCGCCCTCCGCGTCTGAGCGGGAAGGCGCATTCATGCCCTGCGCGGAGCCCCCTCGCCTTTTCTCGCCTCCTTCTGAGGATCCCCGCCTCCCGCCGCCTTCCGTCACGGAAGGCGGAGCGGGACAGCGCGCGGTCCGGAGCCCGAACCATGTTCATTCCTCAGCTTCCGTGGGGCGTTCTCGCCGTTGCCCTGATCACGTCGCCCGCCATCGCGCAGGGGCAGGAAGCCGCGAGCGCCGATTTGTCCGAGCTCAGCGTGCAGGGGGCGAGCGCCGGTTCGCTCACCGTGCCGAGCGTCGAACAGCAGCGTGCGGCCGTGAATGCCACCGTCGGCTCTGTCGGCTTCGTCGATGCGAAGACGTTCCAGAACGCCTATGCCAACACCCTGCGCGACGTCCTCAAGGACCAGCCCGGCGTGTTCGTGCAGCAGCGTTACGGCCAGGAACTGCGCCTCTCGGTGCGCGGCTCCGGAATCTCGCGCGGCTTTCACCTGCGCGGTCTCGAACTCCTGCAGGACGGCATCCCGGTCAACCTCGCCGACGGCAGCGGAGACTTCTACCAGATCGATCCCCTCGCCCTGCGCTCGGTCGAGGTCTACAAGGGCGGCAATGCGCTGACCTTCGGGGCGACGACGCTGGGCGGCGCCATCAACTTCGTCACGCCCACGGCCTACACCGCCTTTGCGCCCAACATCCTCCGGATCGAGGCGGGCAGCTTCGGCACGATCCGCGAGAATTTTCAGGTCTCCCGCATCTCCGGCCCGGCCGATCTTCTCATCAACGGCACCCTCACCAATTCGGACGGCTACCGGGCCCACGAGACGCAGCGGACGCAGAACTTCAACGCCAATCTCGGCTACCAGCTCGCGCCCGGCATCGAGACGCGGTTCTATCTCGGGATCTATCTCACCGACCAGAAACTGCCCGGCACGCTGACGCTCTTCAACGCGCTCAACAACCCGACTCTGGCGAACCCGAGCGCCATCACGGGCAATCAATCCCGCAAGGCCGGGACCGAGCGGATCGCCAACCGGACCTCCTTCGTCCTCGATGTCGGCAAGCTCGATATCGACACATGGGCGATCCACAAGTCGCTCTATCACCCGATCTTCCAGGTCATCGACCAGGATGGCTGGACCTACGGCATCGCACCGCGCTGGGCCGGCACCTTCGACGTCGCGGGATTTCGCAACGACACCATCCTGGGCCTGCGCGCCTATGCCGGGCAGAACTCGGCGCTGCAGTTCAACAACTTCGCCGGCCAGCGCAACGGCCAGACGCTCAGCGCCATGCAGAGTGCCTCGAACCTCGAGGCCTATGGCGAGAACCGCTTCTGGTTCCTCCCCGATGTGGCGCTGATGACCGGGGCGAAGCTGTTCTCGTCGAACCGGACCTACAGCAACAAGGGCGGCTTTACCGGCGCGAGCCGCCTCCCATCCTTCGCCAACGAGACCTATGAGGGCGTGAACCCGAAGGTCGGCCTTCTCTGGCAGCCCCTGCCCGACATCCAGGTCTTCGGCGACATCACCCGCTCCCGCGACGTGCCCGATTTCTCCGATCTCACGCAGACCAACACGCTCGGCACCACCTTCGTGCCGCTTCAGGCCCAGCGCGCCTGGACCTACGAGGCCGGCACGCGCGGCCGCATCGACCGCCTCGCCTGGGACGTGACCCTCTACCGTTCGCAGATCCGGGACGAGCTGATCAACTTCTCGGTCAATCCCGGTCTCAGCATCCCAGCCGCGACCTTCAACGCGCCTCGCACCGTGCATCAGGGCGTCGAGGCTGCGCTGTCCCTCGACGTGGCGCGCGACCTCACCGGCATCCGCGATACGCTGACCGCCTCGCAGATCTGGACCCACAACGACTTCCGTTTCGTCGCCGACCCTGTCTTCCGCAACAACCAGATCGCCGGCATCCCGAAGGACGTGCTGCGCACGGTGGTGACCTACACGCATCCGGGCGGCTTCTACCTGTCGCCCTCTGTCGATTGGGTTCCGCGGGGCGCCTTCGCCGACCATGCCAACACCCTGCAGGTGCCGGGCTATGCGCTGTTCAACATCCAGACCGGCATCGACTTCAAGAACGGCGTCTCGCTCTTTCTCGATGCCCGCAACCTGACCGACGAGCGGACCATTTCCGACATTTCGGTGGTCACCAATGCCTCGGCGACGGTCGGCGGAGCCGCCGCCCTCGCGGCCTTCTACCCCGGCGCCGGGCGCAGTTTCTTCGGCGGGATAAGGGCGTCGTTCTGAACCGCCGGTGGTGGAGCGCTCAAGCCGTCGCGCCTCTCACGAGGGGCGCCACACCGCTTCCGAGAAGCGCGATCGATCGCAGCATGGCGGTGTGTTGTCCCGAGGCGACGCTCATCTGGAAGTTTACGCGCGAGAGCCCACCCAGGGCCTCGCTCGCTGCGAGAACCTTGTCGGCGACCGTCTCGGGGTCGCCGATCAGGAAGGCCCCGCCCGGCCCGCACAGGGCATCGAAATGTTCGCGTGAGACGTCGAACCGTCCCCGCTCCTTGGCGAGCTTGGTGAACATGTAGACCCAGCCGAGATAGAAGGCGTCCC
The DNA here is from genome assembly GCF_019745455.1 of Methylobacterium sp. GTDB lineage: Bacteria > Pseudomonadota > Alphaproteobacteria > Rhizobiales > Beijerinckiaceae > Methylobacterium. The sequence continues at coordinate 25,483 of NZ_JAIETD010000036.1, forward strand.
TGGCCTCCCCTGCCGTCTCTCCGAGGAAACCCATGGCGTGGACGCCCACCCGCAGCCGCTCGGGTGGATGGCCGGCGCGGCGGCCCGCCTCCCGGTAGAGATCCACCAGCGATCGGAACCGCGCGAACGACCCGCCGATGATCGCGACCATGAGAGGCAGGCCGAGCGTTCCCGCCCGCACGAACGAGGCAGGAGTGCCGCCTACGCCGACCCAGATCGGGATCTCCGCCTGGTGCGGGCGCGGAAACACGCCCTGATCGGTCAGGCTCGGCCGAAACCGGCCCGACCAGGTGACGTGCGTCCGAGCCCTGAGCTCCAGCAGAAGCCCGAGTTTCTCGGCGTAGAGCTCGTCGTAATGGTCGAGGTTCAGGCCGAACAGGGGATAGGCATCGACGAAGGAGCCGCGGCCCGCGACGATCTCGGCGCGTCCCTGGGAGATCAGGTCGAGGGTGGCGAAGTCCTGGAATACCCGCACCGGATCGGCCGCGCTCAGCACCGTGACGGCACTGTGCAGGCGGATGGCCCGCGTGCGCGCCGCGGCTGCGGCGAGGATGATGGCTGGAGCGGAGTCGATGAAGTCGGCGCGGTGATGCTCGCCGATGCCGAAGGCGTCGAGGCCGACCTCGTCGGCGAGCTCGATCTCCCTGATGAGGTTGCTCATCAGCTCCGTGGGAGCCGGCATCCGACCCGTTTCGTCGGGCACCAGAGACGCGAAGCTGTCGACGCCGAGTTCCAGGGCCATCGTGTCTCTCCGTTGGACATGGCTCGATCGGGGCTCCGTCAGGCTGCCACCTTGGCCGCCTTCGGTGCGCCTGGAGTTGCCGCGGCGTCGCGGCCGTGCAGACCTCAACCGGCGTCGGCGCTCGGAGCGAGTGACCCGATCGTCGTCGTTCCGCCGCGCCGGTACTGATCGCGCCCGACCCCTCGCCGCATTGCACCAACGAACCCTGTTCGCAGCCACCGTGACCGTTTGCGCTGGCGCTTGAAGTTTGGCAAGCAGGGCGGGCACTTCCGGGGAGGAAGGCGACAGAACCGAGCGTCACGTCCCATGGCTACGCCAAGCCAAGCTCGGGAAACATCATAACAACCGCCCAAGGACGACAGAATGACCGCATTGCTGCTGATCATCGGAGGCGGGCTGTGCGCCGTCGCCTACGGCATCGTGACCATTTCCACGCTGATGCGGCGGGACGCCGGCACCCAGCGCATGCAGGAGATCGCCGGCGCCATTGCCGAGGGCGCCCAGGCCTATCTGCGCCGCCAGTACACCACCATCGGCATCGTCGGGATCGTGCTCTTCGCGGCACTCGCCTATTTTCTCGGGATCAAGGTCGCCATCGGCTTCCTGATCGGGGCCGTACTGTCCGGCGCCGCCGGCTTCATCGGCATGAACGTCTCGGTGCGCGCGAACGTCCGTACCGCCCAGGCCGCCTCGTCCTCGCTGGGCGCCGGCCTCGACGTCGCCTTCAAGTCGGGCGCCGTCACCGGTATGCTGGTGGCCGGCCTCGCCCTCCTCGGGGTCGCGCTTTATTACGGCTACCTCACCCGCATTGTAGGCCTGGCACCGGCCAGCCGCGAGGTCATCGATGCCCTCGTGGCGCTCGGATTCGGCGCCTCGCTGATCTCGATCTTCGCCCGCCTCGGCGGCGGCATCTTCACCAAGGGCGCCGATGTCGGCGGGGATCTCGTCGGGAAGGTCGAGGCCGGGATTCCCGAGGACGACCCGCGCAACCCGGCCACCATCGCCGACAATGTCGGCGACAATGTCGGCGATTGCGCCGGCATGGCTGCCGACCTCTTCGAGACCTATGCGGTGACGATCGTCGCCACGATGGTGCTCGCCGCGATCTTCTTTGCCGGCCAGACCGACGTCGGGGGGCGCAACGTCCTCGAAGCCATGCTGCTCTATCCGCTGGCGATCGGCTCGTCCTGCATCCTGACCTCGATCGCCGGCACCTATGCGGTCCGGCTCTCGGCCAACCAGTCGATCATGGGTGCCCTCTACAAGGGCCTCGCCGCGGCTGGCATCCTCTCGATCGGCGCCATCGCACTCGTCAACCTCGCCCTGTTCGGCGGCTTCTCCACCGCCTTCACGACCTCCGCCGGCGTCACCTTCACGTCGGGTGCCCTGCTCGGCTGCGCGGTGATCGGCCTCGTCATCACGGCGCTGATCGTGGTCATCACCGAGTACTACACCGGCACCAACTATCGTCCGGTGAAGTCGATCGCCGACGCCTCGGTGACCGGTCACGGCACCAACGTGATCCAGGGCCTGGCGATCTCGCTGGAATCGACCGCCCTGCCTGCCATCGTCATCGTGGCCGGCATCATCGCGACCTACTCGCTGGCGGGCCTCTTCGGTATCGCCATCGCGGTCACCGCCATGCTGGCGCTCGCCGGCTTCATCGTCGCCCTCGACGCCTTCGGCCCGGTCACAGACAATGCCGGCGGAATCGCCGAGATGGCGGGCCTGCCGCCGGAGGTACGCAAGTCCACCGACGCCCTCGATGCCGTCGGCAACACCACCAAGGCAGTCACCAAGGGCTACGCGATCGGCTCGGCCGGCCTCGGCGCGCTGGTGCTGTTCGCCGCCTACACCTCGGACCTGAACTACTTCATCGCCAACGCCAGCCCGACGCAGTACCGCTTCTTCCAGGGCGTCAGCGTCGATTTCACCCTGATGAACCCCTACGTCGTGGTCGGGCTCCTGCTCGGCGGCCTGATCCCGTTCCTATTCGGCGGGATGGCGATGACGGCGGTCGGGCGTGCAGCCGGCGCCGTGGTCGAGGAGGTCCGCCGCCAGTTCCGCGAGAACCCCGGCATCATGACCGGAGCCGTCCGGCCCGATTACGGCCGGGCCGTGGACATGCTCACGAAGGCTGCGATCAAGGAGATGATCCTGCCCTCGCTGCTGCCGGTGCTCTCGCCGATCGTCCTGTTCTTCGTGATTCAGGCGATCGCCGGCAAGGGACAGGCCTTCGCCACCGTCGGCGCGATGCTGATGGGCGTCATCATCACGGGCCTCTACGTCGCGGTCTCGATGACCTCCGGCGGCGGTGCCTGGGACAACGCCAAGAAGTACATCGAGGACGGGCATCATGGCGGCAAGGGCTCCGAGGCCCACAAGGCGGCCGTGACCGGCGACACCGTCGGCGACCCCTACAAGGACACGGCGGGCCCCGCCGTGAACCCGGCGATCAAGATCACCAACATCATCGCGCTGCTGCTGCTCGCGGTGCTGGCGCATCTCTGAGCCATCGGCACGACGCTAGGCCGGAAACGGGCGTCCTTCGGGGCGCCCGTTCTCGTTTGGCTGGGCCGTTCAGGAGCCCAGCCGCTCCAGCATCGCCGCGTTCTCGGCCGAAGCCACCAAGCTGCGGCGCAGGACCGCCAGCGCCTGGAGCGCGAGCAGGCTCTCCTGTGCGACGGTCTCGACCTCGGCCGGCGTCGAGGCTCCGGTGTGGAGGATGCCTTCGAAGGTCCGGCAGGCACCTGACAATGGGCTAAAGCCGAGCATTCCTGCCGAGGAGACGAGCTTGTGCGCACTACCGGCGAGATCGGCGTCGCACGTCACTATCGCACGCTGCGTCTCCGGATCGAGCACGAAACCGCTGGCAAGGTGGCGTTCGAGGTCAGCCAGCATTCGCGCGAGCTTCTCGCGGCCAAGGAGATCGATCAGGTCGTCGATCGTATCCTGGTCGAACGCCGCCGGACCCTCCGACGCCAGCGAGGCATCAACGCTCGGAGCCGGGACCCATCGGGCGACCGCCGAGAGCAGGTCGGCCTTGCGGAACGGCTTGCCGATATGATCGACCATTCCGGCCGCCCGGAACGCGGCGATCTGCTCTCCCAGCACGTTCGCCGTCAGGGCGATGATGGGGATCTCGGCGAGGGTGCCGCCCAGCGCCCGGATTCGGGCGGTGGCTTCGAGCCCGTCCATTACGGGCATCTGCACGTCCATCAGGACGATGTCGTAGGCGGCGCGCTGGACGGCGTGAATCGCTTCGGCGCCGTCGGTCGCGAGGACGACGTGATGGCCCGCGCCGGCAAGGATCGCCTTGGCGATCTCTTGGTTCATGGCGACGTCCTCGACGAGGAGGATGCGGGCGGCGTGAGGCGGCATTGCTGCGGAACCCGAATCCGCCTCCAGGGCCGGCATGACCTCGCCGATTCCGAGTTCCACCGTGAACCAGAAGGTCGAACCGAGGCCGGAGCGGCTCTCGACCCCGATGGTGCCGCCCATCAGTTCGACGAGGCTCTTGCTGATGGCGAGCCCGAGGCCTGTGCCGCCAAAACGGCGCGAGATCGAGCCGTCGACCTGGCTGAAGCGCTGGAACAGCCTGTCCCGCTTGTCCTCGGGGATGCCGATGCCGGTATCGGTGACCTCGCAGCGAAGTTGCACCCTGTCCCCACGACGCTCCAGGCACCGGAGGCTCAGCGTCACCTCGCCCGCATGGGTGAACTTCACGGCGTTGTTGAGGAGGTTCAGGAGCACTTGGCGCAAGCGGTTCTGGTCACCGACGAGACCCTGCGGCAAGGCGGGATCGATGGCGGTCTGCAGCGCGAGGGGCTTGTCCTGGACGAGTCCGCTGATCATCGACATGGTGTCGGCCACGAGCCCGTCGAGACCGAAGGTCTCCGGTTCGAGCTCGACACCGCCGGCCTCGATCTTCGAGAAGTCGAGGACGTCGTTGACGATGGTCAGCAGGGCCCGCCCCGATCCGAGGATGCGGGTGAGCTTGCTTCGGTCCTCCGGCCCCCGATCGGGTGCCTCCAACAGCATCTCGGTATAGCCTAGGATGCTGTTGAGCGGCGTGCGGATCTCATGGCTCATGGCAGCGAGGAAGTCGGTCTTGGCCGCGCTCGCCTTCTCGGCCTCCAGCCGGGCGCTCTCGGCCGCTTGCCCGGCCTTGATCAGGGCCTCTTCGACGCGTTTGCGATTGCCGATGTCGAAGTTGAGCCCGATCATCCGTACGGGCTGTCCGTGAGGGTCGTAATAGGCCCTTCCGATACCGTGGACCCAGCGGACGCCGCCGTCGGGCAAGCGCACCCGGAACTCGGCCGAATAGGTCTCCCTGGCTTTGAGGGACCGATCGACCTCGACCCAGATCCGCCCGATATCCTCCGGATGGATCAGGGCGTTCCAATCCTCCGCGGCCAGGGCCACCGGGGCGCTTCCGTCGAGGCCATGCATCGCGGCGCTCTCGGGCGAAAGCACGATGCCGTTGCCGAGAGCGAGGTGGATGTCCCAGGTTCCCGCTCCGGCCGCCTCCGTTGCGATGCGCAGAAGGTCGCTCGATCGGAGGAGCGCCTCGCGCGCCGTCACCAAGTCGTGGATGTCGAGGGCGGTCCCGAGCCAGCTCGCCACCTCGCCGCCAAGGTGGATCGGTACGATCATCAGCTTGTGCCAGCGGAACACCCCGTCATGGCGCAGGAGCCGGATGTCGGCCTCCCAGCCGCCTCGGGCGACGATCCCGTCGTTCCAGGCGCGCATGATCACCGGGAGGTCGTCCGGATGGTAGCGCGTCATGCGCTCCTGGAGGCTCGCACCGATCACCCCGTGATAGGCTTCGAAACGCCCGTTGGCATAGATCGTGGCGCGATCCTCGCGATCCATGATCCAGACGATCTGCGGCAGCGTATCGGCCAGGATGCGGTACCGGGTCTCGCTCTCGCGCAGAGCCTCCTCGGCGCGGCGCCTCTCGGTGGTGTCGCGGACGGAGGAGAGCAGGCCTTCCGGCTGCCCTGATGAATCCCTGAGGACGTGGATCGACGCTTCGATCCAGATCCAGCGCCCGTCGCGGTGGCGCAGGCGATTGACGCTCACGGCGCGACTCTCGTCCCCGGCGAGGAGCTGCTCGACCAGCGCACGGAACGCCGGGACGTCGTCGGGATGCATGTTGTCGAGAGGACGCATGCCGAGGAGCTCGGCCGGGGCGTAGCCGAGCAGGTCCGTGGACGCGGGCGAGACGTAGATCCGTCGCCCCTCGAGGTCGAGTTGCGTGATCATGTCGGTCGAGTTGTCGGAGAGGTGATGGAAGCGTCCCTCGCTCTCCCGCAGCCGATACTCGACGGATTTCAGGTCGGTGACGTCCATGATCACGCCGGCGAAGGTCGCCCGATCGTTCTTCATGCCCTCGTAGGTTCCGCGCACGATGACTGCCCTGGCCTCTCCGCCCGGCCGAAACAGTGTCGTCTCGAAGCTGAAGTCTGTCCTATCAGCCACCGCCGCGGCGAAAAGCGCCTCGATGCGCGGCCGGTCCACCGACCGATAGTAATGGATGGCCTCTTCCGGCCTCGGAACCTCGCAAGCCGGGTCGAGCCCGAAGATCCGGAACATCTCGGCGGACCATGTCCGGTGCCCGTCCGGAACCTCAAGCCGCCAATGTCCGATCTGAGCCAGTTGCTCGGCCATCAACAGCAGTCGGTTGGTCTCGGTGAGGGCCTTATCGCGCTCTCGCAGAGTGGAGGCCTGGGCATTGATGACGTCCTCGCGGGCCGTGCGCTCCGCGTTCTGCCGCTGTTGCCGCAGGTTGGCCGTGTGCAGCCGCAAATGCGCCACAACGACCTTCGCGAGATCCTCGAGTTGGCGGCATTGATCCGCCGAGAACCTTCGCGGCTCGATGTCAATCACGCAGAGCGAACCGATCCGGATTCCCGCCTCGATGACGAGGGGAGCGCCGGCATAGAACCGGATATGCGGAGCCCCGGTGACCAAAGCGTTATGGGCGAAGCGCGGATCCTCCCGCGCGTCTTCGACCACCATCACGGCATCGGAGAGCACCGCATGGTTGCAGAACGCGAGGTCGCGACTGGTTCGATCGACGGCGAGGCCGCACCGTGCCTTGAACCATTGATGATCCTCCTCGATCAGGGAGATCAGCGCGATGGGCAGGTCGAACAGGGCAGCCGCCGTTCGGCAGACCGCATCGAAATGCGCCTCCGCTTCGGTTCCGACGATCGCGAGGTCACGCAGAGCGGCGAGGCGCTCCGCCTCGTTTGCGGCGACGGGAAACAGATCGTACACCCGCTTCGGCCCTTTCCGCGGTCGGTCGGCGCCGCCGATTCCGGGCGGTGGGATAGGTCACGATCGCTGCCCCGGATCCCGCGGATCCTTCGGCGCTCGCGTCGTCCAGCTCCGTTTTCGCACAAACAGATTGACGAGATCTGGCAAGGCTGCGGCATCATGGGGGGCTACGGCTCCGATGTCAGCAAGTTCGAGCGCCTCGGGCCGATCTCGTTCAATGCCGCGGCCGAAGTGCGGGGACCTCGCCCCATCGAAGAGGACCAACGATGCGTCCCAACCGGCTCCGCCGCCTTCTTCCGGCCTCGGCCTTCCTTACCGTCACCGTCTGGGGGGCGGCCGCCCCAAGTCCTGCCCAGGCCCTGGCGCCACCCTGCGACGAGACCG
>NZ_JAIETD010000147.1 GCF_019745455.1 Methylobacterium sp.
GCATGAACGCCACCGGCGACGGCGATGCCCGCAATTACTACGACACGATCAAGGCTCGCCAGACCGGCGGCCTGCAATCCGAGCTGGCGGTGCTGGACGAGGTCCTGATCCGACACGCGCTCGGCCGCCGCCCGCGGAACGCCAGCTTCACCTGGGTCCCTCTCTGGCAGCCTACGCCGGCCGAGAAGGCCACGACCTCTAAGGTTCGCGCCGAGACCACCGTGCTCTATGCCGGCCTAGGTCTCTTCCCGGCCGCCGGCTTCGCTCGCTCGGTTCGCGATCAGATCATCGAGGATGGCGTCTACCCATCCTTCGATGAGCACGTGGATCCGGAGGCTCTGGACAAGCTCGGCGACGAGCCCCTGAAGGTCGAGAAGACCCTAACGGCAGAGCCGAAGGCGGCCAAGGACCCGAAGCCGGCCGCCAATGCGATCGCCGACGCCGCTCCGCGGTCCCTCTACGTGTCCCGCCCTGTCACGAACGCCAAGGCGATCCTGGCATGGGCGGCGCGGATGGGGATCCCGAACCTCGTCGCCGCCGAGGACCTCCACGTCACCGTGATGCATTCACGGACGCCGGTGGACTGGTTCGCGGCCTACGAGGCGCCCGAGACCTTGCGCATCGCCCCCGGCGGCGCGCGGGACCTCGATCGCTTCGGTGAGGCGGGCGAGGCCGTAGTGCTCCTGTTCCGGTCCGACGACCTGAACTGGCGCCACCGCGACTTGCTCGACATCGGCGCCGAGTACGCGTGGCCGGATTACAACCCGCACATCACCCTTTCGACGGATGCCGCCGGCTTCGACCTCTCGGCGATCGAGCCCTTTGCCGGGCCCATCGTGCTCGGGCCCGAAAGCTTCCGTGAGGTGACGCCGCGGCCTGCCCTCGCAGCCTGAGGCCGACATGATCTTCACCGACACCCTTGCGGTCGAGCGGACGCGCCGCACGGCCGACGGCTATCTCGTTGCCGATGCCCGTGCAGCTCGCACCGGCATCCAGGTCTATTCCGGCGCCGAGTGCGGCAAGCCGGAGCTCGACCGGGTCCGGATGCACCGCCCGGCCGATGAAGTCTTCGACAAGGCTTCCCTCGCCACCTACGCGCACAAGCCCGTCACCAACGGCCATCCGAACACACCCGTCACCGCCGACACCTACCGCAGCGTAGCGGTCGGCCACATCGACGGCTCGGTCGCCCGCGACGGCGAGTTCGTGCGCATTCCCCTCATGGTCGCGGACGCCGCGGCCATTGCAGATGTCGACGCTGGACGGGCCGAGCTGAGTGCCGGTTACCAGTGCATCGTCGATTGGACGCCGGGCGTGACCGACGCCGGCGAGCCCTACGACGCGGTGCAGCGGAAGATCCGCATCAACCACGTCGCCCTCGTCGATCGAGGCCGCGCCGGCTCTGAATGCCGGATCGGCGACGACGCCAAGCCCACCCCTCCCCGTCTACCCGAGGCCATCATGACCACCACGCAGAAGATCATCCTCGACGGCATCTCCCTCGAAGTCTCCGACACCGCCGCTCAGGTCATCGCCAAGGTCTCCAAGCAGCTCGCTGACGCCGTCGCCGATGCGCTGACCAAGGATGCCGCCCTGAGCGCCAAGACTGGCGAGATCGCCGCTCTCCAGGCTGCCCACGCAACGGCCCTGAGCGCCAAGGACGGCGAGATCGCGGCCCTTACCGCTTCCATCCCGTCGGGCGCCGCCCTGGATGCCCTGGCCGCCGCCCGCGCCAACCTCATCGGCCAGGCCAAGACCGTCCTCGGCGATGCCTTCGCCCCGGTCGGAAAGACCGATGCGGAGATCCGCCGCGCCGTGGTCGAGAAGGCCATCGGTGACAGCGCCAAGGGCCTCGACGATGCCGGCATCGGCGGCGCGTTCGCGGTCGTCGTGGCCGGCAAGACCGGCAACGACCCGCTTCGTGCTGCCCTCGGCACCGTGACCGTCGGCGACGCTGGTGACGAGCGCAAGACCGCCCACGCTCAGATGCTGGCCGATAACGCCAACGCCTGGAAGGCCGCCGCCTAAGCGGCCCTCGCCTCTCCCACGACGGCGCAAGCCACCCCCTACCGTTTGACGAGGAGACGAGGCCCATGCCCGTCCAGACCGATTACACCACCATGCACGCCGTCGCCCTCGAGGGTCAGGAGGGCGACCTCGATACCGCGGGTCAGCACAACATCTCGCGGACCGCAGAGGCCGCCGTCGCCTTCGGCAAGCCGGTTTCGCAGGGCACCGGCGACCACGGCGTCGTGCCGTTCGCCACGGCCCCGACGAAGTTCGTCGGCGTCACCATCCGTGATCAGGCTGCGGACGGCACTACCCCGGACACCTACCGCCAGTACGACACGGCCGGCGTGAAGCGTCGCGGTACGATCTGGGTCAAGGTCGGCGAGGCCGTCGTGGCCGGCGATCCGGTCTACCTGACCGCGGCCGGCGCCTTCATGAAGACGGCGACCAGCAACACGCTGGTCTCGGGCGCCCGCTACGAGACCACGGCCGCTCTGAACGGCCTCGCGCTCCTGCGCCTCTGATCGGCTCCGCGCCGGTCTAGCCTCAAGCCCCTCCGACTACCCGGCGACCAGCCCCCGGCCCGCACAACGCGGCGCCGGGTTCGTCGTGCTGCGCCAAGATCAGGACCACCGCACATGTTCGCACAGGACGCGATGCAGGCGAACCTCGGGTTCGTCACCGCCCAGACCTCGCACGTCGAGGCCGGCGTTTACCGGATCAAGTACCCGGACATCCAGTACCCCAGCCTGATTCCGGTCGACTACTCCGCCAACTCTTGGGCGACCTCGGTCACCTACTGGTCGATGGACGGCGCCGGCAAGGCGAAGTGGGCCTCGGGCAAGGCGTTCGACGTCCCGACCGTTGGCCTCCGGAGCGAGAAGTTCGAGACCTCCGTCCACATGTCGGCGATCGGCTACGACTACGGCCTCGAGGAGGTGAACCAGGCCAAGATGCTTGGGGTGAACCTCGGCAACGAGAAGGCACTCATCGCCCGCCGCGTGTCGGAAGAGTTCACCGACGAAGTCGCCCTCAACGGCGACGCCGAGAAGAACATGAAGGGCCTGTACGACTACCCGGGCGTGCCCTCTGGTGCGGCTCCGGCTGCCGGCGCAGACAGCCCGACCGGTCAGACTGCCTCGCTCAAGTGGCGCGACAAGACCCCGGACGACATCATCGCCGACTTCAACAGCCTCGTGCTGGGCACCTTCGTGGCGACGAACACCACGTCGATGTCCGACACGGTGCTCCTGCCCTGGGACAGCTACCTCTACCTGTCCTCGACCCCCCGCGCGACGGGTTCGGACATGTCGATCCTCGAGTGGCTGGTGAAGAACAACGTCTACACCGCCAAGTACCGTCGCCCCCTGACCATCTCGGGCGTGCGTGGCCTGGAGACGAAGGGCGCCGGCTCCACCGGTCGTGCGGTCGCCTACCGCCGCGCTCCCGAGGTGCTGAAGCTCCACGTGCCGATGCCCTTCCAGTTCCTGCCCGTGCAGGTCCAGGGCCTCTCCTACCTGGTGCCCGGCGTCATGCGCCTCGGCGGACTCGACATCCGGCTTCCGAAGGAAGTCCGCTATCTCGACGGCATCATGTGATCGCCTGACGGCTCCGCTGGGGCCGTCGATGATCCAAGGGGCGCGGCGATACCCGCCGCGCCCTCCCTGCCCTCCTGACGCCATCCGAGAGCCCTCATGACGTTCACGATCACCAGCGCCCATTCGGGCGACCTGACCCTCCCATGCGGCGTCACTGTGCCCGCTCTCGGTGAGGCAACCATCACGCTCGAACAGGCCCAGACCTTCGCCGGCAATCCGGTGGTCGAGTTCTGGTTCACATCCACCATGCTTTCCATCACCGGCTCGTCCGAGGATGGCGCCGACGCCTTCATGGACGATCAGCGGTTCGCGCCCGAACCCGAGCTTGACGGCGATGGCAACCCGATCGTCGAGGCGCCCGCCGATGCCCCGGTACCGGCCGTTTCCCTCGACCTCGATGCCAACCTCCCGGTCCCGCCGGTCGTGGATGTCGTGGTCGTTCCCGTCGTCGCCCCGATCGTCGAGGCCGATGCGCCTCCGGCCGCGGATGAGACGCCGCCGACACCCCCGGTGGTCGCTGACCCCGTGGTTGAGGTGGTCGCTGTCGCTGAAGGCGGCTTCAACGTCCTGAAGGACGGCACCCCGGCCAACCCGGAGCCCCTGACCACCCGCAAGGCGGCCACGGCCCTCGCCAAGACCATCCTGACCGGAGCCTGATCCGATGCCGTACACGGCCCCGACCGCTGCCGACCTGAAGGCGCGTTACCCGGCCTTCGCCGCGGTCGCGGACGTGACCGTGACGGCCGTTCTCGCCGATGCTCTCCTGGACGTCGGCGAGACCTGGATCGAGGATCATCGGGCGCCCGCGATGCTCGCCCTCGCCGCTCACTGGCTTCAGAGCCAGGGCGCCAATGCCAGCGCCGAGTCCGTGATGCTCACGGGCGGTATCGGCACGGTGACCGAGATGAGGGCCGGGGACACGTCCCTGAAATTCGCTAACCCTTCCGATGCCGGCAACGGTGGCGGCGGGGTTAACCAAGGGTCGGCTTCGGCCTTCTCCACCACGCCCTATGGCCGCCGCTTCCTGGAGCTGCGGGCCCGATCCTTCCCGGCCGTGGCGATCGTCTGATGCCCGTTATAGACGCGCTCCTCTGGATGCTGATCGGCCACGCCTTGGCCGATTACCCGCTCCAGGGTGATTGGCTCAGCAAGGCGAAGAACCACACCCTGAGTCTGGTGCCAGGGGCTACGATCTGGCCGCACGCGCTTCTGTGCCATGCCGCCATCCACGCCGGAGCGGTGAAGCTCGCGACCGGATCGTGGCTGCTGGCTCTGCTGGAGCTTGCGGCGCACTTCGCGATCGACTTCGCGAAATGCACCGGCGCCCTGACCTACGGCCAAGACCAAGCCCTGCACGTAGCCTGCAAGCTCCTGTGGGCCTTGCTCATCCTGGTCGCCCTGTCATGAGCTTCCTCTTTCCACGGACGATCTCGATCAACCGCCCCTCGCCCGCATCCGTGGCCGGCGCGCAGGAATACGGGGATCTGACGCCAGACCAGGAAGACGTGATCCACACGGATCTCATCGCATCGATCCAGCACAAGGCGACCGCCGGCGCGACTGGTGCGGGGCTCCCCGGCGATACCCGGGCGCTGACGACGTGGCGGATCTTCATCCCCTTGTCCGCCCTGCCCTCGATCGCGGCACCGCCCGCCATCATGTCCCGAGACATCATCATCGACGACTTCGGCCTGCGGTATCAGGTGACCGCCGCCTACCCCAACAGCCTCGGCTGGAGCTGCCTCTGTGACCTCCTGGAGGTGTGAGCGATGCGTGTCTCGGTTGAGAGAACTGATCCCGGATTCCGGGAGGCGCTAACCACCATACCTGCACGCGAGCGATACACCGTTTTCCTGGACAGCGTTGCACAGGAGGCGGTGATCACCGCGGACGAAGAGGCCGGTCTCGTTATCTGTCATGAGCGCGACGGCGACGGCTACTGGCGACACCAGGATGGTGAAATGATCCGGATTGAGCGTCGCGGCGCGGTTCGTATCGAACGGGCATCATAGCCATGGCCGACCTCTCCGACGTGCTCGACGCTCTCACGGGCGTCCTGAGCGCCGCCCTTTATCCGAACGGCACCGCGGCTGCCTCCGCCGCTGGCGTGACCGTCACGGTGATGCCGGGATGGCCCCCGCCGAACAAGCTCGAGGCGGCGAAGAAAGAGGGTCGGGCCTTCGTCTCGATCTTCCCGCCGCCGAACCTGGAGCGCGACCGGACCCGCGCTCTCTCGCAATGGCTCGTGGCCACCCCTCCGCTCCATCTCGTCATAGCGGTCGCCTCGGGTGTTACCGTGACGATCGGGGGCACGGCAGCGGCCGGCCAGAACGTCGGTCTCATCATCGACGACGGCACGGTCGCCTATCCGGTCCAGGGCGGCGACACGCCGGCATCGATCGCCGCCGGGCTTGCCGCTCTGATCACCGCTGGCGGCCGTGACGCTACCAGCGCGGGCGCGGTGCTCACCATCCCAGGGACGCATCGGCTCGTCGCTCGCGTTGGCGGGCCCGGCCGCCTGGTGAAGGAAGTCGAGCGCACCGACCGCTGCATCATGGTCTCGGTCTGGGCGTCGACCCCGCAGATCCGGACGACGGTCGCGCGCATCGTGCGCCGCCGGCTCTCCGATCCGAAGTTCATCTCCCTCGTCGACGGCTCCGCCGGCTGGATCCGCTATGACCGCACGAACGACAGCGACATGTCGGAACGTGCCGACCTCTACCGGCGCGACCTGAATTACTGGGTCGAGTTCGGCCAGTACCTCGTCGAGGACGCCTTCGAGGTCATCCTCCCCGAGACCGCTACGCAACCGGCCAGCGCCGACGGCGTGGTCCTCGCGCCGCCCGTCATCACCACAGCCTGAGGGCCTGCCATGACCCACCGCTTCGACCTCGTCGTTAAATCCCCGTTCGCCTCCTATGCCGTCGGCCAGCGCATCACCGATCCGGAGGTCGTGAAGGCGATCCTGACGGACGGCCGCAGCGCCAGCGTCGTGAAGGTCGCCGCCGAGAAGAAGGCCCCGGTCAAGGCCGCCAAGGCCGACTGACCCCGCTTCCAGCCAAACCCCATCCGTCGACCCGAGGCCCGCCACCGTGCGGGCCTTTTGCTTGAGAGGACGTCGTCACGATGTCGATCACTCCCCAGGGCGCCCTGAACACGACCGCCCTCTCGACCCCCGGTCTCTACATCCAGATCGTCGAGCCGAACCTTCTGCTGCTCAACGGCGTGCCCACCAACGTCGGCGGCATCGTCGGTACCGCGATCTGGGGTCCGGTCGGCGTCCCGGTCCTGGTGTCCGACCCGACGGGCTTCTCGTCGAATTTCGGCAAGGTCCAGCCGCGCAAGTACGATATGGGGACCTTCGTCTCGGTCGGCTCCAAGCAGGGCAGCGTCGGCGCCTATGCGTGCGTGCGCGTCACCGACGGCACCGACGTAGCGGCCACCGGCACAATCCAGGCGACCGGCCTGACCCTCACCGCCAAGTACACCGGCACGGGCGGCAACCAGATCAAGTTCCTCCTGTCCAACGGTTCGGCCCCGGGCACCACCCGCGCCATCGTTACCCTGCCCTTCGTCGGCTCCGAGGTGTTCGACAACCTCACGGGCACCGGCAACGCCTTCTGGATCGGGCTCGCCAGCGCGATCAATAACGGCCAGGGCGTCGCTCGCGCCGCCTCGCGCCTCGTCGTTGCGGAAGCCGGTGCCCTCACGGCCGCGCCGACCCTGAACACCATCGTGACCCTCTCGGGTGGTACCGATGGCGCCTCCGGCGTCGATGCGGCCGACCTGATCGGCACCGACGTGACGCCCCGCACCGGCATGTTCGCCCTGCGCGGCTACAAGTGCTCGGCCATCGCCCTGTGCGATGCCGACGACGCGACGACCTACGCCACCCAGATCGCGTTCGGCCTGTCCGAGAGCACCCTGGTGGTCGGCGCCACTCCGGCCGGCGACACCATCACCAACGCGGTCTCGGTCCGCACCACGGGCGGCCTCGACAGCTACGCCTTCGAGCTGATGTTCGGCGACTGGGTGCTGTTCTACGACGAGGCCAACCAGCTCAACCGCTACGTCTCTCCGCAGGCGTTCGAGCTTGGCATGCTGGTGAACCTCTCGCCCGAGCGCACCTCGCTTAACAAGCCAATGAAGGGCGTGATCGGTACGCAGCGGTCGGCGACCGGCGCCAAGTATTCCGACGCCGAGCTTCAGCAGCTCGCCGTCGGCGGCCTGTCGCTGATCTGCAACCCGATCCCGGCCGGCAACGTCTTCGGCAACCGTTTCGGGCGCAACACGAGCTCGAACGCCGGCATCCATCAGGTCAGCTACACCCGCCTCACCAACTATATCGCCCAGACCCTCGATCAGGGCATGGGCAAGTATGTCGGTGAGCTGCAGAGCCGCCGGGCCGACGATTCGACCCGCAACCGGGCCGCGGCTACGCTGAACGCCTTCCTGGGCGGCATGCAGTCCGAGAACATGATCGATGACTTCCAGGTCATCTGTGATCTCTCGAACAACCCGATCAACCGCATCGCGCTCGGCTACATGAAGGCCGCCGTGAAGGTCGTCTACCTCGCGGTGGTCGAATACTTCCTGATCGATGTCGAGGGCGGCCAGACCGTCACGATCACGCGCACGAACGTCCAACCCGACGGCTTCACCTTCCGCGCCTGATCCGGGTCATCACCTCCCCCCTCTGCGGGGGGAGGTCACCCCCTAAGCCCCGCCCTTTACTCCGGTCCCGGAGCCCTGACCCATGTCCTCGTTCGGTACTTTCAACACCGGCCACGACGTCGCGATCGAGATCGTCGATCCTGCGACGGGCGTCCCCCTTCTCATCCCGATCAAGACGGGCTGGGAGAAGAAGCAGCGCACCGAGCAGGTGAAGTCGAAGCCCCTCAACGCTCCGCCGATCTTCGAGGAGGATCCGGACGGCTGGGAAGGCTCGTTCGACATCGACCGCTCGAACAGCGTCGTCGACGACTTCTTCGCCGCCCGCGAGGAGCAGTTCTACGGCGGCCAGACCATCCGGCAGGCGACCATCCTGGAGACCATGCAGGAGGTCGGCGGCGGCTTCACCCAGTGGCGCTACACCGGCGTCGCGCTGAAGCTCGACGACGCCGGCAAGGCCGAGCGCGGCAAGACCATCGTGCTGAAGATCGCCTTCGCCGCCGGCCGGCGCATCAAGGTCCAGTAGTCCGCATCGAGGCACTGTCTCCTGAGGCGAGGACCTGCATCTTGTGGTCCTTCGCTTAAGGTTGCAGGCTTTCCGTGCAGGTTGAACTGCGCGGGAGGAAGCAATGAAAAGGATGTTCGCAGGGGTGGCAGCGGTTCTGGCATTCGCCGTGGTGCTATCGTCCGCAGCCGAGGCGGCATGTGGCTCGCGTGGCGGGCCAGGGCACCGGCTACCAAGCGGTAAGTGCGCCTCTCACGGGCGTTAAAACCATATCAGCCGCGGGAAGGCCGCCACCCGGCGGCCTTCGCCTCGTCCTCGCTGCAGAACATCCTCTCACCGGCCGATTCCTTGATCCGGGTTTTCGCGTAGCTCGAGGTTCCGGGCAGGTGATAGATCCGGTCGCCCTTGGCCGAGATGTTGCCCTTGATCTGCAGGCACGCCGTGGTCGGCGCCGGCGCGGTATCTTCCCCCGCGGCGCGCCGGGCCTTGCGCCAATCCGACGGCTCCTGAAACGTCCCGGCCCAGATCCCGCGCTTCAGCGCCTTGGCCGTCGTTTCGGCCTGAACATAATCCTCCGAGTAGCGCCGGAAGGCGATAGCGTGGCCTTGGGCGGCCATCCAGGCGTTTAGATCCTCACTGCCCTTCCGGCACACCGCGACGATGCGGCCGTACCTATCCGTCTCGCGCGGCTCGCAGGAGACGGGCGCGGCGCCGATCCTGTCGGCCAGCGCGAGTGCCGCAACCTGACCGCAGCGGTAATCCTTGCCGTCGCCGTCCTGACAGATCTGCGCACTCTCCGGCGCATCAATCCCGTGAAGACGGATCTTCGTCTCGCCGATCTCGATCGTGTCGCCGTCCGTCACGGAGGCGCGACCAGCAATCGGCTCCGCAGCAACGGCGGACGTAAGCATAAGGGCAAGGGCCAGCATGACGGATCGCATGGCAGGCACTTCTACCCTTCGCGGTCAGAAAAACGACTACGCCGTGTGAGGGGAACAGCTGTGAGGAAGCGCGCCTGGTCGTCCATGGTTATCTCCCAAACGGTTCGAACCTCGGCGATGCGTCCGTCCGGAGTTTCCATAGGACCCTCGAACACGAGTCTTGATGGTCCGAATTTTTGAGGAACGTGGCGTCCTGGAAGGTTGGTGAAGACGTGGTGCGCCAACGCGTCGGCTAAGACGACGGGCTGCGCCGGGTCAAACCCAAAGGCCATGAAGAACTTGGCCTTTCCCCCGCCTTGGGGATGCGACGTATTAAGTAGGTATTTCGTGACCTTGTCCTGCTCGACCAGCCAGTTGGTCGGCAATTGGAAGCCGATCAAGGCTGGGCGCGCTCGACCAGCCGCAGACCCTCGCCGGCGACAGTCGCAATAGCCCCGGCCGGCTCTTCGAACTCGATAACGTAGGCCATCCCGTCCCGCCAGACGTTGACGATCGTGCCTTTTGTCCCCTCGGGGATTACGTCGCCATCGTCGCTGGTTACTGCAGCCGTCAGCCCCACGACATCGAAGTCGCGGAACTCGGAGCGCGGGCCGCCCTGACGAAACTGGTAAAACGTCTCAACCGACATGCCGGCAATGGTACTGGGGATTGCGGATTCCGCAACCTGTGAAACTGAGAACCTTCACAGGTTCGCAGGCCCTCCTAGTCCGTTGCGATGCCCCCCTTTCCTAGGCCTTCTCACGGCTCGCTTCGGCGGGCCATTTTTCGTTCGGAGCACCCCCATGTCCGTCAAGATCCTCCAGGCCGGCGAAGACGCCTCCCCCTCTTCGGGGCTACCCGCGCCCCCGGCCGCGGCGCCTACCCCGAGCGAGACGATGGTGCGCGCGGCTCAGAGCGTCGGGACATGCAAATGCTCCAGCGGGCGCACCTACGTGTTCCGCAAGCTGGCCGCGATCGATCGCATGCTGATCGCCAAAGCCCTCGGCGGCGACCTCATGTTCAACGGCGTCTACGCCTCCTACGCCTTCGTCGCGTGCTCGGTTTCCGAGATCAACGGTGAGAAGGTGGCCATGCCGGTGTCCACCCGGCAGGTCGAGGCGCAGGTCTACCGTATCGGCGAGGACTGGGACGAACTGAACGCCGCCATGCGCGACACCTTCAACCCGCCATCGGACGATCCCGACGATGATGGGGACGAGTGACGCCGTCGACCGGGACCAGGCCCGCGCCATCGCCGATGAGCCGGCGGTGAAAGACTGCCTGTTCCTCGTGAACAAGGGCGTCCCCTTCGACGTCGCCTTTACCCTCGATGCCACGATGCGCCTGGCATGGTGCGTGGTCCTCGGCGAACTCGACGGCGGCAGCTTCGACTGGACCCGTCTCGAATGGGACAAGCGTGACGCATGAGCCGTTCGTTCGGATCCATCGGCGAGTTCGTCGCCTTCATGGAAGGCAAGATCGCCGGCCTGCCGGGTGCGCAGCGTGACGCGCTCGACGAGGCGTCCAAGGCGGTGCTCGAGGAGGCCAAGAGCCTGCCCGGCACATACCAGGACGGCTGGCCGGCGCTCGACGAGAAGACGATCGCCCGGAAGGCCACCGGCGATAGTCCGCTGCTCGAAACCGGGGCGATGCGCGATAGCTACGCTCGCAAGGTGGTGTCACCCACCAAGGCCGCGGTCGGCTCGAACGATCCGAAGGCTACGTGGCAGGAGCTGGGCACCTCGCGCGGCATCCCGCCTCGTCCCGTGCTGAAGACCGCTGGCGTCCGCAAGGAACGCGACGTCCACCGCATCGTGGGCCGACGGATCAAGCGCCACTTTGCGGCGTGATGGGCTTCTCGGCCCATGCCGCTAGATCGGCGGCCCAGCGGGCTAGGGTGTCGAGCGCGGCCAAGAGCTTGCGCGGTACATCATCGGGATCCTGCCACGCAATGTAGAGCAGCCAGAGGCCTACGCAGAACACGGGCACGCCGACCACAATCCAGAAGATGTCCCCCGCGAGGGACCGTGGTTTCGTCGTCTCGACGTCGTTCGACATGTCCGCTCCCCGTCCCTGCGCACTAGCGTCAGAAGGTTAAGATCATGTCTGACGTGTATCGGATCCAGATGAGCCTCGGGCTCGCCGGGAACATCGCCCCTGAGCTGCGCAAGCTCCTCGGCACGATGACGGACATCGAAAAGAAGGCCAAGTCGGCCGAGAAGGCGCTCGGCACCTTCGCTGCCCCGATCTCCCGCGCCGTCGCCGAGGCCCGGCGCCTCTCCGCCGCCCTCGCCGGGATCAAGACTCGCGCCGGTGGCATAGAGCGCAATTTCGGCCGATGGGGCACCGCCGCCGGCAAGTCTGCGGGCGAGCTGCGCAACGTGCGCACCACCCTCGACGGGGTCCGCACCTCGGCTCGCACCGTCTCGTCGAGCATGGGCACGTGGTCCGGCGGCATCGGCCGCGCGAACCGGCAGCTCCAGGGCACCGTCACGGCCCTCAACCAGGCCAGCCGCGCCGCTGCCGGCATCAATATCGGCGACGGTAGAGCCCCGCCCGGCACCGGCGGACGCCGTCGCGGTCGTGGAAACTCTTTCGGTAACGGCGTCGGGTTCGGCGCCGGCATGGGCACCGGGGACGCGGCGGCCGGTGTCGTTGGTCGGGCGGGTCGGGCTGGCGTTCAGTACGCGGGCGAGGGCGTCCGCGAGGACATTCGCCAGAAGAACGCCGGCATCACGCCTTCCGAGATGGCTGTCCTAAGCGCCAAGGCGATGCAGCTCTCGGCGCAATATCCTTCGATCTCGCCGCTGGCCGCTAAGGAAATGGGCCGACTCCTGATCCCGAACGTCGGGAACGCCGCTAAGGCGATGGAGCTGCTCCCCGACTACATCCGCGCCCAGGCGGCCGTCCAGACCATCTCCGGCCCACAGAACGCGGGCAAGGAAACCGAGGTGCTGTCGAAGTTCATCGACAACATCGGTCAGTCGATGGACGTGACCACGACGCGCGCGCTGCTCGATGGCTACGTGAAGGCGCGCCAGCTCGACAGCGAGGGCGTGAAGGCGAACGACTACCTCAACTTCTCGAAGACGGCTCAGTCCTCCGGCAAAACGCTCTCGGCCGACTTCTACCGCGATGTCCTTCCCTCGCTCATCATGCAGCAGGGCGGCTCGCGCACCGGCACGAGCATCGCGACCGCCTACCAGAATACGGTCATGGGGCGCTCCACGAAAGAGGCGCTGATCGAGCAGCAGAACCTCGGCATCCGGCAGAACATGAGCCTCGGCACCGAAAGGTCCGGCCGGCAAGTCGTAAAGAAGAAGGGCGAGTTCGTTGATCAGGAACTTTATTCGAGTAATAACTATGAATGGGCAAAGAAACACCTTCTAAATAAAGCAATTGAGAAGGGTTTTGCGCCGCCTGAATGGGCGAACGGCGATTTTACGAAGGAAATGACGGACGCGGGGCGCATCGGGGTCGGCAAGATGACCTCGTCGTTCTCCTCCGACCGCACCGCCGCGAACCTGTTCACGAGCTACCTGACCGATATGCCTCAGATCGAGGCCACCAGGGGGCGTCTAAGGAACGCCCGCGGCACGGCGGACGTCGCATCGGATCAGACCAGGGATCCGTTTATCGCGGTCAACGCTATCCTGACCCAGATGAAGTCGGCCTTTGACCTCATCACCGGGCCGGCTATTGCGACCGGTGCCCCGATGCTGGCGCAGTTTGCCGCCGGCATGGCCTCGATTAGCGAGGCGGCCTCGAGATCGCCCGAGCTGTTGAAGCTGGGATCGGGCGCGGCCATCGCGGGCGGCGCTGTTGCCGTGGCCGCCGTTGGCGCGAAGGCGACGAGCGCCATCACGGGCGCCCTTGGCGTGAACACGGCCAAGGGCATCGGCAAGGGCATCCTCACGGCGGGCCGGCTCGGTCGTGGCGGCCTCGTTGCAGGTGGCCTTGGCCTTGGCGTCGCCACCGCTGGCGGCACCGCGATGCGGGAGAAGGCAGAGGCGACGATCGCCGCGGCCAAGCGCATGACGACGGGCAAGGGCTCTCCGGAGGAACTAGCTCAAGCCGAGCAATCCTCGGCCGCGCTCCGAAAGTACCTCTGGGGTGTCATCACGAAGCCCTTCTCTGGGCTGAACGACCAAATGCCGGCCGGGGGCAAACCTCAAGCTGTAATAGGCGGACCCGGCGGAACGGGGCCGGCGCCAGGCTCACCGGACGCGATCAAGCAGACGGCTACCGCGATCGACGCGGCTAGTGCGGCCGCAACCGGCGCGGCTCCTAACCTGACGTCGACCGCGTCCGGCATCAACGAGGTCAAGAGCGCCGCCGCAGGCGCTGGTGGGGCGCTCTCCAGCCTTGCCGGGCAGATCCGGGCCCTTGGGAACGTCAGCGTTCCTTCCGCCGGCCCAGCGGGCGCTGGCGCGGCTCCTAGCGCGGCTCCGGCCACGCCGGGGAAGTCCAGCAGCTACGCGCCGCCAGCACGATCGACGGCGCCCGCGACCCTGACGGCCAACCTGCACATGGACGGCCGCCGGGTCGCACAGAGCGTCACTCGCCATCAGGTCGCCGCCAACGACACCCGCAACGGGACCGGCGGCTTCGACAGCAACCGGCTCCAGACACCCGTCGGGTTCTCAGCTCCGACCCAGGCGTAAGGAACCGACATGGCAAGCTCCAGCGTCACCTTGGGCGGGATCACGCTCCGGGGCCACGAGGTCCCGGAGAAGATCCCCTTCGGCGGCAAGCAGAAGCTGGCGAAGCACGTCCTCATCGGTGGCAGGCGTGTCACCGATGCGATGGGCGGGGACGACTGCGATATCCGGTGGGAGGGCAGGTTCCGCGGTGCGGACGCTCTCTCGCGGGCCCGATCCCTCAACGAAATGCGCAAGCGTGGCGCACGGATCCCGCTGACGTGGGGTGGCCTCTACTATCTCGTCGTCATCGAGGATTTCGAGGCCGACTACCGGCAGGTCTTCGACCTACCCTATCGGATCGAGCTCTATGTTCTCGATGACGGTGGCGGGAGCGGTGGGAATGTTGGACCCGGGCTCGATGCGCTCGTTGGTGGCGACCTCGGCAGCGCGCTCGGGCTCATCGGGTTGATCGGCTCCGGCGCGGTCAGCGGCACTCTCGGTGGCCTTCGGGATGCGATCGGCAGCGTGCCGTCCTTGCCGACGGCTGCGGTCGCGCTCATCGCCCCCATCCAGACCGCGGCGGCTCTAGCCGTCGATGTGGCCGATGCCGCGATCGTCGAGATGGACAACGCGATCACGTCGGCCAACGAACCCGACCCCGCCCTCCTGGCCGGGCCCGGCTTTGCGGCGTCCCTAATGGCGCAATTCACCGCTCTTGAGGCTCAGGACGCGTTGCTGCGCACCCGCGGCCTCGTCGGGCGCGTCGCGGTCAACCTCGGCACCATTGCAGGGTAGGCGCTCATGACCATCCAGGTCGGCAAGACCGCGCGGCGCATCACCGTGTCCGGCGGCAACCTCTTCGAGATCGCGGCGACGCAGTACGGCGACCACACGCTCTGGAACGTGATCGCTCGGGCCAATGGCCTACGCGATCCCTTCCTCACCGGCACGATCGACGAACTCGTGATCCCGGACAAGCCTGCCAAAGGCCAGCCCAACAGCGGCGTCATCGGAGCCTGATCCCATGCCCGGAGAACTGCGGCGGCCGCGGGGCTACCTCACGGTGGCCGGCGGGCGCGTCGACGTGGTCTCGATGGAGATCCACCTCGGGCGCGAGGCCAAGTCCGACACGATGCACGCCGAGTTCCCAATGACCGGGGGGCTCGGCGTGGCCTTCTGGTGCGACACGGCCGAGATCGAGATCAAGGGCCACATCGCCGAGGACGGCGAGAGCGGCCCGGCCATCTTCACCGGCCAAGTCAGTAGTGTTCGGCCGAACTGGCTTCGGCGCACCATCGACATCGATTGCCACGACAAATCGAAGAAGATGATGGAGCGCAAGTCGCTCTCCGAAGCCTTCAAGAACAAGAAGGGCAAGGACGTCATCGAGGAGGTGGCCAAGCGCCATGGTCTCAAGGTTTCGACCAAGGCCGACACGCTAAAGGCCGGCCGCGAATACGATATCGATACCGTCCATCAGCCCCGCGAGCTGACAGACTGGGACATCATCAACAACCTCGCCGATTCCGAGGGTCTTTCAGTCGCGCTCGACGGGGATACCCTCTACCTCGGCCCCGAGGGCGAAGACGATCTGCCGGTGTTGGCGGTGACCTACGTCCCGCCCACGCCCCAGAGCGTCGCGTCGGGCACGTTCATGACCTTGTCCGAGGTGCGCAACCTCAACATGGCGGGCAAGACGACCGTGAAGGTCTCCTCGTGGGACCACAAGGCGAAGAAGAAGATCGAGGGGAAGAAGACCCTCTCCGGCGCGTCCGGTACCGGCGCTGACGGCGACGGGATCACCTACGAATATCAGGCGCCGGGTCTCAAGCAGGACCGGGCGAGCCGCATCGCCGAGAAGCGCTTGCGCCGCTCCACCAAGCAGGAACGGCAGATCACCCTGGAGATACCCGGCGAGACCGGCGTGCGCGCCAGGATGAAGCTCGAACTGTCCGGTACCGAGTGCTCGTTCGACCAGGGCTACGACATCGAGAGCGCCGAGCATCGCCTCAACCCCGAGGAAGGCTACCGCGTCCTCGTGACCGCCAAGGCTGCCTCGAAAGACAGGACCATATCCGATGGATGAGCTGTCGGAATTGATCCGCCGGGAGGCATCCTCGCCGGCAAACGCGCGGTCTGCGACCCGCATCGGCGAGGTCACGAGCTACAACAAAGAAACCCATGCGGTGAAGCTGAAGCTGCAACCCGAGGGCATCGAAACCGGCTGGGTTCCGCTCGGCGGCATCGCGATCGGCAAGGGCTTCGGGATCGCGATCGGGGCGAAGGCCGGCGACCAGATGGTCGTCAGCTTCGTCGACGGCGACCATAACAACCCGGTCGTCATCTCCCGGATCTTCTCGGATCAGCAGAAGCCGCCGAAGGTGAAGGGCGGCGAGTTCGCGATCTGGCACGAGTCCGGGACACGCGCCGTCTACGCCGAGGACGGCTCCATCACCCAGACGCACGCCACCGGCGGCACGGTGACCTGGGACAAGTCGGGCAACCTCACGACCGACAACGGCAAGAAAGTCGTCGCGACGAAAGCCTCCACGGTCACGACCGAGGCCGGCCAGGTCACGACGCAGGCCAGCGGCTCCATCCAGCAGCAGGCCGGCAAGATCCTCCTCAATAGCGGGTGACACGATGCCGATGGACCTGGGCCAGGCCCTCAAGTTGATCGGGGGCGCCCCGCACATGAAGGTCGGCTCGGTCATCGCCGAGAAATTCCCGATCACGAAGATGATGAGCGGCGGTCCCCTCGGCGGCACGCTCGCCAAGGTGCTCCAGGATGGCCCTGGCGCAATCATGCAGAACCCTCTTGGCGCCGTCAGCGGGCAGCTCCAAGGCGCGATCACGGGCGCCGTAGGCCAGCTCTCCGGGGTTTCGGGCGCTACCGGGCTCGTCACGGCGTTGACGGGCTCTGGCGGCCTGTCCCAGGCGATCGGCAGCCTTTCGCAGTCCGCCGGGCTCCTCTCCGGTTCCGCGATGCCAGGGGCTGGGCAATTCGGGCTCCTGGATGCGATCACCCACACTTCGATCACCGACATGCTCGGTGACCAAGTGCCCGCCAGCCTCGGTCTCGATCGGGTGCTAGGGCCGCTGCACGCGGGCGGAACGGTTGGCGCGATCGCATCCGCGCTCCCGACCGTGATCCAGGGCGTTGTCGGCGGCCAGATAACCGCCGATGCCGCAATCGGGTGGGTCACCGCGGCAGCCGCGAGCCTCAAAGCGGTCACGGATGCAAGCGCGACCGCCCTTCAGACCGCGCAGGATGCCGCCGTCACGCTCGTCACGGTCTCCAGCGCCGCTGCGGCTACCGCCAGCACCGTGCCTGAGATCCAGGCAATCTTGCCCCTGATCCTCAAGCCCGGCGTGCAGGACACGATGCAGGCCGCGGTCGCGACCCACGTCGCCGCCTGACCTGACCGGGCCTCTCATGAGAGGCATCCATGCCTGACCTGAATTTGCCGATGGGCGGCCGTCTCTCGGTCTCACTCACCGGCGACCTTGCGCTCGTCGATGGCCCGCCTCGCGGCGTGCAGCGCGTGCTGCGCCGCCTGATCACGGTGGCGGAGACCTACATCCAGCATCTCGACTACGGCGCCGGCTTGCCGCGCCGGGTCGGCGACCTCCTCGACGTCGATGCGCTGGGCGGTCTGATCCGCTCGCAAATCTTCCTCGAGGAAGCGGTCGCGCGTGACCCCGACCCGCGCATCACGGTCACCCCGATCCTCAACGGCGTCCACGTCCGTATCGTCTATGCCGATGCCGCGACGGGTCGCCAGCAGACGCTTTCCTTCGAGGTGTCCTGATGGCCGCGATCCCAACTCGTAACTTCGCGACGCTCGTCGGCAACTTCGCCGCCGGTGTCCAGGGGCGCGCGGCCGCCCTCGTCGACTTCTCGGTCGGTGCCGTGCTGCGCGCCGTGGCCGAGGCCAGCGCCGACCTTACGCTCTGGCTCCAGAGTGTGATCGTCTACGTTCTCACGCTCACACGAGCGACGACATCCGAGGGCGTTGACCTCGATAGCTGGTACGCAGACTGGGGCTTCACTCGCCTGCCCGCCAAGGCCGCGACCGGCGTCGTGATCTTCTCCCGCTTCTCGGCCGATGACCTCGCCGTCGTCCCCGTAGGCGCGGAAGTCGCCACCGCCGACGGCACCCGGATCTATACGGTCTACGCCGACCCGAGCTTCACCACCTACAGCGCGGATCTTGGCGGCTACGTCCTAGCCGCCGGCACGCTGAACGCCGACATCCCGGTGCAGGCCACGATGCCGGCCGGGGAGATGAAGGCGTCGGGCTGGAACGTCGTCTCGGGCCAGATCAACACCGCCCGCTCGACCGTCGAAGGGCTCGACACCGTCGTCAACCCGTCGCCGCTGACCAACGGGCTCGACGCCGAGAAGGACACCGACTACCGGGCCCGCTTCGCGCTCTACATCGCCGGACTCTCCAAGGGGACGGAGGCCGCCATCCGATCCGCGGTCGCGGGCGTCCAGCAAGGGCTCCAGGCGGCGCTCGTCGAAAAGCCGGGCTACGTCACCGTTATCGTCGATGACGGCTCAGGCGCCCCCTCCGAGGCGCTTGTGGCATCCGTTCGCGACGCCATCGGCACCGTGCGGGCGGGCGGGGTTCAGGTCTCGACCATCGCGGTCACCCGGTTCGTCGCGACCGTCCAGATGTCAGTGGCGATCGATCCCGCCTACGACAACACGGCGGCCATCGCGATTGCCGGCCGCGTCTCGACCGCGCTCGGCGCCTACATCGACGGGCTCGGCATCGGCAAGCCGCTGCGCTTCACGATCCTCGAGCACGTCGCCTACGGCATCCCGGGGGTCGTGAACGTCACCGACATCCGCCTCAACGGCTCGACCTCCGACCTGATCGCGACGCCCTACCAGACCATCAAGGCGGGCCGGCTTCTGATCGGACCCATCCGATGAGCCCCGCCGCGATCCTGGCCCGGCTGCGGTCTCTCCTGCCGCCATGGTTCCTCGACGACGACGACGTTCTCGACGGTGTGCTCTCGGGCGTCAGCGCGAACCTATCGCACGTCACCAACTTCATCGACTATTCCAAGCTCCAGACCCGTGTCGCCACGGCGACCGGGGGATTCCTCGACCTCGCGGCGTTCGACTTCTTCGCCTCACGCATCCAACGCCGAGCGGGCGAGATCGACCCGGCCTTCTCGGCCCGGATCAGGCGCGAGGTTCTACGCCCGCGCGTCACCCGTGACGCCCTCGTCGCCGCGATCACCGACCTGACCGGGGCGGAGCCGGGCATCACCGAACTCTGGAACCCGGGCGATTGCGGCGCCTACGATGTCGGTACCTCGTCCTATGCCGCGCCCGAGCTGCTACCCGAGATGATCGGCGGCTACGATAGCGGGCTTGGCGGCTACGACACCGGCGCGGTCGCCTACGTCCTGCCCCGGCGGACGTTCGGCGCTGCACCCGGCGCGGGCTGCTACGGCTCACTCGACTACCCGAACCAGATCTTCATCCGGGTCAGTCGAGGGCCGGCGAGCTTTGCCGGGGTCATCGGGGCCGGCGGCTACGACACGCCCGGCTTCGCCTATGGCGGCGACGGCAATGGTGCGCCGCAGATCAGCGGCTACGAGAACACCGCGGCGGGCTACGGCACCGGCGCCTTCGCCTACGTGGTGCCGACCCCGCCCTTCGATGCCTTCCCGGGCGTCGGCTTCTACGGCCCGGATCAGCCTCAGAACATCACCGACGCCGAGATTTTCGCGACGATCGCCGCAACCAAGGCGGCCGGCGTGATCGCCTGGACGGCGATCGCCCAACGCTGACCGGCGCCTGACCCGGCGCCTCCCCTGATCCCGTCCCGCACGACACGACGCGCCGCACCCCGGCGCGAACGCGGACGGCCGTCCTCATTCGCTCGGAGCTACCCCCTATGGATCGCCAGATCGTCTATCCGAACGCCCTGCCCCGCACGATCGACCACCTGGCGTCCGGTCAGTTCGCCATGGTCGGCTTCGGCAAGCTCGCCGAGGCCATCCTGGGCACCGCCACGCTCGTCGACGGCTTTACCTG
Source organism: Methylobacterium sp. (assembly GCF_019745455.1). GTDB lineage: Bacteria > Pseudomonadota > Alphaproteobacteria > Rhizobiales > Beijerinckiaceae > Methylobacterium. The sequence goes on from NZ_JAIETD010000147.1 coordinate 20,409, forward strand.
CACGCCGACCGCGCCGGCTTCGCTCTCGGTCAATCTCGGCCCGGGCCAGATTTACCAGCAGCAGGCGATCGAGGGCACGGCGATCTCGTCGCTCGGCGTCGACACCCGGGTCATCACCAAGCAGGGCATCAAGCTCAACACCGACGCGATCACCCTGTCGCCGCCGACGACGATCGGCCAGGCGCTCAACGTGCTGATCCAGGTTCAGTACCAGGACATCGACGCCGACTCGATCGTGCTGCCCTTCTACAATGCCGCGAACCCGAGCCAGCCGCTCGCGGGCCCCGGCAACACGAACCAGCAGCTCCCAACGACCCGGCGCGGCACTGTTGCTTACGGCGTCAAGTACGGCGTCCCGCAGACCGGCGGAACCCAGGTCACCCCGAGCCCCGACACCAACTGGTCGGGCCTGTTCGTCATCACCTTGACCTTCGGCCAGACCTCGATCTCGGCTGGAAGCATCACGCCCTACATCAACGCCCCGCTGATCGGCGCCAAGCTCGGCCAGATCCCGCAGGGTGTGCAGTCCAAGCAGTGGACCTTCGCCTACGATAGCGGCTCGTCGGGCTCGACGATCGTCGCGAACGTCGTCCCGGCCCCGACCGCGGTCGGTGACGGCTTCACGGTCTCGGTCAAGCTCGCCCGCGATCTCGTCCCCGGCGCGACGCTGACGGTCAACGGCACCTCGGGCACGATCACCAAGACCTCAGGCACGCCCTTCGGCCCGGCCGATTATCAGGCCGGCGCGATCATCGACTTCGTGCGCAACGGCGCGAACTGGATCATCGGCGGATCCTCGACCGCAACCGACGTCGTCGATAGCCCGCTGACCCGCACCGTCTACGGCGCCGGTGCTGACTTCGTCGATCTGCCGACGGCGTTCACCTGGATCTCGCGTCGTCGCATCACCTCGACCGGCTCGGTGACCTTGCAGCTCCCCGTCGCCAAGGGCGCCGGCAAGATCGTCTCGAACTCGGACATCTATTTCAGCCATCCCGATGGCGAGCGCGTCTTCATCGTCGGCCAGCCGCTGACCCAGCCCGTCCCGGCGCCCTCTGCCTTCGTCATCACCGGCAACAGCGGTGGCGCACGCGTGACGGATACGGCCGCGGCCCTGATCTCGATCCGGGCGGCGTACCAGACCGAGATCACCTTCGCGGGTGGCACGGGGTTCCGCGTCACGGGCAACCTCGGGAGCATGCAGGACATCCTCCTGACCGCCGATGGTCAGGGCTCGTCCAAGGACGTGTTCCTGAGCGAGAACGGCCTCGTCAGCTTCACCCGTGTCTGGGCGGCAGGCGGCTCCGGTCGTGGTATCGCGGCTGGCAATACCGCCTACCTCAAAATGTTCGGCAACTGCGGCGCCGTCGGTTGCGCCTCTCACGGCATCGCCGCGACTCTCAACGGTACGCTCCTGGTCCCGGCCGGCGTCGTGGTCTCGATCTCGAACGGCGCCAGGGGCTTCGAGGCCAGCTACGCCTCGCAGATGATCTGCGCGGTCGCCTCGACGGTCGTGGCTCGCGGCAACTTCACAGACGGCTTCTCGGCCGAGTTGGGGTCCGGCCTCTACTGTTCGACCTCGTCCTCGTCCTCGGGGAATGGTCAGGCCGGTTTCCGGTGCTCGTTCCAGGGCTGGATCCAGGCGTTCGGCACGCAGTCGACCGGTAACATGGACGGTTACTTCTGTGAGCAGTCGAGCCACATCGATGCGCAGAACACGACCGGCTCGAATAGCCGGTACGGCTACTATGCCTCGTCGATCAGCGACATCTACCGCGCAGGCGGCACCGTCACCGGCGGCACGGCAGCGGCCAGCCCGGCCGTCGGCGGCACCCCCGGCAATATCGGCGCCGTGATCTACTAGCCCCCCCGCCTCCGCTTCCTCCCTGCAACTCTCAACGTCCCGGCCCCTCACGGGGTCGGTCGACGGAGGCTGACCTATGCAAGTCGTTTCCAAGGACGGCATCACGATCGCGACCTACGCCGACGATGCCGTCGTGCCGATGGATCAGTTCCCCGGCGCGCGCCTTCTCCCGTTCCCGGGCGAGGCCGAGCAGGGCATCAACGAGGAGACCCCCGAGGCCGACCTCCTCGCCTATGCCAAGCAGAAGCGGTGGCAGGTCGAAATCGGTGGTGTCACGGTTGGCGGCCTCGTCATCGCGACCGACGATCGATCCAAGACGCTCCTGATGGGCGCGCGGATCTCGGCGGCGGCCGATGCCGCGTTCACGACGCCCTGGACCTTCCCTGACGGGTCCGAGGAAAAGCTCGACGCGCCGACCATCATCGCGGCCTCGGATGCCGTCCTGGCGCACGTGGCGGCCTGTTTCGACACCTTCTCGGCGATCAAGACGAAGCTCGGCGCCAAGAAGCCGACGATCAAGACGCTCGACGACGTCGACGCCGCCTTCGCCGCACTCGTCTAAGGAGCGCCGCGATGACCGCCCCAGGCCCGATCTTCCGGGTATCCAATGACGAGGGCTGGTATCGGAACTTCTCGTTCCAGATGGGCGCGGCCTCGGCTCCGCCATGGGCCGGTGTCCCCGCCTGGGCAGCCGCGAAGACCTACGGCCCGTCCTCGGCCTGCACCTACAACGGCGACCTCTACGTCGCCCAGCCCGGCGTCACTCCGCTCACCTGGACTAGTGCCGGCACCTTCGGGGCCGATACTCAGGGTGGCGTCGTGCGCTGGCTCCGGGTCGGGATCGGGCTCGCCTGGATGCGGGCGCCCTACCCGCTCGCGGATGCAACCCTCTCGTTCGCGATCACGCCAGTCCGCTCAGACGGTACGCTGACGACGCGAACCCCGACGCTGACCGCCTCGACCGAGGACGGTTGCTTCCTGATCACCAACGCGGCCCAGGGCGGCGTGCGCCTCGCTATCCCGCTCGCCCGCACGATCGACGTCCCCGCCGGGCTCTACGCCTACGCGATGTACGCGACTCATCCGGACGGACGCGTCGTGCGGCTTCGCTACGGCTTCTGGACCGTCGACCAAGGGGTCGCCTGATGGACAACATCTTCCAGAGCGTCGAGGCGCTTGGCCTCTCGGGTGGGGACGCCGATACCGAGATCACCCTCGGCGCCCCTCCCGGTTCCGACGGCCTTCCGGGCCTCGGCATCCTCTCGATCTCGCCCGTGACTGCGAACGTGGTTCGCATCACCCTGACGGATCAGAGCTACGTTGACATCGCGATCCCGGCTGGACAGCCGGGTGACCGCGGGAAAGACGGTCTCACCCCGACCTTCGTCGCTGGCAACCTGACGGTCGTCGAGGTCAATGGCACTCCGGGCTGGACCGTCCGCACGACGAGCACCGCTAACGTCTACGCGATCGACCTTTCGCTCCCGCGCGGTCAGACCGGGCCGGCGCCGTGGAAGTCCCCCGTTCCGTGGGCGACCTTCACGCTCTACAGCCCGACGGCGCCGGCCGATTGCGTCGTCCTTGGGGGCAACGCCTACGTCTGCATCACGGCTCACAACTCAAGCGCGTCCTTCGATTCCTCAAAGTGGATCCTCGTCACGACCGCGATCCAGGGCGTCCAGGGCTCGTCGGTGCGCGTCGGGACTGGGGCTCCGAGCAATTCGCTGGGCACGGACACCGACCTCTACCTCAACAGCACGACCGGCGACCTCTACCAGAAGGTCTCCAGCGTCTACTCGGTCGTCGCCAATATTCAGGGCGCGCCCGGTGCGGTCTGGCGCTCGGGCGCGGGCGCGCCGTCGAACAGCCTCGGCATCAACGGCGACTACTACCTCAACACCACAAGTCAGGACGTCTCGCAGCGCCAGGCCGGCGCCTACGCGGTCGTCACCAACCTTCGAGGAGCCACGGGCCCCCAGTCCTGGCAGACTCCGCCGACCCCTTGGGCCGTGACAACAACCTACACGGCCACGGCTCCAGCAAGCTCCGTGACTTTCCAAGGTCAGACTTACGTCTGCTCAACTTCACACACTTCGGGTGCCACGTTCGACTCCTCAAAGTGGGTGTTGGTCGCGGCTAAAGGCACCGACGGTATTCTTAACGGCTTTCCTACCCGCCTGCTCTTAGTCTCCATGACATTCTGAAGGTTTCAACATGCTTGCGAAATGGAACCTAGCAGCGGCGACGCTCAAGGACTTTTACGTCTGCGCAGCCACCACGCGCATGGTCGGTGAGGTTAGCTTCACCAACACAACCGTCTCGGACATCAAGGTTCGCTTGGCGATCAAGCAGGGCGCAGGAAGTCCGACCGTCGCAAACGGCGAGTTCCTTGAGTACGACACGGCTGTTGGCGCAAGCGGTGTGAAGGGTAATGGCCCGCTGACACGGTCCGTTGTGCTCTTACCTGGTCAAATCCTCTGGGCTTACTCAGATGTAGCCAATGTCAACGTGTCGCTTATAGGTATCGAGGAGTAACCGATGGCAAGTAATCTCGACGTAGTCTCAGTTGGGGTTGCCTCTGCCGCGGGGAACCCAAACTTCGGTGTCGGCCGACTGCCGGGACAAGACGTATTCGGGTCGGGTCGCGTTCGCGTATTCCTTTCCTCGGGCACCTTCATCGTCCCCCCTGGCGTGACCTCGATCCGGGTCCGCTGCCACGGGGCCGGCGGGTCGGGAGGCAATGGGAGCAACAACCCCGGCCGAGCTACGGGTGGCGGCGGCGGCGGCTTCGCCATGAAGACCATCGCGGTGACGCCAGGGACGTCATACGGCGTCACGGTTGGCAAGGGTGGCGTACCCAACCCTACCTCACCAATATCGCAGGGCTTTGCCGGCGGGACGTCATCCTTTGGCGGCCTCCTGTCGGGAACTGGCGGCGGTGCTGGTCAGGCAGTCCACGCAACTCAGGCACTAAACGGGGGCGCAGGCGGCTCGGGCTTCGGCGGTGACGTGAACTTCACCGGCGGTCGGGGCGGCAATTTACTTAGTAACAGCGGAACCTTTCAGGCATCTGGCGGTGGCGGCTGTGCGACCATTCTTGGTAGTGGCGGCAACGGTGGTGACGCCACGGCGACCTCAACCGTCGCGACGGGCGGCGGTGGTGCATTATTCGACGGAGGCTCTCTTAGTGGAAGTGTTGGCGGTCATACCCCCGGGGGTGGTGTAGGCGGCAAAGGCTCTGACACACTGGACAATACCAATACCCTCGGTGGTCCTTCGCTCTTTGGCGACTTTTCTCCCGCCGGCACGATCGGCTTCAGCGCAGCTCCGAGTTGGGCGATCATTCGGTTTGTCGGCGATGGTATCTTCGGCGGTGGCGGCCCGTCAGGAACGGCAAATATGCACGGGGGTCCTGGCGCTGGGGGTGGCGCTACGAGCAGCGGCAGGGCTGGCGATGGCGGCGTCTTCGGTGGTGGCGGATCGTCTATATCTGGCGCAAGCCTAACGGGCGGCAAAGGTGGCGTCGGAGCCGGCGGTGGCGCGAACTACGCCAACGGAAGCACTAACACTGGCGGCCCTGGTGGCGACGGTCTCGTGCTTGTGGAGTGGTAGTTCATGTCCAGAAGCAACAGAATTGTTCCTCTGACTGCTGCGCCAGTTTTATCGCTGGCCTCTTTCGCAATGACACGCCTGACCGGCCAAGAGGAGTTCGGCACCGGGGCGTTTAAGGTATTCTTCGCGTCCGGCACCTTTGTCGTGCCGCCCGGTGTGACGTCCATCCGCGTGCGTTGCCACGGTGCGGGCGGCGCAGGGGCTTGGAGAAATAACGGGAGTGGGCCGCTCACCGGGGGTGGCGGCGGCGGCTTCGCAATGAAGACGATCGCGGTGACGCCCGGTCAGGCATACTCAGCTACGGTCGGCAAGGGCGGCTCGTACCCTATCTCCTACAGCGTGAGAGACGGCGTAGCCGGCGGCACCTCGTCGTTCGGCGGCATCCTGTCAGCGACCGGGGGCGGTGCAGGCAGGTGGGAGAACGGCTCTATCGTCCAACTAGGCGGTGCGGGCGGCGTCGGCTCGGGCGGTGACGTGAACTATGCCGGCGGCAACGGCGGCCCGGTTCAATCTCAGGTCGGGGCGCTATTCCTTACAGGCGGCGGTGGATGCGCCACCGTTCTCGGCAAGGGTGGCAACGGCGGTACGATCGGCCCAGGAACCCTTAGCTGCTACACTGGCGGCGGCGGCGCCCTGTTCGACGGTGGTGGTGTCTACGGCACCAACAACAACGGCCATACGGGTGGTGGTGGCACTGGCGGCTCGGCTCCTGATTTAGGGCCGCTCGGTGGTGCGAACGGTGGTGGGGCCTCAATTTTCGGCGAGTTTGCGCCGGCCAACTCTGCCGGCGCGTCATCCCTCCCATCGTTCGCCTTCAATCGATTCCCAGGCGACATTCTGTTCGGCGGCGGAGGTGGCGGGTCGCCCCAGGGCGGTTTTCCCAACGGCGGCCCCGGCGCTGGTGGTGGCTCCGCCGCAGCCAGCATTGCCGGCAAGGGTGGCGTGTTCGGTGGCGCGGGCGGCGCAAGCGGAATGCCTGACGGGTCAACTGCGGCTTCCGGCGGAATCGGCGGCGGTGGCGGCGGGGCTACTTCATCAACGAACGGGTGCGGTGGTCCTGGCGGCGACGGCCTCGTGATCGTGGAGTGGTAATGTTGCAGTTTATCTTGCCCAAGACTTGCGTCGGCCGACGGATCGGAGAGATTGACTATGCCAAGTAGTGCTAAAATAATTCCGGCGGCAAGTTCGGCGCTGCCAGCACCCCCTTCATTTGGGACGTCGAGGCTCCCCGGTCAGGACATCTTCGGAGACGGCAATCTAAGGGTATTTCTCGCCTCGGGCACCTTCATTGTGCCGGCCGGCGTGACCTCGATCCGTGTGCGGGTTCATGGTGCAGGCGGCCAGGGTGGTTACAACTGCGCCTCAACCGGTCCTGCGGCGGGCGGCGGCGGCGGCGGTTTCGCCATGAAAACGGTCGCCGTGACTCCCGGCGCTTCCTACGCGGTGACGGTCGGTAAGGGCGGGACTAGAGCAATCGCCGCCGGATCACTCAACGGCAACGCAGGCGGCTCGTCGTCGTTCGGCGCCGTTTGCTCTGCAAGCGGCGGCGGTGGAGGAACCTATGTGTTCGGCGCCAACTACAACCCAGGCGGCACCGGCGGCACGGGTACGGGCGGCGACGTCAACTACACGGGCGGCAATGGCGGGGTGTGCAGTTCGTCGACTAACACGGCGTTTTGTACAGGCGGCGGCGGCTGCGCGACCATCATGGGTAAGGGCGGGAACGGCGGAAGCATCTCAGGTTCGCCGGCGGGTTCCTACACTGGCGGCGGTGGCGCTTTGTTTGACGGCGGCGCAGTTACGCTGAGTGGCTTCCAGGGCCGAACCGGCGGCGGCGGCATGGGCGGCCCCGCCCCTGACAATACGCTCAACAATCAGCCGAGCGCGGGCGGGCCGTCATTCTTCGGCGATGTGACTATAGGCGGCAATGGCCCTGGATCATCCGCTCTCCCAACCTGGGCTATCTCGCGCTTCATAGGCGATGCCTTATTCGGCGGCGGTGGTGCCGGTGACGGCAGCAACAACAAGGGTGGCCCCGGTGCGGGCGGTGGCGGCAGTCAGTCGGCGAATACCGGCGGCGGCGGCGTCTTTGGCGGTGGCGGCGGGAGCACGCCTGCTGCCGGTTTCCTCGCACATCCTGGCGGAATCGGCGGCGGTGGCGGCGGCGGTTACAACGGATCATCTGGCGCGGGCGGCCCTGGCGGTGACGGCCTCGTAGTGGTGGAGTGGTAGTCATGGCAAATTACGCAAACGTCATCGACAACATCGCGATCGATGTCTCGGCAAATCCTGAGGCAGAGTTTCATCCCGACGTCGCCCAGCGGTTCGTGCTTGTGCCCGACGAGGTGCGGCCCGGTTGGACTCTCGCCGGTGGAACATGGGCGCCGTCGGCGGTCGAGCTTGCGCCGGCCGGCCCCACCTATCGGACGCTCATGACCCCGATCAGGTTTGAGGAACAATTCGAGATCGACGAACAGCTCGATATCGAGGATCGGCGCGCCTATGACGGCGCCGACGAGGCGCTGATCTATCAAAAGCGCGTCCTCAACCTCCTGTTCGGCAAGCTGAAGGATCAGCGCCTGCTTGAGGTCGACGTCGCCGACCCGAGCGTCATCAAGGGCATCGACTTCTGCCAGTGGGTCGGCATCCTGACCGCCGAGCGCGCTGCAACGATCAAGGCCGGCATCCCGGCCTAGCCCCTTACCTTGCCGCGCCCGGGACCGTCCCGGCCGCCCTACCCCCATCCAGGCCGCCTCCGGGCGGCTTTTTTCATGCCCGGAGCAATCGATGACGGACTGGAAGCGCCTCCTCAAAGCCGTGGCGCCGAACGCACGCGCCGACATCGTGGCGGTCTTCGTTTCGGATGCCGACAAGATCGCGGCCGCCGGGATCACGACGCCCCTGCGGATCGCCCATTTCCTTGCGCAGGTCGTGCCCGAGAGCCAAGGGCTGACCCGGCTCGAGGAGAACCTGAATTACTCGGCGCAGCGCCTGCGCGTGATCTGGCCTAAGCGGTTCCCGACGCTGGCCGAGGCGAACAAGTACGCCAAGAACCCGAAGGCGCTGGCCGAGAAGGTCTATGGTGGCCGGATGGGCAATGTCCGCCCTGGCGACGGCTACCGCTATCGCGGCGGCGGCCTCGGCATGACGACGGGCCGGTCGAACTATCGCGCGGCAGGGTTTGAGGATCATCCCGAGGCGCTACGCACGCCGGCAATCGCCCTGGCCTCCGCCCTCACCTTCTGGGTCGACAATCACTATGAGCGGTTCGCCGATCGCGATGACGTCGTCGGCCTGCGCCGTGTCTGGAACGGTGGCGATATCGGCCTCGACGAGACCAAGGCTGTCCTGGCCAAGGCGAAGGTCGTGATCCGGACTCTTCCGGCTCAGGCGAAGCTGAAGGCCCTCCGCTACCCGGTAGGCGTGGCTGACGGTGATCCTGGTGATCGCACCGTCGGCGCGGTGCAGCTCCTGCAGCGCCGTGAAGGCTTGCCCGTCACAGGCGAGCTCGACGACGTGACGCTGGACTTGCTCGACACCGCCGAGCCTCTTGCGGTCGCGGCCAAGGATGCGGACCTCACCAAGAGCCGCACCGTCCAGGGCTCGGCGCTCGCTGGCACGTCCGGCCTCGGCCTCACGCTCGATAAGGCGATGGAGCTGAAGGATCAGGTCGAGCAGGCGCAGGTCCAGATTTCCGCTGGGACGGTCCTGGGGTTCGTTGCGGGCGTCCTCATCGTCGCCGGTGCGGCCTACGCCCTTTACGCCCGCTGGGACGACGCTGGGCGGCCTGTGCCGGCCCTTGTGGCCCGGCTCATCCCCAGCCTCGCCGGAGATCCCGCATAATGCTCGGATTCCTCACCCTCGCCTGGGATGCGTTCTCGCCTCTCTCCGCCTTCATCGGCCTCTCCGGCATCGCGATCCTCGTGCTCGCGGTGCTGGGGGTGGCGCTGATCCCCGCCTTCCTGCGCAAGCCCGCCATCCTGCTCGGCTGCGGGATGCTTGCAGCCGCGGGGCTCTATCAGGCCGGACAAGCCGCTGGGGCGCACGCCGTCTTCGTGCGCCAGTCCGAGGCCGCGCTCTCCGCCGAAAAGCACCGGGCCGACCTCGCCGAGATCATCACCGGCGAACTCGCCGTCCAGGCCACGGCCGACCTCGTCGCGTCTCAAAGAGACACGGCCAACCTGAAGGAAGTCCTCGATGCCATGTCCAAGGATCCGGATCGCAATCGCGTCTGCTCTACTCGCGATGACGCTAGGCGCCTGCGTAACCTCTGACGGCCCGGCCGCGGTGGATCCGCGTGCCCCCGGCAGCCGAGTGACGCTCCCGGCCGCGCCGCCCGGCGTCGCCGAGTGCTTGCGTCGGTCCTTCCCCGAGATCGCCGACCGCCCGCTGACCCGGAGTGACGTAGTTCGCATCATCGGCTCGGCCAAGATCCTCGATCGCCAGAAGACCGCCTGCGGAGAGCGGGCCGTGCGCTGGATCGAGGCCGTGGTGCGCGACTTCGCCCGATAGCCCTTGCCGTCCCGCGGCCCCGCGGGGCGGCCACAAACACGCGCCCCGGCGCGCCGACAGCGCCTGCTAGGGGCCAGACATGCCGACGATTACCGACCCGCCCATGGAGCGGCCCTTCGACCGGGCAAGCTCCAGCGATCAGGACCTCAAGAGCGACGTGCGGCTGGTTAAATATCAGGTCGAGCAGCTCGATAAGAAGTTCGACACGCTCACGACTGAGCTGAAGAACTCCTACGCAACAAAGACTGAGCTGTCCGTCATCCGAGATGACGTGACCAGCTTGAAGAACAACGTCAGCTGGATCGTCAAGTTGATCCTCGGCGCCGTGATCATGGCGGTGCTCGGTGTCGTCCTGGTCAAGGGCGGAGTGACGCACTGATGACGATCCGGCACAATCCCCCTCCTCCCGGCTTGGAGCCGGACGTGCAGCGTCGCGCAGACCGAATCTACCAGCACGCGCTGGTGCTGGCCTTCGGGCCAGGCCGTCGACCCGTTCCATCGAACGCCGTCTTCAACCGCCTCTACTGGCTGGCCGTCATGGTAGGGATGAGCTGGATCCTCTCAATGGCGATCGATCGGTCGCCTCCGGTAGAGATCGGCCCTCGCATCGTCATGAACGAGGGCGGCAAGGTCCAGCAGGGCGATCGGCTCCTGATCAGCTCCACGAGAAGGCGGCATCGCACCTGCGAGCTCGTCCGGCGCGTCTACGTGATCGATGGGCAGAACCGCCGGCATGATTTTGAGCCGGAAGAGTTCGATGCCTATGGTCCGGTGACCCCGGTTACCGAACCGGTCGAGACCGAGACATCCGGTCCGTTCATCCCGTTCGATGCTGCCCCCGGCCGAGGGCGGTCCGTCACGGTCCTGGCGCACGACTGCAACACGCTTCAGCGCGCCTTGGGATGGTCAATCGTGACCGTTCTCCCAACCGTCGAGTTCGAGATCGTCGCGCGATCCTCAACGCGCTGACGCTCCTTTACAGCCTCTTCTGCTCTCAAACGCACAGCGCCCCGCTGCCCTTCACGGGTGGCGGGGCGCTTTTTGCGTTTCAGGGATGACGCTGATTCCAGCCCGCAGCCATGGCGCCAATGAACGCTACCACTTCGGTACGGGTCGACGTTTGTATCAGCTGCGCTTCGTTCGCTGCCGCTTCTGCCAGCGCTATCGCCTCACCCTTTGAGATCACCTTCTTCGCGATGAGTAGATCCACGAGATGATTAACCATTAAAGTGCTCGCTGCGGCGAGTGCATGCGCGCTTTTGCCATGTGTATCAAGCATTACTACGCTCCGGCCTCAAAAGAATTAAATAATATTGAGCTGCGGGTTTTTAATTTGTCTGCGCTCAAGAGGTGGTGGTCTTGCCGACCCGGTTGATATGTTAAGCCAGTCCTGTTGTAGGTCACTCAACTCCTGCCCTATTTTTCGAAATTGATCGCTTCTTGCCCTAATTTGGGTAGCAGTGATTCCATTGTTGACAGCTGTTTTAAAATCAGTGGGAAACTTGGGATGTCCGAACGGAAGTGACAGCATCGGAACTCCTGCAGCACATTGGTCGGCGTCCAGGCTGGAGTCGAAGCGGGTCATAGCAACTTTATGGGCAAAATCATTTCGGGCACGGCCTTCTTCATCAAGGCACTTCTTCAATTTTAACCATCGAGTAAGTATTAATTTTAGTTCATTTGCGTCTTCAGGACTCAAGTACCTGCATTGAAGCTTCACTGCGGTCTTGATTGCATCATCAACCAACTTGTTGCGGGCTTGAAAGCTCTTAACGGCATCCAGCACGGAGAAAGATACATCAATAAACTTCGAGCCAGATGCGAGGTGAAAAACATGCGCGTGGGTGCTTTCGACCCCGGCCCAAATTGAAAGAGCCCTACCGACCTCTGTATAGATTAGCTCCAGCTCGTCTTTGGCTTGCTGAGGTGTAGGTGAAGCCATTGTGCCTGTGCCTGTGTTTCAGAGCTATAAATTCGGCTCGCCTTCGATCTTTTCCATACGCTGTAATTGCCAATGGGAAAAAGCAACAACAAAGATTTTCTCAAAAATGGTGCATAACTCGATGTATTGAATAGCGTCCTCGTGTCTCAAGTTCGCCGGCTTTGACTGCATAGCGGTGGTATACATACGCCTCAGGTTTGCGTACAAATCGTACACATCTTTACGACCAAGTTTCCTTTCGATTTCATAGAATAAAAAATCTGCAGGTGCTCTCTTGGCTTCGATCGGAAGGTTCTTGATATGAGTCGAAATAAATTCATCAATTTCTTCGAAACTTTTTCTAATAAGCTCGCTGGGTGAGTTGGTTGGCTCAAGCCGCTCAATCGAAATTGTGCTCTCGATGGTCGATGAACCTTCGGCTCTAGCAGTAAGACTGATCGCCTGGGCTTTCGTTGC
>NZ_JAIETD010000136.1 GCF_019745455.1 Methylobacterium sp.
GCCGACGTGACCCCAGTTCAGCGTTTCAACATCGACATTGAAATGATCCTCGCTGAGCGCAGTCAATCGGGCAAGCATTGCGTCGATCTCCGCCTTTTTGGCGATGAAGGCGGCAACCGCCTTGCTGTTGTCCGTCGCCCTGCGCGCTGAAGTCTGCATGATCGCCTCCGTTCGTTAGGTCGATACATGCGTAATCCGCCGCGATCATCAACGGCTAAAACGATTGTGTGATGGCGTGTTTGGTCGCAGGGCGTCGCAGGCGAGAAGTGGGGAATTAGGAAGGTCTGTCATGCGCATCGAGATCAGGACAGACGCGATCTTCGCCCGCTTCGGCGCCGCGATCGACATGATGAGCGCGAATGCCCGCCAGGAGATGGCGCGCGGCCTCGCACGTGGTGGCGAGAAGCTGCGCACGCCGGTGCGTCGCGCGTTGAAGGAACAGACCAGCGTCAAGCGCTACGGGACGATCGTCGCCAACACCCGCGGCTGGCGCGACGCCAGTGCGCTGACTTACACGATCGAGGCCTCGGGCAAGGGCCTGCCCCTGTCGGAATTCCCGCACAAGGCGAGCCGCTCGAAGCGCCTGGCGCTCCGGTGGTCCGCCAAAGAGCACTGGCGACTGCAGAAACGGGATGGAAGCGGGCGTTTCGGCGTGCTGCCAGGCATGAACGACACCGGCGTCTCGGCGACAATGTGGATGAAGAAACGCGGCTTCGTGCGATCCTTCGTTCATCCACAGCGCGGTCCGCTCATGCAGCGCGTCGCCGGCAAGAAAGGCATGCGCAAGATCTACGGTCCGTCGTTGCCGAAAGAGCTGACCATCGGCCGCACGGCGCAGACGTTCCAGCGCCTCGCGCGCAGCATCGTCATGGACGAGATCGAGAAACGCCTGGCGCGCCTGATGCCGAAGTGATCGCGATGCGCGCCTCAGTGTTGCGCATGCGAGACAGCGTTACATTCATGCAACGCGCGGGTCCTTCCTGGGCGCGCTGAGCCGCGGTGCGGCGGCAGCCCGCCTTTTGAGCGTTTTTCGCTCTTTCGATTTTGCATTTGGTTTGGGTGGGAGAACGCATGCCCAAGGACGCATCGCAGCCTGAGCGCGGGATTTTCGGACCCGCGGTCGAGGCGGCGGAGATGCGCCCGCTCGCGGTTCTCGTTCCCTACGCCCGCAACAGCCGCACGCACTCGCCCGAGCAGGTCGATCAGATCGTCCGCTCCATGGAGACCTACGGGTGGACGGTGCCGATCCTCGTCGATCCGGACGGCGGCGTCATCGCCGGACATGGACGTTTGCTCGCCGCCGAGAAGATTGGATGGACGCGGGTCCCGTGCCTGGTGGCGCGGGGCTGGTCGGATGGGCGATGCCGAGCGCGTCGCGCCGGTCGGTCTTGATCGGCATGGCTTTCAGCGCGCCCTTCACCTGGCGGGTCTCCATCAGGACCGCCTCTAAGCCAGCCTCGCGCAGATGCCGGTGCAGCCACTGCGAAAGAGGTCCGGCTTCCAGACCGACGAACACGATATCCAGGTTAAGGTCGAGAAGGAACGCGATCAGCGGCTCGGGTTCGCAGACGACCTTCGCCTCGCGCACCACGGCGCCGGACTGGTTCACAACGCAGACGGCGCAGCTTTCGAGCGACACGTCGATACCGACAAAATGATCCATGGTCTCGTCCTCCCGTTCGGATCGCTGCCGCCGACCGGGACGGTCGGCCGTGACAGGACGATAGCCACCTCATGGCAGACCACACATCGCAACGCCGGGTCCGGGAGCGACTCGCCCATTACGGCATCTCCGAGCGCACGGCTTATCAACTCGATAAGCACCTGACTTTGAATGATAATCGGAGCTGGCGATGCAGGGCATGAGTGAGCGCCAGTACGCCGCCCATGTCGGGCTGTCGCGCGGCGCGATCCGAGACAGGCGAAGGCCGCCGGCCGGCTCGTCCTGCACGAGGATGGCAGCATCGACCCCGCGGCTCCAAGGTGACACAGGCAAGAGACGACAGATGCTGCCTATCCCGCGGCCACCAGCCTTCCTCTGAACTTTGCCGAAACGCCAAGTTCCCAGAGAACACAACAGAGTATCAATACGCAAAGAGCATTGACCGACGAAAAGTCTGCGGCGACGACATAATCAGGGCGACCGAGACGGAGCTACGGCGAGAGGGCCGCTGACAAGGCGAGCCAGGCGAGCGCCTCAGATACCGCCTGAACAGCTCCCAGGACATCGCCTGTCTGTCCGCCAATATGGCGTACCGCCAATACCGCGATGATGCACGTCGCGACCGCTGCTGTGATGATCACCACAAGCGCGGACCAGCCCATCGTCAGCGTCAAACCCGTGACAAGCATTGCTCCGGGAACCCATGCCATGCGCAAGCCAGCAGCCGCGGAAAAGCCAAGCCCGTCACCACGCGCCGCCGGCAGCGCCAGAAGAACAGCGAGCATGGCAAGCCGGGAGGAAACCGCGATCGTCAGGGCGGTAGCCAGCGTCAGATAGCCGGCGATGTCGCCCAAGGCCGCCGCGCTTGTGCCAACCGCGAGGATGAGGGCCACGACGCCATAGCTGCCGATCCGGCTGTCGCGCATGATCTCGAGGCAATGCGTCCGATCACGGCCCCCACCGATACCGTCGACGAAATCGGCAAGACCATCCTGGTGCAGACCCCCAGTGACAAGAATAGTTGCAGCGATGGCTGCAAGAGCTGCGGCGTCGGGTCCAATGCCTATGGCGATAGCGCCGTGCAGGACCGCCCACGTTACGGTGCCGACAACCAGCCCTACGAGCGGATAGGCCCATTGCGCTTCGGCGAGGCTCGGCGCGGGATCGCGCAGCTTGCCGACAGGCAGGCGCGTCAGCAGCATGAAGGCCAGCCGTGCCTCGTCGAAGCGCCGGCGCAGAGGCGTCATCCGATGCCCGCCTCGGCGAAGGTGGCCATCCCGTCATGGCAGGCCAGCGCGCCGCGCAGCACGCCAAGCGCCAGCGCCGCGCCGGGGCCCTCGCCAAGCGCCATGCCGAGGTCCAGAACCGGGTCCTGGCCCATCGCGGCGCAGAGCCGCGCATGGCCCGGCTCGGCGCTGCGATGCGCGACGAGGCAGTGATCGAGCAAGGAAGGTTTCGCGCCGTGGAGCGGCGCGACAGCCGCCGTGCAGATGTAGCCGTCGAGCAGCACCGGGATGCGCGCGAGCCGCGCCGCGATCACGGCGCCGCAAAGGGCGGCCTGCTCGCGTCCGCCGAGGGCTGCGAGCATGTGCAGCGGCGCAAGGCCCGCATGGCGGGCCACGCCTTCGGCCACCACGTGCGCTTTCAGCGCCAGCCCGTCTGCATCGCTGCCGGTGCCGCGCCCGACCCAATCCTCGGGCGCGCCGCCGCAGACAGCGTGGGCGAGGGCGGCGGACACGGTCGAATTTCCTATGCCCATCTCCCCCAGGATCACGACATCTGCTGCCAGATCGACGGCCGACGCGCCGCGCTTCAGGGCGTCGAGACACTCGGCTTCGGACATCGCCGGCTCGGTCGTGAAATCCGCCGTGGGCCGGTCGAGGTCGAGGGGAACGACCGTCAACTCGGCCCCGGCAACCCGCGCCAACTGGTTGATCGCGGCGCCCCCCGCCTCGAAATTCGCGACCATCAGCGCGGTGACGGCCTGCGGGAACGGGTTCACGCCCCGGGCGCAGATTCCGTGGTTTCCGGCGAAGACCAGCGCCTGCGCCCTGTCGATCCGCGGGCGGTCGGTGCCGCGCCACCCGGCCATGAAGGCTGCCATGTCCTCCAGACGTCCCAGCGAACCCGGCGGCTTGGTCAGCTGTGCCTGCCGGGCGCGGGCGGCCTTTATCGCGTCCGTATCTGGGCCGGGCAGGTCGAGACCAAGAAGATCGTCGAGGCAGGACAGGTCGGACAGGTTGGTCATTGCGGCTTTACCTTAATCGGATGGCCCGCGACGCAGAACCAGAGCTCGTCGCAGGCCTCGGCGATCCGCTGGTTGGTCAGCCCCGCTGCATCCCGGAAGGCGCGCGCGAGCGCGTTCTCGGGGACGATCCCGGCGCCCACTTCGTTCGTGACGAAGACTACCGGCGCGGTCAGCCGCGGCACGAGATCGGTGAGCGCTGCAACCTCGGCCTCCCAGTCGCGCTCGCCAAGCATCAGGTTCGTCAGCCAGAGCGTCAGGCAATCCACGAGCCGCGGAGGGCCGCCGTCGCTTGTCTGCAGGACGTCGCAGAGCGCGAACGCCTCGGCCCGTGTCGTCCACTCTGGTCCACGTCGCGCCTGGTGCCGCGCGATACGGTCTGCCATCTCGGCATCGCGTGCTTCGGCGGTCGCGATGTAAATCGCCGGTCGCCCAAGCGACAGCGTGACGCGCTCGGCGAAACAGCTCTTGCCGGACCGGGCCCCGCCGGTGATCAGGATCGACTTTGTCATCACGGCGTGAAAAGCAGGTTTGGCAGAGTTTGGAAAGGCTTCAATGACACCCATCGGACCATCGGAACTCATCCTGATCCGGCATGCACCCTCAGAGGCGGGTGGACGGCTGGCGGGGCGGCGTGACGTGCCGGCGCGGCTGACGGATGGTGCGGCGCTCTCGCGGCTCGGTGCCGCGATGAGGTGTGTGCGATCGGTCGTGACAAGCCCGGCGCTGCGGTGCCGCCAGACGGCGGAGGCGCTGTTTCCGGCGCGCGTGCTGCCTGAAGATGCCCGGCTCTGGGAGCAGGATTTCGGCGCGCATGAAGGCCTTCTGCCGAAGGAGGTGCCGGACCTCGGGCCGCTCGACCGGGCGGCGCTGGCGCAGGTCTCACCACCCGACGGCGAGAGCTTCGCGGCGATGGCCGCACGCGTGACGCCAGCCCTTGTCGAACTCGCCGCGATTGCGATGGAAGACGGGCCGGTCGCCGTCGTGGCCCATGCAGGCACGGTGCGGACGGGTCTTGCCCTTGCGCTCGAAGATGTGCCTGCCGCACTCGCTTTCGAGGTAGCACCGCTGTCGGTGACACGGCTGCGTTGCTTGCCGGGCGCTTTCTCCGTCGTCTGTGTCAATGCCACGGTCTGAGCCATGGTCTTCGTCGCGGGGCATTTCGGAGAATGGTTACAGGGCACCGTCGGTCCGGACCGACGGGTTGCTCTGGTGACCCTCGCCTGTCCGGTGGCCGGGGTGCAGGCAGAGGTGACCGGGTCCGGTGCGCTCGCGATCGAGCAGAACGCGGACCTGGTCGATGACGCGCGCTGCCGGCGCTTCCTGTCGGCTCTCGGGCTTGTGGAGCGAGGACATGTGCGACTTCGGGCCGATCTGCTGCCCGGTGGCGGCGCGGGCATGTCGACGGCCGCGCTGGTGGCGCTGGCCCGGGCAGCGGGAGCGGCGGAAGACCGGATCGCCGAGGCCTGCCTCGCCGTCGAGGGGGCCACCGATCCCTTGATGCTGGCGCGTCCCGATGGCGTGCTTTGGGCGCCTCGCGATGCGCGGCCCCTGCGAGAGGTGCCGCTGCCGCCCGAAGCCGAGATCGTCGGCGGGTTCTGGGGGCCGCCGTGCCGCACCGATCCACAGGACCTCGCCTTTCCCCACATGGATGACCTCGTTGCGGCATGGGCGGAGGGGCCGCAGCTTGCAGAGGCCGCGCGGCTGGCCTCCCTTTCAGCGGAGCGGACGACGGCCTTGCGCGGTCCACAGGACGATCCGACGCCAGCTATCGCCCGAAGGCTGGGCGCCTCGGGTCACGCGCGGGCGCATACCGGGTCGGCTCGGGCGCTGATCTTCGCGCCGGGCGAGGCCCCGGCCGAAGCCGAGACGACGTTGACGGAGGCGGGCTTAACCCATGTGCGGCGCTTCCGCACCGGGGGTCGGGCATGAGCATGGCTGCTGTCATGGTCCTGGCCCTTGCCATCGACGCTGCCCTCGGCTGGCCCGATCGGGTCTATGCCCGGATTGGCCATCCCGTGACCTGGATCGGTGCTCTGATCGCGGGACTTGAGGCGCGGCTCAATCGGGGCGACGTCTTGCAACGGCGTCTCATGGGAACGGTATGCGTCGTGGTCGTGCTTGCCGCAGCGACGGTCCCCGCGGTCGCGATCCAGTCTGCCCTGCCACATGGAGCCATCGGCCTGATCCTCGCTGCGATCCTCGCCTGGCCGCTGATCGCCGCGCGGTCGCTCTACACCCATGTGGCCGCCGTGGCCCAACCCCTGGCGGCAGGCGATCTGGACGCCGCGCGGGCTGCCGTGGCGATGATCGTCGGTCGCGATCCGGCCCGGCTCGATGCCGCCGGTGTCGCGCGCGCCGGTATCGAGAGCCTAGCCGAAAACACGTCGGACGGGGTCACGGCGCCGCTCTTCTGGGGGGGGGTCCTGGGCCTGCCGGGGCTAGTTGCCAACAAGGCCATCAACACGCTCGACTCGATGATCGGGCATCGCAATGACCGCTACGAGGATTTCGGCAAGGTCGCGGCCCGGCTCGACGACGTTGCGAACCTGATCCCCGCGCGGCTCACCGGTCTGTTGTTCGGTCTGGTGTCTCGGCGACCGAATGCGGCGCTTGGCGTCATGCTGCGCGACGCGCGCCACCATCGCTCGCCGAATGCGGGCTGGCCCGAGGCCGCGATGGCCGGCGCGCTCGGGATTCGACTGTCCGGGCCCCGGATCTACGGCGACCGTGTGGCCGAAGAGCCCTGGGTGAACGATGGCGCCCCCGATCCAGGTGCGGACGACATGGGCCGCGCGCTTGCGCTCTATCTCAGGGCCATGGTCCTGTGCGGTGCGATACTGCTGGCCTTCGCATGGGGTGGGTTTTGAGGATGCGCGACCACGGCGGCGATCTTGACCGGGCACGGGCGGTTTATGGTGGGTCTGACTGGATCGATCTGTCGACCGGCATCAACCCGGTCGCCTACCCGATGCCGGACCTGCCCCGGCATGCGCTGACCGCCTTGCCCACGGCGGAGGACGTCGCGACACTGGAGGCGGCCGCGGCCAAAGCCTACGGCACGACGGCGGATGTCGTGGCCCTGTCGGGCGCACAGGCGGCGATCCAGCTCGTGCCGCGGCTCAGGCTCCCCGGTTGCGCGTCTGTGCTGGCCCCGAGCTACAACGAACATGCTGCGGCGCTCGCCGCCCAGGGCTGGCGGGTCAGCGAGGTGGCCGAGCCGGAGTCCATGGCAGGGGCCGACCTCGCCGTCGTCGTCAATCCCAACAACCCGGACGGCCGGCGCTGGACGCCCGAGGCCCTCGCCGCCCTGGCGGATCGGGTCGGGCTACTGGTCGTCGATGAAAGCTTCGCCGATCCGCATCCCAAACAGTCGCTCGCACCCCGCCTGGCGGCGCTCGGCGAGCGCGTCCTCATCCTGCGGTCCTTCGGCAAGTTCTACGGCCTTGCCGGCTTGCGCCTTGGCTTTGCGCTCGGCGGGCCGGAAACCACCACTTCACTCCGGTCCCTCGCTGGCCCTTGGGCTGTCAGCGGGCCGGCCATCGCGGCGGGGAAGGTTGCATTGGCAGACAGCGCCTGGCAGGCAAAGACCATTGCGCGGCTGACACGCGACGCAAGCCGCCTCGATGCCCTGGCCGATGGGGCGGGCTGGCGCTTGGTAGGCGGCACGCTGCTTTTCAGAACCTACGAGACGGGCGATGCCGTCGCCGCGCAGGCGCGACTGGCGCGTGCTACGATCTGGTCACGGGTCTTCCCCTACAGCGCGGGCTGGCTGCGACTCGGCCTGCCGGGGCACGAGGCCGTGTGGGCGCGGCTCGAGGCAGCCCTATCGCGCGGCGGCGAGTAGCCCGTCCACATCCAGATGCGCCTCGAGATGCGCAGCGAGTGCGTCGAGCGTCTCCTCCACTCCGGCATCGTAGCCGGTATCGGAGGATGCCACGCCGAGGTTTGCCAAGAACGCCGCACGAAACCCGTCGTCACGGAACATGCCGTGCAGGTAGCTTCCCACGATGTGCCCGTCTGCGCTGACCGCGCCTTCGGGGGCAGCGTCCACATGGGCGAAGGGCCGAGCGCGGTCGGGGCCGCCGGTCTCGCCGATATGGATCTCGTAGCCATGGAAGCCCACGCCGCTTGCCAGGTGGATCGCAGCGACTTCGGTCAGCCGCTTCTTCGGTGTCATGATCGTCGACACATCGAGCAGGCCGAGCCCCGGATCGGCCCCCGCCGGACCTTCGATGCCCTCCGGGTCCGCCACCTCGCGCCCCAGCATCTGATAGCCGCCGCAAATGCCCAGGACATGCCCGCCGCGCCGGACATGGGCGGCGAGGTCCACGTCCCAGCCCTGCGCGCGCAGAAAGGCCAGATCGCCCCGCGTCGATTTCGTGCCCGGCAGAATCACCAGATCCGCGTCGCCCGGGATCGCGCGGCCGGGGCCGAGCATCGTCAACCGCACGCCGGGCTCCTGCGCCAGGGGGTCGAGATCGTCGAAATTGGCGATCCGGCTGAGGGCGAGGCAGACGATGTGCAGCCCCGTCTCGCGGCGCGGCGCGGAGAGGTCGAGCGCGTCCTCTGCGGGCAGTCGCCACGCGTCGGGAAACCAGGGGCAGACACCGTAACCGCGCCAGCCGGTGCGCTGCTCGATCATCCGGTAGCCGTCATCAAAGAGGGAAGGGTCGCCCCGGAAGCGGTTGATGAGGAACCCGGCGACCATCGCCGCATCGCCTGCGTCGATCACCGACTGGGTGCCAACGATCTGCGCGATGACGCCGCCGCGGTCGATGTCGCCCGCGAGGATCACGGGCACGTCCGCCGCCCGTGCAAAGCCCATGTTGGCGATATCGCCCGCGCGCAGGTTGACCTCCGCCGGACTGCCCGCACCCTCGACGAGGATCAGGTCATGGGCGGTTTTCAGGCGCTGGAAGCTCTCCAACACCTTTTCCAGCAGCTGCGGCTTGAGGCGCTGGTACTCTCGCGCCTTCGCGGTGGTGAGCCGGTGCCCCTGCACGATCACTTGCGCGCCCACATCCGTCTCGGGCTTCAGCAGCACCGGGTTCATGTCGGTATGAAGCGGCAGGCCCGCCGCCAGAGCCTGCAACGCCTGCGCCCGCCCGATCTCGCCCCCGTCGGCGGTGACTGCGGCATTATTCGACATGTTCTGCGGCTTGAACGGCGCGACCGACAGGCCCCGATTGCGCGCCGCGCGACAGAGGCCGGCAACGAGGAGCGACTTGCCGACGTTACTGCCGGTGCCCTGGATCATCAGCGCGCGGGGCATCGCGTCAGCCGGGATAGAAAAGGGCCGACAGCACGTAGCCCTTCGGCAGCGGCACGGTCGGTGGCGTATCGAATCCCTGCGCGATGTGGTCGGGGAGCAGGTGGGTGTGCGGGCCGTCGGGTGAGGTGCCGCCGGGTGGCGGGATGATCGCATCGACCTCGGCGCGCAGGCAGGGCGCCTCGATCACGCGGACGGGGCTGGCTGTCAGAACGGAAATCCCGATCTTGCCGAGACAGGCGGGCCAGGGCGTGCCGGTATGCGGCGTGATCGCCTCTGCCAGATCATCGGCGCAGCGGATCGTGAAGCGTGCCGCGCGTCGGCCAAGGCCGAGGTCGAACCGCCGCCCGCCCGCGTCACGGGGCAGAAGGCTGTCGGCGTCCGGCCCAAGATCGGTCAGATCCGACGGCCCCCGGGGCCCTGCGCGCCCGAACGGCACGGCAAGCGCGATCAGCGGCGCACGTTCGGGCCGGGCGATCTCGAAGGCGGTGAGATAGGGCGCTCCCTCCAGCCGCAATCCGGCGCGGCTTGTCCTGATGGACAGAACGCCATCATTGCGGCTTGCCTCGAACGGTTCGTCCGCTTCGCGCATGACCTCGGCCACCGCACCATAGACGCCTGCAACGAACGTTCCAGAGGCCCCGGCGAAGCGCATCTCGACCTCGTCCGGGAGCCGCTCACCTTGCCAGTCGAGACGCCGGACCGACAGGCCCATGGCCGCCGCGCGGGCGGGGAGGGCCGCCCAGACGCCCGCGCGATGATCTTCGCTCGCACTGCCCCAGGCGGCGATCTCGTCCAGCGTGCGCACGCAGCCGGTGCAAAGACCTTTCGCCTCGTCGATCACGCAGACGCCGATACAGGGACTCGCCGGAGGGCGGCGGGCCGGCGCTGTCATCAGAACTCCACCCCCTTCTGCGCCTTCACGCCGTCCTTGAACGGGTGTTTCGTCAGAGTCATCTCGGTCACGAGGTCGGCGGCCTCGATCAGTTCGGGCTTGGCGTTGCGGCCTGTCAGGCAGACATGGGTCATGCGCGGCTTCTGCGTCAGAAGGAAATCGACCACCTCGTCGATATCGAGGTAATCGTAGCGCAGCGCGATGTTGATCTCGTCCAGTAGGACGAATTGGATCTCGGGGTCGAGGATCTGTTCCTTCGCGATCCGCCAACCGTTCTGGGCCGCCGCGACGTCCCGTTCGCGATCCTGCGTTTCCCATGTGAAGCCCTCGCCCGAGACGAAGAACCGGCACTCATTCGCGAATCGCTCCCGCAGGAAGGTCTTTTCGCCGGTCTCCCAGTTGCCCTTGATGAACTGGACGACCGCGCATGGCATCCCGTGGGCGATGCAGCGCATGATCATGCCGAAGCCCGACGACGATTTGCCCTTGCCCGCGCCGGTGTGCACGATGATCAGACCCTTTTCCTCGGTCTTGGTCTTCATCATTTCGTCGCGCGCGGCCTTGATACGCTTCATCTTTTCGTTGTGGCGAAGGGTCACGTCATCCATGGGCGGAGCTCCTCTAATCTTGACAGGGGCGGGCGGGCCTGAGCATCTGGGCATGCTGGTGCCTGTGCTAACAGGTGAAAAGGGAATGCGCGAGGTCTGAAAGTCCGGGCCGAACCGCAGCCGCCCCCGCGACCGTGACCGGAGAGGGCGCCCGATGGCCACTGACCTGTGACGGGTCGGGAAGGCCGGGCGACCGACAGGAAGGCGACTGCCTCCTGACATCCGTAAGCCGGGAGACCTGCCAGCGCGACGACTGAACCCGGGCGGGGTGCCCCGGTGTCGGACTGGCGGCAGCTTTGCCGTCCATCCGCTCCGTGCCCGCGTCCGCCCGACGAATGGGAGCATGCATGGCGCACCTGTCATCCCGAGTGGAACTCCTCGTCTGCACCCGCTGCCGGCAGGGACAGGACGTGTCTGAGGATGCCGAACGTCCCGGTGCGACACTCTTTCGTCGACTGAGCGAGTCGGGCCTTGATGGCGTGGCCATCACACCGGTCGAATGCCTATCGAATTGTTCGCAGGGCTGCACCATCGCGCTCCGTGGACCGGGGCGCTGGACTTATGTTTACGGAAACTTCGATCCACTCGACCATCCGGACACGATCCGCGAAGGCGCCCTCAAATACGCCGCGACGACCGACGGTCTCGTGCCTTGGCGCGAACGCCCCGAACACTTCCGCAAGAACTGCATCGCGCGCATCCCGCCGCTCGATCCTGTCGCGCCCAACCTTGGAGAGACCTGACATGGCCAGCCCCGAAAACAATCTCGAGAAACTCCCCGTCACCGTCATCACCGGCTTCCTCGGCTCGGGGAAAACCACGCTGATCTCGCATCTGATGAAGAACCCCGGCGGAAAGCGGCTGGCAATCGTCGTCAATGAGTTCGGCGATGTCGGCGTCGATGGCGAGATCCTGAAGGGTTGCGCGATCCCCGATTGCCCGGCGGAAAACATCGTGGAACTGGCCAACGGCTGCATCTGCTGCACCGTGGCGGACGATTTCATCCCGACGATCGAGGCGCTGATGGCGCTTGATCCGCGCCCGGATCACATTCTGATCGAGACCTCGGGCCTTGCGCTACCGAAGCCTCTGCTGAAGGCGTTCGACTGGCCCGGCATCCGCTCGAAGATCACGGTGGACGGGGTCATCGCGCTGGCCGATGCCGAGGCTGTTGCGGCGGGACGCTTCGCGCCCAACGTCGCGGCGGTGGACGCGCAGCGGATGGCCGACGAGAGCATCGACCACGAGACGCCGCTTTCCGAGGTGTTCGAGGACCAGATCTCCTGCGCCGACATCGTGCTTCTGACCAAGCCAGACCTCGCCGGACCCGAGGGCGTGGCCAGGGCCAAGGCTTTGATCGAGGCCGAGGCACCACGCCCTCTACCGATCATCGAGGTGGCCGAGGGCGCCGTCGATCCCCGTGTGATCCTAGGGCTCGGGGCTGCCGCCGAGGACGACATGGACGCGCGCCCAAGCCACCATGACGGGCATGAGGACCACGAGCATGACGATTTCGACAGCGTGGTCATCGACATCCCAGAGATCACCGATCCGGCGGAGCTCGTTGCGCGGATCTCCGCGCTGGCCGAGCGGCAGAACATCCTGCGCGTCAAGGGCTATGCGGCGGTTTCGGGCAAGCCCATGCGCCTTCTGGTGCAGGCTGTGGGCGCACGGGTGCGCCACCAGTACGACCGCCCCTGGAAGCCCGAGGAGGGGCGACGCGGTCGGCTTGTGGTCATCGCAGAGCACGACGATGTCGACGCTGCCGCGATCCGGGGTATTCTGGTGCCGGACGCGCAGGCCGCCGAATAGGGTTTGAAAGCAACGGCGGGACGCCTGAATGCATGTCATCTTCCGCGAAAGCCACGGGCTCGAGGAAAACGAGACGCCGACCGATCTGGGGCAATCGCCCGCAGACCTTGTCGTGCTGTCCTTCTCCGACAGCGACCTCGGCGCTTTCGCGGCAGGCTGGCACCGGGGTGGCGGGCCCGAGGGGCGGTTGCCGACGCTTCGGCTTGCCAACATCGCGGCGCTCAAGCATCCGCTGTCCGTCGATACCTATGTCGAGCAGACGCTGGAGGGCGCGAAGGGCATCCTGATGCGCTTGATCGGCGGCGTTCCCTACTGGCCTTATGGGTTGCAGCAGATCGAAGCACTGGCACGGGCGAAGGGCATCGCGCTGGCCGTCCTGCCCGCCGATGGACGCCCCGATGCGCGGCTCGATGCGGTCTCGACCGTGCCTGCCTCGACGTTGCGCCGCCTCACGCATCTCTGCGACACGGGCGGCGCGGTGGCGGCTCAGGCTGCGCTGGCGCAGATGGCCTTGGCGGCGGGCCTCTATGCCGGGCCGGTGCCGGGGGCGAAGACCCTGCCGCAGGTGGGGGCCTGGACGCCCGAGGATGGCGTCTGCTGTCCGGCCCCGATCCGCTTCACCGAAGGCGTACCGCTGGTGCTGGTGGTGTTCTACCGCTCCTACCTCGTCGCGGCCGACCTCGCGCCAATCGAGGCGCTGTTCGCAGCCCTGCGCGACCGCGGGTTCCGGGCGCTCGGCCTCTTCGCGCCGTCACTCAAGGCACCCGGCGCGCGGGAATGGCTGGAGGGACAACTGCGCGGGCTCGGTCCGGCGTCCATCGTCAACGCCACCTCCTTCTCGGGGCGCGGCGATGCGGGCACGTCACCACTCGATGCGGCGGGCGTGCCGGTGTTCCAGGTCGCGCTGGCCACATCGACACGGAAAGCGTGGACCGAGGCGGAGCGCGGGTTGTCGCCCGCCGACCTCGCCATGCACGTGGTCCTGCCGGAGGTGGATGGACGGCTCTTCGCCGGGGTCGCCTCGTTCAAGGAGCCAGGGGAGCGCGACACGCATCTGCAGTTCGCACGATATGCCCATTCGCCCGAGGCGGGCAGGATCGCCGCCATCGCCGACCGGGTCGCGGCCTGGCACCGGCTGTCCGTCACGCAGCCCGGCGACCGGCGCGTGACGCTCGTGCTCTCGACCTATCCGGGGCGCGACTGGAACATGGCCCACGCCGTGGGCCTCGACGCGCTGGCCTCGGCCGAAGCGATCCTTTCCGATCTGGCCGAGACAGGGCACGAGGTTGCACCCGGCGCGCCGTTGCACGAGGAGCTTTCAACCGAGCGTATTCACTGGCCGATGCGGGATTACCGCGCCGCGCTGGCCAAGCTGCCGCAGAGCCTCCGTGATGATCTGGACGCCGCCTGGGGGTCGCCAGAAGACGACGCCGACGCTGGCCCTGACGGCTTCGCCTTCGCCGCCGTCCGGCGCGGCAATGCGCTGGTGGCGTTGCAACCCGAGCGCGGCATGCCCAAGACCCGCGAGAATGACTACCACGACCTGTCTCGCGTGCCGCGCCATGCCTATGTCGCCTTCTATCTCTGGCTTCGGAAGCAGACCGACGCGCTTATCCATATCGGCGCCCATGGCACGCTCGAATGGCTGCCGGGCAAGGCGGTGGCCCTGTCCGAGGCCTGCTGGCCCGAGGTGCTGATCGGTGATTTGCCGGTGATTTACCCCTTCATCGTCAACGACCCCGGCGAGGCGGCTCAGGCCAAGCGGCGCATCGGCGCCGTGACCATCGGGCATATCCCGCCGCCGCTGAAAGCGTCGCGAACCCCGCAAAGGCTCGCCCGTCTCGAGGCACTGCTCGACGAGTTCTCCAATGCTGACGGCCTCGACCCTCGCCGCCGTGACCGGCTGATGTCCGATATCCGCGACGAAGCGCGGGCTCTCGGCGTCGAAAGCGATCTGGGCATCGAGGCCGCCTCCTGCCCGGCCGAGGCGATCACACGGATCGACCGCTTCGTCTGCGACGTGAAGGAAAGCCAGTTCGGCGACGGGCTGCATGTCTGGGGGCGGGGGCCGGCCGCGCAAGGCGCTTTCGACGCCGCAACCTCGGCCCAAGCCGAGCGGCAGGCGCTGCTCGATGCGCTCTCGGGTCGCCGGATCGAGCCGGGGCCGTCGGGCTCGCCCTATCGCGGTCGGACAGACGTGCTGCCCACGGGCCGCAATCTCTACACAACCGATCCGCGCAGCGTGCCCACGCGCGCCGCGTTCCGGCAGGGCGTCGCGCTGGCAGACGAGCTGATCCGCCGCCATTTGCAGGACGAGGGCGACTGGCCGCGGGCGCTGGTCGTCGATCTCTGGGGATCGACAACCATGCGCACGGCAGGCGAAGAGTTCGCCATGGCGCTGGCGCTGCTGGGCGTACGCCCGGTCTGGGACGAAGGGTCCGAGCGGGTTTCGGGCATCGAGGTCGTCCCTATCGCCGAGCTCGACCGCCCGCGTATCGACGTGACGCTCCGGGTCTCGGGCCTGTTTCGGGACGTGTTCCCGACGCTCTCGGCGCTGTTCCAACAGGCGGTGCGGGTGCTGAGCGCGCGCGACGAGGCGCCCGACTGGAACCCTTATGTCGGCCGTGAGGAGGCGCGCGTCTACGGCCCCGCGCCGGGCAGTTTCGGGCTCGGGATGGGGCCGTCGCTGGGCGATTATTCGGAGGACGGGCGCCGAGCGGCGGGCGAGGCGTGGCTTGCAGCGTCGGCCTGGGCGCTCGACGGCGAGCGGCAGGTGCGCGACGAAAGCGGCATCTGGCATCGCGTGGCCAAGGCCGACGCTTTCGTCCACCTCCAGGACCTGCCCGAGACCGATCTCCTGTTGGCCGAGGACTATGCCAGCCACGAGGCGGGTTTTGCCGCGGCACAGGGGATCACGGGCGGCGCGGCGCGGCTCTACCATGTCGACAACACCGATCCGTCGCGCCCCCGCGCCCGCGCACTGACCGAGGAGATCGCCCGCGTCGTGCAGGCCCGCGCGGCGAACCCGCGCTGGATCCTCGGCATGCGCCGCCACGGGTTCCGCGGCGCCGCCGAGATCGCCGCGACGCTGGAGAACATGGCGGCCTTCGCGCATCTGGCGGGCGTCGTCGGCCCGCATCTATTCGATCAGTTCTGGGACGCGACACTGGGCGATGCGGATGTGACCGCGTTTCTGGAGGAAGCGAACCCCGAGGCACTCGCCGCCATGCGCGACCGCTTCACCGAATTGCACGCCGCCGGCCTCTGGCAGTCGCGGCGCAACTCGATCCTGGCAGAGCTGGAGACACGATTGGAGACGGGGACATGAGCGCCCCCGCCATCCGGGGTTGGTGCCCCGGCGCGCACCGGCCGATGCAATCGGGCGACGGACTTGTCGTTCGCGTCCGACCACCGCTCGGGCGATTGACCGGGGATCAGGCGCGCGGGCTTGCCGCTGCCGCGCGTGCATTCGGGAATGGCCTGATCGACCTGACGAACCGGGCCAACCTGCAACTCCGTGGCGTGACCGAGGCGGGGCACGCACCGCTTCTGGTCGCGCTGGCGCGGCTCGGCCTTCTGGACGACGACCCGTCAGCAGAGGGCCGGCGCAACATCGTGGTCGATCCGTTCCGCGGGCGCAGCGCCGACGACCCTCAAACGCAGATCGCGTCCGCGCTGACCGAAGGGCTGCGCAGGCCCGAATTCGCGGCCCTGCCTTCGAAATTCGGTTTCGTCGTGGATACCGGGCCAGCCCGTCAACTCGCCGAGGTAAGCGGCGATATCCGCATCGAGGCCGCAAAAGACCGCCTGATCGTGCGCGCAGACGGCTATGGCACGGGGCGTGAGGCGCAAGGCCCGCGTGATGCAGCAGCCCTGGCCTTCGACCTTGCCCGATGGTTCATCGCCTCTGGCGGGGTCGGTCCCGATGGGCGCGGACGTATGGCCAGGCACCTCGCGAACGGAACCGGCTTGCCGTCTGGCCTCGTTGGCGCTTCGGTGCCCAATCCGGCCGCAACGCCGCCGCAGCCAGGCCCGGTCCCGGGCGGGCTTCTGGTCGCGGCAGCGTTCGGTCAACTGGGTCCCGCCGACCTCGAGGCGCTGGCAGACCTCGGAAGTCCGGTGCTCCGGATCACGCCGTGGCGCATGGTCCTTATCCCTGGGGAGCATGACCCGGCCGTGTTCGCGGGCCACCGGACCCTGCTGACCGATCCTTCCGACCCGCTCCTGCGGGTCGACGCCTGCACCGGCGCGCCAGCTTGCCCGCAAGCCAGTGTCGAAACCCGCGTGCTGGCGCGTGTCCTGGCCCGCTACCTGACGCCCGATGCTCGCCTGCATGTCTCGGGCTGCGCCAAGGGCTGTGCCCGGCCCAAGCACACCGATATCACGTTGGTCGGCCATGAAGGCCGCTTCGATCTTGTCCGGAGCGGCGCACCGTGGGATGACCCCGTGCGCGTTGGGCTCGCACCCGACCATGTGGCGGACTTTTTCGGCGGCTGACCCATGCCCTATACCTACGAGACAGACGGCGCGGCGATCTATGCCGAGAGCTTCGCGACGATCCGGGCGGAGGCCGACCTCGCACGCTTTGCCCCGGACGAGGAACAGGTCGCCGTCCGCATGATCCATGCGGCGGGCATGGTGGGGCTGGAAGCGCATGTGCGGTTTTCCCCCGACATGGTCGGAGCAGCACGTGCGGCGCTCGAGGCGGGCGCGCCGATCCTCTGCGATGCGCGCATGGTCAGCGAAGGGGTGACACGCAAGCGGCTGCCTGCGGTGAACGAGGTGATCTGCACGCTTCAGGACGCCTCGGTGCCCGAACTGGCCGCAAGGATGGGCACCACCCGCTCCGCCGCGGCGCTGGAATTGTGGCGCCCGCATCTGGCTGGAGGCCTCGTCGCCATCGGCAATGCGCCGACGGCGCTGTTCCACCTGCTGGAGATGCTGGAAGACCCGGACTGCCCCCGCCCGGCAGCGATCATCGGTTGCCCCGTGGGCTTCGTCGGTGCGGCGGAATCGAAGGCCGCCCTGTGGGAGGCGCAGCCCGCGCCCTGCCTGATCGTTGAGGGGCGCCTCGGCGGCAGCGCGATCACAGTCGCCGCCATCAACGCCATCGCGAGCCGCGCGGAATGAGCGCCGGTACGATCCATGGCGTCGGCCTCGGCCCCGGCGACCCCGACCTGATGAGTGTCCGCGCGCACCGGCTGGTGCGCGGCGCGACCCATGTCGCCTATTTCCGCAAGGCCGGTCGCCCGGGCCGCGCGCGGACCATTGTGGAGGGGATGCTGCGCGCCGACGCCGTCGAGATCGCGATGGAGTACCCGGTAACCACGGAAATCCCGCTGGACGATCCCGCCTATGCCGAGTGCCTGTCCGGCTTCTATGCCGAGGTGTCGGTGCGTCTGCGTGACATCGCCCGGTCCGGCGCGGACGTGGTCGTCCTCTGCGAGGGCGATCCGTTCTTCTACGGCTCCTTCATGCATCTCTACACGCGGTTGAGGGACGATGTTCCGGTGCGTGTCGTGCCCGCGATCACCGGGATGTCCGCGGCCTGGACTGCGACCGGCATCCCCGTGACCTGGGGCGACGACGTGCTGACGGTGCTCCTGGGAACGATGCCGCAATCGGTTCTCGCGCGGCACATGGCCGACGCCGATGCCATCGTCGTTATGAAGGTCGGTCGCAACCTGCCGAAAGTACGTGACGCGCTGGAAACGGCAGGGAAGCTCGAGCGCGCATGGCTCGTGGAATGCGCGAGCATGGCCGAGGAACGGGCCGTTCCGCTGGCCGAGGCTGGGGATCGCGCGTCGCCTTACTTCTCCATCGTGATCGTTCACGGACAGGGGCGGCGTCCATGACCGGATGGCTGGTCATCGCGGGGTTGGGGCCGGGAGACGACGCGTTGATCACGCCCGAGGTCACGCAGGCCCTGGCCGAGGCGACGGATGTCGTGGGCTACGCGCCTTACGTTCGTCGCGTTCCCGGCCGCCGTGGGCTTCAGCGCCACGAGACGGACAATCGCGAGGAGCTGGACCGCGCGCAGCATGCCCTGAAGATGGCCCACGAGGGGCGGCGTGTCGTGGTAGTGAGTTCCGGCGATCCCGGCGTTTTCGCCATGGCCGCGGCGGTGTTCGAGGCCGTGGAGGGCGGCCCGCGCAGCTGGCGAGGTCTCGAAATCCGGGTGCTCCCCGGCATCACCGCGATGCTTGCCGCCGCCGCACGCGTGGGCGCACCGCTCGGTCACGATTTCTGCGCGATCAACCTCAGCGACAATCTGAAGCCCCAGGCGCTGATCGAGGCACGGCTGCGCCATGCCGTCGAGGCCGATTTCGCGATCGCGCTCTACAATCCGAGGTCGAAGGCGCGACCCGACGGCATGAGTCTTGCGCTGAAACTGCTCAGAAGCATCTGTGAGCCGTCCCGCGTGGTCGTTTTCGCAAGGGCGGTCTCGACGCCGAAGGAGCACCTCCGCGTCGTCCGCCTTGCGGACGCATCCCCGAACATGGCCGATATGCGCACCGTCGTCCTGATCGGGTCGTCGGCGACGCGCATCATTGAGCGCGATGGCGCGCCCTTCGTCTACACGCCGAGGTCGGTTCCGGAATGAGCGAGCCAGTCGAAGACCTGCGCCACATCATGGACCTCGAGGCGGGCTGGCGGCGTCGGCCGGTCGATCATGATGACCGGCAGCCCAAGCGCTCGCGCCGCGGCGATCTTGGCGTAGGCCCCGGTTCCGCCTGCGTTTTTCGAAACAACGATCTCGATTCCGTGCCGTTCCATCAGGGCGCGGTCCGCCGCCTCCTCGAAGGGGCCACGGTCGACAAGCACCTCCGCGTCAGGAAAGGGCAGCGGCCCTTTCGGCGGATCAACCAGCCGCAGGAGGTAGCGATGCTGCGGGTTGGGCGCGAAGTCTGCCAGATGCATCCGTCCCACAGCCAACATGACGGTTGCGCGCGGCCGATCGAGCGCCAACACCGCGCCCGGGATGTCTGTCACGTGCTGCCACCGGTCGCCGGGACCGGCCTGCCATTCGGGCCGCGTGAGGGCAAGAAGCGGCACGCCGGCCCGTGCGCAGGCGGCGACGGCGTTGCGGCTCATCTGCACCGCAAACGGGTGTGTCGCGTCGATCACATGGGTAATGCTTGCCTTGCGCAGGAAGCATATCAGGCCGTCGACCCCGCCGAAGCCACCGATCCGCTGCGGCAGAGGCTGTCGCAGGGGCCGCTCGACCCGTCCGGCGAAAGACACGACGCCGTTCAGCCCGCGCTCGGCCGCCACCCGGGCGAGCGCCGTCGCCTCGGACGTCCCGGCGAGGATCAGGAGGTTCGGCTCCATGGCTGAGGCTCCGTCGAAGACTGCATGGCTCACCATCGTGGGCCTCGGCGAAGATGGACCGGACGGCCTGCCGCCCGCAAGCCGGCGTGCGCTCGATCAGGCCGAGGTGGTCATGGGCGCGAAACGGCACCTCGCCTTGCTGCCGGGCCTGAAGGC
The DNA here is from genome assembly GCF_019745455.1 of Methylobacterium sp. GTDB lineage: Bacteria > Pseudomonadota > Alphaproteobacteria > Rhizobiales > Beijerinckiaceae > Methylobacterium. Next base: position 19,984 of record NZ_JAIETD010000136.1, read on the forward strand.
CGACACCGTCGAATGGCCCGTGCCCTTCGCCGACGGTCTGCCGATCCTGCGTGGGTATCGAGGCCGCCCCGTCGTGGTGCTCGCCTCGGGCGATCCGTTCTGGTTCGGCGCGGGCGCGGTGATCGCGCGTGACCTCGACGCATGCGAATGGCGCGCGCTTCCGGGGCCGTCCACGTTTTCGCTCGCCGCCGCGCGGCTCGGCTGGCCGCTCGAGCGCACGCTGTGTCTCGGCCTCCACGCTGCGCCGCTCACGCGCTTGAGGCCGCATCTTGCCCCGGGCCTGCGTGCCATCGTGCTGTTACGCGACGGAGAGGCCGTGCCGGCCCTCGCCGCCTACCTGCGTGACGAGGGCTTCGGAGACACCCGGATGACGGTGATGGAGGCGCTCGGCGGTCAGCTTGAGCGCATCACCGTTTTGACCGCCGAAACTCCGCCCGGCGACGCCTTCGCCCATCCTGTTGCCGTGGCGCTGGAGGTTGAGGGCGATGGCCTCTGCCTGCCCGTCGCGTCCGGAATCGACGACGGTTTCTTCGACACCGATGGCCAGATCACCAAGCGCCCTGTCCGCGCGCTGGCCCTGTCGGCGCTGGCTCCGCGCCCCTACGAGACCTTGTGGGACATCGGCGGCGGTTCGGGCACCATCGCCATCGAGTGGCTCTTGTCACATCCCACGACCGAGGCTGTCAGCATCGAGCTGCGCGCCGACCGCGCCGACCGCATCCGTGCCAATGCCGACCGGCTGGCGGTGGACCGGCTGCGCGTCATCGAGGGGCAGGCACCGGGCGCGCTCGAGGGCTTCGCCGCCCCGCAGGCCGTCTTCATCGGTGGCGGGCTCAGCGACGCGTTGCTGACAGATCTGACGGAGCGCCTCCCACCCGGCACACGCCTTGTCGCCCATGCGGTGACGCTGGAGTCAGAGGGGTTGCTGGCCGCCTGGTCGGAGCGGCTCGGCGGGTCACTCCTGCGCATCGAGTTGTCCGAGGCCGGGGCGCTCGGGGCCAGGCGCGGCTGGAAGGCGGCCTATCCGGTGGTGCAATGGCGGGTGGTCCTGTGATCGTGGCGGGCTTTGGGTTCCGTGCGGCGGCGACGGTCGACAGTCTTGCCGATGCCTTGGCGCGAACCGGGGCTGCGGGCAGCGTGGCAGCGCTCGCCACGCTCGAGGACAAGGCGCGAGGCGAGGCCTTCCGCACCTTCGCTGCGGCCCTGTCCCTGCCGGTCCATCCGGTTGACGCCAAGACGCTTGCGCGGCAGGAGACCTTGACGCGCTCGGACGCTTCCAGGATCGCACGCGGCACCGGAAGTGTGGCGGAGGCGTCGGCGCTAGCCGCAGCAGGGCAAGGCGCGAAGCTGATGGCAAAGCGGGTGATCTCGGGCGACGGCCTGGCCACCTGTGCACTGGCGGAAAGGGACGGACCATGACAGTGCATTTCATCGGCGCCGGACCGGGCGCCCCCGACCTTCTGACGCTGCGTGGCCGCGACCTGATCGCACGCTGCCCGGTCTGCCTCTATGCCGGGTCGCTGGTGCCCGAGGCGGTGCTGGCCCATTGCCCGGACGGCGCGCGGATCGTGAACACGGCACCGATGGACCTGGAAGCGATCATGGCCGAGATCGCGGTGGCGCAGGACGCGGGCCATGATGTCGCGCGGCTCCATTCGGGCGATCTGTCGGTCTGGTCGGCCATGGGCGAACAGCTGCGCCGCCTCGAGACGATGGGCATTCCCTACACCGTCACCCCGGGTGTGCCGTCCTTCGCCGCGGCCGCGGCCGCTCTTGGCGCCGAACTGACGCTGCCGGGCGTGGCGCAATCAGTGGTCCTGACGCGAACGCCGGGCCGCGCGTCGTCGATGCCACCGGGCGAAACGCTTGCCGCGTTCGGGGCGACGGGGGCGACGCTGGCCATCCACCTCTCGATCCAGAACCTCGCGCGCGTGGTTGCCGATCTGACCCCGCATCTCGGAGCGGACTGCCCCGTGGCGATCATCTGGCGCGCCAGTTGGCCCGAAGAGCGGATCGTGCGGGGGACGCTTGGCACCATCGAGGCCGCGATGCCCGAGGGGATCGAGCGGACCGCGCTGATCCTCGCGGGTCCGGCACTCGGCGCGTCGGAGTTCGGCGAAAGCCGCCTCTACGCCGCGGATTATGACCGGCGCTACCGCCCGCAACGCGCCGACAGCCCATGGGCAGAGTGGAGCGAGGGCGATGACTGACACGGTGTCCAACGGCGGGGCCTTCCCCCCTGGGCTGCTCGTCTCGGCCCCGGCTTCGGGCACGGGCAAGACGACCGTGATGCTGGGCCTTCTCCGTGCACTCTCCGACGACGGGCTGACCGTACAGCCCTTCAAGTCCGGCCCCGACTACATCGACCCCGCCTTCCATCGGGCCGCCACAGGGCGCGCATCGTTCAACCTCGATACCTGGGCGATGGGGGAGGCGCTCTTCGCGACCATCGCTGCGCAGGCCTGTGGCACGGACATCTGCGTGGCGGAAGGGAGCATGGGCCTTTTCGATGGTGTCGCGACGCGGGGGCGCAGCGGCTTCGGGTCGAGCGCCGAGACTGCGCGAAGGATGGCTTGGCCGGTGGTGTTGGTCCTCGACGTCGGCGGACAGGCGCAGTCGGCGGCGGCCACCGCGCTCGGCTTCGCCCGCTATGACGAGGGCCTGCCCTTCGCGGGCGTGATCCTGAACCGCGTTGCGAGCCCCAGGCACGAACGGCTCACCCGCCTCGGGATGGAGCGCGCGGGCCTGCCCGTTCTTGGTGCGTTGCCCCGGCGGGGTGATCTGACCCTGCCCGAGCGTCATCTGGGCCTCGTGCAGGCGGTGGAACATCCGGACCTCGACGCCGCCATCGCGGGCTACGCGGCCTTCCTGCGAGCGCATGTCGATCTTTCGGCGATCCGGGCTGCCGCGCGCGGAACCGCGGCGGGCGGCGCGGGTTCGCTTCCCAAGCCACCCGCGCAGCGCATCGCGCTGGCGCAGGACGCGGCGTTTTCCTTCACCTACCCGCATCTTCTGGAGGGTTGGCGGGCCGCAGGGGCTGAAATCCTGCCCTTTTCGCCTCTGGGCGACGAGCCGCCCGATCCATCCGCCGATCTGGTCTGGCTTCCCGGAGGTTACCCCGAGCTTCATGCCGGGCGTCTCTCCGCAGCGGCGCGATTCCGCGATGGGCTGCGGCGGCACGCCGAAACGCGCCCCGTTCATGGCGAGTGCGGGGGATACATGGCGCTTGGCCAGGTGCTGATCGACAAGGACGGGGTCCGACACGAGATGGCGGGCCTTCTGGGCCTCGTCACATCCTACGAGAAACGCAAGTTTCACCTCGGTTATCGCCGCGCCGTCCTGCGCGCCCCCATGCCGGGGCAGACGGCGGGCGCTGCACTGCGCGGCCACGAGTTCCACTACTCTACCATCCTCGAGCAACCCGACGAGGCGCTGGCGGACGTGGCCGATGCCGATGGCAACCCGGTGCCCGAGACCGGATCGCGGCGCGGACACGTGACCGGCACCTTCTTTCACCTCATCGCGGGCGAAGACACATGACCGGGTTCGTGAGCTTCGTGGGCTCTGGCCCCGGCGATCCGGAGCTTCTGACGCTGAAGGCGCTCGATCGGCTCAAGCACGCCGATGCGGTGCTTTACGACGACCTTTCGGCCGGTCCGATCCTGTCCCATGCGCGCCCGGGCGCGGACCTCGTGAGCGTCGGAAAGCGGGCCGGGCGACCCTCGCCCAAGCAGCATCACGTCAGCCGCCTCCTCGTGGACTACGCGCAAGGTGGTGGGCGGATCGTGCGGCTGAAATCCGGCGATGGCGGGCTCTTCGGGCGGCTGGAGGAGGAACTCGTGGCCTTGCACGAGGCCGGCATTCCCTACGAGATCGTGCCGGGCGTGGCCTCGCCCCTCGCTGCCGCCGCTGCCGCGGGCATCCCGCTGACCCGCCGCCTGACCGCGCGGCGCGTACAGTTCGTGACCGGGCACGATGTGGATGGGCGCCTGCCCGAAGACCTGAACCTCGACGCGCTGGCCGACCCTTTGGCCTGCACCGTGGTCTTCATGGGCAAGCGCACCTTCGCGGCCCTCGCCGAGGCGCTGATCGCGCGCGGCCTGCCGGGGGACACCTCGGCGCTGCTGGCCGAGGCGGTCGGCAAGCCCGAACAGGTGCTGTCGCGCGGCACCGTCTCCACGCTTGCGGCACGGCTGGCGGCCGATCCGGGGCCGTTGCCCGCGCTGATCTTCTACGGCTCGCTGGCCGAGATCGGAGGCGAGGGTGCATGAGCTTTGGCTCATTGGGATCGGCACGGGCAATCCGGCCCATGTGACACTCGAAGGGCAGGCCGCTCTGCGGGAGGCCGCGCTGGTGATGGTGCCGCGCAAGGGGCCCGACAAGGCGGACCTCGCCGAGCTGCGTCACGAGATCCTGCGGGCCTCCGGCAGCACCGCACCCGTCGCGGAATTCGACATGCCGGTGCGCGACGAAAGCCTGCCCTATGCCGAGCGGGTCGCCCGCTGGCATGACGAAATCGCCCGGATCTGGGCCGAGACGATCGCCGCCCATCATCCGGCGGGGCCGGTCGCGCTCATGGTCTGGGGCGATCCGGGACTTTACGACTCGACGCTCAGGATCGCGGATCGTTTGACCCCGCACCCGCGCCTGCGCGTGGTGCCGGGGATCACGTCGCTGCAGGCGCTGACGGCGGCCCACGCGATTCCGTTCAACACGGTGAACGGCGCCGTGACGGTCACGACGGGCCGTCGCCTGCGCGATCACGGCTGGCCCGAGGAGGCCGAGACCATTGCCGTCCTGCTCGATGGCGAGTGCAGCTTCCGGCACCTCCCACCGCACGGCCTGCACATCTGGTGGGGCGGATTCCTCGGCATGCCTGAGCAGGTGCTCGACGCCGGGCCGCTGGCCGAGGCCGGGCCGCGCATCGTTGCAAGACGCGCCGAGGCTCGCGCGCGGCACGGCTGGATCATGGATACCTACCTGATCCGTCGCCGGTGAGCGTGGGCGAGATGATGCAGCTCTGACCAGGGAACAGGGAGCCGATGACCGCAATGAACGCGGCCGGGACCCATGTTTGGCAGACGACAAGCGTCTCTGGCCACGCTCGCCGATAATCACTACCGATGATCTTGTCGCCGGCACGGTCGGGAATCATGTCCTTCGTTCCGATCCACCTCCACATCTGCAGAAGCTGCAGCAGTCAGGATTTGACTATCCTCCGCGCGGCGATTACGCCCGGTGGGCTTGCCGCTCGGGTGCTCGTTTCGGAACAGGATTGCATGAACGGATGCGCCCGCCCCGTATCATTGGCGCTGCAATCGCCCGAGCGCGCGACCTATTTCTTCGGGGGGGTGGACCTCGAGGCAGACGTCGCCGACATCGTCGCCACGCTGCGTGCCTACCTTGACGCCCCGAAGGGCTGGATCGAGGATGCCCGGCCCTGCGGCCGACTGCGCGTGCCTCGTGGGGCGCGTGCCGGCGCTCTAGTTGGCGATCGTGACGGTTTCGGAGAGCGGCCGCCCATTCACGCCGAGGAGCCGGTGATCGTTGGCGTTGAGCGTGACCTCGACTGTCACGTCGCCCTCCGGCAGGTTGTCGAGGTGCACCCAGGGCCCGTAGAACCGGCCGAGCTTCACGCCATCGATGTAGACATGGGCATGCCCTTCTCCGGGGATGTGGGCAAGGCTGGCGTTCCGGGGCGAGAAGGCGAAGTTCTCCGTCACCATGTGGAGGTTCCAGCCGGAAGAGGGGTCGGGCGTGAGATGCAGGTCGAGCGTAGGCGCCGAGGCTTCGGCAGGCAGGTTCAGCATCGCGCCGTGGTCATGAACGTCAGAGCCGGTGTGGCCTTCGTGATGGGCGTTGTCGGCATGATCGTGGCCGTCGAGGGTTATGCCGTTCGACGCCGCGACGGCGAAGCCGATGCATCCGCCGAAGACGAGCCCGATGAGCAGGAGAGGTATGGATCGGTCCATGATGATATCCGAAGGGATGGTTCGGGCGCACCCAGTGGCCGCCCGAACCGTCTCGAAGCACGGTTTGCTCAGGCGGTCTGCGTCTGGCGAGCCGTGGCGGCCTCGCGCGACCAGAAATAGCCCGCGAACCCACCGAGCATCACCCAGGCCGCCATCCCTACGCCATAGGCGCGAGCGGCGAAGAGCGCCCCGATCTCCGTCGGAACCGGGCCGGTAAAGACGTCAGGTTCGGGCGCGCCGACGACATGCGGTGCCAGAAGCAGCACGATCGCTGCCCCCCAGGCCGCCCAGTTCCGCCCGAACGCGATCAGCCACATGGCGATAGCCGCGGCGAGCACCGTCGCGAACCACCACGCCTGCCGTGCATAGACGTCGGCGGCCGCCACGCCGGGCACTTCGGGCGCCAGCGTGAAGCCCGGCGCGAAATGCGCGGCCACGAAGCCGAGGAGGCCCCAGATCAGACCGGTCCTCGCGTTGATCGTTGCCCCCCGGTTTTCGGCCGCGGCCATCAGGGCCACGAGGATCATCGCATAGCCCGCATAGACCAGCATCGTGAAACCGATGCTGAGAATGTCGCGCACTGCGTCGAAGCCCGGCAGGTCCGGATGCGCCGAGTTGGTGGATTCGGTTCCGAAATGGACGAGATCGCCACCCTCGTAGAGTTCGGCATGGAGCAGCACGGGCTGCACGAAATAAAGCTGCAACAGGGCGGCAATCAGCCCGGCGGCAGCGCCAGCAAACAGGGCGCTGGTCAGAAGACGCGTGAACACGGGCTCAGTGACAGGGAAAGCCGGTGGCGTGGCGCACGTCATGCGCCGCGTCGTGAAGCGTTTCGGCCTGCACATGGCCGGTGACGAAGATGATGCTGAGGCCGATCAGCGCGACGGCGACAAGCGCGCCGATCCCCGATCCTGTCGATGCCTGTGCATTGGTGACGTTCCGCGTGTTCAATTTTCCCTCCTTGCCTTCACACCCGAAGGCCTTGTGGATTTCGTTCAGGACCGGCAGGTCTCCTGGCTCGCGGTTCGCCGCCCTGGCTGGCCTTCCCGGATCACTCCAGTGGCATCGTCAGCCGGACTCGCCGCTCACAGTTGCGGGGACAGCCGCGGGTTCGGTGCCATCTGGCACCCCACCGCGTTCCCTCTTGCCTCCGCCCCAAGACGGGGTGGAACCGATCACGCATCCTTCGTGCGCCAGAATCGCGGAACGGTCAATGGCAAGGCTGCGGAACTACCTCTTGGTGGTTCGCCCGGATACGCCTTCGTCGAGTTCGTCCTGAGCATCTGCTAGCGCCCTGTACCGGACGCTGGCCTTTGGCACCGCCTCAACTCTCTCAGAGTGCGACAATGTGGTTGTCCCACGCACAATCTGCCCGGGCGAGCGGTGTAGGAACTGTGGTGCTGATCGAGATAAGCCCGCCCAGCCCGTCGCTTGCAAGATAGCCGCGGTCCATTGGCGCAAGGCCGCAGACATCCGCTCGAGATAGGGCCGCAAGGAAGACGCCATCGTCGGAGAACCTGTGCACCCGGCCGCCCCGGGGCGAGGTGATAGCGATCTCGCTGCCATCGCCGCTGAATGCGACACTGCCGGCATAGCCCTGCATCGCGAGTTCATCGGCGATCGGCGCTTCCGCCAGAAGCGGGGCGTTGCCCATGCGGTGCAATCCGAGCAGCGGAGTTGCGCTGCCGGGCTCGCCTTCCCTTTGCATCGCGAAGCCGACGAGGCCGTCGTGCCGCACCGCAAGGTGGCGGATGGAGTTCTGACGAAGGTCGTCCTCCAGTTCGACCTGCTCCCGGGTCGATCCCGATAGCGAGAGATATGTCAGGTTCGGTCTCATCGCCGGAACGTTCAGCTTGCGACGATCGGTCGGGTCCGTGGCGATGCCGCCATTGGCGACGACCAGCGTGTCACCGTCGGGCATCAGGCGCAGGTCATGGGGGCCGATCCCGCCGCTGGGGAATTCATCGTAACGGGTATAGCCACCGGCTGCGTCCCAGACACCAATGACACCCTCGCTGGTATCGCTAGGTGTTCAGTCCCGGCATCTGGTGGATCGGATTGAGGATGAATCTGTCCGGCTCTGATGTCCAGATCTTGCAGATGTATTCGTAGGGGGTGAGCCCGTTGAGGGTCTTGAGTCTGCGTGCGAAGTTGTAGGCGGCCATAAAGTCGCTGAGGTGCGTGCGCAGCTGATCGTGGCTGTCATAGTGGAAGCGCTTAACGGTGGCGTCCTTGATCGTGCGGTTCATGCGCTCGACCTGACCATTGGTCCAGGGATGGTTGGGCTTGGTCAGCCGGTGCTCGATGCCGTTTGCCTCGCAGATCATGTCGAAGCGCATCGGCCGAGAGTAGATGGTATTCCGATTCCGGGGCTGCTCTGCGAACTGGATTCCCCTCGCCATTGTCTCTCGGACCAATGGCGTTCCAATGGCTCGATCGGTGAGAATGGTATGGACTTGGTAGGGCACGGCTTCGAGCAGGTGCTGAAGGAACTCCCAGGCTGTTTTTCTGTCGGCCTTCTCGACGAGTTGGGTCACGGCGAACTTGCTCGTCCGGTCGATGCCAACGAACAAATATAACTTGCCTTCAGCGGTTTGCACCTCGGCGATATCGATATGGAAGAACCCTATGGGGTAGCGTTTGAACTTCGACCGCTTCGGCTTGTCGCCTTCCATATCAGGCAAGCGCGAGATGCCATGTCGCTGCAGACAGCGATGCAGCGCAGATCGCGTCAGGTGGGGGATCGAAGGCTGCAGAGCGTAAAGGCAATCGTCCAGTGGCAGCAGTGTATGGCGCCGGAATGCAACGACCATTGCCTCCTCAGCCTCGGTCAGCACGGTAGATCGAGGCTCAGAAGGCCCCGTCTTCATATCCTCGACCGTCGCGCGCTTGCGCCACTTCGCAACGGTCTTGGGATTGATACCCAACTCACGGCTCAACTGCGCGAGCGAAGCTTGCGATCGCTGTATTGCTGCTCGGACAGCGTGCGTGGTCGTGGCGCTGCCATGACGAATTTGTCCCAAAGGGCGTCCTTCCATTCCAGAGAAAGGATCGCACCATCAAACCGTGGGATCAAACACCTATCGTGGCTGGGTCAGTTCTCAGTGACATCCAACAAACATGGATACAAGCAGTACCGGGGATGTCTTGGCGGCACGCCTCCCGGACTTGTGCCTGCCCCCATGCGGGGCGGCCGGCGATCTCGTTTTAGTATGGCTTCTCGCCGATTCAAGACCTGCGCGGCGTTCGCGACTGTATGTCTGCCGATGTCCGCGTCTCGCGTTTCGCCTCGCCACTGCTTCATAGCGTGGCCAGGATCACCAGCATCAGGAGAAGTGCTCCGCTTATCGACCATCGCGACAACAGGCGCTCCGCCCGCGACGCCCATTCACCCGCCACGCGGTCGAGCATGAGACGCTTTTCGGGAAGCCTGAGCGCGGCGATCCAATGCGGCCGTGCCGGAATCATCGACAGTAGGCGTGCACCGGTGTCAGTGGTCGGAATGAGCAGGTCGCCTTCGGGAATACCTGGAGCACCCAGCCGTGCGACCGCCACCAAGGCGCCAACGACACCGGCCGCCGCCGCCGGCCAGAAGGCGGACAGAAGGCTGTCCGGCGCGAGCGGATAGGCGGCCGGCAGGCCGGTGACGCCTGTGAACAGCAACCATGGCACGATCAGGCCCGCCGCCACGGTCGCCAGCCATGGAACGAGCAGGCCGGCTGCCGGTCGCGCGTCAGGCTCGTGGCTGCCGGTCGCGGCGACCTTGAGCATGAAGCGAAGCATCAGCATTGCGGTGCCGACGGCAGAGAGCGTGAACAGGAGTTCCGCCGCGCCGCCGCCGAGAGGTGGCTTTGCGCCGAGCTTGGCCAGCGTCCCGCCGGTGAGCGGCAGACCGGCGAGCGACAGCGCGGGTAGGGTGAGCGTCGCCAGCACTGGCACGAGCGACCGCTTCCCGCTCGCGCCCACGACGCCGACGCCCATGAACAGCGCGCCCTTGGCGAGACCGTGATGAAGGGCGTAGAAGCTCGCCGAGGCGAGCGCGATTTCTGGCGAGCCCTGTTGGAGTGCCGTCGCCAGCACGGCAACCACGAGACCCATCTGGCTGACGGTCGAATAGGCGAGCACCGTCTTTGGGTTCTGCGCGTCAAGCTGAAGATCTTCGGCGGCAGCCCGTGACCGCGGCCTATCCCCATTCATCAGTCCGCAGTGACCCGCCCTCGAGGCGGGTTTTTCGTTTTCGGAGGACCCCATGACCACGACATTCCATCGCCATTGGCGCGAAGTTCCGGAGAGCGCATGGCGCTGGCCGAACTTCAGCCCGGCCGAGATCGCCTGCCGGGGCACCGGCAAGCTGCTCGTCAACGATCCCGCGCTCGACAAGCTGCAGGCCCTGCGCGATCGGTTGGGCAAACCGCTGATCGTCCGCTCGGCCTATCGCAGCCCCGAGCACAATCGTGCGGTGGGTGGGGCCAGGGCGTCAAAGCACATGGACGGCACGGCGTTTGATATCGCCATGTCGAACCACGACCCGGTGGCCTTCGAGGCCGCGGCGCGCGAGGTGGGGTTCCTCGGCTTCGGCTTCTATCCGCGCTCGGGGTTCATCCATGTCGACCTCGGGCCTGCGCGTCAGTGGGGCGAGCGCTTCCCGGTCCGGGAGACTGCCTTCGCCGAAGAATCGCCACCAGCGCGCGAAGTGCTGGCCGACAGCCGCACCATGAAGGGTGGCGGGGCGGCCGGAGTGGCGACGCTGGGCGCGGCGGGCGTCGAGGTGGCGCAGAGCGTCCTCGCCGAGACCCCGACCGCGATCCTGCCGCTCGTGCCGTATCTCGATGCGCTCCGCTGGGTATTCATCGCCGTCGCGCTCGGGGGGATCGCGGTCACCATCTATGCCCGCCTCGACGACTGGCGCCGGGGGCGGCGGTGATCGGCGGGCTGCTCACCGGGATCGCCACGCGCCCATGGATGCGGGCGGCGCTGCGCTACGGCGCCATCGTGGTCGCTGTGCTCCTGTTCCTGCTCGCGCTTCGGCGGTCCGGCGAGCGCGCGGGCCGCCTCGCTGAACGCCTTGAAACCACGGAGAAGGCCAATGACGTCCAACGACGGATGCTGGAGGCTGCGGCGCGCCGTCCTCGCGATCGGGACGAGCTTGTTGAGCGGCTGCGCGACGGTCGGTTTTGAGGCAGGTGGCGTGTCGGCATGTCCGCCGGTCGTCGAATACAGCCGCGAGTTTCAGGCCCGCGCGGCAGGCGAACTGGCGCAGCTCCCAGAGCCGGCGGCGATCGCTATCATGCTGACCGACTATGCGGTTCTGCGTGCACAGAGTCGCACCTGCTGACCCGATCTCGCGGCGCCCTCAGTATGAGCGCCCCAACTGCATGATGGCTATCAGCATCAGAACCGCCCCCGTCACTCCGAGCGTGAGGCGCGCAAGCCAACCCAAGGTCGGGGTGAGGCGCGCGAGCGCGCTGCCAAGACCGACTCTTGCGGCCACCGCCAGTGCCGCCACGCTCGCCAGCACGGCGGCAACGCCGATCAGCATCATGAACGCGAAGGCCAGCCCGGCCTCCGGAACGCCTCGAGCGCTCGCAAACGTCATCACGAACAAGGTCAGCGGACACGTGATCAACCCGGCCACTACGCCGAACGCGGCGCCCTCGTGATGGCTATGGGCAGCGTGTCCCCGGATGGCGGCAATGAGAAGCCAGAGGACGACCATTCCGATCAGGCCTCGACTCAGATCTTCCAGGACCCGCGCTCGTCCGACTTCGCCGAAGGCCAGCGAAACCACAGGCAAAGCGAGAAGGACCACGAGGACGGAGATCGCGATATGCGTGGCTGAGAGGATGACAGCGGTCCCGACGCCCCTAGACAGGCTGGCGCCGCTTCCGGCAACGAACAAGGACAGCACGGTCTTCGAGTGTCCGGGCGTAAGTGCATGCGCCGCGCCGAATGCAATGCCGAAGGGCAGGAAGCCGGCCAGTGCCGACCAGTCCCCGGTCTCGGCGAAAGCGCGGAGCATGACGGCGAGCTCGGCCGAGATCTCGCGTTGCACCGAGACCAGCCATCCCCACAGGCTGAAAAGAATTCCCAAGCTCTCTGAAAGCATGGCGCAATCTATCCCGCATCGGGTATTGGTGACAGTCGATGGGCGGCCCGTTGTTCGCCCATGACCGGTGCGACGGGAATTGACACCGCATGCGTCTTGCGAGATTCTCTTTTCATGGGGATCCGCGATCTCCCCACGAGGCGACAGCCGAAGCTCGCGTTCCACCTCAACCTTGATTTCAAGGAGGAACGCAGATGCCTGCGCCCGACGCCATCCCTGCCGACAAGCTCGCCAAGCTGATCGGTACGCCCCGTTGCCCGACCCTGCTCGATGTCCGCGCCGAGGCCGCCCGCGCCGCCGATCCGCGACTCGTTCCCGCCGCCCGGCCGCTCGACGAGGCGGAGATCACTCCCGATGCCTTGGCGCGGCTTTCGGTGGGCCTGAACGACCCGGTCGTCGTCATTTGTGCCGAAGGGCACAGGCGCAGTCAGGGCGTCGCCGCCGTGCTGCGGAGTGCGCACATACCAGCCGAGTATCTGGAAGGCGGACAGGCCGCCTGGAATACTGCGGGGCTTCCACTTGTCGATCCGGGCAAGCTCTCCGCACGCGACGCCGAGGGTCGAACGGTCTGGGTGACGCGCTCCCGCCCCAAGATCGATCGGATCGCCTGCCCCTGGCTGATCCGCCGCTTCGTCGACCCCCGCGCGATGTTTCTCTACGTCGCCCCGGCTCTGTTGCACAA
>NZ_JAIETD010000141.1 GCF_019745455.1 Methylobacterium sp.
CAATTCCACCTCAGGCCGCCTGACCGATGGCCGCTCCAACTCCACCCCGAATTTCCACCTCATTGACGGACACGACCAGGTGTTCTGCGATGACTCCCTCAGCTACAGTCTGTGAACATCCGGCAAGACGCATTCGACGCAAGTAGTCCATATCCTCGTAATAGGCAGGTGTGAACGTTTCGTCGAAGTACCCGATCTCGTTCAAGCATTGGTGGCCCATAGCAAAACAGGCCAAGCCCTGGACGATAGCTTGTCCGTTGAAGGCCCCCCCGCGATCGATACCTTTTAGGAAGCCGAGACCGAACCCTGGATTAGCTCGCAGGTGGTCCACGAATGCTTGAAATCCGCCCTCGATGAAATGGAGGTCGTCGTTCAGTACCAATGTGAGTTCGCACCCATCTTGGTACGCGCGGTGGATGCCCTCATTCCAGCTCCGCGCGAGACCGCGGTTCTTCCGATAAAGGTAGAGATTGACGTTGTCTGTCTTGGAAAACTCTATGATGCGGCGTTCCACCGCCTCGTTTGTGCTGTGGTGAAAAATATACCAGCAGACGGACTCCGCGCTCTCCTGAATGCTCTGCAGCAATCTCAGCGGATCATGGGTGTGCGTAGGAAGTACCAAACCGATCATCCTTCATCACCTCACAATGCGGACCAGATTCAACTGCTGGGACTTGCCATGGCCGCCCGCACGGCCTCGACCCAGCGGAGGCATATGGCCGATCTCACCGACATGCCTATCCTGAACCATGACGGACGGACCAACTGAAAGTCGGTGCTTCGCGTTTCGACGGCGGTGATCGAGCAAATCCGCCGAACCGGATGAAATGAGGAAGCGACCCATCCGGATCGGTCATCTTCCTGAACGCCGCCGCCGCGGATTGTCGTCACCATCATCCTTTCGCTCAGAAGCGTTGCGGCCTCTCGATGATGCTCGGCAATCGCCGCTCCGAACCCCGATGCGACGTCGTTCGTCTTTTCTCGACAAGTAGAACCTTCTGGATCGGGCCGCCTGCCACCGGCCAGACATTGATCATCCCACTCAGAACGAGGCCCTGCGATGGACGGCCACTTCACCGGCTATGCCAGCCTGTTCGGCGTGCCCGATCTCGGTCGCGACGTGGTCGCGCCGGGCGCCTTCGCGGCGAGCCTGAGGGAGCGCGGGGCGGGCGGCGTGCGGATGCTGTGGCAGCATGATCCGGCCGAGCCGATCGGGTGCTGGCTCTCGCTCGCCGAGGATGCGCGGGGACTTCGCGTCGAGGGCCGGCTCAACCTTGCCGTCCAGCGTGCCCGCGAGGTCGACGCGCTGATGCGGGGCGGCGGGCTCGACGGACTCTCGATCGGCTTCCGCACGCTCAAGGCGATGCCTGAGCGCGCCGGAACCCGGAGGCTCCAGGCGGTGGACCTTTGGGAGATCTCCCTCGTCACCTTCCCGCTCCAGCCCGGCGCCCGCATCCGCGCGCCCAGCCAGGCCTCCGACCTTTCCGTGGCGGTGCGGGCCCTCGCCCGCCGTCTTGCTCCCGCTTCCACCCGGCAACTTGCCAGCCGGCATGTCGCCGCCTTGCCCTCACCAGCCAGAGGTATCCGATGACCGTCCAGACTCCCTTCACGATCAAGGCTCCTTTCGAAACCAAGTCGGTCCCTGTCCTCGAGAACAAGGCCGCGGACGGCGACGCCAATGCGGCCTTCGGCGAGCTCTCGCGTGCCTTCGAGGCGTTCAAGGAGACCAACGACGCCAAGATCGCCCGGATCGACGTCGTCAACGAGGAGAAGCTCGCCCGCATCGACGCGGCGATCGACCAGGCCCGCACTCGCCTCGACCGCCTCACCCTCGACGGGCGCCGCCCGCCGCTAGGCGTCGGCGCTGGTCCCCGCGACGGCGTCGCGGTGGAACACAAGGCGGCGTTCGACCTCTACGTCCGCGCAGGCGAGAGCGGCGGGCTGAAGCGGCTGGAGGAGAAGGCGCTCTCGGCCGGCTCCGGACCGGACGGCGGCTACCTTGTGCCCGAGATCGTGGAACGCGACGTGCTCGCGCGTCTCGCCAACCTCTCGCCGATCCGGGCACTCGCCACGGTGCGGACCATCTCGGGCGGGCAGTACAAGCGCGCGGTGTCCGCTAGCGACGCGGTGTCCGGGTGGGTCGCCGAGACCGCCCCGCGGCCGCAGACCGCGAGCCCGACCCTGTCCGAGCTGAGCGTCCCGGCGATGGAGCTCTACGCCATGCCGGCGGCCACCCAGACGCTCCTCGACGACGCCGTTGTCGACATCGATGCCTGGCTCGCCGACGAGGTCGAGACCGCCTTCGCCGAGCAGGAGAGCACCGCCTTCGTCACCGGCAACGGCGTCAGCCGGCCGAAGGGATTCCTCAGCTACGAGACGGTAGCGAACGCCTCCTGGGTTCCGGGCAAGCTCGGCACGATTGCCACCGGGACGGCCGGAGCCTTCCCGTCCGCCAGCCCCGCCGACGTGCTGTTCGATCTCGTCTACGGCTTGCGCGCCGGCTACCGCCAGAACGCCACCTTCGTGATGAACCGCAAGGTCCAGAGCGCGATCCGCAAGATGAAGGACCCGGACGGCAATTACCTGTGGCAGCCGCCCCTCGCCGCCGATCGCTCCGCGACGCTGCTCGGCTTCCCCGTCGCCGAGGCCGAGGCGATGCCAGATGCGGGCGCGGCAAGCCTCTCGATCGCCTTCGGCGACTTCAAGCGAGGTTACCTCGTGGTGGACCGGGCAGGCCTGAGGGTGCTGCGCGACCCCTACTCGGCCAAGCCCTACGTGCTGTTCTACACGACCAAGCGCGTCGGCGGCGGCGTGCAGGATTTCGACGCGATCAAGCTGCTGTCGTTCGCCTGAACAGGCCGGGGCGGTCTACCGCCGCCCTGGCTTTGCCATCCAGTCCGAGCGGTTGCCGCGTCCGCCGATCCTTGAGTCGCCGGGCTGGAGTCGAGCGAACTCGGCCGAGCGTTCGGCGATCCAGCCGGCATGTTCTCCGGTCGGGGTGACGGCGGTGAAGCCGCCGCAGGCGGTGCGGGCGCGGGCGTTCTGACGCATCGCGCCGCTCGACCAGCTGACCACGCCGACGATCTGGTAGCCGCCGGGCCCCCCGCGCAGGATCGGGCCGCCGGAATCACCCAGGCAGGCGCCCGAGCCCGTGGTCTCGGCCAAGCGCCGCCGGTCGGTCACCATGGTGACGCGGTTGGCCACTTCCAGCGAGCCGATCGAGACGAGCTGAGCCGAACGCAGGGTGCCGGCACTGCCGCGCCTGTTCTCGGCGACCACGCCGAAGCCGGCGATGTCGACGGGCTCGCCCGTGGCGATGGCGCTGCTGCGTGGATCGAGGGGGAGGAAATCCGACCCGAGCGGGCGTTCGAGCTTGATCAGGGCGAGATCGATGCCGGGCTGGTCCTCGGGCGTCGTTCCGGGCACAAAATCCGGATGCATCGAGGCGGCGATGGCGAGGATGCGCCGCTGGCGGAAGCTGCGGTCGACGGCGACCACGCTGTAGCCCGCCCTGTGCATCACGCAATGTGCGGCGGTGAGGACGAGATCGGGGCCGATCAGCGTGCCCGAGCAGATCTCGCCCTGGGTACTCTCGATCCGCACCACCGAAGCGCGCAGCCCATCGGGATCGCGCGAGACCTGGCCGTTGATCACCGCCAGGGCCGGCCCTGCCGCCAGGATCATGGCGCCCAATAAGGCGCTGCGCAGCACGGTGGCGACCATCGATCTCTCCGGCGCCACGAGGGACGCATGCGAGGCATGAAGCGTTAAGCCTAGCCGATGGAAGGGGTCAGGCCAAGGATCGGTTCCACGCAGGCGCTCCTTGCCTTGCGCGTCAGGGTTGCGCCCAACTCGCCGAAAGACCCCATCCAGACAAGGTGCGGTCGATCCAGTCCCGCTGCGGCCCGAGGAGGACGCCCTGCGAGACCCCGCCGCAGGCGCCGCCGATCCAGGCCGAGACCGCCAGAACGCCGCCGCCTTCAGGCCCGATCGGCCCTCCGGAATCGCCCTGGCAGGGCCCGGCGCCCGGCTTCGGACTCTTGAGCCAGACCAGGATTCGGCTCTGGCCGAAGGGCTCGACCACGGGAAGGTCGACGCTGCGGAAGGTGCCGGTGGAGCGCGGATCGCCGGACCTTGCCGCGCCGTAGCCGGAAAGGCTCAGGGTTTCGCCGGTCCGCGGCATCGCTGCGCTCAAGGGGGCGATGGTGAAGCGCGGTGGCAGCGGCGTCGCGGTTCGGAGGATGGCGATGTCGATCGAGCGCCTGCGCCCGGCGATCGCCCCGGCATCGTAGCCCGGATGAAGCGCCCGGCCGGTCAGATCCACGAGGACCGGAGCGCCGGCCTGATCGCGAAAATGGACGCGGTGCTCGGCCCCTCCCGCCACGCAATGAGCGGCTGTGAGGACCGCGTCGCGGGCGACCACGATGCCGGTGCAGACGCCGCCCTTCGAGGACAACACCATCACGCTCGACGAGGCCGCCTCCGGTGCCTCGCGGCCTCCGACGACGGCCTGGGCCGGGCCAGCGATCGCCATCACTCCGGCTGCGACGCCGAGCGCCCGTCCAATCCTCGACCGCATGCCTTGCCCTGCACCA
The DNA here is from genome assembly GCF_019745455.1 of Methylobacterium sp. Taxonomy (GTDB): domain Bacteria; phylum Pseudomonadota; class Alphaproteobacteria; order Rhizobiales; family Beijerinckiaceae; genus Methylobacterium. The sequence continues at coordinate 4,596 of NZ_JAIETD010000141.1, forward strand.
CCGCGCCCGGAGACGCCGATGACCCCGATACGCCTTGATGCCGACCCGGTCGAGCCGGTGAGCGTGCAGGAGATGCGGGCCTTCCTGCGCCTCGATTCCGGCGATCCAGGCGCCGAGGACCCCCTCCTCGCCGGGCTGGTCGCCTCGGCACGCGCCGTTGTGGAGGCGGCGACCCGGCGCGTGCTGGCGCCGGGTCGCTACCGGATCCTGCTCGACGCCTGGCCAGTCGGTGGGTGGCTGCCGCTGCCGCTGAGCCCCCTCGTCGCGATTCGGCAGGCGGCGCTCGTCGATGCCGATGGGGCAGTCACAGAGCTCGCCGCTGGCCTCCTCCGCCTCGGGCCTGATCCCATCGAGGCGCCGGGGCTCCTCGTTACGAACGGGGTCCCGGCGCTCAAAGAGCAGGGAGTCTTGATCGAAGTCGAGGCCGGGCATGGCGGCGACGGTCCGCCTCTGCCCATGCCCCTCGCACAGGCGATCCGCCTCCTCGCGGCCCAGGCTTTTGAACATCGCGGCGATGAGCCGGGTCCTGAGGCGCTCCCACCAATGGTGGCGGCGCTGATCGCCCCGTGGCGAAGGCTGCGGCTCTAACACGGTTTTGGGTGCCCGGTTCGGTTGCGAGCATCCGCCTCTCTCTGCCCGGAGGGCAGAGGCGGAAGCGCGCTCGACCGACGCGATTTCCGCCCGACCACCCGACGCTCACCCCACCCGGAGCCCCCACGATGACCCGTCCCCCCATCGGCGCGCGGCGGCGCCGGTTCGTGCTCGAACACCCGCTGGAGGAGCCCGACGGGTTCGGCGGGGTACTTCGGCGCTACGTCGCCGGGCCCCTGCTCTGGGGTGCGATCACCGCCCATGGCAACAGCGAGCGCCTGCGCGGCGGCCGGCGCGACCGGCGCGCCACCTACAATGTCCGCTTCGCCTATCGCGACGGCGTCACCCCGGCGATGCGGCTCAGCGCCGGGCCGCGGCGCTTCGCGATCCGCTCGGCGTCCGACCCGGACGGGCGCCGCCGCGACCTCCTCTGCGAGGTCGAGGAGATCGTCGAGGAGCGGGCGGGAACGGAGCTGCTGCCATGACCGGTTCCATGACATCGGCGAGCCCGCTCCTCGCCCTGCGTGCCGCGATCCTCACGTACCTCGCCGCCGACTCCGCGCTGGCGCGGCTGATGGGAGGTACGTTTCGCCTCTACGACGAGCCGCCTGACGGTGCCTGCCCTGTCTACGCCCACTTCGGCGGCGGCGAGACCCGCACCGATCCGGTCGACGGTGCCGACCGGCATCTCCACAGCCTCGCCCTGCTGGTGGTCGCCAAGCCCGGCTCGGCCGCAAGCGCCGTCGCTGCGGCCTCCCGCATGGGCGACCTTCTCGCCGACGCGGACCTTTCGCTGGCCGGCCACGTCCTGGTGCTTCTGCGCGTCGAAGCCATCGCGACTCGCCGCGATCCGCGCAGCGGCGAAGCCAGCGCCACCCTGACTCTCAAAGCCGTGACCGAAGCCGCCTGACCCGACCTCAAGGAGACCGACATGACCGCCCAGAAAGGCAAGGACCTGCTTCTCCGCGTCGTCGATGGGGCGAGCTTCACGGCTGTGGCGGGCCTGCGCGCTCGGCAGATCGCCTTCAACGCCGAGACCGTGGACGTCACCAACGCCGATTCCGCCGGGCGCTGGCGCGAACTGCTGGCCGGGGCGGGCATGCGCCGGGCCTCGATTTCGGGATCGGGGGTGTTCCGGGATCAAGCCTCGGACCTGCGACTGCGCCAGATGTTCTTCGATGGCATCATCGACGCCTTCCAGATCGTGGTGCCGGATTTCGGCACGATCTCGGGATTGTTTCAGATCACCAGCCTCGAATATCGCGGCGACCATGCCGGCGAGGTCACCTTCGACATGGCACTCGACTCGGCCGGTCCCCTGAGCTTCGTGAGCCTGTGATGGCCAACCGCAGGCGCGGCGAGGTTCCCCTCGTCATCGGCTCCGACCGTTACACACTCTGCCTGACCCTCGGTGCCCTGGCCGACCTCGAAGACGCGCTAGGCACCGCCGACCTTGCCGGCCTCGCCGAGCGTTTCTCGCGCGGCCGGCTCGCGAGCCGCGACCTCATCGCGCTCCTCGGTGCTGCGCTGCGCGGAGGCGGTCACCCCCTCGACGATGCGGCGGTGGCGGCTTTGCCGCTCGGCGGCGGCCTCGATCCGATCGTATCGGCGCTTGGGGAGGTGCTCGCGGCGGCCTTCGGCGAGGATGCCCCGCCGGACCCTTCCTGACCACGGGCGGGCAAGGATCGGAGGACCCCGCCTCCGCCTTCCCGTGGGACGACGTGCTCGGCCTGGCGCTCCACACACTCCGCTGGCGCCCGGAGGATTTGTGGCGCGCCACGCCCCGCGAACTCGCCGCCGCGGTCGGGTTCGCCCGCCGGGCGGAAAGACCCGCGGCCCGGGCCGATCTCGACCGGCTGATCGCCGCCTATCCCGATCCGACCTGACACGAGGGTGACGCGATGGCCGATGACGAGACCGACAGCAGCCTTGCGGGGCGCGCGAGGCAACTGGAGACCCTCGACAAGCTTGCCCAGAAGTTCGGCCAGAGCCTCGGCCGCGCCTTCTCGGTGAATGTCGGCGGCGGCCGTCAGCTCGACAGCGTGCTGACCTCCCTGGCCGGCAAGCTCGCGGGCATCGCGGGCAAGGCCATCGCCGCACCGATCAGGAGCGGAATCACGAGCCTCGTGAACAGCCTGATCAATTCGGGTTCGGGAGACGACGCCACGGCGTTCGCCAAGGGTGGGATCCTGTCCGGCGGGCGGGTCCGGCCCTTCGCCAGCGGCGGCGTGGTGGCCGCGCCGACCTACTTCCCGATGCAGGGCGGCACCGGTCTGATGGGCGAGGCCGGGCCGGAGGCGATCCTTCCCCTGAGGCGCGGCAGCGACGGCCGCCTCGGGGTCGCGGCCGGGCAGGGCGGTGGCGCCAGCATCACCGTCAACATCACCACGCCCGACATCGCGGGGTTCCGCCGCTCGGAGGCTCAGGTCGCCGCCAGCCTCGCCCGCGCCGTCGCGCGTGGACGTCGAGGCCTCTGAGCGCCTCCGTCATAAAGGATCATCCCATGCCGACCGATTTCCACGAGGTGCGCTTCCCCCTCGACGTATCGCTTCGTGGCAGCGGCGGCCCGAGCCGCCTGACCGAAGTGGTCACGCTGGCCTCCGGCCGAGAGCATCGCAACAGCCGGTGGGCGGATTCGCGGCGCCGCTACGATGCCGGCTTCGGCATCCGCACCCTCGACGCGCTCCACGCGGTACTGAGCTTCTTCGAGGAGCGGCGCGGGCGGCTCTACGGCTTCCGGTATCGCGACCGGGTCGATTTCCTGTCGGGGCCACCTTCGCGCACCGTTACGGCCACCGACCAGTCCTTGGGGACCGGTGACGGCGCAAAGCGGGTGTTCCAACTCGCCAAGACCTACGGTGGAGAGACCTATGGCGGCGGGTTGATGCCCTATCGCCGGGCAATTACCAAACCGGTGGCCGAGACCGTCCGGGTCGCTGTGGCGGGCATCCCGGTTCCGGCCGCCAAAGTGACCTGCGATGCCACCACCGGCCTCCTCACCTTCGCTGCGGACACGATCCCGCCGGCCGGCGCGATGGTGACGGCCGGCTTCGCCTTCGACGTGCCGGTCCGCTTCGATACCGACGAGTTGACGATCGATCTCTCCGCATTCACCGCCGGGGAAATACCGAAGGTGCCGCTCGTCGAGGTCGTGCCGTGACGAGCGGTGTCACGTGGCTACCCGTCAGAAGCTGCCGTCGTCGACGATCGCCCGGCCTTCCGCCGCGCCGAACTGAAGATAGTGCTGGAGCGGGTTCATCCCGGCGGCCGCGACATCCACGTTGAGAGCCAGATAGCCATGAGTGTCGAAGGAGCTCGACGGGTCGCGGCCCTCCCTGGCCCCGACGGTGAGATAGTGCTCGAGAGGATTGATACCGGCTGCGCGCACGTCGGAATAGGTTTCGAGATAGCCGCTCGTATCGAAGAATGCGTTGGGATCCCGGCCCTCGCGCCAGCCGGACGCCGCGTAATGCGTGTCTGGGTCGATGCCATCCTCGGCCACATCCTCGTTCCGGCTGTAATAGAACAGGTCGTCCACCGACCGGTTGCCATCGTCTTGCTTGATGATGAGGTCGTCGAAGACGTAAGTCTCGACCGAGGACGCCTCGACGCGGAGTAAGCCCGACCCGCTGTCGTCATCGTCGTCATCGTCGTCGTCGTCATCTTCCAATGCGGCAACGACGGCGGCGTCATCGTCATCGTCATCGTCATCGTCATCGTCCTCCTCCGGGCCGCCGAGGGACGCGATCGTCGCGGCGCTGCCTGCCGAGACGACCGAGAAGTCGCTCAAGGACGCGCCGATGCTGAGGATGTCGATGCCGGCCTCCCCCTCGAACTCGTAGTCGCCGCTCGTGATGTCGAGGGTATCGTTGCCGGCTCCCCCCTCGAACTCGCCCTCCCCGAACTGCACGTTCAGCGCATCGTTCCCGCTTCCGGCGACGACGTCGACGCGGCTGACCTCGTCATCTTCGCCGACGACGTTGAAGGTGTCGTCTCCGCCATTGCCGAAGACGATCGTCTCCTCGTCCTCCAAGGGGATGTTGAAGAGCTCTGTAGCTGCGGTTCCACGCAACGTGATCACGATGATGCCTCCTCGGTCGGATCATCTGTCTCGACCCTGTCGGACAAGACTAGAGGCATGGCGGCGCAGTGTTAAGTAGCAGAACTACCCGGCCAGGATTGCCGATTGCTCCCATATCGACGCCCTGATCATCGGATCCTTACCCGGACCGGAGGCGCCCCCATGCGCGCGCTGCCTGCCGACCTCGCCGCGCATCTCGCCGGCGGGGCGACCACCCTGTGCCATTGCTGGGCGCTGACCCGCCGCGACGGCACGATCCTCGGCTTCACCGACCACGACCGCGATCTCATCGTCGGCGGGGTGACCTACGCCGCCCGCTCAGGGCTCGAGGCTGCCGAGGCAAGCGCCGAGCTCGGCTTTGCCGTCGGCGGAGGCGAGGTCGCCGGCGCGCTGCGCTCCTCCGGCATCGTCGAGGCAGAGGTGGCGGGCGGGCTCTATGACGGCGCCTCGGTGGAGACCTGGCTGGTGAACTGGACCCATCCGGCGACCCGCCTCCTTCTCGACGTCGCCACCGTCGGTGAGATCCGCCGGGCCGGCGGTGCCTTCGTCGTGGAACTGCGCGGGCTGATGCACGAACTCGACGCCGAGCGCGGCCGGACCTATCGCGCCACCTGCAGCGCCGATCTCGGCGACCGCCGCTGCCGCGTCGACCTCGACGACCCGCGTTATCGGACCGCCGGCACCGTCACGGCGCCGGGCGCCGCCGGACGCTACGACGTGACCCTGGCGGGGGACTTCGCCGCCGGCCTCTTCGACGGCGGCCGCCTGACCTGGGACGGCGGCGTCAATGCCGGATTGTCCGGCGATATCCGCGCGCTCGCGGGCGGCGAACTCATCCTGTGGGAGGCGCCGCCGCGTCCCGTCTCCGCGGGCGACGGGTTCCGCCTCACTGCCGGCTGCGACAAGCGTCTCGCCACCTGCAGAGAGCTGTTCGCCAATGTCGCGAACTTCCAGGGCTTTCCGCACATGCCGGGCAACGACTTCGTCCTGCGCCATGCGCCCGGCTCCGGACCGGGCCTTGACGGCGGCAGCCTGTTCCGATGACGGAGGCCTCTTCCATGCCGACTCCGCAAGTCGTTGTCGCAAGGGCGCGCGCCTGGATCGGCACGCCTTATCGCCATCAGGCCTCGCTCATCGGGACCGGATGCGACTGCCTCGGTCTCGTGCGCGGGGTTTGGCGCGAGATCCTCGGGCCGAAACCCGAGGCCGCGCCGCCCTATGCATCGAGCTGGGCCGAGTCGGCTGGGCGCGGAACCGACCCGCTCGCCGATGCCGCCGCCCGGCACCTCCTGCCGCTGGCTCTGCCCGATCGCGATGGCGAACCCGAGGCCGGCGCGCTGCTGCTCTTCGCCTTCCGGGCCCACCTTCCGGCCAAGCACTGCGCCATCGCGACGGGCGAGGGCACGATGATCCACGCCCATGACGGGGCGGCGGTGACGGAAGTCGCCTTCACCGGCTGGTGGCGGCGGCACCTGACGCATGCGTTTCGGTTTCCGGCAGGGTGCGATCATCCCAGGGCCTCGAATTCGGCTTGGAGCCGCCCGTAACTGATCCTGAACATCTGACCTTCCTTGGGGAACCCGCCATGGCCACGCTGATCCTGCAAACCGCCGGAGCGGCGATCGGCACGGCGCTCGGCGGGCCGATCGGCGGGATCATCGGCAGCGCAGCCGGCTCGGCGGCGGGGTCGGCGCTCGACGGCGCGCTGTTCGGTAGTCGAGCGAGCCCTCGCTTCGTGGAGGGGCCGCGCCTCGCGGACGTCGCGGGCCTGCGGTCGACCGAGGGCGATCCGATCCCGCGGGTCTACGGCCGCGCCAAAGTCGGCGGCACCCTGATCTGGGCGACGCGGCCGCTCGAAGTCGCCAATACCAGCGTCGAGCGCGCCTCGGCCGGCTCCAAGGGAGGCGGCGGCGGACAGAAGACCGTCAGCACCACCTACGCCTATCACGCCAACCTCGCGGTCGGCCTGTGCGAGGGCGAGATCGCCGGCATCCGCCGGGTCTGGGCCGACGGACAGGAGCTCGACCTCGCGAGCCTCGACATGCGTGTGCATCGCGGCGGTGCCGACCAGGCGCCGGACCCGCTCATCGTCGCCAAGGAGGGCGCCGACGCGCCGGCCTATCGCGGTCTCGCCTACGTGGTGTTCGAGCGCCTCGCACTGGCCGAATTCGGCAACCGGGTGCCGCAGCTCGCCTTCGAGGTGATCCGGCCGGTGGAGGGGCTCGCCGGCATGATCCGTGCCGTCTGCCTGATCCCGGACTCCACCGAGTTCGGTCTCGATCCGGCCCCCGTCACGGAGGATGCCGGCTACGGCGTGAGCCGGCCCGCCAACCGCTTCCAGCTCCAGGCTGCCACAGACGTCGTCGCCTCCCTCGATGCGCTGCAGTCCCTATGCCCGCGCCTGAGACGGGTCTCGGTGGTGGCGAGCTGGTTCGGGAACGACCTGCGCGCCGGGCATTGCACGGTCACGCCGAAGGTCGATAACGCGGCGAAGGCGACCATCGGGGACGTCTGGAGCGTCGCCGGCTTGACCCGGGACGGTGTCGAGGCCGTCTCGACCACCCTGGCCGGGGGGGCAGCCTATGGCGGCACGCCTTCGGATGCGGGGTTGACTCGGCTCGTGGCCGAACTCGGCCGTCGCAGCCTGGACGTAGTGCTCTATCCCTTCGTCATGATGGACGTCCCGGCCGGCAATACCTTGCCCGACCCGCGCGATTCCGGCGCCGCCGGTCAGCTGCCCTATCCCTGGCGCGGGCGCATCACCTGCCACCCTGCGCCGGGCCTCCCCGCGAGCCCCGACGGCACGGCGGGCGCGGGTGACCAGGTCGTCGCCTTCTTCGAGGGCGCGGAAGGCTATCGCCGGTTCCTGTTGCACTACGCCGACCTCGCCGCCGCCTGGTCACGCGACGGGATCGCCATCGCCGGCTTCATCGTCGGCAGCGAGTTCGTCGGCCTGACCAGGGTGCGGTCGGAGAGCGACCGCTACCCGGCGGTCGAGGCCCTGCGGGCGCTGGCCGCGGAGGTGCGCACTCGCCTCGGCCTCGGCGTAAAGCTCGTCTATGCCGCCGACTGGACCGAGTACGGTGCCCATGTCCGCGATGGCGGCGCGACACTGCGCTTCCCACTCGACGCGCTCTTCGCCGACCCGGCCATCGATGCGGTCGGAATCGACTACTACCCACCGATCTCCGACTTTCGCGACGGCGACGCCCACGCGGATCTCGCCGAAACAGGCAGCCTCTATGATCCGTTTTATCTGAAGGGCCGGCTCGGCAGCGGCGAGGCCTTCGACTGGTACTATGCCGACGAGGCCGGCCGCAGAGCCCAGATCCGCCAGCCCATCACCGATGGGGCGTTCGGGAAACCCTGGATATACCGGGCAAAAGACCTCGTTTCGTGGTGGTCGAACGCCCATGTCGAGCGCGATGGCGGCGTCGAGACTCGGGCCACGGCCTGGGTGCCGCGCTCGAAGCCGATCTGGCTCACCGAGATCGGCGTCCCCGCCGTGGACAAGGGCACCAACGGTCCGAACGTCTTTCCGGACCCGAAATCCTCCGAGAACGCGGCGCCTCCCTTCTCCTCCGGCGCCCGCGACGACCTGATCCAGGCGCGCGGCCTCACTGCAATCCTTTCCCGCTTCGACGCGAGCATTCCGGGCTTCGATCCGGCCCACAACCCGGTCTCGCCGCTCTATGGCGGCCCGATGGTGGCACCTGATTCGGTCTTCGTCTGGTGCTGGGACGCGCGGCCCTATCCGGCCTTTCCGGATTTCGACACGGTGTGGGCGGACGCGCCGAACTGGCGCGTCGGGCACTGGATCAACGGGCGGATCGAGGGGCTCGAACTCGACCGGCTGATTGCCGCGATCCTCGCCGAGTTCGGCATCGTCGCACCGGCCCGGATCGAGGCCGATGCCAGCCTCGACGGCTACGTCCTTGATCGCCCGCTCTCAGCTCGAGGGGCACTGGAGCCCCTGACCCAGATCTTCGGCCTCGCCGTGTCGGCGGTGGCTGGGCGCCTCAGCATCCGCGGACCACGACGCGAGAACGCTATGCCGATCGACGAGGGTGACCTCGTAAGGGAGTCGCCCGAGGACGCCCCCTTGATCCTCGTCAGGGCTGAAGAGAGCGAGCTGCCACGCTCGGTCGAGGTGAGCTTCTCCGATGCGCAGAGTCCGGAATACCGTGTCGCCACGGTGGCAGCGCTCCGGCCCGCCGGGGGACGCCGCCGCGAAAGCCGGGTCGAGGCCCCCATCGTGGTCCGCCGAGACGTCATGGAGACACTCGCCGAGACGCTGCTCGACGCGGCTATCGCCGGCCGGGAGACCGCGAGCTTCGGAGCGAGCCCACGCTGCGTCGCGCTGGAGCCGGGCGACCTCGTGAGCCTTCCAGGCCAAGCGGGGCATCACCGCATCGTTCGGATCACCGACAATCCGGGCGGGCGCCGTATCGAGACGCGGGCGATCCCGGCGAGCAGAGGAATGATCCGACGACGCGATCCGTCGGAAGCCGGACCTCGCCGCGGACCGCCGCCGCTCGCCGGTCGCCCCTTCGCAGTTGTCCTCGACATTCCCGCCGACCGCGGCAGCCCGACGCCATTGCAATACCTTGCCGTCACGGCCGATCCCTGGCCGGGCGCCGTGGCGGTATGGCGTGCCTCAGGGGACGGGGCGCCCCTCGCCCTGAAGGCCCAGGTCGACTATCCGGCCTGCCTCGGCGAGACCCTCACGGGCTTGGCCCCCGGTCCGCTCTGGCGCTTCGACCGCCATGCCCGCCTCGACGTCACCCTGCACCAGGCGGGCGCCCTCTCGGCGATCGGCGAGGACGCGGCCCTGGCGGGCGGGAACCTCTTCGCCCTGCGCGGCGCCGACGGCGCCATCGAGGTCCTCTCTGCCGCGGGAATCGAGATGATCGGGTCGGGGCGCTACCGCCTCTCAGGGCTATTGCGCGGGCTCGCCGGCAGCGAGGCGCAGGCCGGACGCGGGGCGGCGGCGGGAAGCCTGATCGTGCGCCTCGACGATCGCGCAATGGTGCCGCTCGTCGACCGCCTCGACGAGGCCGGAAGGCCTTTTCGATACCGCATCGGCCCGGCCGGACGCGATCCCGCCGATCCGCTCTTCGTCGAGCTGACGGCGGAGGCGGGGCTGATCGCCCTCAGGCCGCTCTCACCGGTCCATCTCAGGGCCGAGCGCGCGCCGGGAGGAATCGTCCTGTCGTGGATACGGAGGGCGCGGCGGGAGGCGGATGGCTGGGAACCTGCCCAGATCCCCTCCGACGAGCCCGGCGAGACGTTTCACATCTCTCTCTACGCGGGCGATGGACGCCTCCTCCGTTCCCTGACCTCGGACACCGCAAGCCTCCTCTACGCAGCCGCAGACGAAGTCGCGGATTACGGCGGCCCGCAGACACGGCTCGACGTCGAGGTCGCGCAGGTGAGCCCAAGAGCGGGAGCCGGGCCCTCGACCCGATCGACGGTACCCGTCCGCGCCGGCTGACCAACGTCCCTCCCTTCACGAGGAAATTCCGATGCCGCAGTCCACCGCCAACCTCGCGCTCCCGCTGATCGCAGCGGCGCAGGCCTCCAAGCACGTCACCCACAACGAGGCGCTGACTGCGCTCGACACCATCGTGCAGCTCGCCTGCCTCGACAAAGACTTGAGTTCTCCGCCCGCGGCGCCTCGCGAAGGCGACCGCTACCTCGTCGCCACGCAGGAACCGACGGGCGCCTGGTCCGGCCTCAGCGGCGAGATCGCGCTCTACCAGGATGGGCATTGGATCGGCTTTCCGCCGCAACCCGGCTGGCTTGCCTGGATCATCGACGAGAGCGAACTCTATATCTTCACGGCCGCTGGCTGGGAGCTCTTCCGGTCGACCATCAAGAGCCTGCAGAGCCTTGCCCTGCTCGGCGTCAACACGACCGCGGACGGGACGAACCGCCTCGCGGTGAAGGCGGATGCCGCGCTCTTCACCTGGGACGACATGACCCCCGGCTCCGGCGACATGCGCCTGACGCTGAACCGGCGTTCGGCAACCGAGGAGGCGGCCCTCGTCCTGCAGAGCGGCTACCAGACCCGCGGGCTGTTCGGGCTCCTCCCCGGCGACCTCGTCGGCCTCAAGGTCAGTACGGACGGCACGAGCTACGCCCAGGGTTTTTGCGTACATCCGGCGACGGGCTGCTTCGGGCTCGGCCTGACCGAAACTCCGACGGCCGGCCTCCACCTCACGACCCGTCGGTCCGGCACGGGCGCGGTCCCCCAGGATCTGCAGGTCGACAGCTTCGGCGGCGACGCTGCGGCGGCGGTTCGGCCGGCCGTCTCCTTCGTCGCGCGTGTCGCGCGCGGGACGCCGGCGGCACCGTCGGCGGTGAAGGCCCTCGATCGCTTCTTCGGCTTCTTCGGATCGGGGCGGCGAGCGGACGGTGCCTACTCGGCCGATGTCGTGGCCTTCAATGGTTTCGCGGAGGAGGACTTCACCGCGACCGGCAACGGAACCGGCATCGACTTCCTGACGACGCCGATCGGCGCCGCCGCGCCCCGATCCGTGGCGAAGTTCCGCGCCAACGGCGCCCTCGAACTCCAGCCGCAGGCCGAAGCGCCCGCCGTCGGTGCGGCGGGGCAGATCGTGTTCGACTCGACCACGGGCGCCTTCCGTGGCCACGACGGGACGCGATGGCGGCGCCTCACCCACATCCCATGCTTCTCCGCCGCGACGAACTTCGACAACTACCTCCCGCCCGGAGACTGGACCCGAATCCAGTTCAATACGGCCGAATCCAACGATCAGGGAGCCTTCGCGGCCGATACCGCCCGTTTCACGGCCATCGAAGCGGGGCTGCATGCCTTCAGCGCGAACCTGCTCTACCGGCGCAACGGCACCAGCGCGCCGAACGCTCTCGAAGCACAGTTCTATCGAAATGGCTCACCCGCCGGCCGCGGCCGTGCCGCACTAACGGGGAACCTTGTAGACGGGGTTTCCTGCCTCGGGCTCAGCGCCATGCTGAAGCTTGCGGCCGGCGACACGGTCGAGGTTGTCGCCCGGTTCTCCGGCGCGGACGGCTACGTCGCGGCGGCGGATTCGGTGTTTGCCGGTCGGCAGTCGGCGTAGACGGCCCGAGAGGCGATCATCCGGACGGGAATGGTTCCGGCGGACGCCTTGAGACCGGGCAACCAGGGCGCGCGATCTCTCCTCGGTTCAGAACACCATCCGCTCCACCAGCCACCAGGTCGAGCCGACGATAATCGCGCACCAGGCGACGGTCACGACCGCCCCGAAACAGAGCCCCACCGCGATGAGCCGGTCCTTCCATGGGCTCGCGTCCCGCTTCGAACCAGCCTCTGTCCCGTTCCGCGCCATCGCTCAGCAACCTCTCCTTGTTTCCCGCCCATCGAGCAAGTCGTGCGCCCGCGCCCGATCAGGGTAGCGGCCGCCATCCTTCCGCTTTCCAGGAGATCGTCATGGACTTCACCTCCATCGGACGCGCCGTCCTCATCGCCCGTGAGGGGCGCCGGCTCTCCGCCTACCGGGACTCTGTCGGAATCTGGACGATCGGGATCGGCCATACCAGCGCTGCCGGACCGCCGGAGGTCACGCCGGGCCTGCGCCTGAGCGCCGCCGACTGCGATGCCATCTTCCGCCGGGACGTCGCCCGCTACGCCGAGACCGTCCGGGGCGCCGTGCCGGCGGACCTGCCCGACCATGCCTTCGATGCCCTCGTCTCCCTCTGCTTCAACATTGGCCAGCCGGCCTTCCTGCGCTCCACGATCGTCGAACGCCTCAAGTGCGGGGACCGCGACGGGGCTGCCGCTGCGATCCTGATGTGGAACCGGCCCTCGGAGGTGATCCCGAGGCGCCAGGCCGAGTTCGACCAGTTCGTTACCCCCTATTCCGTCGCCATGCCCGGCGCGCGCCGGGGAGAAGTGCCGGTCAGCGTGGCGCCGCGCCGCTCAGCCCCGGGACGGCGGTCGATTCCCCGCAGCCCCTCGTCCATCCCGACATGGCGCCCGCCTGCGACCGCCGCTCCGCCAGGCTTGTGGCGCCGGCTCGTCGAACGGCTGCGGGGCATGGTCGCCTGACGGAATGCTCGACCTCGTATCCGACGTCCCGAACCCCGAAGGATCCCGTCATGTTCCGCAATCCGCCGGCGGCCTCTCTCGCCACCTTCGTCCTCGCCACCTTCGTCCTCGCCGCTTCCTCGGACGCCGCGCATGCGGCCGATGCAGCGGCCAGCCTGATCCTGCCATGGGGCGATACCATCATCGCGCTGGCGCAGACCGCCACGAGCCTGCTGCTTCCTCTGGCGATCGCCGGTGCGACCGCGGCGATGGCTCAGATCGCCGGGCCGCTCCGCATCCTCATCACCTCTGCCCTGGTCGAGCGCCTGGTGCGGAATGCGGCGGACTACGCCGTCAATGCGGTGGCCGGCGCCGTTCGCGGCCAGACCCTCGAAGTGCCGATCGCCTCTCAGGTGATCGCCCGGGCAGTCCAGCGGGGCATCGATCAGGCGCCGGGCTGGCTCATGTCGGCAGCAGGCGGACCGGCCGGGCTCGCGGACAAGGTGTTCCGCAGCCTGCCCCTCGCTCCTGCCGCCACCGCCGCCAACACCCTGGCGCCGGCCCTGATCGATGCCTTGGCGCCTCGAACACGTGCCGGGCGCAGCTTACCATGATGCACATCGAGAGGCCGGCATGGACAAGATCGCCGTCGGCAAGCTCGCCCTGGAGGCGGCTCGGCTTCTCTTCTCGGACGGCGGCGCAGGCTGGGTGGTCGCCGTCCTCCTCGGCCTCGCCTGCTGGCAGCTGCACCGAGAGGCTCAGCGGGCTCAGGAAGCCCGCATCGGCGAAACCGGCGTGACGGCCACCGCGTTGGAGCGGGCCTCCCAGACCAACGCCGCCGTCGCCGCCGCCCTGGAGAGCCGCAGCCGGGTCATCGAGGAGCTGTCGCGGCTCGTCGGCGAGATCGCCCGCGGCATCGATCGGAACGACGAGCGCGCCCGCGCGCGCTTCGACGAGATCCTGCGCCGGATCGCCGAGTTGAAGGCCCGCGACCGCACGTGAGTCCCACTCTTTCCCGAAAAAGGAATCGCCTCATGTTCAAGACCGTTGTCATCGGCCGGCGCCCAGGTTCCGTACGTCACCGCCGCCGTCTTGCCGCGCTTCGGCTTTCTGCCGCCCATCAGCGCTTCGAACGGTCCATCGCAATGTTGCGCTGCGCCGCCCTCGATCAGGTCGACAAGCAGGTCTTGGTGAGCATCGCCCTTCGCATCGCAGCCGACCGCCTCGCCTCCCGTGCCGGAGTTTGACGGCAGCCATGCAACCCGGGACGTTGGAAGACAGGTCGAGCGACCGATATTCAGGGCGCATTCAGTGCAGGAGAGGCATAGCCTCTAACATGCGTTACGTCCTCGCCCTGTTGTTCGCCGGCCTGACTGTCGCGGTACTCGCGACGGAGACCGGCGGCACTCTGGCCGAGGAAGCGGCCGCCCCCGGCGTGGGTATCGTCTCGACGCAGGCGATCCCGCGCAACGAGGCGTGCCTGAGCCCTGCCGACCTGCGCGAGGCCCTCGCCGAAAAGCGGGTAATCGAGCCGGTGGCCGCGATTCGCGCGGCCCGACAGGTCATCCCGCGAGCTGAAATTCAACGCGCGCGGCTGTGCAAGCACGAGGACGGCCTGGTTTACCTGCTCACGGCCTTGCGCCGGGACGGACAGTTCGTCCACGTGATGATCGATGCGACGACGGGGCAACTTACCGGACGGTGAGGATCGCCCCCGCGACGGTTCTGGAACCAGGAGGGCTGAAGAGGTGAGATTGCTCGTCGTCGAGGACGATCGCGATATCAACCGTCAGGTTGTGAGCGCGCTCGAGGAAGCCGGCTACGTCGCCGACAAGGCCTTCGATGGCGAGGAGGGCGGCTATCTCGGCGAGAACGAGCCCTACGATGCCATCATCCTCGACATGGGCCTGCCCAAGGCGGACGGCGTCAGCGTTCTGCAGAAATGGCGCAGGGCCGGGATCAAAACACCGGTCATCATCCTGACCGCGCGCGACCGATGGTCAGACAAGGTCGACGGCTTCGATGCCGGCGCCGACGACTACGTCACCAAGCCCTTCCACATGGAGGAGCTGATGGCCCGCGTGCGTGCCCTCCTGCGCCGGGCGGCGGGCCACGCCACCAGCCAGATCGCCTGCGGACCGGTGACCCTCGATACCCGGTCAGGCCGGGTCTTCGTCGACGGCAACCCGGTCAAGCTCACGAGTCACGAATACCGCCTGCTCTCCTACCTGATGCACCATACCGGCCGCGTGGTCTCCCGTGCCGAGCTGACCGAGCATCTCTACGACCAGGATTTCGACCGCGACTCGAATACCATCGAGGTCTTCGTCGGGCGCCTCAGGAAGAAGCTCGCTGTTGACCTGATCCAGACCGTGCGCGGCCTCGGCTATCTCGTGGACCCGAACCAGCCGGTGGCGCGGGGGTGAGGCCTCAGTTGCTTTGGCCGATTTCCGTCATGGCGAAATCATCGCCTTTGAAGAGTAGCGGGACGCCGTGGATTTCTGCCATGGCGTAGGCAAAGCAGTCGCCCATATTGAGCCGGGCCGGGTGCCCCGTTCCTTTCCCGTATCGTTCGAAGGCGGCGAGCGCCCTCTCCCCTGCGACGGGAGGGATAGGGACGAGGCGCATCCCAGTGGTTTGGAGGAAGGCCGAGATGTCCGCCTGGATCACCGCGAGTGGGCGGTGCAGCTTTCTGCGGATAGCAACTGTTGCTTCGTAGACCGCGAGAGGTGAGGTGAACGCATCGTCGGCCGCTTCCAGTCGGTCGGTGAGGCTTTGACCTTCCGGCTCACCTGTAAGCACCGCGACGAGGGCGGACGCATCGACGAACATCAGTCGCCGCTAAGCTCGTCGTAGAACGCCTTGTCAGCTTCGAGGCCGGTAGATGGCGATTCCGCAATGCGATCTCGAAGCGGCTTTAGCCGCTCCCACAGACTGAGCTTCTCGTCCTCGCGCCTCAATTCGTTGCCGACGGCGAGCTTGACGGCCTCCGTCAGCGGGATGCGCTTGCGCTTTGCGAGCGTGCGCACGAGACGATCGGTCTCCTCGTCGCGGATATGAAGGGCCATGCTCGATCTCTCCGGGCTTCGATGTAGATAGCGCGGAACGACCATCTACACCATCGTCGGCAAGCGGCCCGCCCATGAGAAACGAGACGGCCATGCTCTCCTTCCCGTCCTGGCTGCCCATGCGCCGCCGCTCGATCGCGGTGCGTCTCGCGGTGTCGGCGCTTCTGGCGAGCTCCGCCATCCTGCTCATCGCTGCCTGGATCCTGACGACGCTGTACCGCGAGAACACCGAGCGTGCCTTCGACAGCCGCCTCCTCGTCTACGCCAACAATCTCGCCACCGACCTCGTCTCGCCGAGCGATCCCGAGAGCCGGTCCTTCACGCTCAGCGACCCGCGTTTCGATCTGCCGCTCTCGGGCTGGTACTGGCAGATCGGGAGGCCGGACGCGAAGCCGCGCGACCTGCGCACCTCGCGCTCCCTCGTCGGATTGCCGCTGAAAGCCGCCGGGCGGCCGGACTCGACCGCCGGGGTCGGCCAGATTCGCCAGGGCTACGGGCGCGCCCAGGATGACAGGGCCCTTCGCATCATCGAGCGCGACGTCGATCTCGGCGAGGAGGGCCGTTACACCGTGCGGGTCGCCGGCCCCGCCGACGAAATCGAGAACGATGTCGGGCGTTTCCGGAACTCGCTCTTCATCACCTTCGGCCTTCTCGGCCTCTTCCTCGCGCTGACGACGCTGCTGCAGATCCGCTTCGGCCTCTCGCCGTTGGCCAAGCTCCGCAATGCGCTCGGCGCAATCCGCAGAGGCGAGTCCGACCGCATCACCGGCGAGTATCCGCGCGACATCGCTCCTCTCGCAGGCGAAGTGAACCTGCTGATCGAGACCAATCGCGAAATCCTCGAGCGCGCCCGTACCCAGGTCGGCAATCTCGCCCATGCCCTGAAGACCCCGCTCTCGATCATCGTCAACGAGGTCGGATCGAGCGAGGCCCCCGACGACCTCGCCGCCAAGATCCGCGAGCAGGCCGCCGTGATGCGCGATCAGGTCAATTACCACCTCGACCGGGCGCGGGCGGCGGCGCTCGCCGGCACGCTCGGCACATCGACCGAGGTCGAACCCGCCTTAGCTGGCTTGGTGCGCACTTTCGGCAAAATATACCGCGACAAGGACATCGCCTACGAGGTCAGCGTGCCGCCGGGCCTGCGCTTTCGCGGGGAGCGCCAGGATTTCGAGGAGATGGTCGGCAACCTCGTCGACAACGCCTCGAAATGGGCGAATGGCCGGGTCTCGATCAGGGCCGAAGCGGTGGATCAGGACAATTATCCCCATCTCCTTGTGGCGGTGGAGGATGATGGGCCGGGGCTTCCGCCCGAGGGCCGCAAGGCCGTGCTCGGCCGGGGCCAGCGCCTCGACGAGACGAAACCCGGCTCCGGCCTCGGCCTCTCCATCGTGGCCGACCTCGCCGCACTCTATCGCGGCCGCTTCCGCCTGGAGGAAGCCGCCATCGGGGGCTTGCGGGCGGTGATCGAAGTCCCCGGTGACGCGCCGGCCGGAACCAGTCATGCCTGACAACGTCGATCTGCCGTTTCGCGGCTTCAGAAGCCTTGTTCGCCCTTGCGTGACACCGTGTCACCGCGCATCGACGTCGTTCCCTCGTGTCAGTGTCTTTAACATGCGCAGGTTGGCGTTCGGGGTACGATGACGGCGATCTGGTTCATTCTGGCGTTCATGACGGGGCTCGCCGTGTTCAGCCTGCTCTGGCCGATGTCTCGCCGGACCGCCTCCGCAGGGCAGGGTCCCGACGAGAGTGCCCTGGCCACCGAGACGGGTTTCTACGAGGACCAGCTCCGGGAAATCGAGCGCGACCTCGGACGTGGGCTGATCGCCCCGGTCGAGGCCGAGGCCGCGCGTACCGAGGCGGCGCGGCGGCTCCTGCGGGCCAACCGCGAGGGCGGCCCCAAAGCTGCGGGCGGGATGGCCGAGCCGACCCTGCGCCAGCGCCGGGCCGCATCCGCGTTCGCTTTGTCGACCATTCCCCTCGTCGCGCTGATCGCCTACGGGATCTACGGCTCGCCCCACCTGCCAGCGCAGACCTCTGCCGAACGCGAGGCCGGCCGCACCGGCGACCAGGATCTCCTCAAGGCGGTCGGGCAGATCGAGGCGCGGCTCGCGAACGATCCCAAGGACGGCCGCGGCTGGCAGGTCCTCGCCCCGGTCTACATGCGGATGGCGCGATTCGACGACGCGGTCCGCGCCTACGAGATGGCCAACCGCATCCTCGGCGAGACCCCCGAGCGCCTCTCGGATCTCGGCGAGGCGATGGTGGCGGCCGGCAACGGGGCGATAACGCCGGAGGCGAAGGCCGTGTTCGAGCGGGCCGTCGCCCTCGATGCATCAGCCGCAAAGCCACGATTCTATCTCGCCCGCTCGGCCGAACTCTCCGGAGACATCCCCGGCGCGATCGAGCGCCTGAACAAGATGGTGGAGGGCGCGCCTGCCGACGCACCTTGGCTGCCCTTGATCCGCGAGAGCCTGGCGCGACTGAAAGGGGAGCCGGCCACATCCGCCCCGATGGGCCGCGAAGACGCGGCGGCCGATCCTTCGGGCATGCCGCCCGAAGCCCGCGACGCCGCGATTCGCGGCATGGTCGACGGCCTCGACCAGCGGCTGGCGGCCAAGGGCGGCACGGCCGAGGACTGGATACGCCTCCTTCGCTCGTATGGCGTCCTCGGCGAGCGCTCCAAGGCCGCAGCGGCCCTGGAGCGCGCCCGCAAGGCTCTCGCTCAGGACAAGGACGGCATGGCTCGTATCGAAATCCTCGCCGGCGAGATGGGCCTGAATGCCGGCGCTTCTCCTTCCAAGCCACAGCCGAAGAGCGAACCCGCCCAAGGCGCGGCCGCGCCCAATCAGGGGTCTGTCAGCACCGCCGACACCGAAGCCGCGGTCGCCGCGGTGAAGGCCATGCCGGCCGCGGAGCGCGATGCCGCCATCCGCGGCATGGTGGCAAGCCTCGACCGGCGCCTCGCTTCCAAGGGAGGGACGCTCGACGAGTGGTTGCGCCTTGTCCGCTCCTACTCAGCCCTCGGCGAGCGCAAGCTCGCGGTCCAGGCCCTCGACCGGGCGCGGATGGCCCAGAGCCCGAATCAGGGAGCGGTGCAGCGGCTCGACCTCCTCGCCAAGGAGCTCGATCTGCATGGGTCGGAGCCGCGGCAGGATGGCGGGCCCCCGCGGCAAGGCACCACCCCCTGACAATCGGTCCCGCCCTAAGGCCTTGACCCCCGCCTGCCAGCGGCCGACATCGTTGTCATGTTAAAAGGCCGAGCCTTGCTGCGGGACACGCCATCCGTGGGAAGCCCGGTAGCTGAGCCACAACACGGGACGGATACGTGACCCGCAAGAGCCGCCGCCTCATCATGATCGCCGTCTGCGGGGGCGTGCTCGCTCTCGCCGTCGGTCTGATCCTGTCGGCGATGAGCGGCTCGATCGTGTTCTTCCGGTCACCCTCCGAGGTTGCGCAGCAGGGTGTCGCGGCGGGAACGCGCTTCCGCCTTGGCGGACTTGTCCAGGACGGATCCCTGAAACGCGGTCCCGACCAGACCGTCGATTTCGCCGTGACCGACACCAATGCCACCGTGGCCGTCCAATATCGCGGCCTTCTTCCAGACCTTTTCCGCGAGGGCCAAGGCGTCGTCGCCGAGGGCACCTTGGGACCGGGCGGGATCTTCAAAGCGGACACGGTGCTCGCCAAGCACGACGAATCCTACATGCCCCGGGAAGTCGCCGACGCACTGAAGGCACAGGGTCGCTGGCAGGAAGGCGGCAAGGGCGGTGTCAAACCCAACCCGAAGACCGTGTCCGCCGGCACGCCGGTCTCTCCCGACGCGGCGACGCTCGGACCGCGCAGCGAGCGATGATGCGCACCCTGAAACCGAAGGACAGTCATCCTTGCTGATCGAGGTCGGCCATTTCGCGCTGTCGCTGGCCCTGGCGCTCTCCCTCGTGCAGATCGTGATTCCGATCTGGGCGGCCCGATCGGGTGATTCCGCCATGCGCGCCGTCGCGACGCCGGCGGCGCTCGGCGCATTCGGCTGCATACTTTTCTCTTTTGCAGCCCTCACCTACGCCCACGCGACCTCGGACTTCTCGGTCCAGAACGTCGTCGAGAACTCGCACACGACGAAGCCCTTCATCTACAAGATCTCCGGGGTCTGGGGGAACCACGAGGGCTCGATGCTGCTCTGGGTGCTCATCCTGGCCTTGTTCGGCGCCCTCGTCGCCGTCGCCAAGGATTCGGTGCCGGCCGTGCTGCGGGCCAATACCCTGGCCGTCCAGGGGCTGATCACTTTCGTCTTCGTTCTGTTCATCATCACGACCTCGAACCCGTTCAACCGCGTCAACCCGGCTCCGCTCGAGGGCAACGATCTCAATCCGCTCCTGCAGGATTTCGGTCTCGCAGTGCATCCGCCGCTGCTCTATGTCGGCTATGTCGGCTTCTCGATCACCTTCGCCTTCGCCATCGCGGCGCTGATCGAGGGACGCATTGATGCGGTCTGGGCGCGGGCGGTGCGGCCGTGGACGCTGACTGCCTGGAGTTTCCTGACCCTCGGCATCGCGATGGGATCGTACTGGGCTTATTACGAGCTCGGTTGGGGCGGTTGGTGGTTCTGGGACCCGGTCGAGAACGCCTCGCTGATGCCCTGGCTCGCCGGAACCGCGCTCCTGCACTCCACCGTAGTGATGGAGAAGCGCGACGCCCTGAAAGTCTGGACGGTGCTGCTCGCCATCCTGACCTTCTCGCTATCGCTGCTCGGCACCTTCATCGTGCGCTCGGGCGTGCTGACGTCGGTTCACACCTTCGCCACCGACCCGACTCGCGGCGTGTTCATCTTAGGCATCCTGGTACTGTTCGTTGGTGGCTCGTTCTCGTTGTTCGCTTGGCGCGCGCCATTGCTTCGCCAGGGTGGCCTCTTCGCCCCGATCTCGCGCGAGGGAGCTTTGGTGATGAACAACCTGTTCCTCGCCGCCGGCTGCGCCACAGTATTCGTGGGCACGCTCTACCCGTTGCTACTCGAATCGCTGACGGGCGAGAAGATCTCGGTGGGGCCTCCCTTCTTCAACTACACCTTCGTGCCGATCGCGATCCCACTCCTCTTGATCGTCCCCTTCGGCCAGACCCTCGCCTGGAAGCGCGGCGACGTGCATGCCGCTTCCCAGCGGCTGTTCGCGGCCTTGGGCTTCGCGCTGGTTATCGGGCTCATCGCCATGGCGATGACTTGGGGCGGACCGGCGATGGCCCCGATCGGTATCGGTCTCGGCGCCTACCTGCTCATCGGCGCGGGGCTGGAGATCGTCTCGCGGGCGCGGGGCTACGGCAACAGCAGGTCCTCGAAGCCGGCCGTCATCCTGCGCCGCGCCGCCGGCCTGCCGCGATCCGCCTGGGGCACGGCCTTCGCCCATGCTGGCGTCGGAATCGTGGTGCTGGGCATCGCCGCCCAAGGCTGGGCCACCGAAGGCCTCGCGGTGATCAAGCCGGGCCAGTCCGTGGCGAGCGGTCCCTACTCGGCGACCCTCGACCGGGTCGGCCCGCGTTCAGGCGAGAATTACGAGGAGACCACCGGCTTCCTGACCATCCGGACGACGGGCGGCGACTATGTCGGTACGGTCGAGACCGGAAAGCGCTTCTATCCAAGCCGCCGCATGACGGTGACCGAGTCCGGGCTGATGACGATCGGCGTCAGCCAGGTCTATGCCAGCATCGGCGAGGTCATGCCTGACGGCAGCATCGGCCTACGCCTCTACTACAAGCCGCTCGTGCTTCTGATCTGGCTCGGCGCCGTGCTGATGGCGCTTGGCGGCGCTGTTTCCATCACCGACCGGCGCATGCGGGTCGGCGCACCGGCCCGGGCGAAGTCGAAGCCCCTGCCGCCCTCTGCGGTGCCGGCGGAATGACGGCCCGCCGGCTCGCCTGTGGCGCCCTGGCGCTGAGTCTCCTGACGACAAGCGCCCTCGCGGTGCAGCCGGACGAAGTCCTGAGCGATCCGAAGCTCGAATTGCGCGCCAGGGATATCTCCTCGGGCCTGCGATGCCTCGTCTGCCAGAACCAGTCGATCGACGATTCCGATGCGCCGCTCGCCAAGGACCTGCGTCTCATCGTGCGCGAGCGCCTCAAGGCCGGAGACGACGACCGACAGGTGCAGGATTACGTGGTCGGCCGCTACGGCGAATACGTGCTGCTGCGGCCGGTCCTCGCCTTGCACACGCTGCTCCTCTGGCTGACCCCGATTGCCGTACTCGGGCTCGGCGCATTCGGTATTTGGCGTCTTGCGAGAAACCGAAAGTCGACGGCGCCGCAACGTCTGACCGCCGCCGAGGAAGCCGAGATCGCAGCCCTCACTCGGCGGGATTGATCCACTGTCCGTTCCGTAACGCATATCTTGGATATATCTTGCGTAAGCTATGCGTTTTGTGCCGTATCGCATTGCAATAAGCCCATCTTCGCAACGCACCATTTTCCCGCCATTGAGCGATCTCCCGGTGCAACCGGCTCCCGTTTGGGCACTCCCGGCGGCAGTAACAGCACAGGCTGATGATCATGCGCGCACTTTTCACGTCTCTCGCCGCTTCCGCACTCCTCCTAGCGGCCGGCTCGGTTTCGGCCGCCGAGCTCCAGGCCAGCCAATCGAACTCGATCGACCTCGGTAGCTTCCGCGGTTCCGCCTATTACACTGTGGAGAAGGGCGGCTACCGGGTCGTCGCGACCCTCGCCTCGGTCAATTCCGGCTCCGACACCCCGCAGGTGATACGGATGGTGACCACCCTCAACGCCGACCAGACCGTGCATCTCTCCGTGCCGGGAGCTCTCGGAGCAGACGGCCGCGAGGCAACGGTCGCCTTCTCCCGTCGCGGCGACCGGGTCGAAGTCGCCTCCGCCGAGGTTGGAAGCTACTGAAGCCTTCTTCCTGCAAGCCGTTGATCGTAGCCTGCCCGCGTGAGCGGGCAGGCTCTTTTCATTTTGATAGACGCCCGCTCCATGGCGCCTCGCTTTTGCCCCAGTGAAACCCGACGACGGGCGGCAATCGTCGGGGGCTCGGCCGCGTTGACGATGTGTTAACCATGATCCGCGAGCGTCTGGAGCAAGATGATGCCGCATGCTCCGTGTCTCCACCGCCTCGCCCTCGCCGCTGTGTCGACCCTCGGTCTGACAGGGGCGGCCCTGGCTCATCCTCATGTCTGGATCATCTCGAAGGTCCAGATCGCCTACGGGTCGGGCGGCAAGGTCGAGGGTATCCGTCACGCCTGGACCTTCGACAAATCATACTCCGCCTTCGTGACCCAGGGCCTCGACGCCAACGGCGACGGCAAGCTGACGCCCGAAGAACTCGTGGCCCTTGCGGCCGAGAACACCGCCAACCTCGCCGAGTTCGGCTACTTCACGAAGCTCAAGGTCGGCGGGAAGGACCAGGCCTTCGTCGATCCCGTCGAGCCGCGTATGGCGCTGGAGGAGGGTGCGCTCACCTTGAGCTTCCTTCTGCCCCTCAAGAATCCCATCGTTCAGGGGAAAGGCGTCGCCGCCCTCGAGGTCTACGATCCCACCTACTTCGTCTCCTTCAGCTTGTCGGATGCCGCCGACGTCGCGACGCTGAAGGCGGCACCGACGGGCTGCGCCGTCACCGTCACGCGTTCGAAGTCCGATCCGGCTCCAACCCCGCAAGCGAACGCGGCTAAGCCCGGTCTGTCGGAATCGTTTTTCGAGGCCCTGACTAACGCCTCGACCTACGGCGCCCAGTTTGCCAACCGGATCCTCGTCGCATGTCCGTGAGCGCGGCGCCCCTGCCGTCGCTCGGGAGCCGCACGGGGTCGCGCCTATTCGTCGCCGCCACCGCGATTCTGCTCGCCGGGCTGCTTCTGGCTGGCTTGTCGCTGCTCCTCGCATCGCCGGCGCAGCCGCCCGCCCGTTCGCCTTTCGGCATCGGATTTCGAGAGGCGGCACCGGCTGCCACGGGGTTCGGCGGTTGGATCCTTTCCCTGCAATCGAGCTTCTCGCGCAGCCTTCAGGCAGCGGTCTCGGCGATCAAGTCCGGGGGCGGCTACGGCCCGATGCTGCTCCTCGGCTTCGCCTACGGCGTTTTCCACGCCGCCGGACCGGGACATGGCAAGGCCGTCATCGCCGGCTACCTGCTGGCGGGAGAGCGCGCCTTGGCTCGGGGCTTCTCCCTGAGCCTCGCCGCGGCCCTGCTCCAGGCGCTGGTGGCGATCGCCATCGTCGGGATTGGAACTCTGCTCGTCGGCGCCACGGCGGCGTCGATGACCCGTGCCGGAACCGCGATCGAGACGGTGAGCTTTGCCCTCGTAGCCCTCGTCGGGTTAGCGATGACGTGGCGCAAAGCCGGTCGCTTCGCCTCCATGTTTGGGGAGGATGAGACCACCTGCGGGCCAGGATGCGGCCATGTCCACTTCAACCACGGGTCCGCCATCGAGAGACTCGACGGCTGGCCGGCGCGAATCGGGATCGTCCTCGCCGCGGGCTCGCGCCCTTGTGCCGGCGCGGTCCTCATCCTCGTCTTCTCAACCTCACAGGGCATGCTCCCCGTCGGCATCGCTGCGACCTTCGCCATGGCGCTCGGCACCGCGCTCACCACCGGCGCGCTGGCGAGCATCGCGGTCTTCGCCAAGGTCCTGGCGCTGCGACTCGCGAGCGGGCGTGCGAGGCGCGGAGCCTTGGCGGTCGCCGGGCTCGAGGTCCTGGCCGGCGCCTTCGTCCTCGTCATTGGTATCGCGATGCTCGCCGGACCCGCCGCCGCTGTCGGAGGATAGGAAGGCCAGCCCGGATACATCCATCGGCCTGTTTCTCTGAATAGACAGAAGATGCGACGGAAACGTTCGTAACGGCTTCTCCTTCCACTGGGGATCGTGATCGGCCCTCGCTCAGCTCGGCCATTGACTTAGCCTTGCCGGCCCTGCCTGCTGCCTCTCCTGATTCCGACCACGCTATGCTGCCTGTCGCTTGGAATGACGACGCCTTCTCTTGATCTCGGGCACCTGCTGGCCGCAAACGCCTTCTTCGCCGGCCTTGGGCCAGAAGCGCTTTCTGCCATTGCGGCGCTTTGCATCACGCGTCGGCTAGACGCGGGACAGACACTGTTTCTCAAGGGCGATCCGGCGGATGCGCTCTACGCGATCAGGCGCGGGCAGGTTCGTATCGCCACCGACACGGTGGATGGCCAGCGCATGACCCTCAACCTGCTCGGCGCCGGAGATGTTTTCGGTGAGGTGGCGCTCCTCGATGGGCAGCCGCGTACGGCCGCCGCGATCGCGAGCGAACCAACGGATCTCTTTGTCGTCCTACGGCGTGATCTCCTCGCCCTCATGGCACGCGAACCCAGCGTGGCAGTCCAGGTGATCGAGCTGCTCTGCGCCCGTATTCGCTGGATGAGTAACCAGGCCGAGGATGCGGCCTTTCTGCCTCTCGTCCAGCGTCTCGTGCGGCGTCTCCTCGGTCTCGCGACCGATTATGGCAATGAGATCGAGATTTCGCAGGAGGATCTCGCGATGTTCGTCGGTGCCACACGTGAGAGCGTCAACCGTCACCTGCAGGTGTGGAAACGAGCAGGCATCGTAGCGATCGGCCGGGGGCGGATAACTCTCCTCGATACACGGAGATTGGCACGCATCGGTATTTCTAATGAGGGTGCGTGATGGATACCCTTGCGAAGCGCGCGGCCGTGAAACAACACTAGCGCCGAAGCGTAACCGGCTGCGTCGTGACGGCCGTCTCTTGGGGGGTGTCGTCATGCGAGCGGATCAGCGGTTCGAATGGCCCGGCTTCAGATGCTTGGCCATTTTAATTGTTAGTGCTGTGTGCATGGCGCTGTCTTGTGCGCAGGCCTACGCCGAGGGTTGTATCAGCACGACTTACACCGACCCGCCGCGTGTGGTGCTCGAATGCTCCGGCGGCGTGCGCTTAACGGCCGAGTCGGGTGCGGCGTACCGACTGATGGATCGCAACCGGGACGGGCGGCCTGAGGCAGTCGAACTCAAGGCGAAGGGCCTCCTGATCGAGTATACGACTCGCCCACGGGGCGGCTTCCAAGTACTTACTCCGCATGCAGTCGCCTCCGTGCGCGGCACGACTTGGGGCGTGGACGTGACGCCATCGGGTACTGCAGTCTTCGTGGAGACTGGGCGCGTCGCGGTCGGCAGGGCAAGTGGCGGACAAGCGGTCGTGCTGAAAGCAGGGGACGGTACCGATGTTTCCCCCGGAAACGCCCTCCTTGAGGTCAAGCAATGGGCACCGGCGCGCCGCATGGGGCTGATGGCACGCTTCGGTCGCTGACAGGAGGGCGCCGTGCGCGATGCTAGCCGCGCCCGGGCGATCCTGTCGCTGGCCGGCATCATCCTGTCTTTGGCCTGGAGCAGCGTGTTGGCGTTGCCTCACTTGAGCGGCGGCGCCTCGGCGCTAGACCGGATCGAGGCACCCCTTGCCGATCTTCGCTTTCTCCTCGCAGGACCACGCAAAGCGCCGGAAGATGTGGTGATCGTCGCCATCGATGATGCCACCGTGGCAGGTGCGGGAACCTACCCGTTGCCGAGGCACATCCTTGCGAAGCTGATCCGTAAGCTTTCAGCGGCTCAACCGCGCGCGATCGCGATCGACATCTTGTTCCTCGATCCAGGTGAACCCGAGGCGGATCGCGAACTCGCTGAGGCTCTTGCCTCCAGCCCCTCGGTGATCGCTGTGGCAGCCACCTTCGCGCGGGCCGGCCCAGAACAACGCGCCAGCTCAGGACCTTTCGCAGACTTGCCAGTAGCCGACAGGCTCACGAGACCCATTGCCACCTTTTCGGACGCGACCGGCCTCGGCCTCGTCAACGTCGCCACCGATCATGGTGGCACACCCCGGCACCTGCCTCTCGTCACCGTTGCCGATGGCAACCTTCATTTTGCTCTGTCCCTCGTCGCGACGGGATTTGGCCGTGAACTCGCCTGGGAGCGCGACACCGTCCGGATCGGTCAGGTCGCGACGTCGCTCGATCTCGGAGCTTCACTCGCCCTGCGCTTCTACGGTCCGCAGGGGAGCATCCACACGGTGAGTGGTGACGCTATCCTGAACGGAACTCTCGGGGACAGATTGAAGGACCGCATCGTCGTCGTGGGTGCGACCGCCTTCGGCAACGGCGACACCCTGCCGACGCCCTTCGATCCACTTCTGCCGGGCGTCGAGGTGCTAGCGACCGGCATCGCACATCTCGTCCGAGGCGATGCCCTGACACGAAGCACGACCATCCGCCGGATCGATGTCGCCGTGGCGATGGTTTTACCAGTGTTGATGATCCTCCTGCTCTCGATCAATCGGATCGGACTTGTAATCGCCGGCCTGCTCCTGACAGGCGCTGCTTGCTTGAACGCCGTGTTGTTTGCGCATGGACTATGGTTCGCCCTCGCTCTACCTTTGGCGGCCATCGTTCCACCGATTGCACTCACCTTCAGCAGTCGGATTTGGCTCGAGCGAGCCCTCGGGCGTCAATTCGAGCGAGATCGAAACGCACTCCTGCGGTTTCACCCGCCGTTGATCGCCGATCGGCTGGCACACGATACGAACTACCTTGCGACGCCGCAGGAACAGCGCGCCGCCGTGATCTTTGTTGATCTCTCGGGCTTCACCGGGCTCAGCGAACAGCTCGGACCTTCCCGGACCCAAGGCCTCTTGAAGGAGATGCATGCTCGCGTTGAGGCGGTGGCGGGCGCTCACGACGGCTCGGTGACGAGCTTCATGGGTGACGGTGCCATGATCCTGTTCGGCTTGCCTGACCCGCGGCCAGACGATGGATATCGCGCATTGCAGGCAGCACTTGCCCTCGCCGGGGCGTTGGAAACTTGGCTCGACAGCCAAGGCCTCACCATCGGCCTGCGCATTGGCGCACATGCCGGGCCGGTGGTGGTGTCACGCCTCGGCGGCGCTCATAACCAGCAGATCACTGCGACCGGAGACACTGTAAACGTTGCAAGCCGACTTCTGGAGGTCGCCAAAGCCGAAGGTGTGCGGGTCGTCCTGTCGGCAGATCTGCTATCTGGCCTGCCCGACTCCCTTGATGATATCCGGCTAGGCCCGGTCACGCGCATCGGTATCCGCGGCCGAGAGCAGGGCCTCGACATCCGCTGCATACGATAAATTCAAATTCCTTTGGCTGATGAAACCGCAGCCAGCGTGG
>NZ_JAIETD010000126.1 GCF_019745455.1 Methylobacterium sp.
GGTGGGTTCAGACACGGGTCACTTCTCGATGGAAACTTCGGGCTCCGCCGGGTCAACTCTCAACGGAAATCAACACCCAGGACGCCGACAGCGCTGACAACGATCTCGACGCCGGCTCCATCAAGCGGCATCAGCACAACTTTCGAGGCCTTCAGCATGCCGTCGAGCTCCTGCTGGCTCGGCATCGGAGCCCCGCCGACGAACTCGCCGATGGTCCGGGTCATGAGGTCGACCTTGCGCAGGGTGGCGAACAGGTTCGAGACCTCGATCGTGCCGATATAGCTCATGAGCAGGATCGGCAGGATCAGGGCGAATTCGAGAAGGGCGACTCCTTCCTCGGCGCGCCCGAAACGTCCGGGGCAAGGCTGCCACCCACGCCGGCCGAGCGCGCGGCCCCACGGTCCCCGATGCGGGACGAACGGGGATCGCAGCCGCATCGTCAGCAGACGACCGGGCCGGTGGACCGCCGTCCCAGGGCGACCACCGCGGAGGATTGGATCAGCCGGCTGCCGTCGGCGAAGACGGCAAGGCCCGCTACGATGTTGTGGAAGTTCTGCTGGGCGATGGCCGCCTGCAGCACGACGACACGGCTATCCTGGCTGCAGCCATGGACTGTACCGAAGCCTGCACGCCACGCCTTCGCGGCCGAATCCACGGGGCTGAAGATGCTGACCGCTGCGAAGTCCGAGTAGTAGGTGAAGTCGACCTTGAGGCGGTCGCAATTGATGAGACCTCCGCCGCGCTGGCAGATTTCCGTGCGGACGTTTTCCGCCGTCGACGATGAGGACGCGCCGGCATCCGTGTAGAAGACCCTCACCGCCGAATGGACGGCGTTGTCGAGCACCGCGCTGGTCCAGTAGTTCAGTCCGACTTCCAGGACGAGCAGAAGCAAGGTGATCAGCGGAAAGACGACGAGGGCGAACTCGACCGCCGTCGCTCCCCGATCATCCTCGCCGAAGCGGAGGCGGCGGGCAGCGCGGGAGGACGGACTGGCCGTGACTTCCGGATTGCCGAACGGGTCGCCCACCCCACATCGCTCCTTCACGCGACGGCATCTCCGCCGGAACCTCTGCGTGGATTGAATTCTACATACGGATTCTTTGGGTTTCCTTACGACGAACGTCCAATGTCACCCGGTGAGCGCACAATATGCGGTCGTCCTGCAGCCGCGTCTGGCTCCGCCCACAGGCCGGTATGCGCATCAGCCGCGGATGAATCCTTCAGGGCCGCCTCGATGATGCGTGCATATTCCGCTTCGGCCACGCCGTAGCTGTCGCCGGCCGCGGCCTGCAGCTTCTCGCGATCGACGATGCGAATATGCGAGCGCCGCGCTTTGATCATGCCGGCGCCTTCGAGGACGTGGATCGTCGTCGTCACGCCTGGCCGACGTACGCCGAGCATGATCGAGAGGAATTCGTGCGTGAGCGGGAACTCGTCGCCGTCGATACGGTCGTGGCACATCGTGAGCCAGCGGGCGAGCCGCTCCTCGAGATTGTAGCTGCTGTTGCAGAGTGCGGTCTGCGACGTCTGGATCTGGAAGGCGTGGACGTAGCGCAGGAGGAGCCGGCGCAGGGCGGCATGGCGGTCCACTGCCTCGTCGAACGCGGCACTCGTCAGCCTCAAGGCCGTGCCGTCGACCTGGACGAGGTTCTCGTGAGGCGTGCGATCGACCCCGAGGAGCAACGGGACTCCGACGAAGCCCTCGTTGCCGACGAGCCCGATCTCGATGCGGCGGTCCTCCGGCGTATTGGCGATTGCGGAGACGATGCCGCTTTCGACGAACCAGACCGACCGAATCGGCTCGCCGGGTCGAACGAGAACCTCGCCGGGTTTCAGTGGCACCGGTTCGAGCTGGTCGCACAGGGCGTCGAACAGGTCTGGTGTCAGCGCGGCCAACAGGCGGTTGCGGAGGTTCTTGTGCGAGGGAATCACGCTCGTACCGTCGTCGTAATGGACGGCACCGGAACAGGGCCGCATGAAGTGAGGCCGCCAATAGAGCCACGAACGGGCCGGCCCATGCACTAACTTGTGTTCGATGTGAGAATTATCAGTCTTTGTACGGTATAGTACCCTTAATTCCGGCTGCTGTATTTCTCAACCGACGCCGTTCCCGTTGCCTGCGAAGGGGACCGTCAGGACGAGTTCGCCGGCTTCGTCCGTGATCTCGAAGGAGAACCGGTTCCAGCGCCGCATGTCGCCGTAGGTTTCCGGACGACCGAATATGTCGTCGATCGTCGCCTGTGCGATCCGAAGGATCTCGGCGATGTCCTGCGCCTCGTCGCCCTCGGGATCTTCGATCAGGGTCCCTCTGTCGCGCAGGTTCAAGAAGTAGCGGGGCATCGCGCAGACCAGTGCTTCCGGCGCCGCCTGTCTCGTAGCTAGTCCCGAGGGCACGCTACCCATTCAAATGGGATGACCATCAGGCAGGTTCCTTGAGGATCGGCCACTTCGAAAGCCTGCCCCTGCATGGAGTGGCGGCCAAGCTCCGCATCCATCATGAAGCCGGCGATGGTCCTGCGAGCCTCGGAATGGACCGCCCCCAAATCAGGCAGATCGATGCCGAACTCGTCTCGATCCAGTGTTCTCCCATCGCGGATGTGGAAAAAGTACTGAGGCATTCAGATTCCTCGGTTGACCGCTAAAGCCAATCAGGCGCGCGTCTTTTCGCTAAATGCATCAAGCGCTGCCGTAGAAGAGATACATGGGTTTTTCGGAATTTCTCTATCACATCATCGTAAAGTACGATATAGTACATTTTCGTACTTTCTAGCCCATTTTTCTTGATGTGTTTTCTATGCGATACGGGCATCCATCGTAAGCCGGGCAGGACGGGCAACCGGCTATGAAGCGTATTGCTTGCCTTTGCCTCAGACTGGCGGAGCCGTGCGGGTTCTCACTGCACAACCTGACGTGCGTAACCGGCTCCTGGCCACGCTCTCTCAGTCCGACTTCGCCCTATTGCAGCCCGATCTCGAGCGACGATCGCTCGAGCAGGGCGAGGTGATCGAGCGACCCGGCATATCCATCGATCAGGTCTTCTTTCCGGAACCCGGCATGGTTTCGGTGGTGGCGCATACCTTGACCGGCATGACGCTGGAAGCCGGAGTGATCGGTCCGGAGGGCGTGACCGGCCTTCCCCTCCTCCATGGGGTCGACCAATCGCCCAACGAGGTCCGCGTCCAGATCCCTTGCCGTGCCCTTTGCCTTCCGGCAGAGGCCTTGGTCCGGGCTTTACGCTCCAGCCGCCCGCTCCACGACCACCTGCTGCGGTTTGCCCATGCCTTCCAGGTGCAGCTCGCGCAGACGGTGGTGTGCAATGGCCGTCTGACGATCAATGAGCGCCTCGCCCGGTGGCTGCTGATGTGCCACGACCGGGCCGACCGGGAGGATCTACCGCTCACGCACGAGTTCCTCTCCCTCATGCTCGGCGTGAGGCGCCCCGGGATCACCACGGCGCTTCAGGTGCTGGAGGGAGCGGGGGCGCTCAAGATGCGCCGGGGCGTCATCGCCATCCGTGACCGCACAGTGCTCACCGAGGCAGCCGGTGACGGTTACGGCACGGCGGAAGCCGAGTACGAAAGACTATTCGGCAGGTCCTGACCGAAACGCCCCGCACCCCAACCGTAATCGGAAAGGAGGTTGGGAGGAAGTCGAGCGCTCCGACCGCC
Source organism: Methylobacterium sp. (assembly GCF_019745455.1). Lineage (GTDB taxonomy): Bacteria > Pseudomonadota > Alphaproteobacteria > Rhizobiales > Beijerinckiaceae > Methylobacterium. Next base: position 3,669 of record NZ_JAIETD010000126.1, read on the forward strand.
AAACAGCGCAGCGAAACCATGACATATGCGTGTTGGAATGTACGGCGACGTACATTAAATCGAGTCATTGCAGCTTTTTGCCGCATCATGGATTTATAGAATATGTATGCTGGTGGCTGAGCCACGGTTCGCGGAGACCTGACGCATGGAGAGCAGCCAGGGCACCCGGCCTCTGTTGAATGCCGCGCTTCTGGGCGCGGTCATTCGCGAGAAGAAGGCGGCCCCGCAGAAGGACATCGTGCGCCAGGGCCAGATCCCGCAGGTGGCGCATCTTCTCATGGCCGGTCATACCTGCCGCTACCGGATGCTCGGCGACGGAAGCCGCCAGATCACTGCGATCCTCGTTCCGGGAGACATCTGCGACCTCGAAGCCGCCCTCGGCGGCCGCGCCAATTACGGCGTCGCGGCCCTGACCCATTGTACGGTGGGCGAGATCCCGCTCCACATGATCGCCAATCCCGCCGCGAACGACCACGGGATCGCCGAGGCGATCTGGTCCAACCTCCTGCGCGACGAAGCCATCGCGCGCGAGTGGATGGTCGGTCTCGGCCGGCGCCCTGCCCTGCAGCGGATGGCGCACCTGTTCTGCGAGTTGCGGGTGCGTCTACGCCATGTCGGTCTCGCCATCGACGATGCTTTCGACATGAGGGTCACTCAGTCGGAACTCGCCGACGTCCTCGGCTTGTCCTACGTGCACGTGAACCGCGTGCTTCAGGAACTGCGCCGCGGCGGCCTGATCCGGATGTCGGGCGGCGTTCTCGCAATCCTCGACGTGGCGAGACTTGAACAAATGGCCGATTTCGATCCCTCGTATCTGAGGTCTACCTTTTCGCGGGCCGCCTGATATCCCGCCTCGGCAATCTTGACTAAACTCAATATCAAATCTGCATTTCATCTCACCGAGCAAATTGATTTAAGTTGATTTGCAATAATAGCCAAGCTTTGATTAACATATATTTATCAATATTATCTGTGTACATCAGCTTACGTTAAAGACCCTCCCAGCTTCTTCATTGATGCTTGCCTCATCGCTCTATAGGAGCACCGGGACGGCAGGATGCGAGACGCTGAGCGGGGCACGGTTCTCATCACGGGCGGCGCCGGATTCATCGGCCGCCACCTGGCCGAGGCGCTCCTCTCCGCAGGATATGCGGTTCGCGTCCTCGATAGCCTCATCGAGCAGGTTCATGGCGCCGCCCGAGCGGCCCCGCCGCTCCCGTCAGAAGTGGGTCTGATCGAAGGCGACGTGCGCAATCCGGCCGTGGTGGACCGGGCCCTCGCCGGCGTCACCCACGTCGTCCATCTCGCGGCTGAAGTCGGCGTCGGGCAGAGCATGTACGCGGTCGATCGCTACGTCTCCGTCAACGATCATGGCACGGCGGTGCTGTTCCAGGCGCTGATCGAGCGCCCGGTCAAACGGGTCGTCGTCGCCTCGTCGATGAGCATCTACGGCGAAGGGCTCTACCGCACGGCCGGCGGCGACGTCGCCGAGGGGGTCCGAAGGCCGGGCCAGCTGGATCCGGTCGATGCCGACGGCCGGGCCCTCGTGCCGGCGCCGACACCCGAATGGAAGGCGCCGACCCTCGCCTCGGTCTACGCCCTGACCAAGTACGTGCAGGAGCGGCTCACCCTCACCCTCGCCCCCGCCTACGGGATGGAGGGCGTCGCGCTGCGTCTCTGGAACGTCTACGGCCCGGGCCAGGCCCTCTCGAATCCCTATACGGGGGTGCTCGCGATCTTCGCCTCGCGGCTTCATAACGGCCAGCCGCCGATGATCTTCGAGAACGGCCTGCAGCGGCGCGACTTCGTCCATGTCGAGGACGTGGTCCAGGCTTTCCTCCTCGCCCTGGAACACCCGGCCGCCCCCGGCAACGTCTACAATGTCGGCAGCGGCGAGGACCGCACCGTGCGCGAGGTGGCGCAGCTGCTCGCCCGCGCCATGGGCCGCGAGGACATCGAGCCCGAGATCACCGGAAAGGTCAGGGCCGGCGACATCCGCCACTGCATCGCCGACATCACCCGCATCCGCTCGGAGCTCGGCTACGCGCCCCGGCGCGACTTCTCGGAGGGACTCGCCGAGCTCGCCGCCTGGGTGGCGCAGCAGCAGGCCCTCGACCTCGTCGCCGAAGCCCGGGACGCCCTGGAGAAGCGGGGCCTCGTGGCATGAGGGAGATGACCACCTCGTTGCCGCCCTCCCCCGTGCCAGCTTCGCCCCGCCCCGATGGTCCGGTCCTGATCACTGGCGGCGCCGGGTTCATCGGCTGCAACCTTGCCGACCATCTCGCCGGGGAAGGCCACGACGTCGTGGTCTACGATTCCCTTGCCCGCGCTGGCGTCGCCGCCAACCTCGAGGGGCTGACGGCGCGCCATCCCCGGCGGATCCGGCCGGTCGTCGCCGACATCCGCGACGAGGCCGCGTTGAGCAAGGTGGTCGAGACGGCCTCGGTGGTGTTCCACCTCGCCGGCCAGGTGGCCGTGACGACGAGCCTCGTCGATCCGCGAACCGACTTCGAGGTCAACCTGGCCGGCACCCTCAACCTCCTCGAAGCCCTGCGCCGAAAGCCGCTGCCGCTCGTCTTCGCCTCCACCAACAAGGTCTATGGCAACCTCGGCGGCATCGCCCTGGAGCGATCCGGCGAGACCTATCGGCCGGTCGATGCGGCCCTTCGTCGGTACGGTGTCGGCGAGGACCGCGCCCTCGACTTTCACACGCCCTACGGCTGCTCCAAGGGGGCGGCCGACCAGTATGTTCTCGACTACGCCCGCAGCTTCGGCGTTCCGGCCGCGGTCCTGCGCATGAGCTGCATCTACGGCCCGCACCAGCTCGGCACGGAGGATCAGGGCTGGGTCGCGCATTTCCTCATCCGTGCCCTGCGGCGCGAGCCGATCTTCGTCTACGGCGACGGCCATCAGGTCCGCGACATCCTCCACGTCGCCGACGCGGTGGCCGCCTACGTTTCTGCCTGGGACCGGATCGGTGCGGTGGCGGGTCAGGCGTTCAATCTGGGGGGAGGCGCGCAGAACGCGGTGAGCCTGCAGGATGTGCTGGCGCAGCTTCCGGCCCTCGTCGGCGCCCCGGTGGATCTTCGCTTCGGTCCGTGGCGCGCCGGGGACCAGCGCTGGTACGTCTCCGACACCCGGCGCGTGCGCGGGGCCCTCGACCTGCCCGAGCCGCTACCCTGGCGCGACGGCCTCGGGGATCTCGCCCGCTGGCTCGGAGGGCGCGAGGACGGCGCTGGCGAACGCGCGTCGCGCCCAGACTTCGCCGGAGCCGCCGGCTGATGCGCGTCGCCCTCGTCAACCCGGCCTGGAGCTACGCGAACAGCATCTATTTCGGATGCCGCGAGCCGCATCTCGCCCTCGAATTCGCCTATGCCAAGGCGCTGCTGGAGGCCCAAGGCCACGAGGTCCTGTTCCTCGACGCCCATCTCAACGGACAGTCTAATGCCGAGGCCGCCGATGCGGTGGCGGCATTCCGCCCCGCCATGACGGCGGTGACGACGGCGCCGACCTACCTGTTCTGGCGCTGCGCCCCGCCCGAATTGCGGGTGCCCCGCGCCTTTCTCGATTCCCTCGACGGCCGCGGCGGCCGCACCGTCGCCGTCGGTCCGCACGGCTCGACGACGCCGGGCGCGACGCTCAGGAAGCTCGGCGTCGACGTCGTGGTGCGCGGCGAGTGCGAGGAGGTCCTGGTCCGCCTGGCACAGGGCGGCCCGCTCGATGCGATCCCGGCTCTCGCCTATCGCGGCGCCGAGGGGGTGACGGTCACCGGCGGCCCGCATGCCGGGCGCTTCACCGATCTGGCGCCCCTGCGTTGGCCTTCTGAGTGGCTCGCCCGCCACACCCATCACCACCACCGCTTCGACTCCGAGCCCGACGGGCCGGGCGCCGAGGTCGAGGCCTCGCGCGGCTGCCCCTATACCTGCAGCTTCTGCGCGAAGATCGATTTTCGCGATGCCTATCGCCGCCGCGACCTCGCCCATGTGCTCGCCGAGATCGACGGGCTGATCACGCAGGGCGTCACCTACGTCTACTTCGTCGACGAGATCTTCCTGCCACAGAAGCCGCTGCTCGAGGCCCTGGTCACGCGCGACCTGCGCTTTGGAATCCAGACCCGCATCGACCTGTGGAAGCCGGACATGCTCGACCTCCTCGGGGCGGCCGGATGCGTCTCGATCGAGGCCGGCATCGAGAGCCTGACGCCGGAGGGCCGCGCCGCCCTCGACAAGCGGTGCCGCGACAGCACCGAGGACCTCGCCGCGCGGTTGATCCATGCGCGGCGCAGCGTCCCCTTCGTCCAGGCCAACCTGATCCGCAGCGCCGGGGACGACCCCGACCTCGTCTCCACCTGGCGCGACCGCCTGCGCGGCCATGGGGTCTGGGCCAACGATCCGGTGCCGCTCTACCCCTATCCCGGCGCGCCCGATTACCGCCGCCTCTGGGGCGACCCCGACGACGAGGCCTGGGAGCGGGCGCATGCCCATTACCTCGGCCAATTCGACGCCTTCAGCGATATCCAGGAGGAGCGTCCGCTGCCGCTGAGGGAACTGGAGGCCGCATGCGCCGCCTCCTGAACCTCGCCCTCCGCTCGGCGCCGGCGGCGCTGGCGGAGCCTGTGCTGCCCGTCCCCGAGCCTCGCCTGCACGTTCTCATGACGACGGACGCGGTCGGTGGCGTCTGGACCTACAGCCTCGACCTCGCCGCCGCCCTCGTCCGACGGGGAATCCGCACGACCCTCTCCGTCCTCGGGCCGCCTCCGGACGAGAGCCAGGCGTCTCGCGCCGCCGCGATCCCCGGCTGCCGCGTGACGACGATGGGGCTGCCCCTCGACTGGACCGCGTTCGATGCCGCCGAGGTGCGTGAGGCGGGCAATGCCGTCGGCGCCCTGGCGTGGCAGGCGGGGGCCGACCTCGTCCACCTCCACAGCGCCGCCCTCGTCTCCGACAGCATTCCCGTACCCGTCGTCGTCGTCTGTCATTCCTGCGTGGCGACCTGGTGGGAGGCGGTGGAAGACGGACCCCTGCCCGACGACCTCGCCTGGCGCCGTGATCTCGTCGCGACGGGCCTCGCCCGGGCGGACGCGCTCCTCGCCCCGAGCGCCGCCTTCGCCGAAGCGACCGCCAGGGCCTACGACCTCGACGTCCGTCCACGTGTCGTCCGCAACGGCCGCGACTGTCCGGCGTCGCGGGCGGCTTCCCCGAAGCCCGTCATCCTCACTGCAGGGCGGTTGTGGGACCGGGCGAAGAACTTGGCGATCCTCGATCGCGTCGCCGCATCGCTCCCGGTGCCGGTCTTCGCCGCCGGAGCGCTGCAGGGGCCGAACGGCGAGCGTGCCGCGCCGCTGCACGTCACGACCCTCGGCCGCCTCGACGAGGCCGCGATGGCCGAGCAGTTCGCCCGCCGGCCGATCTTCGTCTCCCTTGCGCGTTACGAGCCCTTCGGCCTTTCGGTGCTCGAAGCGGCTCAGGCAGGCTGCCCGCTCGTGCTCTCCGACATCCCGACTTTCCGTGAATTGTGGGGCGGCGTCGCCCGTTTTGTCGGATGCGACGACGAAGCCGATCTGCACCGTGTGATCATCGACTTGCTTGCCAATCCGGAACGGGCACGCGAACTCGGCACCGCTGCCCGCGAGCGGGCCGGGGCCTACAGTCTCGATGCCCTCGGCGACGGTATCGTCGAGGTTTACCGGACGCTCCTGCCGATGCAATCCGGCGAGGCGGCCGCATGAGGATCGCGTATTTCACCCACTCCCTGGCCTCGTGCTGGAACCACGGCAACGCCCATTTCCTGCGCGGGGTGCTGCGAGAGCTCTCGAGTGCCGGGCACGACGTCGAGGCCTATGAGCCGGAAGGAGCGTGGAGCCTTGCAAATCTCCTCTCTGATCACGGCGAGGCCGGTCTCGACGCCTATCGGAGCGCCTATCCCGATCTTTCCTCGCAGGTCTATTCCGACTTCGATGCGGTGGTGGAGCTGGCGGGGGATGCCGACCTCGTCCTCGTCCATGAATGGAACGACCCGGCTCTCGTCGCGGCTCTCGGGAAAGCCCGGCTCCACGGCGCGCGATACACGCTCCTCTTCCACGACACCCATCACCGAGCGGTGAGCGATCCCGCCGCCCTCGATCGCTTCGACCTCGACGGCTATGACGGCGTCCTCGCCTTCGGCGAGGCCCTGGCCGCCATCTACCGCCGCCGCGGCTGGGGCCGGCGTGCTTTCGTCTGGCACGAGGCGGCCGATACCCGGCTGTTCCGGCCGCCCGAGGCGGAGACCGCCCGCGAGGGCGTCGTCTGGATCGGCAATTGGGGCGACGGAGAGCGCACCGCCGAGATCGAGAGCTTCCTCCTCGCCCCGACCCGCCGTCTCGGTCTGCCCCTCGACATCTACGGCGTGCGCTATCCGGACGAGGCCCTGGCGACTTTGGAGCGCTATGGCGCGCGCTACCATGGCTGGGCGCCCAACGCCCTGGCCCCTGCCCTCTTCGCCCGCCATCAGGCGACGGTCCACGTGCCGCGGCGCTTCTATGTCGAGCACCTGCCCGGCATCCCGACGATCCGGGTCTTCGAGGCCTTGGCCTGCGGTATCCCCCTGGTCAGCGCCCCATGGACCGATTCCGAGGGCCTGTTCCGGCCCGGAACCGACTACCTCATCGCCGGGACCGGCGCCGAGGTGGAGGCCCATCTGCGGGCGATCGTGGCCGACCCCGATCTGCGGGCCTCCCTGGCCGCATGCGGCCTCGCCACCGTCTTGGCCCGCCACACCTGTCGGCACCGTGCCGAGGAACTCCTGGGGCTCGTCGCCTTCCTGAAGGCACCTGCTGCGCGGGCCGCCGCACAAGCCGCGAGGATGTCCGCATGAGGATCGCGTTCTACGGATCGAGCCTGCTCTCCTCCTACTGGAACGGGGCGGCGACCTATTACCGGGGTCTGCTCTCCGACCTCGCCCGGCGCGGCCATGCCATCACCTTCTACGAGCCGGACGCCTTTGACCGGCAGAAGCACCGCGACATCGACCCACCGGACTGGGCCGAGGTCCGGGTCTATCCGGCTACGCCGGAGGCGATGCGCGGCGTGGTGGCGGAAGCCGCGGGCGCCGACGTCGTGGTCAAGGCGAGCGGCGTCGGCGTGTTCGATCGGGAATTGCTGGAGGGGATCGTCGCCGCCTCGTCGCCGCAGGCCCTGCGCATCTTCTGGGACGTCGACGCGCCGGCCACTCTCGCCGAGATGCGCGCCGATCCCGGCCATCCGGTTCGCCAGGCGCTCCCAGACCTCGACATCGTCCTGACCTATGGGGGCGGGCCGCCGGTGGTCGAGGCCTATCGCGCCTTCGGGGCCAGGACCTGCATCCCGGTCTACAACGCCCTCGACCCGTCGACCCATCATCCGGTGCCGTCCGAGGAGAGGTTTCGTGCCGGCCTCTCCTTCCTCGGCAATCGCCTTCCCGATCGCGAGGCACGGGTCGAGCAGTTCTTCCTCGATGCGGCCCTGAGGCTGCCCGAACGGAGCTTCCTCATCGGCGGCAGCGGCTGGGAGACGAAGGGCCTGCCGCGCAACGTCCGGCATATCGGCCACGTCTATACCCGCGACCACAACGCCTTCAACGCGAGCCCCGACGCGGTCCTCAATATCGCCCGCGACAGCATGGCGGCCGTTGGTTTCTCGCCGGCGACGCGCGTCTTCGAGGCCGCCGGCGCGGGAGCATGCCTCATCACCGATGCCTGGGAGGGCGTCGAGCTGTTCCTCGAACCCGGCCGCGAGGTGCTGGTCGCCCGCGACGGCGCCGACGTCGCCGAGCACCTGCGTGCCCTCACACCCGAGCGCGCCTCCATCATCGGCCGGGCCGCGCGCGCCCGGATCCTCGACGGGCATACCTATGCGCGACGCGGGGCCGAGGTCGATGCGATCATCAAGGATGCGTCGATCCGGAAGCGCGCGCGGTGCGCCGCGTGACCGGCGAGCGCCTCACCCTGGTGGTGCTCGGCCTGAGCCTGTCCTCGTCCTGGGGCAACGGGCACGCCACGACCTACAGGGCGCTGCTGAAGGCCTTCGCCGAGCGCGGCCACGACGTGCTGTTCCTGGAGCGCGACGTGCCCTGGTACGCCGCGCATCGCGACCTCGTCGCACCGGATTTCTGCCGCCTAGAACTCTATCCTGATCTCGGCGCCATAGAGGATTGGCGAGACGCGATCGCCGCGGCCGATGCCGTCATCGTCGGCTCCTACGTGCCGGAGGGCATCGAGGTCGGCCGCCTCGTCCAGGACTGGGCCACGGGCGTGCGCGCCTTCTACGACATCGACACGCCCGTCACCCTTGCCAAGCTGGATGCAGGTGATGCCGAGTACCTGACACCTGAGCTGATCCCCGGCTACGATCTCTACCTCTCCTTCACCGGTGGCCCGACGCTGAACCGGCTCGAAGTGGAGTACGGCTCGCCCGCCGCCCGCGCCCTGTATTGCTGCGTCGATCCCGACCTCTATCCGGCCACCCGCCGGAAGCCGCGCTGGGACCTCTCCTATCTCGGCACCTACAGCCCCGACCGGCAGCCCGGCCTCGAGACCCTTCTGCTGGAGCCTGCTCGGCGGGCGCCGCACCTGCGCTTCTGCGTCGCCGGACCGCAATATCCGGACGGGTTCGAATGGCCCGCCAATGTCGAGCGCATTCCGCACGTCCCGCCCGCCGAGCATGCCGCCTTCTATGCAAGGAGCCGCTTCACCCTGAACCTGACCCGCGCGGACATGGTCCGCGCCGGCTACAGCCCCAGCGTCCGCCTGTTCGAGGCGGCGGCGACGGCGACCCCTGTCCTCTCCGACCCCTGGGCGGGTCTCGATACGCTGTTCGTGCCGAACCGCGAGATCCTGATCGCCGAAACGGGGAACGACGTTCTGGCCGCTCTCTCGGCCCTGCAGGAGCCGCAGCGGCAGGCACTCGGCCACGCGGCGCGGACCCGCGTGCTCGCCGCGCACACGGCGCGCCATCGCGCCGCCGAGCTAGACGGCCATCTCCGCCACGTCCGGCGCGAGCGCTCCAAGCCGCCGCGTCGGCAGCCCGCCTTCCCGACACACCCTTCCATGGCCTGAAAGGTTTCATCATGCGTAACGGGCAAAGCAGGCAGGTCCTCGTCGCCGGAGGTGCGGGTTTCATCGGCTCGCATCTCTGCGACGCGCTGCTTGCCGACGGCATGCACGTGATCTGCGTCGACAATTTCCACACCGGGCGGATGCGCAATCTCGATCACCTCCGGCGGGAACCGCGATTCGAGGTCATCGAAGCCGACGTGTCGGAGACGCTGCCCGCCCTGCCTAAGGTGGCCCGCATCTTCAACCTCGCCTGTCCGGCCTCGCCGCCGCATTACCAGGCCGATCCCGTCCATACGATGCTCACCAGCGTCGTCGGAACGCATCAGCTCCTCAGTCTCGCGGAGACCAGCGGTGCCCGCTTCCTCCTCGCCTCGACCAGCGAGGTCTACGGCGACCCCGACATGCATCCGCAGCCGGAATCCTACACCGGCAACGTCAACCCGATCGGCCCGCGCGCCTGCTACGACGAGGGCAAGCGCTCGGCCGAGACCCTGAGCTTCGATTTCGAGCGCGCCCGCAGCACCGACATCCGCGTCGCCAGGATCTTCAACACCTACGGGCCGCGGATGCGGGCCGATGACGGCCGGGTCGTCTCCAACGTCGTATGTCAGGCGCTCTCCGGTGAGCCGATCACGGTCTACGGAAGCGGTCAGCAGACCCGATCGTTCTGTTACGTCGACGACCTCGTCGACGGGCTCATGCGGCTGATGGCCTGCAACGGGAAGCTCGCCGGCCCGGTCAACCTCGGCAATCCCGCCGAGATGACCATCGACGAACTCGTGGCTGCCGTCGTGGCGCTGACCGGCAGCCGCTCGCCCGTGGTCACCCGTCCCCTGCCCGTCGACGATCCACGCCGGCGCCGGCCCGATATCGCGCGGGCGAAGGAACTTCTCGGTTGGGCGCCGAAGACCTCGCTCGGGCAGGGTCTCGAGGCGACGATCGCCTGGTTCGCCGACGAGATCGCCGTCAGCGGCACGACGAAGCGGATGGAACCGAGCACCGCCTCCCTCGCGGTCGGCTGAGGGCAGGACCGGAGGGACCGCGGGAGGAACTCATGGACCGCACGAAAGTCAGGGTCGGTCTCGTAGGAGTGGGCAACTGCGCCTCCTCCTTCGTCCAGGGCCTGACCTACTACCGCGACGCGCCCGTGGACGCCCTGGCGCCGGGCCTGATGAACGCGACACTCGGCGGCTATCATGTCGGCGATATCGAGATCGCCGCGGCCTTCGACATCAACGCCCGAAAGGTCGGCCGCGACGTCGCCGACGCCATCCTCGTAGCCCCCAACAACACCGAGCGTTTCGCCGACGTGCCGGCGACGGGCGTCGTCGTGCGGCGCGGCCCGACCCTCGACGGGCTCGGCGCCTACCTTCGCGACGACATCCCGGAATCCTCGGAGCCCGTCGCCGACGTCGCTTCGGAACTCGAAAGGGCCCGGGTCGACGTCCTCGTCTCCTACCTGCCGGTCGGGTCGCAGGCGGCGAGCGAGTTCTACGCCGAGGCCGCCCTCGACGCGGGCTGCGCCTTCGTGAACTGCATTCCCGTCTTCATCGGGTCGGACCCGGCCTGGCGTCGGCGCTTCGAGCGGCGCGGGCTCCCGATCGTCGGCGACGACATCAAGAGCCAGGTCGGCGCCACGATCGTGCACCGCGTGCTCGCCAACCTCATGCGCGAGCGCGGCATTCGCCTCGACCGTACCTACCAGCTCAATTTCGGCGGCAATTCCGACTTCAAGAACATGCTCGAACGCGAGCGGCTGGAATCGAAGAAGCTCTCGAAGACCCGCGCCGTCACCAGCCAGTTCGACGCCGAGCTCGCCCCCGGCAACGTCCATGTCGGCCCGAGCGATCACGTGCCGTGGCTGACCGACCGGAAATGGGCACATATCCGCCTCGAAGGGACGGGCTTCGGCGGCGTGCCGCTCAACATCGAGCTCAAGCTGGAGGTCTGGGATTCTCCGAACTCCGCCGGCATCGTCATCGACGCCGTGCGCTGCGCCAAGCTCGGCCTCGACCGCGGCCTTTGCGGTACGCTGGTCGGCCCATCGAGCTACTTCATGAAGGCGCCCCCGGTGCAGTTCACCGACGGAGAGGCGCGCGAGCGGACCCTGCGGTTCGTGGCCGGCCTCGACGATGCCGAGGGCGCGCCGCCATGAGCGTCCTCCATCTCGCCCGCCACGCCTCCCACGATCGCGTCGCGACGATTCTCTGCGGCCGGATGGCCGGTGTCGGGCTCGGCGAGCGCGGCCTGAGGGAGGCCGCGGCTCTCGCCCGGCGTCTATCGAACGAAGCCGTCGACGCCGTGCTGTCGAGCCCCTCCGATCGCGCCGTGGAGACGGCCAGGATCGTGGCCGAGGCGCTCGATCGACCGATGCGCATCGTCCCGGATCTCGACGAGGTCGATTTCGGCGACTGGACCGGGCGCAGCTTTGCCGAACTCGATGCCGACCCACGCTGGCAGCACTGGAACGAGAGGCGTTCGGACGCTCAAGCCCCAGGCGGCGAGAGCATGGTCGAGGTGCAGGAGCGGGTAGCGAGAGTGATCGAGCGTCTTTCCGGCGCTGCGGGTGGAGCCTGTCTCCTCGTGAGCCATGCCGAACCGATACGGGCGGCTCTCCTCGGGGTTCTCGGCCTTCCCCTCGACGCCTATGGTCGCCTCGCCATCGATCCCGCTTCTCTGTCCTCGGTCGAGCTCTGGCCGGGCGGCAGCCGTGTCCTGCGCTTGAACGAGGTTCCGCCGTTCGGCGAGGACATGACGGCATGAGCGAGACTGGCGAAGCCCTCGGCGCCGGACCCGAGACCGACGACCTGCGCAGTGCCATCGACGCCCTCGCACCGTGGTTCCACAACCTCGAGCTTCGCGGCGTAAGGACCGCGCCCGATCATTTCCTTGGCGACTATCCCGCCTTCAAGTGGCGGCGCTTCGCCGAGGCTCTGCCGGCCGACCTCTCGGGTCGGACCGTGCTCGATATCGGCTGCAATGCCGGGTTCTACGCGCTGGAGATGAAGCGACGCGGCGCTGCGCGCGTCGTCGGAATCGATCCGGACCCGCGCTACCTCGCCCAGGCACGGCTCGCCGCGAGGGTCACGGGCCTCGACATCGAGCTGCGGCAGCTCTCGGTCTACGACGTCGGGGCGCTCGCCGAACGTTTCGACATCGTGCTGTTCATGGGGGTGCTCTACCACCTGCGCCACCCGCTCCTCGCCCTCGACCTCATCCGCGAGCACGTGGCCGGCGATCTGCTGGTGTTCCAGTCGATGCAGCGCGGCTCGATGATGCGCGCGCAACTGCCCCCGGACCACGACTTCAAGCAGGCGGCCCATTTCGCCCTGCCCGGCTACCCCAAGCTCCACTTCATCGAGGAGCGATACGCCGGCGATCCCACCAACTGGTGGGTGCCCAACCGTGCCTGCGTCGAGGCGATGCTGCGGTCGAGCGGGTTCGCGATCCTGGGCCAGCCAGAGGCAGAGGTCTATCTCTGCCGCTGCGCCGGGCCGCCCGCGGGAGAGGGCGCGGTCTACCCGCCGCGACCATCATTTTCCACCGGAGAGGAGCCGGCATGATTGAAGCCGCGATGATCTGGAACGAGCCCAACAACAAGTCGCATTGGGACCCCGAGGTCGATCCCGGCTGGCTCCTGTTCGCCGAGATGGCCAAGGCCGCCGGCCAGGCGATCCGGGCCGTGAACCCGACCCTTACCCGCGTCCTCGGAGGCATCTCGCCGATCGATCCGGTCTTCATCCGCAACATGGCCGACCAGGGCGTGCTCGATCATGTCGACGCCGTCGCCGTCCACGGATTCCCCCTCGACTGGAACCTCTGGCAGATCGGCGAGTGGCCGGCGAAGGTCGAGGAGATCCGCGCGGCCACGCATCTGCCGGTCTGGGTCTCGGAAGTCGGGGTGTCGAGCTTCGGGGCCGAGGAGGTTCAGGCCTGGGGGCTCGGCCGGACGGCCGAGCTCCTGATCGGCCGAGCGCCGCGCATCCACTGGTACAGCCTCTACGACCTGCCGCGCGAATGGGAAGCGATGACCCGCCACCGCGAGGCCGAGGGCTCTTCCTACTACCGGCATTTCTACATGGGCCTTCTGCGCCAGGACGGTACTCCGAAGCCGTCGCTGGAGGAGTTCGCCCGCTACGCGCCCGATCTCGGCATCTGCCAGTGGTTCCATTTCGAGGACCACCGCCTCGACGAGGCGGTGGCCTGGCTGCGGCGGCTCGGCGTCACCCATCTGCGCACCGGCCTGTCCTGGGCCGACCGGTTCCGGCCGGACGCCCTCGCCTGGTTCGACCGGCAGATGGCGGCGCTCGCCGAGTTCCAGGTCACGGTCACATTCTGTTTCACGCCCGAACATCGGGGGCTGATGCCCCACCATACCAGCCCCCCGCTGGTCGCGCAGGAATTCGCCGATTTCTGCGCCGAGATGATCGAGCGCTACGCCCCGCCGCGTCCCGACCGGTCCGGGCGCACCATACCGTTGATTGCGTAACAATCGCGCTCAAGCTGATTCTAGCCAAGCTCAAGCATAAATCCGGAGCGTGAAGCTAAAGCACAGCCATATCCGAGATGAGGCGATGATGTTCCGCGTGGCCGGGAAACAAAGCGTTTCTGCTTCGCGTTGACGGGGCGTCCCGATGACGACGTGTACCGTGACGGTCGCGCGTCGATCCCGGGTTCGTCACGGAAAGCCCTGCATGTTCAGCTTGACCACAACGTCGTCCTATGCGGCGTCCCGGGCCTATCATCCGGATGTCCGCCCATACCGTCCTCGTCCGGATGCGGTTCTCTCCCGTGCGGCGATGACGTTGGCGGCGCTGGTCCTCTCTGGCGGTTTCGCCGCGGCGCAGACGAAGGCGCCGCCGAAGAATGACGGGACGATGCCCCCGATCTCGATCGTCGCCGAAGAGGTCGATGGACGCCTCCAATGCTCGCCCGCCGAACTGCGCCTCCCGGCCGAGACCAACGTGCAGTTCGAGATCGTCAACAAGACCAAGGAACAGGTCACGCTGACGGCGCCGGACATGTTCAAGAATCGCAACGTGCTGCACCACGATGGCGACCTCGTCCACGTGGCGAGCAATGACGGCTACCTGATCAAGCAGGGGGGCAACGGCGTCCTGCGGGTCCGGACCCTGGCCGAGGGCCAGTATCCCTATGGCTGCACGGCCGTCTCCCGGCAGCGTGAGCCTTTCCGCGGAACCCTGACCCTGACTCGCGCCAACCCCTGAGAGCTTTCACTCCCTTCTCTCATCAGGAGACGAGCATGACCGATTTCCCGAAGCCGCCCTTCGACCGGCAGCGCCAGCTCACGCCTCCGGCCCGGGATGCCGACATGGACCCCCGGCCGGATTACGGTGAGACCCGTTACAAGGGTTCCGGCCGGCTCGAGGGCCGCAAGGCGATCATCACGGGAGGCGATAGCGGAATCGGCCGTGCGGTGGCCCTCGCCTTCGCCCGCGAGGGAGCCGACGTGCTGGTGAGCTACTACGACGAGCACGACGACGCCCGCGAGACCTGCCGCCTCGTCGAAGAGGCAGGGCGCAAGGCGGTGGCTTTGGCCGGCGACATCAAGGACGCCAAGCATTGTCGAAGGATCGTGGACGAGGCGGTCTCGGTCTTCGGGCGGATCGACGTCCTCGTCAACAACGCCGCTCACCAGAAGACTTTCGCGGCACCCGAGGAGATCAGCGACGAGGAGTGGGAGGTCACATTCGCCACCAACATCCACGCGATGTTCTACCTCGTGAAGGCCGCCCTGCCGCACATGCGTGCCGGCGGCGCCATCATCAACACCACCTCGGTCAATGCCGACATGCCGAGTCCGCAGCTTCTCGCCTATGCGACGACGAAGGGCGCGATCCAGAATTTCACCGGCGGCCTCGCACAGCTGCTGGCCGAGCGCGACATCCGGGTGAACTGCGTGGCGCCCGGCCCGATATGGACGCCGCTGATCCCCTCGACAATGCCGATGGAGATGGTCCGAGAGTTCGGCTCGCAGGTGCCGATGAAGAGGCCGGGCCAGCCCTGCGAACTCGCACCCGTCTACGTCATGCTGGCGAGCCCGGAATCGAGCTACGTCTCGGGTGCGACCATCGCGGTGACCGGCGGCAAGCCGATCATCTGACCGCGACGAGGGCGGAGCGAGAGCAGGCAGGTCCCGACCGGCGGCATGACGACCGGGTCGCGAACCACGAGGTCGAGACCTGCCTCGAGTTGTTCCCGCTATGACGGAAAGCATTGCAGAAGATAAATTATCACTAGTTATTATCACAGTTTATCGGTTTTAGATAAATTAGAATAAATATAATGTAAAAAACCTATTATTTCAACATAAGTCAATTTTGAACAAAGCATTGGTCGCGCGGTTGAAGGCGGACGGAGCCAAGAACTGTCTCGATTGGCCTTTCATGTGTCGATCGACTGGCCCGCTCTCTCTCAGGATCGTGAGGCAGCCCATGTACTACCATGACAAGCGACTGCAATATCCCGTTAAGGTCGAGAGTCCGGACCCGGTCTATGCGCGTATGCTGCAGCAGGCGATTGGCGGAGTCGAAGGCGAGATCCGGGTCTGTATGCAGTACTTCTTCCAGGCCTGGGGCAACCGGGCGCCGAATACGAAGTACCGCGACATGCTTCTCAACACGGCAACGGAGGAGATCGGCCATATCGAGATGCTCGCCACGGCCGTCGCGATGAACCTCGAGAATGCTCCGACGAAGGTTCAGGAGGCTGGCGCCGCCGACGCGATCGTGGGTGCCGTGATGGGGGGCGAGAACCCGCGCCACATCGCGGAGGGGATGCTGCACAAGCAGCTGCTCTCCACCGGCATGGCCGCGTTCCCGGGCAATTCCGACGGCGTGCCGTTCGACATGTCGCATATCTACGCCAGCGGTAACATCGCGGCCGACATGTATTGCAACGTCGCAGCCGAGGCGACGGGACGGACCTTGGCTGTGCGGCTCTCCCTCGCCACCAATGATCCCGGCATGAAGGACATGTGGAGCTTCCTCATCGCCAGGGATACGATGCATCAGAATCAGTGGCTCGCCGTGATCGAGGATCTCGGCGGCGCCGAGGCGACGCTGCCGATCCCGAACAGCTTCCCGCAAGCCGAGGAAAACCAGCAGTTCAACTACAACTTCTTCGCCACCTCCGCCGACGGTTCGGCGCCGCCGGACGGCCGCTGGACCCATGGCCGCTCCATCGACGGCAAGGGCGAGTTCAGCGTCTTCCTCAACCAGCCGATGGGTCAGGAACCGGTCCTCGGCCCGGCGCGACCCGATAGCGGTGCCGAATCCCAGCAGATCAAGGGCTGATTCGAACGAAGCGGGGGCATCGTCATCGGAGATGGTGCTCCCGCATCGACGCGAGACCGGGCTTACTCAACGGAGCAGCGCCATCTTCTAAGGCAGCCGCCCCGGGAAGCTTCGGAAAGGTTCGGTGCAGAACGTCCACGCGTTCGAGAGGGTTGGAGTGGCGACCCCGGTTGGGCTCGAACCAACGACCTGCCGCTTAGAAGGCGGCTGCTCTATCCAGCTGAGCTACGGAGTCGGAGCGCCGGAGCCTTCCTAGCAGCCGCGATTTTCGAAGTCGATTGTCACGCGGCCGCCTTTCCCAAGAGGCGTTTCGAAGCGTCGTCAGGAAAATCGGCCCGCGGGAATGCAGCCTGCTTGATGGAGGCACCGCAAGCCGCTCCTCGCGGCGATGCTGCTATCTGTTTTTCCCTCGTGGACGTGACCAGGGCTCCGGTCGTGGAAAACCGAACGATCATGTCGAGATCCGCCCCGAAATCCGCTCGCTATCCGACGAGCCCCACCGCCGACCTCCCTTCCGAGAGCGGTTACAGTTCGGTCCTCGGCCGCAACATCCATGCGCTTCAGGAGCGGCAACGGATCGAGCAGGTACGGACCCCCCTGCAGGACCGGATCGCCGATGCCGTCACGCGGTTCTGCGGCAGCATGGCATTCGTCTGCCTCCACGCCGTGGTGGTTCTAGGCTGGATCGCCGCGAACCGGAATTGGCTGCCCGGCCTACCCGTCTTCGACGAGAGCTTCGTCATCTTGGCGACGGCGGCTTCCGTCGAGGCGATCTTCCTGTCGACCTTCGTGCTGATCAGCCAGAACCGCGCGGCCGCGGCGGCGAATGCGCGAGCCGACCTCGACCTCCAGATCAACCTCCTTTCCGAGCACGAGATCACGCGACTCCTCGCCCTCACGGCTGCGATTGCCGAGCGGCTCGGCGTTGAGGAGGCAGAGGATCCCGGCCTTGCCGAATTGAAGCAGCACGTGGCGCCGGAAAAGGTTCTGGACGAGCTGCAGCGGGACCGGTGAGGCACCTACCCATGGGCAGGCAGATGCCCGTCTCGGTCCCTACAAGGTGGCTGGGCGCCAGCGATCGAGCTCCCGGTCGATCGCCTCTTGAGTTCCCCTCATGAAGTCGCCCGCTGCCAGGCCCGGCGCCAGGGCGTCGAGGTATCGCACCACTACGGTGCCCGGACGCTTGGCGCTGCCGCCGGTCGGCCAGAACAGGCCCGAATTCACCGCAACAGGGAGAACCTTGAGGCCGAGCTTGCCGTACAGCAGCTCGACGCCGCGCTTGAACTGCACCGGTGTGCCGATCTCGCCGCGCGTTCCCTCGGGAAACATCAGGACGGAACGTCCCTGGGCGATGGCCGCACGGCTCTGATCGATCATGGTGCGCAGCGCCTGCGAACCGTTCGTGCGGTCGATGATGATCATCGGAGAGCGTCGCAGGAACCAGCCGACCACGGGGATCGCCACGAGCTCGCGTTTGGCGACGATGGCGACGTCGGGGATCATGATGAGGAAGGCGAGCGTCTCCCAGGCCGATTGATGGTTGGCGACGATGAGGCAGGGCTCGGCCGGAATGCGCTCGCGGCCCTCCTCGACATAGGTCAGCCCCACGATCCGGTGCAGGCCGAACAGAATGCCGCGCGCCCAGAGCCGCGTTGCCGCCCGGATCGGCCGCTCCGGCGCCCCGGCGATCGCCAGCACCACCAGCGGTGCGAGGAACAAGGCCGTCCAGGCGGCCCAGTAGAGGTTGAAGAGCACGGAGAGAAGGCGCGGCACGCGGGCAGTCCCTTGAGGCGAAGTTTTCGGGTCGGCGGCTGCGCATGAGGCCGGAGAACGGCATTTCCGCGGCGACGGGGACCGCGATCCGGTCTATCGGTGCGCTCGGGCAAGGCCGCCCGCGTGCTTCCGATCCGCCACCACTATCACGAGCCACAGCCGTTGCGCCTCACTGTCTCGACTTGGAACATCAATTCCGTGCGCCTGCGCATCGACCAGGTGCTGCGCTTCCTCGCCGAGGATCGGCCCGACGTGCTCTGCCTGCAGGAGACGAAATGTCCGGACGACGCTTTCCCCCTCAAGGCGCTGCGCGGCTCGGGCTACGAGCACGTCGTGTTCGCCGGGCAGAAAGGCTATAACGGGGTCGCGATCCTCTCGCGCTTTCCTCTTCTGAGCCGGGACGTGATGGGCTTCTGCGAGCGCGCGGACGCCCGGCACATTTCCGCGGTACTGGGCCCTGAAGCCGGTGCCGCCGCCGGCATCGTGCTCCACGATTTCTACGTGCCGGCCGGCGGCGACGTGCCCGATCCCGCGCTCAATCCTAAATTCGCCCACAAGCTCGGTTTCCTCGACGAACTGCGCGTCTGGGGCGGCCGCCGCGTCAGCGGCCCGGCGATTCTCGTCGGCGACCTGAACGTTGCGCCGCTCGAACACGACGTCTGGTCGCACAAGCAGCTCCTCGACGTCGTCAGCCACACTCCGGTCGAGACCGAACGGCTCGAGACCCTGCGCGGCGAGGCCGGCTGGATCGACACGGCCAGGCTCCTCACGCCGCAACCCGAAAAGATCTACACCTGGTGGAGCTACCGCTCTCCGGACTGGGCCTCGGCGAACAAGGGCCGAAGGCTCGACCACGCCTGGGTCTCGCCAGATCTGGCCGCGTGCGTGCGCGCCGTAACGGTCTCGCGGCACACGCGGGCCTGGGAGCGGCCGTCCGATCACGTTCCGGTGACGCTCACGATCGAGCTTTGAGCGCCACCTCCGTGCGTGGACCCGTGCCGGAGGAAACGCGGCGCCCGCAGGTAGCCTCTTGCCAAGACAGGGTCTCGGCAAGACTGTCCCCTGCCAAGATTGTCACTTGCCAAATCCACTCGCCAATAGCTAATGATATCGTCCCCTTCCCGGTGCCGTGCGGTTCGATCCGCGGCCCGCGGGTGCGTCCAGGCCGTTCCGGTCTCTTCGCTTTCGCAGTCGGTCCACCGCGTCCAATCCTCGGCGTCTTTCAGACCGGGCAGGTGTCGGTACTCGCGGCGATCCCTTCGGTGATCGCCGCACCGTTCTCGAAATCACAGTCCGGCGGGATGCCGGTCTCATGTCTTCGCGAGGTCAGGGAGAGGATGGTCGGACACACAGCATCGGTTGCCGCTGCTCGTGTTTCAAGCGTACGCATCGCGCGTGGCGCCGGTTCGCCATCGACCCTGGCCAGGATCAACCCCACGCGCGCCGCTTTCCGGCGCCCAACGGCGGTTGACGGCAATTTCCCAGCCCTGGCACTTACGCCCCCTTATTCGGGGTCGGCGCGAGCACGGCCGGTCGAGGCCTCACGGCCGAGGCCGGATGGCGCTCCGCCCGGAACGCCCGGCCGCAGGAGAACGACGTCGGCCGCCATGTCGAAAGTTCGTCATGGCCAACAACAAGATGCTCATCGATGCGATGCACCCGGAGGAGACTCGGGTCGTCACGGTCCACGGGTCCAGGGTCGAGGAATTCGACTTCGAAGCCGCCAACAGGCGCCAGCTCCGCGGTAACATCTATCTCGCCAAGGTTACCCGGGTTGAGCCATCGCTCCAGGCAGCCTTCATCGAATACGGCGGCAACCGGCACGGCTTCCTCGCCTTCAGCGAGATCCATCCGGACTATTACCAGATCCCCCTCGCCGACCGGCAGGCCCTGCTCGAGGACGAGGCCCGCGATGCCGAGGAGCATCGCGAGCGCGAGGAGCGCAAGCCCCGCCGCCGCAGCCGCGGCCGCCGTTCAGAGGCCGCGCGCAGTGCCAACACCGCCGATACGGTAAGCGCCGAGGACGTCGGCGAGGTCGCGGAGACCGGCCTCGGCGGCTCCGAATTGGATGTGCGGGTCGAGGTCGACCACGTCGAGACCAGCGAGGCTGCTGCGCCCACGGAAGCTCACGATCAGTCCTCCGAGACGGAGACGACCGAGCTTGCCAGAACCGGCGACATTGAAACACCGCCCTCCGCCGAGGCTGCTTTTCCTGCCGCTCCCGCCGAAGGCGAGGCCGACGCCCCCGTCGGCGCCCTTTCCGAGACGGCTGTCGAGAACGGCGAAGGCGAAAGCGCCGAAGCCGACGATTCCGCACAGGATGACGAAGCGTCCGACGACGATTCTTCTGACGACGATGAGGACGACGAGGAGGAGTCGGACGAGGACGACGACTCGGATGAAGACGACGACGAGGAAGACGGCGACGAGGAAGACGGCGACGAGGGCGAGGACGCCGAGCCCAAGATCGCCCAGGTCGGCGGCGACGCCCTCGCCGAGATCCCCGAGCGTCCGCGCACCTATCGGCGCCACTACAAGATCCAGGAAGTGATCAAGCGCCGCCAGATCATCCTGGTCCAGGTCGTCAAGGAAGAGCGGGGCACCAAGGGTGCGGCGCTGACCACTTACCTGTCGCTGGCCGGCCGCTACTCGGTGCTGATGCCCAATACCGGGCGTGGCGGCGGCATCTCGCGGAAGATCACCTCCGCTGCCGACCGCAAGCGCCTCAAGGAGGTCGCCCAGGACCTTGAGGTGCCGGACGGCATGGGCGTGATCCTTCGCACCGCCGGCGCGTCGCGGACCAAGCCCGAGATCAAGCGCGACTTCGAGTACCTGATGCGGCTGTGGGAGAGCGTGCGCGAACTGACGCTGTCTTCCTCCGCCCCGGCGCTGGTCTACGAGGAGGGCTCGCTGATCAAGCGCGCCATCCGCGACCTCTACAACAAGGACCTCGACGAGGTGCTCGTTGCCGGTGAGGACGCCTACCGCGAGGCCAAGGACTTCATGCGGATGCTGATGCCCGGCCAATCGAAGGTCGTGCAGCCCTACCGCGATCCGACGCCGATTTTCGCCCGCTACGGCGTCGAGCAGCAGCTCGACGCGATGTTCTCGACCCACGTCACGCTGAAATCCGGCGGATACCTCGTCATCAACCCGACCGAGGCGCTGGTCTCGATCGACGTGAACTCGGGCCGCTCGACCCGCGAGCACGATATCGAGGACACCGCCCTGCGCACGAACCTGGAGGCGGCAGAAGAAGTCGCCCGCCAGCTGCGCCTGCGCGATCTCGCCGGCCTCGTCGTGATCGACTTCATCGACATGGAGGAGAAGCGCAACAACCGCGCCGTCGAGAAGAAGCTCAACGAGTGCCTCAAGGACGATCGCGCCCGCATCCAGGTCGGGCGGATCTCGCCCTTCGGCCTCCTGGAGATGAGCCGCC
Organism: Methylobacterium sp.; assembly: GCF_019745455.1. Lineage (GTDB taxonomy): Bacteria > Pseudomonadota > Alphaproteobacteria > Rhizobiales > Beijerinckiaceae > Methylobacterium. The sequence goes on from NZ_JAIETD010000126.1 coordinate 25,270, forward strand.
AGCGCATTCGCACCGGCATGCTGGAGAGCTCGTCACTTCCTTGCGTTCATTGCGGTGGGTCGGGGTACGTCCGTGCGACCGCATCTGTAGCGCTGCAGATCCTGCGTTCCATCGAGGAATCCCTCCTCAAGAGCACGAGCCACAACCTCGTCCTGCGCACGCGCACCGAGGTGGCCCTCTACATCCTCAACCAGAAGCGCGCGCACCTGCGTGAGCTGGAAGTGCGCTTCGGCGTCACCGTGACCATCGCCGCCGACGAGCGCCTCGCCGCGACATCGGCCTTCCAGCTCGACCGCGGCGAACCCGCCACGAGGATGGAAGGACCGGCCACTGGTGTTCGCGCGACGGCCGTCGCCGCGATGCCTGAGCTCGACGACGACGAGGAGATCGAGGCCGAGGAGCTCGAGACCACCGAGGGCGTCGAAGCGGAGGCAGCGCCTTCGCGCGGCGAGGCCCAGTCGGGCGAAGGCGAGGAGGGTGCCGAGGGTCGGGGTCGCCGCCGCCGCCGCCGTCGCCGCCGTGGCGGTCGCCACGAGACCGGCGAACAGGACGGTGTCGAGCAGGCTGCCGGGGATGAGGAGGGCCAGGGCGAGTCAGAGGACGGCGGCGAGGACGAGCCGGAGGTCGCTTCGGCGTCATCCGTCGAGGCTGCTGCGCCGGGTGAGGCTGCTAATCCAGGCGAGGAAGATGGCGCCGTTCGGCGCCGCCGTCGCGGACGTCGCGGCGGCCGGGGACGCGAGCGCGGTGAAGGCAGGGAGCGCTCGGCTTCCGCCGATCGCCAAGATTCCGACCTTGAGGTCGAGGAGACCGCGTCCGAGCGTCCGGTGCTCGTGCAGTCCGAGGAGCCCGTCACCGCAGAGGCGATCGAGGCTGTGAGTGCGTCCGGTCCGCCGGCATCCCTTGAAACTCAGCCGTCGGAGGCCGGGGCGCCGATGTCCGAAGCGGTCGTTCTCGACTTGCCGATCACCGTGACGCCGCCAGCGCCGGAGAGGACCACCTCTACCCTTTCGGACGCGGCGCCAGCGCCGAATCCCGAACCGGCGCCGGAGCCTGTCGCGGTGGTGCTGACCCCGCCCGATCCGGATCGGCCGAAGCGGGCCGGCTGGTGGTCTCGTACCAAAGCGGCTCTGACGGGGGAGTGATCCTTCGCCCATCAGAGATGACGAATCCGGGCGGTGGCGCGTATGCGCCGCCGCCCTTCTCTTTTGCCGGATTGGGTGTTCGAGGGGTTCTGGCCCGAGGAGAGGTCAGCGCCGCCCCATCACGACGCGGAGCTTCTCGGCCAGATCCTTGCGCAGGTAGGGCTTGCTGAGGAGAGGCTGGTCCGGCGGGACGCCCTGCTCTCCGAGGGCCGAGGCGGTATAGCCCGACGTCAGCAGCACCCTGAGATTGGGGCGAAGCCGACGGGCTTCCACGGCGAGCTGAACCCCATTCATGCCGCCGGGCATGACGACATCCGAGAACAGGATGTCGATGCGGTCCGATCCCTTCAAGAGGTCGATGGCGGCGGCTCCCTGGCTGGCGGTGAGCGTGCGATAGCCGAGTTCCTCCAGGCTCTCCACCGCCATTTCGAGCACTGCGGCTTCGTCCTCGACGACGAGGATGACCTTGCCGTCGGAGGCGCGGCGGAGCGGCATGGTGTTCTCGCTGGACACCTCCGATGCCCTCTCGGCCGAGCGCGGCAGATAGATCGTGATGGTCGTCCCATCCCCGGCGGCGCTGATCAGCCCGACATTCCCGCCCGCCTGCTTGGCGAACCCGTAGACCTGACTCAGGCCGAGGCCCGTCCCCTTCCCCACATCCTTCGTCGTGAAGAAGGGCTCGAACGCCCGGGCCTTCGTCGCCGGGTCCATGCCCGTTCCGGTATCGCTGACCGAGACGGCGACGTAATCGCCAGAGGCCAGGTCCCGAATGTCCTCGATGCCCGCCGTGCCGACCACGACGTTGCCGGTCTTGATCGTCACCGTCCCGCCCCTCGGCATGGCATCGCGGGCATTGACGGTGAGGTTCAGGATGGCGCTCTCGAACTGGCCGGGATCGAGCCGGACCGGATCGAGCGATGCATCGAGATCCAGGGTGATGGGGATCGTCTCGCCGACGGCCCGCTGCAGTACCGACCGGAAATCCGTCAGCAGCCGGTTCGGGTTGACCGTCTCCGGCCGAAGCACCTGCCGGCGCGAGAAGGAGAGCAGCTTTTCGGTGACCTCGGCCCCCCGGCGGGCTGCCGTCATCGCGGAAGCGGCAAGCCGTTCCACCCGCTGAATGTCGCCCGGCCTTCGACCGATCATGTCGAGGTTGCCGATGATGATCGTCAGCAGGTTGTTGAAGTCATGGGCGACGCCACCGGTGAGCTGCCCGATCGCTTCCATCTTCTGGGTCTGGTTCAGTCGTTCCTGCGCTTCGCGGCGCTCGGTCGTGTCCATCACCACGCCCGCCATCGTCAGGAGCTTGCCCGATCCGTCGAAATAGCCTTTTCCGCGAAGCGCGATCCAGCGCGTCGTACCATCGCCTGCCCGTTGTATGCGGCACTCGCATTCGAGGTGTCCGTCAAGCGTCGCACGGGCGAAGGCGGCCTCGACCAGGTCCTGATCTTCCGCGACCACGTGCTCGCGAAGGGTTGTCAGATCCCAATCCGGCTTCAGGCTCTCGTAGCCGAAAATGCGATCGTGCCTGAGCGTGCGGCGCGACTGTCCCGTCGCGACATCGAGTTCCCAATCGCCCATATCCGCGGCTTCCAGGGCGATCGCGAGATTGTCTCGGGCGAGCTGAAGGTCTGCCCGCTGGCGCTCGCGCTCCGCGGCCGTGTGCTCGGCCTGACCGTAGAGAAAATCGACCTCGCGCAGATAGACTGCGAGCAGGATGACGCCGGCGATCAGCGCCCCCATTCGGCCGGCTAGCCAGCCGAGCGTACCGCGCGCCGCCCCCGGCAGGGTCACGGCGTTATCAAGGACCAGCAGGAACAGAGAGACGGCGAGCCAGAGCTGCAATACCGTTCGAAGACGGGTGGTCCAGCACAGGATGACCAGCGCAAGGACGTTGAGTACAACGACGGACGGCCCGACGCCCGATGTCGTCAGCAGCCAGTAATCGTCGCCCTGCACCGTCTTCGGAAGGAGATGGACGTAACGCGTGACGAGAGCTGTCAGTAATCCAACGACGGCAAGCGTTGCCAGGACCGTGTAGCGTTCCGCCGGAACGACGCGCGCGGGATCGATCTGGCCCTCGGGCTTCCGACTCTCGAGGATCGCGTAAGGAATGGCAAAGAGGGGCGGCCCGATATGCCAGAGGGTCCACAGCCACGTGGTCGTATCGGGGCCGACGCCGAGGATGCGCTGCGGGCCGAAGATGTTGGGAAACGACAAGAGCTGAATCAGGACGATCAGCGTCGTGAACAAGCCGCCGGCAGCGAGAACGAGGAGAGGAACAGAGCGCGTACGGCGGTATTGCGCGAAGAGCAGGTAAGTCGTCACCGCATATACGGTGATCAGTGCCGCCTGATAGGCAGGAATGAAGCCCGGCATCGGCGCCAGAGGCTGTCCGACCATCGGGAGGAAACATAAGGTGACCACGATGAACCCTGCGCAGACGACCATCGCTGCGCGACGCTGGGCAGACGTTGCGGAAGCGTTGGCGAGGGTCGGCAGGCGTGGAGCCGAATAGATGTCGAGCATGGGGAACTCCACTCGGCGCCGCGGCACAAATTACATATGATATATTTTATTCAGACCGTATCACCGCACCTGTCCTTCGGCTATGCGCGCGTAAGCACAAGGGAGTGAAATCGTTACGGAGCGCTATCGGGCGCCGTTCGACGATCTGCACGATGGCCGCAAGCTGACTTCAAGCTTTCTCTTCGAGGCAGCCATGCGTTGCGGGAGGACGCGTTCGGGAGTGAAAGGGCACCCCTGAAGAAGGGCCATTCAGGCTGTCGGAAATCTCACAGGAGAGCTACCGGGACCAGGTCATGCAGGATGCGAGGCTTGCGGAACCGTTCATCATGCGAAGGGCCAGAGCGAGCTGGACGGAGCGACCCTCGGCCCTTCATCGCTCCCTTCATTTTTTCACTTGACGGTTTCCGCGGGCTCACCTAGATACCTTTTCACCGGCGCTGGCCACGTTTGTGGTTTGGCGTTGTTTTCATCTTTGGGGTTTGGCGGGTTGGCTTGCCTTTTGATTGGGGCGGGTTGATTTGTCGTCTTCTTGGGTGTGTTTCTGTTGGGTGTGTTGGTTTAGCGGAAAAGACCTGCACTTCTCCCAAGGCCTTGGACTTGGCATAGAGCGATGTAGACGACGCGTCCGCGCCGAGCG
>NZ_JAIETD010000075.1 GCF_019745455.1 Methylobacterium sp.
GAATGGTGGCCGGCTTCGCCTCGGAACGACGGCCGGCTTCAAATCGGAATCCCCGGCCGGCTTCGTCGGAATACGCAGGCCGCAACGCCTTCTCGACACGGTACAAGAAGCATTGAAGACCGCGGGCTGGCCGGACGCGCAGGTCCATAGCGAGGTGTTCCAGGCCATTCTCGACGAGAACTTCAAGCCGGAGCCATTTGATGCACGCATCGCCTCGACGGGCGCCGTTCTGCACGTGCCGGCCGATCGCTCTCTACTCCAGGTCCTACGTGAGCATGGACTGGCAACCGCCTCTTCGTGCGAGCTCGGTGTCTGTGGAACTTGCACCTGCGGCTATCGGGATGGCGCGGTGATCCACCGTGATGTTGTCCTGCCGGTTGCCAAACGGCAGGATCGGATGACCCCTTGTGTGTCTAGGGCACGCGTAAGCGTCACTCTGGATCTCTGACTGGCGTATCGCTGCAGGATGCCCCCTCAGGTGCAAGCGTCCCATCTCAGCATCGCCACCTGAGCGACGCCCTCCAGCTCGGCCCGCGTCACCCCGTCGCGGGCCAGGATCGACATTCCGCTTTGGACGGTCTGCACGAAGCGGGCGAGTGCGTGAGTGTCGGTCGTGCCCGCAAGCTCGCCTTCGGACACTGCTTTGCTCAAGCACGCCTCTAGACGCTCCAACGTTACGGCACGAGCCGACCGCATCACGATGCCGAGTTCCGAACGACACTCGCCACCGACTGCCGCGAGCGTCACCATGCAACCAAGAGGATTGTCGGCGAGGGATCCGGTCAAGGCAGCGGCCGAGTCCATGAGATAGGACAGGACCGCCTCACGCGCCGTCCCCGCGGATCGGAACCCGCCCCAGACAAGCGCTTCGTAGGTCTCATTGTAGTGTTGCAAGGCTTCCGTGTAGAGGGCCTCTTTCGAGCCGTAGGCGGCGTAGAGGCTGGGCGATCCAATTCCCATTGCCTCTGTAAGATCGGCGATGGACGTCGCTTCATAGCCCTTGAGCCAGAACAGGCGGGTTGCCTGCGCGAGCGCGGCCTCGCGATCGAAAGCACGGGGGCGTCCGCGACCGCGGACCGGTCTCGTCGCGATGGATCCTGATGTCGGCACTGATTTTTGCATCGATTGATATATAAATGCCTTGACGCACATCACCAACACGCCTAGCCATTTCTGTGTCGAACGGTACAAAAAGGTACAGCGATGCAAGAACTGGCTGGAAAACGCGCTCTTGTCACAGGTGCTTCACGGGGAATTGGCGCCGCCATCGCCCTGGCTCTCGCCGACAGGGGAGCGGATGTCGCCATCACCTACGAGCGGTCAGCCGACCGCGCAGCCGAGGTGGTACGGGCCATCGAGGAGAGAGGCCGAATTGGGCTCGCCATTCAGGCCGACAGCGCCGCTGCCGCTGCCGTGAAGCGTTCGGTCAACGAAGCCGTTGAAAGGCTGGGCGGTCTCGACATCCTCGTCAACAACGCTGGCATCGCCCGCTACGGTGCAGTCGCGGAGATGGATCTCATCGACATCGATGCCCTCTTGAACGTGAACGTGCGATCGGTCGTACTGGCCTCACAGGCTGCCATCCCGCATCTCGGGCAAGGGGGCCGCATCATCTCGATCGGCTCGTGTCTGGCCGAGCGCGTCCCTTTTCCTGGTGTGACAGTGTACTCGATGACCAAGTCCGCGCTCCTTGCCTTCACACGGGGGCTGGCCCGCGAACTTGGGCCTCGCGACATCACCGCGAATCTCGTTCAGCCAGGAGGAACCGATACTGACATGAATCCGGCTGACGGTGCCCAGTCGGACGACATCCGCGGGCTCACGCCGCTTGGTCGATACGGCACGCCGGAAGACGTCGCGGCGGCTGTCGCATTCCTTGTAAGCCCCGCGGCACGGCAGATCACCGGCTCAGTCGTCACCGTCGACGGCGGCCTTAACGCCTGAGCGGGGATTGATTGCACGACGAGGATGAGTTCCAAAGACGAACCCGTCGTTGCCGGATCGTCTGTCTTTCGCGAAAGTTTAGCACTGCAGAACAAGTAAAACACTCTGGGGGCCAATCTCATCTGCGAATGCATCGGAGATTTTCGAGAGAGGCTGCTCACGACCGGATCAATGGTCAAAAGACCCTCAGCAGGATGTGGGTGAGGGCAAGTTGGTGCCGATCCTGGCCCGGCTCGCGGTGGAGCGCTCCAGCAATACAGCGTTCGAGTCGGAAACCCGGCAGTGCAGCTCCAAAGTCAAAGCCTTTCTCGAAGAGGCCTTTCTGTCGAGGCCTCTCTGGAGGCTGTTCGTTTCGGGACAAAGGCCTTTTGCTGATTCGACTGCCGAGGCACAGCGTCCGGTTCGGCCCACAGGGCGGCACTCTCCCGCAGAAATGCGATGACGGCTTCCGTCCGCCGCGGAACGTGGCGTTCGCGTCGCAGAACGGACTTGGGGGTGGTGCCGTCGCGCCGATGCGACCTGCGCGCCAATAAGGCCCTCAAGCGATGCCTTGGCCGAGCCTCGCCATCTCCCGAGCCGACACGGCATCGTCGGCGAACACGCGATCAGCCTACACCGCGTGCGTCATCTCTCACATTCTATTTGGGAGTCATCCTTCGAACCATAAAACAAGCTTCAGGCCCGTAACTCCCTAACTTCTCACGCAATGCCACATTGGCTTCGATCGTAAATCCATGACGCTGCCAAAATGACGTGGACCCATTGACTGCTACCAAGCTCATCAAGTCGAAGCCAGCTCCACGCGCGTGCTCCGTCATCTGTGTCACGACTGCATTTGCCGCCCCTGTACCGCGCGCAACGGGTAATAGCGCAAGATCGTGAAGGTAGTACGAGTCAGTCATCAAAGGGATACGAACGACACGCTCATTGAGTGTTGGAAGCGTACCGGATCGCCACGGATGGCTCACCAGATAACCGACCGCCCCTGCATCTCCTTCGAGAAGACGTAACCCGGGCGAGTAGAGTTGAAATCGCTCCGCAAATACGGCCAAGTCTTCGGGAAAGGAGGGATGAACCTGGTCCGCGATGGCTTTCACCGCGGGCAGATCCGTAGACCTCAGTTCACGCCAACGCAGGGGAGGATGCATGTGAGTCATCTTCGAACGCCATCTTTCACCTGCACGCTCACTGAATGCGAGAACGGGCTAGGCGCTACCCAAGCACAGTGATGCACAGGCCCAAGCGGGCAACATCCTTGAACAGAAACTGCCAAGCGCGTCGAGGAACGGGCAGCCGCCCGATCCGGCTTCCCAAATCGGAATAGCAAGCATTGTGGAACACGTGACGGCGAAGGTGGCCATGCCGAGCGCACCATCGAGTAGGGCGACGGACGGGAACCGGGGTGAAGCGAGGAGAAGGGCTGCGGTAATTACCTCGACTATCCCAAAGAGGCGGGCGGTCCCAGTCTCACCGAAGGCGCGGTAGAGCCAGGCGCCAAAGCGTTCTGTTGATGAGCGGCTCAAGCACATCAACCTCGATGGCTGTGAACTTGAGGATGCGGATCAGGAAAAGGGGAAGGATGACGCCAGGAAGAGCGATGGAGCGCCCGAGCGGGGCGAAGCGAGCGGCCGAGACGATGCGGTCGATGAGCACGATTGCGCCGTCTGTCGTGTGCCTCAAGCCCGGTAATGTCGAATTCTTCACCTCTGCAAAGGTGAATCGTGGTCCCACCCAGGGCATGGGCTTAGGGATGCGGCCCTATGAACCGCATTGGATGTGCTGTCGGCTCGAGGGTTTGGTCCGCTCTCGGGCACCTCGTGCGATCAGCAGCCCTCAGTTGCGCCCCAGCTTCCGTTCCAGAAAATCGCGCATCAGCCGCGCGACTTCGGCTGAGTGCGTCTCCAGCGCGAAGTGCCCGGTGTCGAGGAAGTGGATCTCCGCCTCTGACAGATCCCGCCGGTAGGCCTCGGCGCCTGGCGGGATGAAGAAGGGATCGTTCCGTCCCCAGACGGCGAGCAGCGGCGGCTGGTGCTTGCGGAAGTAGGCCTGAAACTTGGGGTAGAGCGCCACGTTGGTGCGATAGCTCAGGATCAGGTCGAGCTGGATCTCCTGGGCCTCGAGCCTTCGCATGAAGTGCTTGTCCAGCGTAAGTCCGTCGGGTGACACGAGGCCCGCTGGCGCGCCATGCTCGTACTGGTGGTGAATCGCGGCATCGGTGAGCGCGGCGCGGCAAGCCTCGCGGTTCGCCGCACTTGGCTCACGCCAATAGGCCTGCCATGGCTCCCACTCCTTGCTGAAGCCTTCGACATACGCGTTGCCATTCTGCGAGATGATGGCGCTGATCCGCTCGGGATGGCGCATGGCCAGCCGAAGTCCGGTCGGCGCGCCGTAGTCGAAGATGTAGAGGGCGTAGCGTGTCAGCCCCATCGCATCGACGAAGCCCTCGATTACCTCGGCAAGGCGGTCGAAGCTGTACTCGAACGTGCCGCGCCCGGGTGCCACCGTGTTGCCAAAACCCGGAAGGTCGGGAGCAATCACGCGGTAGCGGTCCGCCAGAAGCGGAATCAGATCGCGGAACATGTGCGATGAGGTCGGGAAGCCGTGCAGCAGGAGCAGCACCGGCGCATCGCGCGGGCCCGCCTCTCGGTAGAACACACTGACATCACCGACCTGCTTGGTGTCGTAATTGACCTGCATGGGACCATTCTTCCTTAAGTAATGAAGGCCGGTAGCGCGTTCATGCGAGGTGACCTGCACGGGCCATGTCGTGAGCGGCATCGCGGTCGAACCCAACCCGAGCGCTGCGAGGAGAGTGCGTCGCGTCGCGCCGTTCTTGCTCGCCGTCATGGTCACCGCTCCTCCGCGTCGTTCCCAAGGCAAAAGCTAGTACTTTGCGGGATCCGCAATAAGGCTGAATGATCGCAATGTTGAATTTCTGGATCTGAAACGATGGATCGGCTCGATGCCATGGCCGTGTTCGTGGCGGTCGTCGAGGCAGGCTCGCTCGCCGCAGCCGCGCGCAAGCTCGGCCACTCGCCGGCGACCGTCACGCGAGCGGTGGCGATGCTGGAGGAGCGCTTGGGCGAACGTCTGCTGCACCGCTCGACTCGAGCTCTGCGATTAACACAGCATGGCGAGCATCAAGTGGCCGTGTACCGCAGCATCCTGGCCGAACTCGCCGAAGCGGATAAAGGCGATGCGGCAGACCCCCGGATCATGGGCAGGATCATCCTGACCGCGCCGGAACTGTTCGGTCGCGCAATCCTGATGCCTGTCGTCGAGTCGTTCCTCGAGGAGCACGCCGGCGTTAGCACGCGCGTGCTCCTGCTCAACCGGATGGTGAGCCTGGTCGAGGAAGGCGTGGACGTCGCGGTGCGGCTCGCACCGCTGCCGGCCTCAGGCCTGATCGCCGTCAAGCTCGGTGAGATGCGCCGACTGCTCTGTGCCGCACCTCACTATCTCGCGCGTTCGGGCATGCCGAGCACGCCTGGCGCTCTTCACCAGCATTGTTGTATCGGCACCGAAGAAGGCACCGAGCGCGAGCAATGGCATTTCATCGAGCGTGCTTCGGGCCGCGATCGGCCGCTCTCGATGGCCATACGGCCACGCATCGCCCTCAACAGTGCGGGCGCGGCGATCGACGCGGCGGTCAGGGGCAATGGCATCTGCCGCGTCATGGCCTATCAGGTGGTCGAACACATCGATACCGGTCGCCTCATACCGCTCCTTCGCAACTTCGAACCGGCGCCGCTGCCAGTTCATCTTATCTTCCACCCCATCCCGCGACGGAACGCGGCCCTGCGCGCGTTCGTGGATCACGCGACGCCAAGATTGAGAGCAGCCGTCGCGAAAGTCTCAGAGAGCGCTGCACACTTCACAGCCGGTTGATCGAACGTCCGCTACAAGGCGAAGCGCCAGGGGCTTCCTCCCATCTGTGGACGCCCCCTGGAACGCAAGAGGCGTTTATTCTGTAGGCACGGTGTCGGTTGCGGCCATCTGTCCGGCCTCTGCTGCAGCCGGTGGCTACGGGCCTGTATGGGAGTTCGCGGACCGGAATCAAGTCACCCGAAGCGTACTCACAGGCACGGTGGAAAGCACTGGTTCTTCCCGCCCCGTCTCGCCGACTGTTGTGCCATACCCACCTTCGACTGACCTTTCGTCCCCGACAGCTTCTGACGCCGACCCCGGCTCTACGCCTTGGCCACCGCCGGACCTCGGTAGCTTCCGCCCGTCGCCACAAGGGCCCAGACGATGCGCGCCATGTTATTGGCCAGCGCCACCGTCACCAGCATGCGTGGCTTTCGCGCCAGCATCCGTTCCAGCCAAGATCCTTTAGGCGCTCAGCGCCAAGACGCCTGATGCACCACCGCGCTGCTGCCGATGATGAGGAGGCGTCGCAAAGTGCGCTCACCCATCTTCGAGATCGCGCCCAGCTTCTGGATGTACGCCCTGGCCGTCACCCTGGCGCGCGAACTCGCCCTCTGGGAGATCGAAACCTTGATCTTGGCGCCAGGCGCTTCCACCAGGCCTTTGAGGTCTGCCCTAATGCGGGCTTCAGCAGCCGGGTGCAGGAGGCTTTCGCTGACATCGTCCTGGAGGACGCCGATCCATCGCTCGTCGCGCGCCGTCGTTGCGATCGCCGCCGCACCTCTCGGCCGACGCCCCTTCTGCGTCGTGGTCGACCTGATGCAGGATGGGGCGGCCGTGGGCTGTGCCTTCACTGACCGGCTTCGGACCGAGATGCTGCAGCGGAGGAGGCTCGAAGCCTTGCTGTAGCCCGCTGTCCGGGCTGCCGCGTCCTGATGATCGCCGTCTCAGGCGCCGGTCCTGAGTAGGCCGGAGGCAAGGCAGCGAAACGCCTCGACCGCTTTGGCAAGGACGGTGCGCGGCTCGTCTGAGGCCGCGACCCACAGGGCCGCGTTGAGGGCGGCTCCGTTAATCAGCCGAGCGGCGGCCTCGGCGTCCATGGGGCGCACCGTCCCGCAATCGATCAGGACCTGGATCGTTGCCGTCGTGGTGCGCAGGCAGGCGCTCTGCCCCGGCCATTGCGAAGGATCGCCGAGCACGGCCGGGCCATCGCGCAACATGATCCGCTGGATCTCCGGCTCCAGGGCCAATTCGATGTAGGCGACACCTTCCGCCAGGAAGCCGAGCCAGGGCGTATCGGCTCCGTCCCGTGCGGCCGACGCCTTGGCCACCATCTCGGCGTCGAGTTGTTCGACCACCGCCGCGAGGAGACCCTTCTTGCCGCCGAAGTTGTGGTAGAGCGCCCCGCGCGTCAGCCCGGCCGCTTCAGTCAGGTCATCCATGGAGGCTCCCGCGTAACCCGACTCCGCGAACGCCATGCGCGCGGCCCGGATGAGCTTGGCGCGGGTCTCCTCCATCATTTGCGCCCGTCGACCAGCCGACATCGATCACTCCTCGCCCCATCCGTTCCGCATGCCAATTGACATACGTCGCGTATGCGATCACTTTCTCGCATACGGAGCGTATACGAATACGGCTTCGTCGTCCGGGCTGGATTCCAGTTCAAGCGGAGAAAAGGCAGACCATGGCCAAGCGCGATGCAATCTTCCCGGCCGGCCGGCAGGCCCTGTACGAAAAGCACCGCTACTCCGCGGCGATCCGCTCCGGCGACCTGCTCTTCGTCTCCGGACAAGTCGGCAGCCGCGAGGACGGTTCACCTGAGCCAGACTTCGCAAAGCAGGTCGAACTCGCCTTCGATCGGCTGAATGCGGTCCTGCACGCAGCGGGTGCCGGTTTCGACGACGTGGTCGACGTGACCACCTTCCATACCGACCCGGACAAGCAGTTCGAGACAGTAATGGCGGTGCGCGATCGCGCGATCGGTACACCGCCCTATCCCAACTGGACGGCGGTGGGCGTGACGTGGCTGGCCGGCTTCGATTTCGAGATCAAGGCCATCGCGCGCATCCCAAGCCAAACTGATGGAAGCAATGGTCACGCACCGCCTTGATCTTCCAACCGGTCAAGACTTTCCGCTTCCGGCGAAGGCGCCGAGCGAGACGCGAGCGACTTCGCGCAACGCCTCCCGGTTGGCGCCGGATGACGCGATGACGCCCATGCCGGAGGCCACCGTCGAGAGGAAGCGCGCCAGCGCCACCGGGTCCGCCTCATCCGGGAGGTCGCCGTCCGCCTTCGCCTGGACGAAGCGCCCGAGGAGTTCCGTCTCGGTCTGCGCCCGGCGGGATGCCAGCTCGAAGGGGATGTTCTCTGAACCGGCGCCGCAGGCGAGGCCGCCCTGGACCAGGAGGCACCCGGGCGGATAGGCCGGGTCGGTATGGCTCTCCGCAATGCTGCTCAGGAAACGCGCCGCCACGTCGCGCGCCGTCGGGCCGGCGAGCACGTAACGCATGTGCTCGGACCGCCGCAGCGCGTAGCGGTCGAGGGCGGCCTTGAGCAGACCCTCCTTGCTGCCGAAGGCCGCATAGAGGCTCGGCGCCTTGATGCCCATCGCCGTCGTCAGCATGGCGAGGCTCGCGCCGTCGTAGCCATGCCGCCAGAACACCTCCATCGCTTCGTCGAGGGCTCTGTCCATGTCGAAGGACCGGGGCCGCCCCATCACCATTGTCTGCTGGCTCCAACTTTTATATCGAGTGGTAGATAAGTCTCTTGACGTCCGGCGTCCACGCCGACATGTGTAGCAAACTATACAGATGTTGGAGCCGGCCGTGAACCCTGCGCCTCAATCTTCCCGAACCTTTTCTGGCCTCCGGCACAGCCTCGTGGCTGGCGTTGCCTTCGCCCTGCTGGCCGCCGCCGTTCAGGTTCTCCCATCACTGACGGCGCGTGGAACGAAGGCGGTCGCCGCCCCGGCAACGGCCGAGCAGGCGATGCCGGTCCCCGTCGCCACCGTCTCCCCGCGGGCTGTCGTGCTTTGGGACGAGTTCTCCGGCAGACTTGAAGCTGTCGAGCGAGTCGACGTCCGGGCGCGCGTCGGCGGCGCGATCCAGGCCACGCACTTCACTGAGGGCGAACTCGTCCGGCCCGGCGACCTGCTGGTGACCATCGACCCCGCGCCCTATGCCGCCGAGGTCCAGCGCCTGGAGGCGCAGGTTTCGGGCGCCGAGGCCCGTCTCGCCCTAACGTCGAGCGATCTCGAGCGCGGACAGCGGCTGTCGGACCAGCGCATCGTGACGGCGCGCGACCTCGACGTTCGCGCCAATGCGTTCAAGGAAGCCAAGGCGAGCCTCGATGCGGCCAAGGCGACGCTGGAAGCAGCACGGCTGAACCTCGGCTACACCGAGGTCCGGGCTGCCGTGGGCGGGCGCGTCGGGCGTCGCGAGATCACGCCCGGCAATCTCGTCGCTACCGGAGCGGGGGCCGCCGTGCTGACGACGCTCGTCTCGGTCGATCCCGTCTATGCGAGCTTCGACGTCGACGAGACCATCGTCCTCAAGGCACTGACGTCGCTCGCCGAGCCATCCGGGGAGCGCGGGAAACTCGACCGCATCCCGGTCGAGATGGTGACCGCCGATGGGGCTCGCGCCAGGGGCCATCTCAAGTTCATCGACAACAAGGTCGACGCGCGCAGCGGCACGATTCGCGTCCGCGCCACCTTCGCCAATCGTGACGGTCATCTCATTCCTGGCCAGTTCGCGCGCATGCGCCTCGGTCAGGCGGCGCCTGAGACGCTTCTGCTGGTGGACGAGCGATCCGTCGGAACGGACCAGGACAAGAAGTTCGTGCTCGTGGTGGGCGCCGATGACCGGGCCGAGTTCCGTGCCGTCACCCTCGGCCGCGCCGTGGACGGACTTCGGGTCGTGACTTCGGGCTTGGCCGGCGGCGAGCGCATCGTCGTCAACGGACTGCAGCGGGTCCGTCCCGGCACGCTCGTGCGTCCCGAGCCCGTCGCGATGGGGGCTCGGCCGCAGGATTCCGAACCGGGCAAGCTCGCCCAGCGCTGACGACGGCGCGAAGGTCGGCCGCCCCCTTCCCCGATCGACTTTCTCGTTGACGCCGGCCGTAACGCGGCCGGCCGGTCTCCACTCGACCGTTTCCGCCCTCAGGAGGGCGACATGAACCTCTCAAAGTTCTTCATCGACCGGCCGATCTTCGCGGGCGTGCTCTCGGTGCTCATCTTCATCATGGGCCTGATCTCGCTCTTTGCCATGCCGATCTCGGAATACCCGGACGTCGTGCCCCCCTCGGTGGTCGTCCGCGCGACCTTCCCGGGCGCCAATCCGAAGGTCATCGTCGAGACCGTGGCGACGCCGATTGAGGAGCAGATCAACGGCGTCGAGGGCATGCTCTACATGTCGAGCCAAGCCACGACCGACGGGATCATGACGCTGACCGTCACGTTCCGGCTCGGAACCGATCCCGACAAGGCTCAGCAGCTCGTCCAGAACCGCGTCTCCCAGGCCGAGCCGCGCCTGCCCGCGATCGTGCGCCAGCTCGGCATCGTCACGGTGAAGTCTTCGCCCGACCTGACCATGGTGGTGCACCTCGTCTCGCCGAACGGGCGCTACGACATGACCTACCTGCGCAATTACGCGGTGCTGAACATCAGGGACCGACTGGCTCGCCTCGACGGCGTCGGGCAGGTCCAGCTTTTCGGCTCCGGCGACTACTCGATGCGCATCTGGCTCGATCCGCAGAAGGTCGCGGAGCACGGCCTTTCCGCCGGCGACGTCGTCCGCGAGATCCAGGCCCAGAACGTCGAGGCGGCAGCGGGCGTCATCGGCGCGTCCCCCGCGATCCCAGGCCTCGACCTGCAATTGTCGCTCAATGCCGAGGGACGCCTGAACAGCGAGGAGCAGTTCGG
Organism: Methylobacterium sp.; assembly: GCF_019745455.1. Lineage (GTDB taxonomy): Bacteria > Pseudomonadota > Alphaproteobacteria > Rhizobiales > Beijerinckiaceae > Methylobacterium. Next base: position 10,733 of record NZ_JAIETD010000075.1, read on the forward strand.
CGACATCGTCGTGAAGACGGGCGCGGACGGTGAGATCACCCGCCTGCGCGACCTTGCTCGGATCGAACTCGGGGCGTCCGACTACGCCCTGCGCTCGCTCCTCGACAACAAGTCGGCCGTCGCGATTCCGATCTCCCAATCGCCCGGCTCAAACGCGATCCAGATCTCGGACGAGGTCCGCCGGACCATGGCCGAGATCAAGAAAAGCATGCCGGAAGGCGTGGATTACAAGATCGTCTACGACCCGACGCAGTTCGTGCGCTCCTCGATCGAGGCCGTCATCCATACGCTTCTGGAAGCCGTCGCCCTCGTCGTCCTCGTGGTGATCCTGTTCCTGCAGACCTGGCGGGCCTCAATCATCCCGCTCCTGGCGGTGCCCGTCTCCATCGTCGGCACCTTCGCGGTGATGCATGCCTTCGGCTTCTCGATCAACGCGCTGAGCCTGTTCGGCCTGGTGCTGGCCATCGGCATCGTTGTCGACGACGCGATCGTGGTGGTCGAGAACGTCGAGCGCAACATCGAGAGCGGGTTGTCGCCGCGGGACGCCAGTTATCAGGCCATGCAGGAGGTCTCGGGCCCCATCATCGCCATCGCGCTGGTGCTCGTCGCCGTCTTCGTACCCCTGGCCTTCATCAGCGGCCTGACGGGCCAGTTCTACAAGCAGTTCGCCCTCACCATCGCGATCTCGACGGTCATCTCGGCGATCAATTCACTCACTCTCTCGCCGGCCCTCTCCGCCCTCCTCCTGAAGGATCACAACGCCCCCAAGGACCGGCTGACCCGAATCCTCGACACGCTGCTCGGATGGTTCTTCCGCCGTTTCAACCGGGCCTTCGGCCAGGCCTCGAACGGGTACGGACGCGGCGTCGGCTTCGTCATCTCCCGCAAGGCGACGATGATGGTGCTCTACCTTGTGCTGGTGGGCCTGACCGTGGTGCTGTTCCGCCAGATCCCCAGCGGCTTCGTGCCGGGCCAGGACAAGCAGTACCTCGTCGGCTTTGCCCAGCTGCCCGACGGCGCGACCCTCGACCGGACGGAGGAGGTGATCCGCCGAATGAGCGAGATCGCCCTGAAGGAGCCTGGTGTCGAGAGCGCCGTCGCGTTCCCGGGCCTCTCGATCAACGGCTTCACCAACAGCTCGAATTCCGGGATCGTGTTCTCGACGCTGAAGCCGTTCGAGGAGCGCAAGGACCCCGCGCTGAACGGCGCCGCCATCGCGCAATCGCTCAACAAGAAGTACGCCGCGATCCCGGAAGCGTTCATCGCGATGTTCCCGCCGCCGCCCGTCAACGGCCTCGGGACAATCGGCGGATTCAAGCTTCAGATCGAGGATCGGGCCGGCCTCGGCTATGAGGCGCTCAACGATGCGACGAAGGCGTTCCTCGCCAAGGCGGCACAGGCGCCTGAACTCGCCGGCCTCTTCTCAAGCTTCCAGATGAACGTGCCGCAGCTCTTCGCCGACATCGACCGGACGAAAGCGCGCCAGCTCCGCATTCCGGTCACGGATGTCTTCGACACGCTGCAGATCTATCTCGGCTCGCTCTACGTCAACGACTTCAATAAGTTCGGCCGCACCTACTCCGTCCGCGTCCAGGCCGACGCGCCCTTCCGTGCTCGCTCGGATGACATTGGTCTCTTGAAGGTCCGCGCCGGGTCGGGCGAGATGGTGCCGCTCTCGGCCCTGCTCCGCGTCCGGCAGACCGCCGGTCCGGAGCGGGCGATGCGCTACAACGGCTTCCTGTCCGCCGACATCAACGCCGGCGCCGCACCCGGCTACTCATCGGGCCAGGCCCAGGCGGCGGCAGCGCGCATCGCGGCCGAGACCCTGCCGCGCGGCTTCGCCTTCGAGTGGACGGACTTGACCTATCAGGAGTTCATCGCCGGTAATTCCGGCCTATGGGTGTTTCCGCTCGCGCTGCTCCTGGTCTTCCTGGTGCTGGCTGCCCAATACGAGAGTCTCGCCCTTCCACTCGCCATCCTCCTGATCGTTCCGATGGGCCTGTTGGCCGCCATGTTTGGCGTCTGGATGTCCGCGGGCGACAACAACGTCTTCACGCAGATCGGCCTGATCGTGCTCGTCGGCCTCTCGGCCAAGAACGCCATCCTGATCGTGGAATTCGCCCGCGAACTGGAATTTGCCGGCCGAAGCCCGCTTCAGGCGGCGATCGAGGCGAGCCGTTTGCGGCTGCGTCCGATCCTGATGACCTCGATGGCCTTCATCATGGGCGTTCTGCCCCTGGTAACGGCCACCGGCGCCGGCTCTGAGATGCGCAGCGCCATGGGCGTCGCCGTATTCTCCGGCATGATCGGCGTCACCGCCTTCGGCCTTTTCCTGACGCCGGTGTTCTACGTCATGCTGCGCCGCCTCACCGGCAATCGCCCGCTCAAGCAGCATGGCGGCAGCGCACCCGTTGTGCGCCAGGAGCGGATCGCGGAGGCCGCGTAGGTTCCGCGGCTGGAGTTTTGATTTGCAAAGCCCGTATGGTCGCGACGCGACCAGCATGCGCAGCTCGACGACCGCTTTTGGGATCGATCGGTTTCGAGATCTACGACGAGAGGGAATCGGATGCGGAACGTCTGCCTCCGAACTAGCGGCCAAGCTCCGGATGCCACCGTCGTCACGACATGGCGCGGTGGTCAACGTGATTTAAGAGCCTGCCTTCACTCAACGGTGCGGGCCCTCTCCCCGGCAGAACGCGAACTCGACACGGCCGCGGTTGCTATTGCGGGGCGAACGGGTTCTGGAACCCGCCCGTGCGCGACGGCGCCTTGGGCGGGTGGGCGGTTGCCAGATAATCCAGGATCAAGGCCCTTTCAGTGCCCTGGATGTCAGGCATGTTCTGGCGCTCGATCATCCAGTTCAGGGTCTCGTCCCAGCGCTCCCGGCTCATGCCCTGGTTCGAGACAAGCCGGTAGGCGTGGCAGGCCGTGCACAACCCAAAGGTCTCCTCACGACCCGGATGTGCGGGCAGGTCCTCCACCGCCTGATCCTGCACGGCGCCGGCCGGTTCCTGCGCCTGGCTTCCTGTCGTCAGGGTAACGGCGCCACCGATCAGGACAGCGGCAAAGCCGGAGGTGAGACGCCCCATGCCAAGGCGCCTCATCCGACGAGCACCGCGACGCGGTGCAGGGCATTGCCCCCGTACCCTTGCGGGTTCCAATTCGCGGCAACGTGGGGCTGCGCCTTCCCGGCGCTGTCGGTCGCACGCACCCAAAGCTCGTAATAGCCATCAGACGGCAGCGGCACGCTCACGCTCCACCGGCTCCAATCGTATCGGTTGCGGGTCGGCGCAAGCTGCGTCGGAATCCAGGTCGCGCCAAAATCGATCGAGACGTCGACGCGTGAAACGGTGAGGTCCCCGGCCCAGGCGGCACCACGCATGGCCACGGCCCGGCTGCCGGCAGGCAGCCGTGCGCCGTTCGCCGGGCTTGTGACGATCGAGCGGACCGGCATCGATTCGAGAATTCGAAAGTCCGCTTCGTCGGCCTTGCCGCCCGGCACCATCGGCTTGTTCGGCACGCGGTAGGACGTGCCGGTCATGCCCTGGCCGTCGTGCTCGCGGTCGCGGATCGTGATCCGGGTCAGCCATTTGTGCGAGAGCGAGGCGGGCCACCCCGGCACGACGAGTCGCACCGGACCACCGTGGATGTTGGGCAATGGCTCGCCGTTCATGGCGAAGACGACGAGCCCGTGCTCCTCCATCGCCTTGGCGATCGGCATGCCGCGCGAGAGGGAATCCTTCTTTGCATCGCCGGAGAGGTGGGGGTCGGCACCATAATGGGCGGTGTATTTTGCCGTGTCCTTCAGGCCCGCGGCTTTCAGCACGTCGTCGAGGGGAACGCCCGTCCACTCGGCGCAGCCCGCGCCGCCATTGGTCCATGGGTTGCCGCGGGCCTGCGGCTGAAAGAACGAGCGGCCGTTGCCGCCGCATTCCAGCACCATACGGTAGGTCTTGGGGGTGAAGCGCGCCTTCAGCTCGCCGAGCGAGAGCTCGAGCCGCTGGTTCACCTCGCCGTCGACGAGGAACTTCCAACTCTCAGCATCGCCTGCGGGTTCGGGGATCAGGCCATTGGTGCGGATGAAGAACTTCGATAGGGGCGTCGTCTCCTCATCGAGCAGATGCTCGGGCGTCTCGGCGACCAGCGGGCGGTCGCCGAGCACGACGAGGCCCTTGTCCTTTCCGGGGAAGTCGAGAGGCTGCGGACCCTTCGTGGCAGGCGCCGGCACGGGTGGCGCTCCTTGGGCGTGGGCGGCGGGAAGAAGGCCGGCCGGCATGTCGCCTGCGAACGGGATCGCTGCGCCCACCGTGGCGCTCATCGCGGCAAGCCCAGCGCCGTTCAGGAAGCCGCGGCGGCTCGCGCCGGTGCGGCGGCCGTGCAAGAGGGCGTCCGCCCGTTCGTGGTCGTCGCTGTACAGTTCGTCGAGCGAACGTTCGATGCGGCCTTGCGTGTTCATTGCGCTTGTTCCTCCCTGAATGCGGCAATCGACCGAGCCGAGGCCCGTCCTGCTTTTTTTGGCGTCCTGCATTCGATGAGCCCCTCAGCTGATGGCGAGTCCCCGGATGAGGACGAGGCTGATGACGATCAGCACGGCGAGCGAGGCCGTCACCGCCAGGGTGACGCGGACACCGACTCGGGCGAGCACGCGGACATCCACGCCAAGACCGAGGGCGGCCATCGAGACGATCGTGAGGAATCCGGCGACCTGCCGGATCGGCTTGACGGCCACATCCGGGATCAGCCCCAGCGAGCGCAGCGCCGACAGCAGCAGGAAGCCCAGGATGAACCAGGGCACGAGCTTGGAAAGGCCGGGCCTCCGGGACTTCACCGCGGCGGCAGAGCCGTCCTGCGGAAGCCGGTGGCTGAGAAGTGAACACGCCACGACCACCGGCCCAAGCATGAGGACGCGGACGAGTTTGACCAATGTGCCGACCTGGGTACTCAGCACGCCTACCGGCACGGTCGCGGCAAGAACCTGCGGCACGGCGTAGACTGTCAATCCGGCGAGCACACCGTACTGGTGCTCGGTGAGTCCCGCGAGTGGAACGAACAGGGGCAGGCCGAGCACCACCAAGACGCCGAGCACGGCGGTGAAGGCGATCGCGGCCGCGACGTCCCGGGCCTGTGCGCCGATCACCGGCGCCACGGCGGCGATGGCGGAATTCCCACAAATGGCGTTTCCGCACGCGACGAGGATCGCCATTCGTACCGGCAGGCCGAGAAGCCGACAGATGCCGTAGCTCACTCCGATCGCTAGGATCACCGTAGCCATGATGCCAGTCAGCAGGGCCGGCCCAGACGCTGCGATCGCCCCGAGGCTGACCGAGGCACCGAGCAGAGTCACGGCGACTTCGAGAAGTTGCTTCGCGCTGAACGCGATGCCGACCCGAAACCGATCCCCCGGTTCCCAGGCCGTACGAACGGCGATGCCGACGAGGATGGCGACGACCAGCGCCTCGATATAGGGATGGCCGAAACTGCGCTCCTCCATGGCCTGCACACCAATCGCCAGGGCCGTGATGAACAGGCAGAGGATGATGCCCGGCAGAAGATGCAGGCCGCTGAGGATCGCCACTGCCCCCCGCTCGGAAGACTTCTCGATGGGGCGTATCGAGGTCATGCGGCTCTCGTCACGGCGTAGAACACGATTCTTCCACCTAACGCGTCGGAAGGAGAAGGCTTTTCCCTCAGCGTGAGAATCTTCGGAAGACGCGTCCATTGATCGTGAGGGGGCCAAACGCGACATTGCAGGATATGAAGACGCGCTCCGCCATGCCCTCGTCGACGTTCGATCCTTTTGGAGAACCGATCGAGTCCGTACGCCTCGAAATTGGCGAGCCTCGCCGGCGTGGTAACCGCTTGGCGGCCGTCGTGATGTTCTGGGCCGTTGCTCTGGTTTTGCTCGCTGGCCGTGTCTATGTCGGCGACCATGCAACTGCCCCTCAGGCAGCGAGCCAAACAGCGTCCACCGCTGAGCCGGTGGTCACCATCGCGCAGGCTTTGCCGCTTCGCTGAGCCGCGGGTCATTGTCTCCCTGCTTTCCTCGCTTCATCGCGCATCGCCGCGTCGTATCGCCCATACGGTCTCGCGGATTGTTCGGGTGGTAAGAGCTGATCGCGGCGGATGCCGTGGCCTCAACGCAGGACCGACAGGTAGTGCAGCTCCTCTGTGAGGCAGGTGGACAACCGCCATTCGACGGGGCGGTCTTCGAGATCGACGGCGACGCGGTCGATCTCGAGGGCAGGAGCGCCAGCGAGTACGTTGAGGAGACAGGCCTTGGCGCCAGGCAACAAGATCGCCTTCAGGCGCTCATTGGCCGTCGCGATCGTTATGCCGAATCGGGTCGCGTAAAGGCTGTAGAGGGTGTTCGGCAGCTCCATCTCGGCGATGCCGGGGAAAAGGGCTGTCGGAACCGAGATCGTCTCGACCACGCAAAGCCGGCCGTCGACGGATCGAAGACGCTCGATCCGTACCACCCGGGAGGCGCGCACGAGAGCCAAGCGATCCCGTTCATCGACGCTGGCCGCCACTTCCGCGATCGAGATCACGCGACTCTGGGGCGTTCCCGCCCCAGTCTCGTCTGGCCGCAACTTGAAGAAACGGAAAACGCTCTGCTTGTCATCGTGCTCGGCGACGAAGGTGCCGCGACCCTGCCGACGAACGAGGAGGCTGTCGGCGGTCAGCGCATCCAGTGCCTTGCGCACGGTGCCTTGACTGACACCGAGCTCAGCCGCCAAGTGGCCCTCGCTCGGCAAGATCTGTCCAGGCTGCCAGACGGCGTCGGCGAGGCGGCGCAGCAACGTGTCGTAGACCTGCCTGTAAAGGGGCCGAAAACCCACCCCGTCGGCACGTGCCGAACCGCCGTCCGAGCGTTCCATGTTGTGCCGACGCTGCTCACCGCTCAGGAGTCGGACGTCGAAAGGTGATCCCAGCACGTCGTCCCTCCCGTCAATAATGTCCTGTCGGCCTTCCAGCAAACCCACGATGGGCTGCCGCAGGGCGGGAGAGACGGGACGGATCGAAACGGCCCGGTCCGGCACGCCGCCCGATGGTTTCGCCTCCGGACTCAAAGCGCCTCGATCTCGACGACGAGCGGGTCCGGTATCGTCAATCCCTCTTCGGCGGCACGACGGCGAAGGGCCAAGCGGCGAGTGCCCGGCAGCCTTGCTCCATCCTGCGCTTCGATCGAACCCGCGAGCTCCGCAAAACGCGATGGCGCCTCGGTGTCGAACGCCTCGGCATCGATGGCGAGGATGAGTTGGCCTGTGCCCGGCGGTTCGCCCTCGGCGTCGAGGAACGAGGTTGCTTCGGCCGCGAAACGCCCGCCGGTCAGTCCGGCGGCGAGCAACTCGACCATGAGGGCGAGCGCCGTGCCCTTGGCCTCTCCCAACGGCACCATGGTGCCTCTCAGAGCCAGGGCCGGATCCGTGGTCGGGTTGCCGTCCGCATCGAGGGCCCAGCCCTCGGGGATCGCCTCGCCCCGCTGCTTGGCCGCCATGATCGGGCCACGCGCCACTTTCGAGAGCGAAAGGTCGATGACGATCGGTGGGCGCCCCGGCAATGGGCAGGCGAAGGCGATCGGATTGGTGCCGAAGACCGGTTTAGCCGCGCCCCAGGGTGCCATTGCGGCAGGCGTGTTGGCGAACAGGATCGCGACGACACCCCGCTCGGCAAGAGCTTCGACCGGTCGGCCGGCCGCGCCGCAATGATGCGAGCGGCGGATGCCGGCGACCGCCACGCCCTGGCTCTTCGCGATCGTCGGTAGCAGCTCTACTGCAGCATCGAGCGCCGGATAGGCGAAGCCGTGACCGGCGTCGATGCCAAGCAGGCCGGGCCGCGGGCGCTCGCAGGAAACGATGGCATGACCAGCGACTTTGCCGACGCGCACCTGCGCCGCGTAACCCGGGACTCGCGAAAGACCGTGGCCCTTGAGCCCGTCAGCCTCGGCGCCGACGAGGGCGCGGGCGACACTCGCGGCGGCCTCCTCTCCGGTGCCGCAGCGGACGAGGGCACCGACGGTGAGCGCCTGGGCGGCATCGAGGCTGAGGTTTGCCATGTCCTTAGCCTCCGCGCAGGTGGCGGCGTACCGCGCGTGCCGTCACTGCCGAAACGCGCACGTTCGACTCCTGCGTCACCCCCGCGATGTGCGGGGTCAGGATCAGGTTCGGCACGTTCATGAAGACGGCACCGGCGGCCGCATCGACGGGTTCGCGCACGTACACGTCGAGGGCCGCCCCGCCGAGACGGCGATCCCTCAGCGCTTCAGCCAGGGCCGCCTCGTCGACGACACCACCGCGGGCGGCGTTGATGAGGATGGCGCCCTCCGGCATCCGGGCGATCGCCTGGGCATCGACCATGCCCCGTGTCTCTGGCGTCAGCGGGACGTGCAGGGACAGCACGTCGCTTCTCGCGATGAGATCGTCGAGGGACGATCGCTCGACCTCGTACTCTTCAGGCCGCCATGCCGGATCGTCTACCGCCAGGAAAGGGTCGTAGGCGGACAGTCGCATCCCGAACGCGGCAGCGCGGCGAGCGGTCTCGCGGGCGATCGCACCGAAGCCGACGAGGCCGAGGCGCTTGCCCATGACCTCCCGGCCCATGAGGGCGTTGCGCGGCCACGCTCCGGCGGCGACCTCCGCTGTCGCCCCATAAGCCCCGCGCAGGAGCAGAAGCGCCGTCGCGATCACATATTCGGCCACCGCCACGTCGTTGGCTCCGGTAGCTGGATACACGGCTATGCCGCGGCTTTCGCAAGCCTCGACGTCGATGTTGTCAAGCCCGACGCCGAGACGGCCGACGACCTTGAGGTCACGCGCTCCGGCGAGCAGCGCACCGCGGAGCTGGGTCCTGTTCCGGACGATGACGGCGTCGGCACCCGCGACGGCGGCCGCCAGAGCGTCCGGACGTTCGACGAGAGAGGGGTCGTAGAGGGTGTCGAAGCCGGACAGCTCGTCGCGGATCGCGTCCTCGTCCATGAACTCACTGATGACGATCCTGGACATACGCCAATCCTCTTGGGCATTTGCGTCACCGCCAGCCACGCCCTACGGGCAGGGCCGGCGGTGCCGGATTCAGGCGCTGCGATAGAGCTTGGTCATCACGAACTCGCGGTGGCCGAGGGACTCGGCCGCCGTGAGCCGGCCATTGGCAGTGCGCACCACCATGTCGATCAGGGCGTCGCCGGCCTGCGGGATCGTCATCTCACGGGTCAGCACCCCCGAAACGTCGACGTCGATATGCTCGCCCATGGTGCGCACGGTACGCGGATTGCCGGTGATCTTGATGACGGGCACGATCGGGTTGCCGATCACGTTGCCCTGGCCCGTCGGAAACGTGTGGACCACGTAGCCAGCAGCCGCCATCAGCGTCACGCACTCGGCCGCCGCGGACGAGGTATCCATGTAGTAGAGGCCCGGACCTTTGGCAGGCGCTTCGGCCGGCTCGAGCGCGTCGATGTAGTGGCTGTCGTGGCCGATCTTTTCGAGATTCCCGAGCGCCTTCTCTTCGATCGTGCTGAGACCGCCGAGGATGTTGCCCTTGGTCGGCTGCGAGTCGGAGAGGTCGTCGGTCTTGTGAGCTTCGATCACGTCGTCCTGATAGGCCTTCCACATCTTGTACCACTTGTCGGCAACCTCGGGCGTCGCGGCGCGCTCGCGGCAGAGGTGCTCGGCACCGGTGATCTCGGAGGTCTCGCCGAAGACGCCGTAGATGCCCTGCGGGATCAGCTTGTCGTAGAGGTTGCCCACCGTGGGACAGGACGACAGGCCGGTCGTCGTGTCGGACTCGCCGCACTTGGTCGAGATCCAGAGATCCGAGATCGGGCATTCCTCCCGCGGCAACTCGGTCGCCCACTGGACGAAGCGCTTGGCCTGGTAGCTCGCCTTGGCAATCGTCGCGATATCGCCGTGGCCCTCGATGCCGAAGCCAACAACCGGCTTGCCGGTCTTGGCAATCCCCTCGACGATTCGGTTCGTCCATTGATCCTCGATGCCGATCACCACCACCGCGGCGACGTTCGGGTTCGAGCCGATACCAATGAGCGTGCGGAAGAAGACGTTCAGGTCCTCGCCGAATTGCAGCCGCCCGTAGGCGTGGGGCAAGGCCATCGTGCCCTTGATGGTATTGGCCACCGCTTCGCAGGCGGCATTGGAAAGGTCGTCGAGTGGCAGCAGCACGACGTGGTTGCGCACGCCGACGCGGCCGTTCTCCCGGCGCCAGCCCATGAAGGTAGCGCTCTTCGTGTCGGCCGAGGCGCGCGTCGCACCCAGCGCCGCAGTGGTGAACTGGTCTGGGGCTCCGCCGACCAAGGGGGAGGCCATCTCTTGGGACGTCATCGCGTTCTCTCCTGAAATCGGGCCGCTACCAGCGCTTGGTCTTGAGGTTCTGGACATGGACGTGCTCGCCACGAGCGACGTCCTTCACGATCTTGCCGATGTCCTGGCCGTACTTGATCGCCGTATCCCCGGCCTTGAGGTCGACGAGCGCCACCTTGTGGCCGATCGGAATGTCGTGGCGCACGTGAACTTCGAAGGTCGAGTCGTCCTCCGTAATCACCCCAAAGGCTGCGGTATCTGCACTCAATCCCTCGATCACGGCCACGGCGACGTTGTCACGCGGGCTGTGGGCGAGAAGGTGCGGCTTCGTCCTGTTCTCGCCGGGCGTGGCGTGACTGCTCATTCCAGGATTCCTCTATCAGCGCCGTCGCCTTCCCGAGACGACGAGTCTTATATAAGACATACAAATTTCGATGGTCAACTGCGTTGGAGGATGCCTCCCGTCCCGATCGACATAACGCCTTATCGTCTCTCATTGAACGATCATTGACCCCGCAGTCTTATGTAAGATATAAAAATGAGCTCTCATGCTGTTCGAGCAGATATGTCCATGACAGACGTGGCAGTGCTTCTCCACGGCTAGGTCGCCCATCTGCTTCTTCGGCAAGTGTTCCTCGGCAAGAGCGCGCGACGCTTGAGCAGCGCATCGGCTCGCTACGTGGCTGACGACCGGTGAGGCCCGGCAAGCTGCGTTTCTCCTGGCCTCGATCAAGGCAACGATCCATGCCGCCTTTTGCCCGTCACACCGCGCTTGTCGTAAGCGTCCTTACCGGCATTTTTCTTAGAGGTGCCGAGGCACAGACCTTTCCGACGAGACCGATCACCCTTGTCGTGCCGTTCGCGGCCGGAGGTCCTAGCGACACCATCGCTCGTCTGATCGCTCAATCGATGAGCAAGACGCTGAATGGCTCCGTTGTGATCGAAAACGTTGCCGGTGCCGGTGGCACGCTCGGCGCGGCGCGAGTCTCAAAAGCGGAGACCGACGGACATACCCTTCTCATTCATCACGTCGCTCTCCCAGCGGGGGCTTCGCTCTACAAGAACCTGTCCTACGACACCGCGACGGCGTTCGAGATGCTCGGCCTCATCAACGCTGGTCCCATGGTGCTGCTGGCTCGCAAGAACGATCCTGCGGCCGACGCACCCGCGCTGCTCGCGCGCCTGCGCGGCCAGGGCGGTGATGCAATGAAGTCCACCCTCGCTCATGCGGGCGTGGGTTCCAACTCCCATCTTTGTGGCCTGTTGCTCAGTCGAGCGCTCAAAGTATCTTTCACTCAGGTCGCCTATCGTGGCACGGGCCCCGCGATGAACGATCTCGTAAGCGGTCAAGTCGACCTCTTGTGCGACCAATCCACCACTGCCGTGCCCCAGGTCTCAAGCGGTACAGTGAAAGGCTTCGCCGTTACTTCTGGGAAACGTCTCGGCGTGCTCAAAGAGTTGCCAACTCTCATCGAGGCCGGACTTTCCGGATTTGAGTTCACAATTTGGCACGGCCTTTATGCCCCGGCTGGAACGCCGCAGCCAGTCATCGAAGCCCTGAACCGAGCTCTCGGCGTCGCCCTTGCCGATGCCCAGATCAGCGCCCGTTTCGCAGACGTCGGCACGAATTCATATCCGGAGGCTGAGCGGACACCGGAAGCTCATCGGGCGCTCTTTCAACGCGAGATGACAGTTTGGAAAGAGGTCATCACAGCAACGAGCGAAGACAAATAAGCTCGCGCAGATCCGGCGCTCGTCCTCGCACAATCATGGCGCTGTGGCGAAAGGTCGGCGCAGCAGCCCGAACGTGAAGGTCCTTCTTACCTTTCTGAGCAAAATCTTCGCGTCTTCAGCTCTGTGGGACGAGATACTCGACTCGCACATGACGCAAGCCCCCCCAGGTCCGGCCGCCGGCCCGGGGGGATGCGATGGAGCAATATGCGAGCCGATCGGCACCGCAGAGGCAATCGGCATTTCGCGCGCAAGCTGTACCTTTGATATATCCCGTATCAATATAGGTAGGCGGCCCCAGAGGATGTGGTTGCAGTACACAGGGACTGCGAGTCTCCCACCTTAATCATGTGCTCAAGTCCCGGCGCATCAACGCGACGGAAGATTGTCCGTTTTGCACTGAACTCGGAGAAATAAGCCACTTCCCTTCCGAGATGGCTTCAGGTCGTCATCGAAGAGTCTTAAATGACTTCTTCGCCTGAATTTGCTTTCAGGCCGGCAGGAGCGAGCTCATCTGACAATAACTCATCGTCGGATCTTTTTTGACAATACAGTGGCGATCATAATTTTTCAAATGCCGAGCAATTAGCTGAACAATCTGCTCGGCTGACGTGGCCTTGAAGGGGACGATCCCTAGCCTCTGAGAGCCAGGAGGCAATGGTTGATGCCCACCATGCCACGTGCGGCCGTCTGCATGCTGGTCGAGATCTCCTGCGTGACGGCGCTCTGCTCTTCGACCGCCGAGGCAATCCCGGTGACAAAGTCGCGGACCGAGGTGATCGACCCGGCAATCGCCCCTAGGGACGCGGCGACGTCGCCCGAGACCCCCTGCATGGCCTTAATGTCTTGCGAGATTCGCCCCGTTGCCGTCGTCACTTGGCTCGACAGGTTCTTGACCTCACTTGCGACGACGGCAAAGCCGCGCCCCGCTTCGCCAGCGCGAGCGGCTTCGATCGTGGCGTTCAGGGCCAGAAGATTGATCTGCTCGCCGACTCCGCAAATGAGCTGGACGACGCCATTCATTGAGGCTGCAGCATCCTTAAGCAGTGCGGTCGAAGCATCCGCCGCTTGTGCGCGCTCGTGGATCGCATCGACCTCAGCCTTGGACCGCGCCAAGCTCTGAGAAATCTCTCCGATCGACGCACTCAGCTCCTCGGCTGATGAGGCAACGGTCTGGACGCTCGTCAGCGTCTGCTCCGATGCGCTGGAGGCATCGATCTGCGCAGCCATCTTGGCCGTGATGTCGGTGGCGTACTTCACCACCTTAAATGGTCTGCCATTCATATCGAAGATCGGGTTGTACGAGGCTTGGATCCAGACCTCCTTGCCCCCCTTGCCAACCCGCTTGAACACGTTCGTCTGGTACTCGCCACGGCGCAAACCTTCCCAAAGGGAATGATAATCAGCCGATTCCGCATGTGCTGGATCTACAAAGGTGCGGTGATGCTTGCCGCGAACCTCGTCGAGGCTGTAACCGAGGACGCGAAGAAAGTTCTCGTTAGCATCCAGGACTATGCCTTCCAGGTCGAAATGGATCACGCCCTGCGAGCGATTGATCGCCGCAATCTGGCCCATGACGTCGGCAGTGCGCAGTTTTTCTACTGTAATATCGCTCGCGAATTTCACCACCTTGAAGGGCTTGCCATCGAGGTCGTGGATCGGATTGTAGATGGCGTTGAGCCAGATTTCTCTCCCACCTTTGCCGAAGCGCTTGAACTCGGCACGCTGGAACTCACCGCGGGCAAGCGCTGCCCAAAAGTCGCGGTAAGCCAGTCCATTCCGCTCGACTGGATCGACAAATAGGCTGTGATGCCGTCCTTCAACTTCAGAAAGCGTGTAGCCGACCGCATCCAAGAAGTTGGAGTTTGCCGTCAGGATCGTGCCATCGAGCGCAAACTCGATGGCGGCTCGTGAGCGATGGATTGCCGCCAATTGTCCGTCGTGATCAACGCTCAGGAGCTTCTGTTGCGTAACATCTGTGGCGATCTTGACCACCTTGATGACCTGCCCTTTGCGATTCAGGACAGGATTATACGTGGCCTGAAGCCAGATCTTTGCCCCGCCTTTGCCGATGCGCTTGAACTCCGCACGCTTAAACTCACCACGGGCAAGTGCTGCCCAGAAGTCGCGGTAAGCCTGTCCGTGCCGCTCGGTTGAATCGACAAATAGGCCATGATGCTGCCCAACAACTTCAGCTAGCGTATAGCCAACGGTGGCCAGAAAGTTCGAGTTCGCCGTCAGGATCGTACCGTCAGGCTTGAACTCGATCATAGCCAATGAGCGATCCAGCGCCTCTGATGTGGCGCAGGAATTCCGGCGAGAAAAGATCATCGTCCACCCTTGAACGTGTGGCTTGGGAGGACCCAGCCGACATCTATTGCGATGCTGCACCGGACCGGCGACCATCAGTGGCCAATTGAGCCCAAAACACTTTAATTTATCGTTAATGCGGCTGCTTGCGCGCAGGATATCATTTGTTAGTATTGCAAACGCGAACTCCGGCCGTGTTTTTATTATATCCCGTAAAAGATATATTTTGTATTAGAAATGCATTACGAATGGCGGTTACGGTAGAATGACGCATTGAAATATTACCATTACTTGATTCTACTCTCTTTATTGTATTTGCTGAGACATTTGCAGCGGCGGAGAGATCGCTTATGGACCAATTCAGCAACCCGCGCGCGGCGCGCACCTGAGGGCCAAATAGAAATGAATCAATCTCGAAGTCAAACTGCGTATTTAGGTGCCGTTCTTGCTCGATAACTTCATGATGACTGCTTTCTCTGAACTGGTCGCGTAGCCAGAGTTCTCCAACCACCATTTGCGCCAGCCCAGTCAGTCGAGCACTGTCGGCGGCATCAAACTCACGCGGTTGAGTGTCGATGACACACAGCGACCCCAGCCTGATGCCTCGCTCGATCGTCAAAGGCGCTCCGGCATAGAAGCGTATATAGGGGTCGCCGGTGACAAATGGATTGGCCGCAAAGGTCGGGTTAGCTGCTGCGTCCGGGACGACGAAAACGGAGTCGTGCATGATGGTGTAATTGCAGAAGGCGTGCTCGCGAGGCGTGCCGGCGATGTCGACGCCGCACTTAGCTTTGAACCATTGCTGCTCCTCGTCCATCAGAGAAATGATGGCAATTGGCACTCCGAACAGCTTCTGCGCCAACTTGGTGATACGATCGAAGGCTGGCTCGGGTGGGGTACCGAGCACCTGTAAGCGGTGGAGTGCCGCTACACGCTCACTTTCATTCTCGACAGACAAAACCAACAATCTTGATCCTCAGCTTAAGACCTAGCTTTAAAAAATCGGCTTTCTCGCATACAGAGCTAAAGACGATTGCTTACGCAAGCCTTGCACCATTTTCGGATGAGCGAGCTTTCAGCAGAGCCGCGGCCTCGCGATCCGTCGACCATTATAGCTAGGACTTGATACAATGCGGTGCCACCGGCGGTAATATGCTTGGCATCAATAAAGCAACCAAGACAGCGATGGTTCGATGAGGCTTCATGGGGCTGATATTACTTCATATTGTCTACGATTATGAATATCGACAAATATTTATCTGCCTTCATAATGCCGCCTATCTGACTTCGCTGCCGCTTATCGCGAATAAATACTCTTGTAAAATTATGAACGAAAACCAATATTAGAACAGGAAAATCGTTCGCTTGAAGACGAATCGCCTAAAACTAGCCGTTCCGGCATACGAGTCCGTTTTATCATACTGCCCAAAGCGGACGCAACGAAGATCCGTCAAGGGTCGAGTGCTGCCACCCCAGTCCAGGACTGGGAGGGCTGGAAAGCAGCCCGTTCCCTACCGGGAGCGAAGGCCGACAGTCGCAGCGAAGAAGAAAATTGCTGGAACCTGTGACTGCGCTCGGACGAGCGACTTGGCGTAAACTCTCAATGAACCCACGAGTGAGGCCATGTCCCCTACCGTCTCGACTGTTACGAGTCCCGTATCGACTCCCTTCCTGACGCAGGTAGCACCCAACCCCGCCAACGGACCAAGTGCTCGTTTCTTCGCTGAGATCGGCATCGCCCCCGGCATGCGCGTGCTCGACGTTGGCTGCGGAAACGGAGACCTGAGCCGCTTCGTCGCTCAATTAGTGGGACCGGCGGGCGAGGTTATTGCTCTTGACCGAAGCGCGGAGGCGATGGCGACGAGCCACGCTGCAGATGTGGGTCCGCACTCGGCGCCCATCCACTACCGGCAGGCAGACCTAGCGGACGCGCTCCCTGATCTGGGCCGCTTCGATGCAATCGTGGGGCGCCGCGTGCTGATGTATTTGCCCGACGCCACTGCGACACTCGCGCGTCTCGGTGCCTTTGCGAAGCCCGGGACGATTATGGCGTTCCAGGAGCATGGGCGTGCCGGACTTCCCGCAGGGCTCGGCGACTTATCGCTGCACCGTCGGCTCTACGATTGGTTATGGGACACAATCAGGGCGGAGGGCGGCGATACCAAGCTCGCACTGTGTCTGGTGGACCTGATGCGGGCGGCGGGGCATGGCATCGAGGTGGTTCGAAGCGAGGGGGTGCTCTTGCAGGCCGGCGAGCCGTCCTTCCTACCGACGCTTGCCCAGGCCATGCTCCCCCGCATCGTCGAGTGTGGCGTCGCAAGCGCAGTTGAGTTAGGCCTCGACACTCTGGCGGAACGCCTCGGCGAGGAGCATAGAGCGGTTGGCGGCACAATCGTATGGGACTTGGCGTTTCTCGTTTCGGCTCGCGTTACGCTGAGCGGGCAGTTGAGCTAAATCGCTGCCGTCCCTCCTTTATGCGTACGAGCCGTCGCCTGCCGTTCGTGTCCGAGGGCGGGCATTCACCCTTAGCGTCCGACCACGCAGAAAGATGCGGTTTCGAACGACCTAGGCTACTGATCGAAGGTCCGACTTGGGTCTAGGACGTCCCCGAGCTGCATCGTGCCATGCTCGAAAATGTCCGATCAATCGATGGAGCTGTTCGTGACGAGTTCCCGCCGTGTCACACTCTACCACGCGCCGCGCACCCGCTCGTCGGGGGTCCTGACCCTGCTGGAGGAACTCGGCGCGGATTATGAGGTCCGTACGCTCGATCTGAAGGCGGGTGAGCATCGCGCGCCCGCATTCCTGTCGATCAATCCGCTCGGGAAGGTACCGGCGATCGTGCACGGCGGCGTGATCGTGACCGAGCAGGCGGCGATCTTCATCTATCTTGCCGACCTTTACCCAGAGGCCAACCTCGCCCCCGCGCTCGACGACACGCTGCGCGGTCCCTACCTGCGCTGGCTCGCCTTCCACGGTTCCTCCTTCGAGCCAGCGATCGTCGATCGAGCCATGAAGCGCGATCCGGGACCTCAAGCGATGTCGCCGTATGGCAGCTACGACACGGTGATGGACATGCTGAAAGCGCAGCTTCGCAAGGGGCCCTACCTGTTTGGCAAGAAAATTACGGCTGCGGACGTCTTATGGGCGACAGCGCTGGGCTGGACCTTGAACGCCAAACTCGTGCCGCCGAACCTCGAATTGCTGCGTTACGTCGAGCGTTTCCAGACCCGCTCCGCCGTCGCTCGTGCAGAAGCGATCGACGAGAAGCTTAACAGACAACTGGAGGGCGAGATCGAGCACCGCACCGGTTAGGAATGGAGCTGCTTTGCGCAACGCTCGATGAGGAGCAGCTCGATAAGAATGAAGTCCACTGTGTTCAGATCCATGATGCCTCGCCTCGTCTTTTGCGTTGGACTTATCGGAACCGGGAGGCCGTCAGGCGTGAGGCCATACTGGAGAGCACACCGTCCCGGCGGACCAGTCCGTGCATCAGGACAGCGCTCAGATGGGCAAAAGGGAGGCCGAACAGAGCTGCCTTTCTCTTTCCCATGGCTGCGTCAATATCGAATTTAACGCGAAAGGACGCGTTCTCTGAAATCGCTCTGCACGCGTGTTCGACCATGTCGGCAAGGATTTCCGCAACCCTAAGCGCCTCATGCACCGGGCTGCCGAGGTCGCTCAGAACGTCATGAAATCCCTCAACGTGCAGTAGGTCGGATTGGGCGGTCAGTTTGCATGACTTGAGCGGTCGTCGTGTACTGGGCAGCCTGCATTCCACGGGCCGAGAGTATCGCGCCCGCGGCCTAATATCGCCCGAGGAAAGCATCTCTCTTCATCGCCACAGATCCTGGTCGTGAAAAATCGATGATTTCCTGGGAGATGATGGAGCACCCGGGCTGAGGCGTACCCGTGCGCGCACGATCGATGCTGACTGGTCACCTACGACTTTTCGGACTTGCATGCGCAAACATAAATATGCTTTCTTTCCTTTGTGTGGATTATATGCATATTATCCATTCCGGATCGGAGGGAGGCACGGTTGCGATGAATGAGAAGCAGAGGCTCCTGTCGGTGCGTATTCCGACGAAGCCGGCCGGGGATTCCGATTTGAAGCCGGCCGTCGTTCCGAGGCGAAGCCGGCCACCATT
>NZ_JAIETD010000148.1 GCF_019745455.1 Methylobacterium sp.
TCACAGGTTCAAATCCTGTCCCCGCAACCAACATACAAAAGCCCGCCCGGTCAAAACCAGGTGGGCTTTTCGCTGTCCTACGTGGAAGCTCACCGCAATACGGGATTCCAGGGCGCAAGGACCTCACGATAGCCATCGGCTACTTTCTCGACATGGCCAACGGCTGGGAACGGATAGTGAAAACCCTGGAGAAGCAAACGCTCTGACGAGACCCGATCGTACACCTTGCGCCGTGTAGCCTCTGCAGCAGCAGGGTCCTGGTCGTACATCACGTGCCAGCTCGGCTTCCGTGCGAAGAGCACCGGAATGTTGGTGACGTCGGATTGTACGAACAGGTTGCTGCCGCTCGAATCGAGCAGGAGGGACGTATGTCCGGGGGTATGGCCCGGCGTGCCGATGGCGGTCAGGCCCGGCGCGACCTCCCGATCCCAGGCGTAGCGGGTGACCTTGCGGCCGAGCGCATCGAACACGCGACGAGTATTGCGGAAGACGTCCTGCAGACGTCCCGCCGGCGCCCGGCTCATGGCGCCATCATCCATCCAGTAGGTCCACTCGGCATCCGGGACGAAGATCTCGGCCTTGGGGAAGGCCGGTTGGCCGTCGGCGGTCAGAAGGCCGTTCACGTGATCGCCGTGGAAATGCGAGATGATGACCATGTCGATGGCTGCCCGGTCGAAGCCAGCGGCCTGCAGGTTGGTTTGGAACTGCCCGACGGCGCCCTTGCTCGCCTGGAACGCGGCCTCGCCGTTGCCGGTATCGACGACGATGCGCCGTCCTGCGGTCTCGATCACGATCGGAGTGAACGGTACGGTGAGAGTCGCGCCATCGCGAAAATCGGCGACCAGGGCGGAGGCGACATCCTCGCGCGATGCGTTCGCGACGAAGCGTTCCGGGAGCGGGAAGGAGTTGGCCCCGTCCGTGACCGCCGTGACGAGGGCATCGCCAACCCGATAGCGGTAATAGCCCGGCGCTTGCCGTAGAGCGGAAGCATCCTGCGCCAGGAGAGGCTGTGAGCTATCGCTGGCAAACGCCGTTGCGGCTGCCATTCCGGCTAGGGCGGTCCGTCGTGACACATCCATCGTGCTGCTCCTACAGGCCTCGCTGACGAAGATGCAGGTAGCGCGGTCTGTCGGTAATCCCAGCGGTTACCTCGCACAACATCACGTGGATGCCGTCGCTCGGCGAAGGGCATTCTCTGCACCGAGGAAAGCCTCGATCTCCGGCGTCATGGGCGGGGATGCGGCTTCCACGTCGACGGCCTGCATAAGCGTCTGGACGGGTACGAAACTCCGTCCTCTCCGGTCGTAGAGCCCTGCCTGAACGAGCGCGATCGCCGCGATCCTGTCCGTATGCCCGAGCAGCACACGGTGCTCGATGACGAAGCGGGTCTCATCCCAGGACAAAAGCCTCGTTTCGAGGCGAAAGGCCTGGAACGGCTTCACTTCACGGCGAAAGCGGATCTGGGCGGCAGTCACCACCGGTGTCCAGCGCTCCTTGATCACCGGCCGCCAAAGGCCGGAACGGATCATGAGGTCCGTTCGGCCAAGATCCATCAGGGTCCAGTAGCGGCCGTTGTTCATGTGCAGCGACGTGTCGACGTCGTGCGGCCAGACCCGGAAGGTCAGGGTCGATGTTGCGAACGGAAGCTCCAGCCGTGGACGACGCCACGCCGTCGCGACCAGCCACAGGAGGCGCAGCCAGAGGTTCATAGGATCACATCCGCCGAGGATAACCGTACGCCCGAGGAGGCTATCGCCTCATGCGTGAGCGCGGCCCGACTTGGCAACCGTCCGGCGAGATCCTCAGGAGGCGGCACCCACCGTGTCGGCCATGCGGGCCGAGCGGGTTCCAAGGGGTTGCGGGTGCCCGACCGTGGTGTCAGCCTCGGTCTGGTGCTCCATCTCGGCGTTGATCTCTGCGCCTAGCAGCACGATCGTGGTCGAGAGCCAGATCCAGGTCATGAAGCCAACGACAGCCCCGAGCGATCCGTAGGTCTCGTTGTACTTGCCGAAATTCGAGACGTACCAGGAGAATCCGAGGGAGGCGACGAGCCAGAAGACGGCGGCGACGGCGCTGCCCCAGGTCACCCAGCGCCAGCGCGGTGCGTCGCGGCTCGGGCCGTAGCGGTAGAGCAGTGCGAGGCCTCCGAGGACCGCCAGGAGCAGGACAGGCCAGCGCAGGAGTGCGATGTACCAAGCCTTTTCGCTCAAGCCGACGAAGGTGAAGACCGCCGGCAGCACCACGATGGCGGCGAGCGCCAGGACGATGAACAGCAGTGCCCCGGCCGTGAATGCGAGGGAGCGCAGGTTCAACCAAATGAAGCTGCGTTTCTCCTTCTCCTCGTAGACGACATTGAGGGCGTCGAAGACCGCCTTCATCCCGCCATTGGCACTCCAGATCGAGAGCAGCAATCCGGTGAAGAAGGTCAGGCCCAGGGTGGTGTCGCCCTTCTCGTTGATGCGCTTGACCTGCTCGCCGATGATGTCGAGGGCCCCCGAGGGAATGACGCCTTGGAGGCTCGCGATCTGCTGGTTGATGGTCGAGGCGTCGGCGACGAGGCCGTAGCAGGAGACGAGGGCCGCGATGGCGGGAAAAATCGCGAGCAGTACGTAGAAGGTGACGCCGGCAGCGACCGAGACGAGGCGATTCTCCGACATGTCCTTGAACACGCGAAGGCCGATATCCTTCCAGCCCTTGGCAGGGATCTCGGAGGGGGTTTGCGCCTTGCGGCCCCTCTCGAGTTCCGCATCCGCGACCCGCTTGGCATCCGCTCCGGAATGCGAGGGCGAAGGCTCGCGAGCCGGCCCATTGGGCGGGGTTTCCCGAGGCGGAGCGGAGCGACGCGGCAGGGCAACGATGCCGAGGAGGGCCGTCGCCAGGGCGATCGTCCACACCGTCGATGGGCCGGCCCCGGTCGGGGCTGTCTGAGTCTTATCCGAATTCGCCATCACGCCGTCCACAATTCACCCGACCACCTGCCCGGTCGAGATCCTGAATTCAAACGAGAGGCAACGAGAATTGTTTCATATTGCAAGATCTTCGACCGGTGGGCTCAAGGGGTTAGGGACGCTGAAAGCTCCCGAACCCGGCGCAGATCCGCCACGAAGGCGGCGAAAGCTTCGTCCTTCGCCTCGTCTGGCAGGCGCAGCAGATAGGAGGGGTGGACGGTGATGAAGCCCGCATAGGGCTTGCCGAACTCGGCCGGCCCCCGGGCACGGGTGATCGGCATGGCCTTGCCGGTCAGCGCCAGCACGGCTGTGGCGCCGAGGGCGACGACGAGCTTCGGGGCAACGAAATCGAGCTCGCGCTCCAGCCACCAGCGGTAATGGCTCACCTCGCCGGCCGTCGGCTTCTGGTGAATCCGGCGCTTGCCGCGCGCCTCGAATTTAAAATGCTTGACCGCATTGGTGAGGTAGCTCGCGCCACGGTCGAGACCGGCCTCTTCCATGGCGCGAGCGAGGAGCTGCCCGGCCGGCCCGACGAAGGGGCGGCCCTGCCGGTCCTCCTGGTCGCCGGGCTGCTCGCCGACGAAGGCAAGGGACGCGTGTGCCGGGCCTTCGCCGAGCACGGCCTGCGTCGCGCCCGGCACCAGCGGTTCCGAGCGGCGGATGATGGCATTGAGGTCGTCGAGGCTTTTCGGCTCCTGTCCGGACATGGCGGCGACGGCGCGGGCCGGGTTGCGCTTGACGGGCATCTGCGGCTCCCTCTCAATCATCGCATTCGTGCGGGCGGCGGCAGCTCGCACGAGACCCGGAATGGCAGCGGTCTCGGGCAGGTTGTGCCAGTACTTCTTCGGCATCTCGGAACGCATGGCGCGCAGGTTTGTGCGCGCCGGATTGAAGGTGCTCTCGTAGTAATCGCGCCAGCCGGCCTCGAAACCGTCGCTCGGCGGCACGTCCTCCCGTCGGCCTGGCGGGCCGTAGGTGAGGGCGGTCCCATCCCAATGAGCTGAGCCTTCCGGCGTCAGGATCGACCAGTTGAGCGAGCGGAACCGGTCGACGAAGAAGGGAGCGGCCGCCTCGAGGATGTGGTGGTCGGGCTCGAACCAGGCGACGAAACTGTCCTCACTCTCGCGTCGCCGGAAACGCAGGAACGCGTGCATCTTGTGCAGGTCGCGGGCGATCGCCTTGCGCATGCGTTCGAGACGATGGACGAGGGGATCGCTCGAGATCTCCAGAAGTCTCCTCTCGCCGTGCAGGATGCGCCAGATCAAAGCGTAGAGCAGGGCGTAGCGCTCGGGATCGCTGTGCGGCACCACCATCCTGACGAGATCGCCGACGCCGCGGGGGAGGGCGAGGGGCGGGGCTTCGCTGCCACTCCCCTCGTTTCCGAACAGGCCGAGCACACCGCTCTCCTGCCAGGATACGCAATCCGGCGGCACGACCTCCGCGACGAGACGGCGGACGGCAGTGCGGAAACCGTCGAGATCGGCGCCGGAGCGAAGGGCGACTGAGCGCAGCGCCAACCCCTTCCCCGGGAAGGGGCGAGGGAAGGCTGCGGCGTCGCCGCGCATCCTCAAAACAAGCTCATCTGACGCGCCGGCTCGGCCAATCGGCCGCGCAGGTCGAGGCGATCGGTGAGTCCGGCCGGGCTGTAATCAGCGGCGGTGAGAAATGGCCGGGCGCGCTTCAGGCTCGATGTCAGCCTCGCGACATCCTCGAGACGAAGCCGTGTGTGTCGTCGCGCCTTGATGATCTTGTCGACAGCCCGGGCACCGAGCCCCGGAACCCTGAGCAGCATCTCCCGCGAACCGGTGTTGACGTCGACAGGAAAGCGCCCGCGGTTCTTCAATGCCCAGGCGAGTTTGGGGTCGATGTCGAGGGGCAGCATGCCATCCTCGGCAGCTTCGGCGACGTCGTCGGGCGTGAACGCGTAGTACCGGAGCAGCCAATCGCCCTGGTAGAGCCGATGCTCTCGCTGCAGGGGCGGCGACTTCAGGGGCAGAATCGACGATCCTTCGGGAATCGGGCTGAAGGCCGAGTAGTAGACCCGCTTCAGGCCGTAGGCACCGTAAAGGTGCGCGCTCTTGCGGATCAGCGACTCGTCTGTGGTCGCGTCGGCGCCGACGATGACCTGCGTCGATTGCCCCGCCGGCGAGAACCGGCGCTTTTCGGCCTTGGCCTCGATAATGCGCTCGCCGATCTGTTCCATCGCCCCCTGGATCGCGGCGCCGTCCTTCTCGGGGGCCAGCCGCTCAAGGCTGGCTTCTGTCGGAAGTTCGAGGTTGATCGAAAGCCGGTCGGCATAGAGCCCCGCCTCCTCGATCAGCCATGGGCTCGCCTCCGGGATCGACTTGAGGTGGATGTAGCCGCGAAAGCCGTGCTTGCGTCTGAGGTCCTTCGCGACCCGCGTCAGCAACTCCATGGTGTGGTCGGGCGACTTGATAATTCCCGAGGATAGGAAAAGACCCTCGATGTAGTTGCGCTTGTAGAACTCCACCGTGAGGGTGACGACCTCGTCGACGCTGAACTTCGCTCTTTCCACGTTCGATGAGCGGCGATTGATGCAATAGGCGCAATCGAACAGGCAATAATTCGTCAGCAGGATCTTGAGGAGGGAAATGCAGCGCCCGTCAGGGGTATAGGCGTGGCAGATGCCGGCTCCGGTGGTCGAGCCGAGCTCGCCCTTCCCGGCCTTGCGCTTCGGGGCGCCCGACGAAGAACAGGATGCGTCGTATTTCGCCGCGTCGGCGAGGATGCGAAGCTTCTTGGCGAGGGTCTCATCCATCGAGCGACAATGAGCTTTGTTCGCTTTTTGTTCAAGACCAGAGCGCGCCTGCGACACTGCCGCTCCGGTAAGGCCTCATCTATTCATCGTCCGCCGCCGGCTCGGCATCGACGATGCGGCTCGCCAGCGAGTACGGGAAGCCGGCCCTCGCCATGGCGGCGAGGTCGCGGTCGCGCTGCTGCGACCTCAGATGGGGTTGGCGCCAGGGGCCGAGGCGCCGCCGGCGAGCATAGGCACGGGCCGCATCCTCCTCGATCGCCGCGCCGTCGCCTTCCTCGGCGGCGTCGCGCTCGCGCTCGAGGGCGGCGGCCACGATCTCCCGTGCAATCCCCTTGGCCGACAGCTTCGCCGATACGGCGCGCGAGGACGCGCCACGCCGGCGCAAGCTTGCGATGCGAGCCTCGGTGAAGCGGGAATCGTCGACGAGCCCTGCCGACACGGCTCGCGTCACTGTCGCCTCCACGAGGTCGGCGAAGGCGGCGGGGTCCTCGCCGCGCAGACGGCAGCGTTTTTGCACCCGTCGCGCCAGCGTACGGCGCAGCATGGAGACTGAGGCACTGTAGCGTTCGAGGTAATGGAGCGCCGCGCGCTCCAGATACGCCGATGTGACGGGCTTGGGGACATCCGGCGGCGCAACGTTTTGCCGGATTTCGAGTTCATCAGATGCCATCGGTTCACCGCGATGCGGACGGGCGGTTCATCGCGTCCACGCAACCTCATAAGGAAGGGCCGAGCACTGGGCACGCCGTCAATCCTCCTGAGGCGGGAATGGCTCCTCGTCCTCCTCGCTTTCGGACTCGCGGTGGTCGCGGCGGCGGTCATCTATCTCTCGCGCCCGACGACGCTGGTCGCGGCGGTGGGGCCCCGCGACGGGGCCGAGGCGAACCTTCTCGACGTCTATTCACAGGCCTTGGCGCGGGGCCGTGAGGACATCAGGCTCAAGGTCCAACATTTCGACGACGTTCGCGACAGCGCGAAGGCGCTTCAATCGGGCAAGGCGGACATTGCCGTCGTCCGTCCGGACGTGCTCCTGCCGGATAACGGCCTGACCCTCGCGATCCTGCACGACGAAGCACTCCTGATCGTCGCGCCCGAAACCCACGGGATCGAAAGCTTCCCCGACCTGTCGAAGCGGCGGCTCGGCATCGTCGAACGCCATGGGGCCGATATTCCGTTCCTCACCAGCCTGTTCGGCTTCTACGACCTGACGGCCGGTGCCGAGCCCGAAGCGGGGATGAGCCTCGAATCCGGCCGCGTCATCCTCGTTTCGCTCAAGCCGTCGGAGGTGACGAAGGCGGTCAGTGAGAACCGGGTCGACGCCGTCGCCGTCATCGCCGCGCCGGCCTCGAAATCCGCCATCTCGACCGTGCGTGCCGTCGAGGCGGCCTCGGTCGAGAAAAAGGTGAGCTTCGTCGCCGTGCCGGATGGCGATGCCATCGTCCAGCGAATGCCGGAACTGCAATCCACGACAATTCCCGCCGGCACATTCGGCGGCCGCCCGAAGCGACCAGAGGAGGACGTGAAGACCGTCGGGGCGTCATACCGCCTGATGGCTCGCGGCAGCCTCAGTCGCGTCTCGGTGGCCTCGGTGACGCAGCATCTGTTCGAGTGGCGATCGAGGCTGGCGACCACCGCGCCCCTCGCCAACCAGATGAAGGCGCCGGACTTCGAGAGCACCGTGGCGGCCACCAGCGCCCGGCTACCGAACCACCCCGGTGCCGTCGATTATTTCGAGCGCGAGCAGCAGACGCTGTTCGAGCGCTACGAGGATTACATCTACCTTTTCGCCTTCTTCGGCGGCACGATCGGGTCGGGGATCGCCTGGCTCGGACAGCGCCTCGCCCGCAAGCGGCGCGAGCGCGTCGACATCGTCCTCGACCGTCTCCTCGACATACTCAAGGAAGTGCGTGCTGCGACCGCTAGATCGGACCTCGACGGGCTGGTCGCCGAGACCGACGACCTTGTCGCCGACGTGGTCCGCCAGGCGCGCGAGCGAAGCATCGACAACCGCACCGTGAGCGCCCTCATTCTCGCGATCGACGCCGTCCATGCGGCGATCGCCGACGCCCGCCGGATCCTCGGCGGCGAGGATGGCAACGAGGCAGGGCGAATCCGGAAGACGCCTCTCCTCACCCTGCATCGGACCGCGGCCGAGTAGGCTGCCGTCTTGACCGAACATGTAAGACAGCCCTCGTCTTACTTTCTGCGAAGCGAGTGGCTCCTTTTCTCCAAGTATGATCTCTGACAATTTTTGGTCTTTCTTCATCGAATTTTGGAGATCGGCTGGTATTGTCCTGCGGCGACGTGGACGAGGTCCATTCCCAGTCGCTGGCTGCGGACCAGTCGACCCTGGAACTGAAGACTGCGGCCAAGTCCATGAGCAGCGTCGTGCAACTCATCCACGGCGTCGGTGTGCAGAACAATCTCCTGGCCCTCGACGCCACGATCGAGGCGGCGCGGGCGGGCGACGACGCCCCACGCGGCTTCGCCGTCTCGTGGCAGGAGAGGTCAAGAACCTGTCCAATCAGGTGACAACGGCCACGGGTCGCATCGCCGATGTGATCGAGGCGAGGCAGAACGTGTCCGGCAACGTCGTGGCGGCGCTGGGGGCGATCGCCGACTCCATCGCACCGATCCGTGGGGTCGTAACGGGCGTCGCCTCGGCGGTCGAGGAGCAGAGTGCCGTGACGCAGGAGATCTCGGCGAGCATGCAGCTGGCCACCCAGAGCGTCGCGGACGTCAATCGCAATCGGGAGGCCTTGGCATCATAGCGGCGTTCAGTATCGGACGATCCCACGCAGGCCGAATACGGCGGCGTTCCGGATCCGGGCGCCATTCGGATCGTGCGGGTTGGCTATGCCGCCGCCTGGGCGGAAGACGTACTGAAAGTCCGGCTGAAGCGTGATGCCGGGTCCGAGCACCGCCTGATAGGTGGCTTCGAGAACGGCCTCGCTGCTGCGCCGCTGGCCGGGAATGCCCGTGGCAAGGATCGAGTCGAGATCGAAGCCGCGGGCGCTGCGCGAGATCCGCGACAGGGCGAAGGCGATGCCGACGGTGTCGTCCGATCGACCTTTAAAGAGCCCCTTATAGGCGATGCCGGCGTCAAGATAGAAATCCAGGAGATTGCGGTCGGTCGGCGAGCCGGACAGGCGCAGGAAGACGCTGGCGCCGTCGTTCGGGTCGTCGGGCTCGCGGTAGATGGTCTGGTCGATGATGCCGTAGAGGCCGCTATCGCCTCGGAAGCGGCGTGCGATCCCCGTCGTCGAGGAATCGGCGAGCCGCCCGCCCGTATCGTCGAAGCGCAGGCTGTCGAAGCGGCCGAAATGATGCCATCCGCCCAGCGTCACCGTGCCCGGATCGCCGAGGTCACCCTGCGCAATGTTGTAAGCGTAAGCCGCTTCCGCGATCACCAAGGCCGGATCGTTGGTGCGAAAGTTCGTGCCGGTGCGGTTGCGCCGCTGCGGGTCGGGATCGTTGTCGATACGGGGAGGACCGGCCGGGTCGCCGTCGAAGACGCCGACCTGCAGCGAGAAGTTCTGGTTCGGCACGTATTTCGCGCGCACGGCCGGGACCGCGAGCGGATAGATCGGGCCTCCGCTTGGGATCACCACGGCCATGATGTTGGGCCAGCCGAAGGTGGAGTTGATGAACAGAGTACCGGTCTGGCTCACGGCGAATTCGGTGTCGGAGGCGATCTGGCCGACCTTGATGCTCAGCTGGCCGTCGAAGAATTTCTGATCGAGCCAGAATTCGTAGAGCCGGGACGAGGGCAGTGCCTCGATAGCGCTCACCGTGATGAAGTTGTTGACGTAGTAGCGCGAGAGGCCGGTGCCGTGGATCTGGTACAGGTTGGAGTGCAAAGTCGCCCCCTGCCAGCCCATGAGCTTGTCGAGGTCGGCGTCGAACTGAAAATCGAGGCGGCCCTCGTAGATCGCGCCGCGCCGCGATCCCCCGGTGGCGTTGCCGAAACTCTCGCCGATATAGGTCAGGCTGTACTCGATGCCCTTCGACTTCAGGAACGAGCGCAAACCGTAGGGATCGCCGTAGGGGCCGAGGCGTCCCTCTATCGAGGTGTTGAGGTTGGCCGATGGCTTGGCGGACGCCTCGGGCTGAGCGACCGCGGTCTGAGGGTCGTCGCCGGCGCCGAGCGGCGATCCGATACGGATGCCTTCTGCGGCGATGCGGGCCGCACGCGCGGCAGCATCGTCCGGTGCCTGAGCGGGGGCTGCAGTGGACAGGGCCGCCAGGATCGCGGCGGCTGAAAGCGACAGACCGCAGGAACCACTCAGTCCTTGCATTACACGGCAGGCTCCGACCCTCGCCGCAGGTGCTATCGTCGTCCCATGACGCTAAGGTTACGCATCACGATCTGACAGATTGGTCCGCAGCACCACACGCCGGCCGAGCAGATGTCCGCGGGGCCGAGCGAGGCTGGGACGCTAATCTGGACTCACGTTTGAAGCGAGACGTTTCATCCAGCCTGCTCCGCTTCTGGTCCGCGTGTGACGTCGAGGCCAGTCCCTGCTCCCGCCGGGGGACCTACCGCCACCGGTTTCCCACTGCGCGCCGCCTCGTAGATCGCCTCCATCAGGACGTGATCCTGCAGGCCTTCCTCCCCCGGGGTGCGAGGCCGGCGATCGCTCAGGATGCACTCGGCCATGTGGTCGATCTCCAGGGCGAACTGGTTCTTATGCCCGAGGACGCGCTCGTCGCGGGCCTCGACTTTGCCGTCGGCATGGGACACGACGAGGCGCTGGTCGCGATAGGCGAAGGCGTTGTACAGGTCGATGTCGCCGCGCTCGGTATGGACCTGGAGACGCCGGGATTCGTGCACACCATAGCTGCTTCCGCATTGCGCCAGGACGCCCGACGGAAAGCGCAACGTGAAGGCCACGCTCTCCTCCACCTCGGAGAATTTGGGATCGCCGGGCGTCGAATGGATCTCAGCGCTGATCGAAGCGGGTTCCTCGCCGAGGAGCGCCCGGATGGTGTTGAGGCAGTAGATCCCGATATCGGGGAGCGCGCCGCCGCCGGCGAGGGGCTTCTTGAGGCGCCATTGCTCGGGAAGCCCCGTGGTCTGCCCATTGAAGGCCTGGATCAGCCGGGGTTTCCCGAACTCGCCGGATCGGACAAGCCGCGTCACCTCACGGTTGTGCGGCTCGTACTGGATGCGATAGGCGATCATCAGCTTGACCTTCGCGGCGTTGCACGCCGCGATCATCTCGCGGGCCTCCGCGGAGGAATTCGCCATCGGCTTCTCGCAGAGGACGTGCTTGCCGGCGGCGGCCGCCGCCAGGACGTGGTCGCGATGCCGGCCGTTGGGCGTCACCACGTAGACGGCACGAACCGCCTCGTTGCGCGCGATGCGGTCCCATTCGTCGTAGCCGTAGATCGTATCCGGCGCGATCCCGTACTGGGCTGCAACGAGCCGCGCCTTCTCCGGCGAACCCGAGACGAGAGCCACCACTCTCGCCTTCTTCGTCTGCGCGAAGGCGGGCATCAGTTCATCGAGGCTGAGTCGCCCGAGGCCCACGATGGCGAAGCCGACCCGTTCGGCCGGCGGCATCGGTGCGGGCGAGGGCGGCGGGGTCGGGTCGGCGGCACCGCGCCAGTTGGGAAACACCACACGCCCGCCCTGGACCGCGCCGGTATCGGCCGGCACCGACGGGCCCGCCGCCTGCGCCATCGTGCCGAGCCCCAGGGCTGCACCGGTCATGGTTGCCGATCCCGCCCATAAGAGTCCGCGCCGAGACACGCTGAGATCGTCCGCCATGCTTCCAGCCGCTTGTTTCGCAAAGGAGTGGCGCCAACTCGATCGCGAGACGGGTGTTCCGGTATCGGGACATGGGATTCCCGGACCGACCTCAGTCCAACGATTCGAGAATCGAGATCCGGGCCTTCAAAGTCTGGTTCTCCGTTCGGACGAGCCGTAGTTCGCGCGCCGCTTCGATCGAGACCACGTTTGTGGCTCGATCCGGACCTTCAAAGGCGACCCCTACCTCATCGCCGCGGCGCCAAACAAGCCGTGTGTCCCGCGTCTCGCCGCGGTGGGGGATCGTGAGGGCGAAGCGATCGGGAAGCGGTACGGAGGCGCTGAGAGCGAGCCTTCCACCCTTGCGTTTGAAATGGCGCAGGATGCACGGCGTCGTAGACGCGTTGCGATCGACCTTCAGGGTCGCGCCGAGATAGCTGCGTTACCTGGGCGCGTCGCGTCGCTCAACCAGATGGTGTGGCATCGGACCTGTCTTACCCGTCCTTCTCGGCTGCGTAGCAGGAGTAACGCAACCGAAGCGGATCGCGACGGGGCTGAATTACGTAAACTTTGGTTAAGCCTAATTGCGATCCGGTGGAAGCGGAGGTGCATCCCCCGGAGTCTCGACCTCGCCCTTCCGCTGTAGTTGCAGCGCGACGAACCAGCACAAAGCGGCCCAGGCCGCGCCGACGCACCAGCCGGCGACGACGTCGCTCGGCCAATGCACCCCAAGATAGACCCGGCTGACACCGACGAGCAGGGTCATCGTCACGCCAAGCACCAGGATCAGCACCTTGATGGAGCGCTGCGGCTCGACGCGGGCGAGGAGGCCCGCGAGGGTGAGGTAGGCAATGGCCGACATCATCGCGTGGCCGCTCGGGAAGCTCGCCGTGAAGACCTCCATGCCGTGGGGAACGAGGTCCGGGCGAGGGCGCTCGTAGAACATCTTGAGGATGGTCGAGACGATGACGCCGCCGCCGATCGCTCCCAGCACGAACGCCGCGATGCGCCGGCGCCGCGTCATCGCCAGATACACGATCACCGAGACGGTGACGAAGACGACGGTGAAGACGCTGCCCAGCCCGGTGATGTCGCGCATCATCTCTTCGAGCCATCTCGGCCCGATCGGATCGGATAGATCCTGGGGATCGCGCAGTGACAGCAACACCTTGCGATCGAGGGACGCCGTCGAGCCTTCGCCGACCTCGTGGGCAAGGGCGAAGAACCCGTAGCCGAGCAGGCTCACCATCATCAGAGAGACGATCGGCCCAATCTCGTTGAGGCGGAAACGAACCCAGAGCGCTGTGGCACGGCCCAGCACGGCGACGTCCTGCAGGTCCGTCCGGACCACCTTCGGAACTCGGCTCATGGGGCGCACCGGCGTATCATCGGGAATGGTTCTCCTGAGAAGGCGAAGTCGGCCCGGTGTGCCCAGGGCCCACTGAGATAACGCCAGAGTGTGAGGCCAGGTGCGATAAAGGAGAAGGGCACGAAGGTGGCGACCAACTCACCGTGCAGCGCGCGCGCGACCTCGGGTGCGACCTTGTTCTGGATCGTCACGTGGGGGCGCCAGCCCTGACGGTCCTGCGCCGTGAGCATCGGTGCGAATGCCTGCGCTAGCCGGGCGCGCAGAGCCGAAAGTGCGTCCGAAGCCAGCACGTAGGCGACGCCTCGGCCGGTGAAGCGCAGGCCCGTCACCGCGACCTCGACCGGAGCCTGGGCGCGGGTTTCGCGCGCGATGGCCTCCCTCACCTCGTCCTCCTCGTTTCCGGCCAAGTGGTGGAAGAGGGTGACGTGGGCCGGAATCCGGTTGAGGGCAGCGGGAAAATACGTCCGCCGCATTCCGTCGAAACGCTCGGCCGCCTCGGCCTCGAAGGTCAAGGTCAGGATCAGGGGATCGTTCTGCGGCGGGTTCATGGTAACCGGACAAATGTGGCGGGCTCGGCGTCACCGCCAGGGTTACCCTGTTCAGGCGCTCGCGCGGTGGGTAAGGAGCGGGCATGAAACGCCGCTCCCGGGAGATCGTTCACGTCGGCAGAGCAGGGTGGCTCTTCCTCGTCGGCGGGACCAACGATGTCATCCGGCAATACCGGTGGACGTTCGGCTCATGGTGGCGACTGCGCAGATGGGCGGAACTAATCGAGGCGCGCGCCGCCCGCGCCCGCAGCCTCGGCATCCGCTACGTCCACGTCGTCGTGCCAGAAAAGCTTTCGGTCTACGACGACCGCACCGACGGGCTGCATTACGACCCGACGAAGTCGCCGGCGAGACGACTCGCCCGCCGGCTCTCCGGCAGCCCGGCTTTCCTCGATCTCCTGGGTCCGATGCGGGCTGCCCGCGAGGACGGGCCGCCGCTCTTCTTCAGGACTGACAGCCACTGGAGCTTCGATGGCTG
Source organism: Methylobacterium sp. (assembly GCF_019745455.1). GTDB lineage: Bacteria > Pseudomonadota > Alphaproteobacteria > Rhizobiales > Beijerinckiaceae > Methylobacterium. Next base: position 13,875 of record NZ_JAIETD010000148.1, read on the forward strand.
TTTCCTCGCCTATCGCCTTCTGATGCGCGCTTGCGGCGCCGTCGTCCCGCCGGACCTTCCAGAAAGGCGGCGGTTCGAGCACGAGCGGGTGCGCGACCTCGGAGAGAAGCTGCCGGACCGTCCCCCGGAACGCGCCAGCCTCTGCGATATCCCGCGAGACGCCGTCCGGACCTATGCCAATAGACTCGTGGAATCGCATGAGGCGGCGGGCCGGGAGTCCCAGCTCCATACCGGCGCGCATGTCGTCTTTCGCAATGACGCCCCCGGCGTCGATCCGCGCACGCTCATGCTGTTCGGGGATTCGTACTCGCACTTCGCGCAGATCATGCTCACGGGCCTTCTCGCCGAGAGCTTCCGAAGCGTGCATTTCGTGTGGTCGTCAAGCCTCGACTGGACCCATATCGAGGCAGTACGTCCCGACCTGTTGGTCACGGAGATCGCCGAGCGGTTCATGGTCCGCGTTCCCGGGGACGCCTACGACGTGACGGGCCAACGCGACGCCGACGTTTCAGCTGATCCCGAGGCCGTCCCGCCGATCTAGGCTCGCTTCCGGCCTGGCATCCACGTCCATCGGAAACGCGAAAAGACCCGGCTTCGCAGCCGGGCCAAGTCGTCTGATCTCGAAATCTCTAACTCGCTGGTCCGCCGCGGCCGTTGCCGCGGCGGCGATCCGTCGAGCTTAGAAGTCGCGCTGGACGCGCATACGCACCTGGTAGGTGTCGTCGGCGGTGACGGTCCGCACGGCGGCGCCAGCGTTGATCTGAGCCGCGGAGAGCGGAGCAGCGCGGGTCTGGTCGATGACCCGACCGCTCTGCACGCCGACCTTGGTGTAGAGGCCCTCGACGCCGATATCGAGATCCTTCACGGGCGACCAGATCAGGCTCGCGCCGGCGACGATCTGGTAGTTGTCGCGAAGGGTCGGAGCGAGCGCGAACGAACGCGTGCCGACGATGCCGGTGAAGTTGTTGGCGGTTGCCACACCCGCGCCCGAATAGGCGAGGGCGTTGCGCTCACGTGCGCCGCGAGCGAACTCGATCTCCGAGTAGCTGGCGAACACCGCCGAGCGCCACTCGGGCGACCAGTAGTGCAGGAACGAACCGACGACGCTGAAGCTCTTCGACGTTTCGATGCGGCCGGTGAGCGGGTTGAGGGTCGCATCCGACATGTAGGGGTCGAAGGCGGCGCCGTTGATGGTGCTGACGCGCGAGGAGTAGGTGCCGTTATACGAGGTGATGCCGGTGTAGAGCGAAGCGCCTTCGCCATAGGCTCCCTGAAGGTAGAGGGTGTCGCCGGGAGCGATGAAGGGCAGGTTGATCTTCACGCCACCCTGGACAGCCCAGCCGTATTCGGTGGCCGGACGAGCAGACGGACCAACTCCCAGAATCGGGAAGCCAGGTGTGGCGGCACCAGCGACGGTGTTCGTGGCGAACCCGCCTGCACCGACGGACGTGCCGGCGATGAAGTTCTGCGTGTTAAGCTCCTTGACGGCGGCCGAGAGCTGAGCGGAGCCCCAAGCGGCGTCGTAGCGGAGCACACCGACGAAGTCGGGAAGGCGGCTGGTCTGACGAACGTCGACTGTCTGGAACTGCGGAACGCCGAGGATCGAACCGACGAAGACGCGCTGGGGTGCTGCGTTGTTAAGACCCTGGGCCGGGCCAGCAAATTCCTGCGAGAAGATCGTGTTGCGGCGGAAGAAGGGGTCTTCGAGCGAGAGGGTCGCCGAGAAGCCGCTGGAGCCGAGCTTGGTGGTGTAGGCGAGCAGGTTGGTGGACTGGAGGTCCGAACCAGCGGTCGAGGCCTGAATCTCGAAGTCGTGGGCGTAGAAGTCGAAGAACGAGGAGGCGCGACCGGCGGTGAACCCGGCGAACTGGATGAACGCCTTGTCGGTGTTCACGAACTGCTGGACGCGGCCGGCCTGATCCTGGCCAGTGGCGCCGAAGGCGTTGCCGATGCGCTCCTGGGTGCCCGAGCGAATGCCCTGGGTAGCACCGGTGCGGGAGGCGAATTCGAGGCGGGCGAAGGCGCGCAGGGTGCCGTAGCCGGTCTGGGTGCGGGCATCGAGGTTGATGCGGGCGAGGCCACGGTAGCCGACGAGGTCGCCGTTACCACCGCCAGTGCGGCTCTTGCTTTCGCCATAACCCACTTCGAAGCGGGCGCGGCCCGAGACGCGAAGGCATGTATCGGTGCCGGGGATGTAGAAGAAGCCGGCGCCGTAGGCCGAGCAGACACGCACGTACTCGATCGGCGCGGCCTTCTTGACCGGCAGATCGGCAGACTGCGCTCCAGCTACCGCGAAAACGCCCGCGACAGACCCGAGGAGCGAGCTCTTTAAGAGCCTCATTGTTATCTCCAGAGTTTCGAGACCAAAGGATTTGCAGATCTCGGCACCAACCCCCAGGTCGAGACCGCTCCGCTCGTCTTAACTTTCGGCCCATGTCCCCGCATTGGAGGATATGGGTCGTCACCGGGTTTGCCCCCGTGCCGCCTCACCTTGGACGAGCCCCCCCGGTTCCGGCAACACGGATTCGCGGCGCTGCGGGAACTTCTCGATGTATGTTGCCAAGCTGCAACGAACTTGAGGCGGCTAACGGCCGGGTCCGCAAGCGTTTTTCGCCACCGGCCTGTATCTGGAATTCAGATCCGAGCGGGTGGCTTGGGGGCTCGGTACAACTGGTATCGTGTATTTTGTCGTTCTCACGCGGAAGAAACGGCGCAAATCCCAATCCCTGGCTGTGTGAGAAAAATTGAACTGAGAGGCCCATCTCTCAAAATCGATCGTGATGGTGATTCAGTCCTCAGTGATTGAGCCGGAAATCGATCGTAACCGGGCGAGCATACAGGCTGAGCGCGGTGGCGGTTCGGCTCCGTTCTTGCCGGTATCTATCTCGCAAGGCCGCATCCGTGCCGAAACGGAGCGAATGCCTCGCGAATGTCGGACGAGGCGGCACCAATGAATGTGACTGGGCATAGCGATGGGACGCGTGTGATCGATTGCGAGATCGTCGTCGTCGGCGCGGGGCTGGCCGGGACGGCTGCGGCGACGGTCCTGGCTCGGGCTGGGCGCTCGGTCACCCTGATCGATTCGCACTCCGTCTTCCCGCCGGAGTTCCGGGCCGAGAAGTTCGGCGACCCACATATCGCCTTGTTCAATCGTCTCGGCCTCGGCGACATTGCCACCGGTGCGACTACGCCGATCGACAGCATCGACATTTACCGTTTCGGCGATCTCGTCGCACGCCATCGCGGACGCGAATACGGCTACGCCTATTCGGACGTGATCAACGAATTGCGGGCGGCGCTGCCCGTCTCCGTCGACATGGTCGTCGGCCGTGTAGCCGAGATCGACTCGGGGCCGGGCCTGCAATCGGTCGTTCTCGCCGACGGTCGCCGCATCGTCTCGCGGCTCATCGTGGTGGCGACCGGACTGGGCGACACCATCCGGCGCAAGGTCGGCATCGAGAGGATCGAGACGCGCAAAGCCCATTCCCTCTCGCTCGGGTTCGATCTCGATCGGCCCGCCGCCTCCTACGCTTTCGAATCGCTTGCCTATTACGGCTCCGGCTACGACCGGGTCGCCTACCTGACGCTGTTTCCGATCCGCGAGACCATGCGGGCGAATTTGTTCGTCTACCGCGAGGCGAACGATCCCTGGACGAGAAGTGTCCGGCAGGACCCCGCTCAGGCCCTCGCGACCCTGATGCCTGGCCTTAACCGGATCTGCGATGGCTTCGGGTTCGCCGGGCGCGTCCAGGTCCGTCCGATCGACCTCACGCGCTCGCAGGGACATCGGCGTGATGGCGTCGTCCTCGTCGGCGACGCCTATTGCACGACCTGCCCGGCCCCCGGCGTCGGCGTGAAACGTGTGCTGACCGACGTCGAGCGCCTCTGCAACATTCACATCCCGGCTTGGCTTGCGACGCCGGGCATGCCGGCCGCCAAGATCGATGCATTCTACGACGACCCGGTGAAGACGAGCACCGACGCCGCCGCGATTCGGCAGAGCGAGTTCTCTCGTTCCATGGCGATCGATCCCGGCCCCGTCTGGGCAGCGCGGCGCGTGCGGAACGCCATGGTCCGGAAAGGTGCCGCCCTGATCCGCCGGGCCGGCGTCGCGATCGCAGGAAGCATCGATGCGGCGCCGATGACCGGCAAACCCGCACGGCCCTGAACGCAACCATGCCGCGGTTCAGGCGTCTCCGTCCCAGCCGCAGGATGGAGAGACGACATGGAACCGATGAAACCGATGGAGCCCTTGAAGCCCATGGAACCCATGAAGCCGATGAAAGCTGCCGACGCCTGGTGGCCGCAGGAACTCGGCCAGCCATCGAGCAGCGGCGGCCAGAACGACCTCCGCTATGCCTTCTTCCCTGAGAAGCATCGGCTGGTGATCGAGGAGGGCGGCAAGCGCAGGACCTATGACAGCGGCGATCACCAGATCAACGGCGTCTCCCAGTCGAATGACGGCGGCCCGCGGTTCCGCAGCCAGAACGGCGAGGTCGCCCTGGATCAGTTGAAGACCGTCGACTAAAGCCACCGGCGAGGCCCGCGACGGGCGCAGGGCCTCTCTCAACGGACGGGATTCCCCACGCCCATGTGCGGCATCGCCGGCCTCGTCGATCCCCGCCTGCCACCCGACCGCCTTCGTCGCGAAGCCGGCACCATGGCCGAGGCCCTCCTCGTCAGAGGCCCGGATGCCGGCGGCGTATGGAGCGAGGGCTGCGTCGCCCTGGGGCATCGCCGCCTCGCGATCGTCGACGTCAGCCCCGCTGGCGCCCAGCCGATGCTGTCGCGGGATGGCCGCTGGGCTCTGAGCTACAACGGCGAACTCTACGACGCCGCCGATGCACGGCCCGGCCTCGCCGCGGACGGCCACACGTTCGCCGGGACCTCGGACACCGAGATCCTCGTCGAGTTGATAGCGCGGCGCGGCGTCGAGGCGGCGCTCGCCAAAGTCGAGGGAATCTTCGCCTTCGCGGCTTATGACCGCCGCGACCGCCGTCTCTGGCTCGCCCGCGACCGGATGGGCGTCAAACCCTTGTTCTTCGCCTGCGACGAAACCTGTCTCTCGTTCGGCTCAACGCTGGCAGCCCTGACAGCCCGACACGGTTTCGATGCGCCGATCGATCCGGCTGCCGTGTCGAGCCTCCTGTGCCACGGCTACGTCCCGGCTCCGGGCTCGATCTATGCCGGCATCGGAAAGCTCCAACCCGGTACGATGCTGTCGTGGCGGCCGGGCGAGGCTCCGCAGGTTGGCTCCTATTGGCGTCTCGAGGACACGATCTCCGCCGGCCTGGCCGACCCGTTCAGAGGCTCCACGGCCGAGGCGATCGAGCGGCTCGACCTGCTCCTCGCGTCCGCCGTGCGCCGGCAGATGATGAGCGACGTGCCGCTCGGCGCCTTCCTGTCCGGTGGCATCGATTCCTCAACGGTGGTCGCCCTGATGACGAGGGCGGGCAGCGGGACGCCCCGGACCTTCGCCGCAGGATTCGTCGACGACCCGCGCTTCGACGAGAGCGGCCCTGCCGAGCGCGTCGCTCGGCATCTCGGCACCGACCACACCACCATCCCGGTGCGCGAGGCCGACGCCCTCGCCCTCGTCTCCCACCTGCCGGCGATCTACGACGAGCCGCTCGCCGATCCGTCGGGATTGCCCACGCATCTCCTCTGCGCCGCGACACGCCGGGCGGGCATCACGGTCGCCCTGTCCGGCGATGGCGGGGACGAGTTGTTCGGCGGCTACGACCGCTACGCCTTGGCCTTGCGTTTCGCCGCGCGAGTCGAGCCGATTCCCGCGCCCCTGCGCCGCCTTGCCGCTCGGGCGATCCTCGGGCTGCCGGACCGGCCGACCGCATTGCTCGCGCGGACCCTGCCGGAACCCTGGGGCGGCCCGGAGGCCGCGGACCGCCTGCGGAAGGCCGCGGCCCAACTCTCCGGCAACGGCTTCGATCTCTACCGCCGCCTCCTGACCCTCAATCCAGCATCGCAGGCGCTCGCCCGCGGCGTGCCCGGCCTCGCGAGCGCGCTCGACGATGCCGACGGTGGACCGCTCCTCGACCAGATGCGCCGGCTCGACAGCCTGACCTATCTGCCGGACGACGTGCTCGCCAAGGTCGACAGGGCGAGCATGGCGGTCGGGCTCGAGGCCCGCGTGCCGCTCCTCGACCGCGGCGTCGTCGCCTTCGCCTGGAGCTTGCCCGGCGATGTCCTGATGCGGGACGGCAAGAGCAAGTGGCTCCTGCGCCAAGTCCTCGCCCGGTACGTTCCGCCGGCCCTCTTCGAGCGGCGCAAACAGGGTTTCGCTCCGCCGTTGGCGGCATGGCTGCGCGGTCCGCTGAGGGACTATGCTGGCGATCTGCTTCTGGCGCGGGATGCCGGTGGCGGCTTTCTCGACCGGGCGATGGTGCAGACCATGCTCGGTGAGCATCTGTCGGGCCGGCGCAACCACGCGGTCGGACTCTGGCCGATCCTCACCTTCGAAGCCTGGCGGCTGGCGCAAGGCAACGCCCGGCGCCACAGTACGGTCGACGAGCGACAGGGAGCATCGGCTTGAGCGACATTGTCACCATCACCGCGTCCGATGGCACCGCCGCGACTCTGGCTCTTCGAGGTGCCGAGCCCGTGTCATGGGTCGTCGGCGGCCGCGAATACCTCTGGAGCGGGGATCCCGCACACTGGAACCGCCACGCTCCCTGGCTCTTCCCAGTGGTCGGCGCTTCCTCCGGCGGGTGCATCCGGGTCGGCGGCGAGAACTACCCGATGGCTCAGCACGGCTTCGCCCGCGACAGGCCATTCGCCATCGTGGCCCAAGATCGCAATGCGGCGACCCTGCGTCTCGTGGACGATGCCACGAGCCGAGTTCACTATCCCTTCGCTTTCGGCCTTGATGTTACCGCCAGGGTCGAGCCGGGGCGCCTTTTCCTCTCGGTCGCGGTGACCAATCCCGGCGATGTGCCATTGCCTTACGCGCTCGGCTTCCACCCGGCATTTCCCTGGCCGTTCGCCGGTGGGAAGCGATCGGCAGGCGGCGGCTACCATGTCGTCTTCGAGCATCCCGAGCGGCCCGCCGCCCCTCAGGTCGGCGAGGGCGGCCTGCTCCTGCGCACCGAGCAGCCGCTTCCTCTCGAAGGCGACACGCTGCCCCTCGATCCCGACATCTTCACCGAGGCCCTGGTCTTCCTGAATGCGAAGAGCCGCTGGATGCGGTTCGTCGGACCGGATGGTTCGGCGATCCGGATCGAGGCGACGGATTTCCCCCATCTGGCGGTCTGGACCAAGCCGACGGCGCCGTTCCTCTCTCTCGAATGCTGGACGGGTCATGCCGATTGGGCGGGTTTCGACGGCACTCTCGCAGAGCGGGACTCGCAACGCCTGCTCGCCGCCGGAGACGAGGTCCGGCACGGCGTCACACTGAGCCTAGAGGGGGGGCAGGCATGACGACCTTCTCGGCCGATGCCTGGTCCCGGAACGCCAATCTCTACGACGCCATCCGCACCATGCCTTTCAATGTCGAGCTCGCAGCCGGGACCTTGAGCCGCGAGCGGTTCCGGCACTACATCGTGCAGGACGCGCATTACCTCATGGGGTTCGGGCGGGCGCTATCGCTCGCGGCGGCAAAGGCACCGAACCCGGACCGTATCGTTCAGTTCGCCCGCGCTGCCGAGACCGCCATCGTGGTCGAGCGCGCACTCCATGGCGGCTTCTTCCGCGAGTTCGGAATCACCCCCGAGACCTTCGCGGCGACGCGGCTTTCTCCGGCGTGCGACCACTACGTCGCTTCGCTGATCGCGACGGCCTACGCCGAACCCTACGAGGTCGTCCTCGCGGCTCTGCTGCCATGTTTCTGGATCTATGCCGAGATTGGGACGGACATTCACCGCCACGCCGCGTTGGAGAACCCTTACCGGACGTGGATCGACACCTATGCCGGCGAAGACTTCGCGGCGGCGGTGGCAGACATGATCGCTGCGACGGACGAGGCTGCGGAGGATGCCTCGTCGTCGCTGCTCGCGCGGATGCACGAGGCCTTCGCCCGAGCCACGCAGCTCGAATGGATGTTCTGGGACGGCGCCTATCGCGGTGCGACCTGGCCGGTTTGACCGGGCTGCAGACGGATTGAGACGCGAGACCTCAGTTCATCTTGCGTATGATGTGGCGCTCCATGAGCAGGCCGAGCGTGAGTGTTCCGAAGGCCCAGAGCAGCACGTAGAGATAGTCGATTTGAAATCCCATCTGCGGCTCATAGGCAAGCCTTACCCATTCGATGATCTGAACGACGGGATTGTACCTCAGATACTGATATATCTCGTCAGGAAGCATGTTCGGGAGGAACATGACGCCGCTTGAGAGGTAGAGAATGATCGAGAACAGCGCATAGCCCATGAGCCATCCGGGAAAGAAGGCAATGATCCCCACGTTGATCGTGCCAATCCCGATGCCGAGCAGGATCGCCGCGATGTATCCGGTCATGGCGACGAAGGGGTTTAGCGGCATCGGATCCACGCCGATCGCGTAGAGGATGGCGAAGACGATCATCAGACCGAGGAAACCTGTGACGATCTCGACGATGATGCGGGCGAACAAAACGTCGATCAGCTTGACCTGTGGGTAGTAGGTCAAGGGCCGGTTCATGACGACTGCCTTCATCACCTCGCGGGAGACGTACTGGAACATCAGCGCCGGAACCGCGCCGGTCGCGATGAACAGCGTCGTGCTCATGCTCATCGGCGAGGGAATCTTCCGAAGCACATAGATCGCTACGAGCATGAAGATATGCACGACCGGCCACAGTACGACGATGGCATAGCCGATGTGGGAGCCGCCGAACCGGGTGCGCATGTCGCGCAGCATCAGCGCTCTCAGCACATGAAGGTAAACCTCCGACTGACTGCGCCTCGCCGACGTATCCGTTTGCATGGGGACCATGGTCGCCTACCTCGATGACGGCGTATGGCGTCTGCGGTGAAGCAGGATCGCGACCGAAATGTGATGGCTCTGCCGGGCCTCGCCGCGGAGGTGCGTCCGGCATTGAATTACCCCGGCACCGTGGGCATATCGCGCCCGACCTTGGCAAATTTCAGGAGACCCTCCCTTGAGCGAGACCGTGGAGCGGCATGAGTTCGGTGCCGAAGTCGGGCGATTGTTGGATCTCGTCGTCCACGCCCTCTATTCCGATCGCGAGATCTTTCTGCGCGAGCTGGTGGCCAACGCCGCCGATGCCGTCGACCGGCGCCGCTTCGAGGCTCTGACCGACGGCTCTCTCGCATTGCCAGCGGACGCAAAGATCCGGATCGTGCCGGACAAGGCGGCCCGCACCCTGACGATTTCCGATGCCGGCCTCGGCATGTCGAAGCAGGATCTAACGCAAAACCTCGGCACCATCGCCCGGTCGGGCACCCGGGCCTTCAGCCAGTCGCTCAGCGAAGCCTCCGCCGCCGACAGGCCGAGCCTGATCGGGCAGTTCGGCGTCGGCTTCTATTCGGCCTTCATGGTCGCCGACCGGGTGACGGTCACCTCGCGCCGCGCCGGTTCCGACGAAGCCTGGGCCTGGGCTTCCGAGGGCCAGGGCAGCTTCACCCTCGAAACCGCCGAACGATCAGAAGCCGGCACCGACATTGTTCTGCATCTTAAAGAAGACGCGGACGAATATCTCGAGAGCTATCGCCTCGATCACGTCGTGCGCAAATGGGCCGACCATATCACCGTGCCGATCGCGATTGTCAGCGAGGGCAAGGAGGAAGCCGCCAACCAGGGCACTGCCCTGTGGCGCAAGCCGAAATCCGAGGTCAGCGAGGAGCAGTACACCGAGTTCTACCGCCATGTCGGCTTCAACTTCGACAAGCCTTGGGCGACCCTTCACTGGCGTGCGGAGGGCGCGCTCGAATTCTCGGCCCTCCTGTTCGTGCCGGGCATGAAGCCCTTCCAGGCCGTCGAGGGGGAACGCGAAAGCAAGGTCCGCCTGCATGTCCGGCGCATGTTCATCACCGACGAGGCCACGCTGCTGCCGAGCTGGCTGCGCTTTGTCCAGGGCGTCGTCGACACCGAGGATCTGCCGCTCAACGTCTCGCGCGAAATGCTGCAGGCGACGCCGGTCCTCACCAAGATCCGCCGAGCTGTGACCGGCCGCGTGCTCTCCGAGCTGACAAGCCGCGCCAAGGACGCCGAGGGCTACGCGACGTTCTGGGAGAATTTCGGCCCCGTGCTGAAGGAGGGGATCTACGAAGACCACGAGCGCCGCGAGGAGATCGCCCCGCTCCTGCGGTTCCGGTCCTCGTCCGTGGAGGGCTGGACCTCGCTGCCGGACTACGTTTCCCGCATGAAGGATGGCCAGGAGGCGATTTACTATCTCGTGGCCGACGATGCCGAGGCGCTGACATCCTCTCCGCAACTCGAAGGGTTCCGCGCCCGCGGCGTGGAGGTTCTGCTGCTCTCCGACCATGTCGATGCGTTCTGGCCGGATACTCTCGGACGCTTTTCCGACAGGTCGCTGCAATCAGTGACGAAGGGAACAATCGACCTCTCGAAATTTGCCGGCGAGGCGGTATCCGAAGAGGATGGCGCCTCGATCGAGAAGCTCGTGGCCGCGCTCAAGCAGAGCCTGAGCGCCGACGTCTCGGATGTCCGGTCGACCGACCGCCTCGTCGAGAGTGCCGTGGTCCTGTCGGCCTCGGGGAGCGGGCCGGATCTTCAGATGCAGCGGCTGCTTCGCCGGGCCGGCCGTGGAGCGGCCGGCCAGCCGGTGCTCGAGGTCAACCCGCGACATCCCCTGATCCGGGCACTCGCCGCTCGCGTCGAGGCGGAGACCGACATCGGCGAGGAGGCCGGTACCCTGCTGGATCTGGCCCGGATCCAGGACGGCGACACGCCGCGGGATCCCGTCGCCTTCGCGCGGCGGGTGACGGCGGCCCTGGCCACGGACGCTTGACCCAAACCCATCCTTGTCCCTCGCCCGGATGTGGCGGGGGATCCAGCTTCACTGCGCCGCGATGAGGGTGCTGCTCCCCACGGTCTACGCGACCCGAGGCGGCTCGACCCGCATTCTTCTGGCGACCGCCGCCGTCCTGCGCGGCGAGCATGAGGTCACTTTACGCGCGCCCCTCGACGAGGCGGACGAACGTGCGCCCGTTCTGTTCCCTGACCGCCCCCTCGTCGGCCTCCTCCGCAAGCTCGGCATCTTGCCTCGTCTCCTCTCGTTGATCTGCCGCGAAGCCCTCGTGCTGAGGCGACTGCGACCGGACGTGATTCACCTCCACGACGAGCCCTCGCTCTATGTCTACGGCGTCGCCGCCCGCTGTCTTCGACCTCGTCCCCTGATCCTGTGGCATCTCCATCTCGACCCCTCGCGCGGCGGTGTGCTCGCAAGGTTGCGAGGAAGGCTCGCCGATGCGTGCGTTACCATCAGCCCGCATATCCCTTCTCCAGCGAGCCTACCCTCGACGCTCGTCCGGAACCCGCTCAGCCTTTCCAATGGAGCGACGGAGCCGCATCCCGACCCGCTTGCCGCCCTTGCGGTGGTCGGGGCGATCTATCCGCAGAAGGGCCAGGACCTCGCCGTCGAGGCACTTGCCCTGCTACGGTGCCGGCCTGAAGCGAGGCACGCGCGCCTCATGCTCATCGGCCCGGAACTCGATGGGGCTTATGCGGCTGCGCTGCGAGAACGGATCGCACGCCTCGGACTCGGCGAAGTCGTCCGCTTCACCGGTGCCCGGCCGCCGGAGCATGCCTTCGACGATGTCGGCCTCGCTCTGTTCCCGTCCCAGTCGGAGATCCAGCCCCTGGCTCTCGCCGAGGCTCTCGGCCGAGGCTTCCGGGTGGTCGCCTCCAGCATCCCAGCCCATAGGGTGATGATCGAGGAGACCGGCGCCGACCCGGCCTCTCTCAGTCCGCGCAATCCGGAGGCTTTCGCCGAGGCGATCCTGAAGGCAGCCAGCGGGCCCATCCGGGCCGATGTTGCGCCGCGCGTGCGTGCTCTCTATGCGCCCGCCGCCTTTTCTGATGCGATCCTGTCTCTCTATCGAAATAGCCTGACGAGGCCCGCGCCATTTCGTGACACGATCGGCTTGTGAGGGCGCGACCCTTCGTGCTAGGCACCGCCCGTCGTTGAGACACCTCGCGGAGAGGTGGCGGAGTGGTCGATCGCACCGCACTCGAAATGCGGCATGCCTGCAAGGGCATCGGGGGTTCGAATCCCCCCCTCTCCGCCACTTAGTCTAATGTTTTTAGAAGCTTGAGCTCGATCTTTTTGTGGCTTACGTTTCTGTGTTTGGATTCATGCACCGCCGGTAGACGTTCGGCAACGCTCGCGGCAGTCTGCCGTCAGACGCGTGGAGAACCTGTGTGGACGGAACGCAGTCGGTAGCAGCCCGCGAGGACGTCCTCGCTCAGTATTACCCCATCCGAGCTTCGATCCAATCTGTGCTCCGCGAGGCTGTGGGCTACTGCCGCAAGCCTGACTTCGATCGGGCGGCCAAGCACCTCGACCTGTGGGAGCAAAAAACAGCTCGGGGATGGCACAGTTTTCGACATGCTGTGCGACATCGCCCTTATGGAGCCGAATCAGCGCGGTAGGCGCGTCTACGACCGGTTCCTAGAGGACGGGGCTGTCCATCTGGATGACGCCGCGCTCGACGGATGGCTGCGGTTTCGTTCTCAATCTTTCGGGTTACTGGCTGGCACGACGCTGCCGGGGTTCGGCAAGATAACTTACTCGCTGCGGATCACACGCCTGTTTGAGCACGGACTCGGCATCACTGAAGTCGGGGCGATCAACGGTCACAAGGAGCTCCGCATGCTGTCGCGCTACACCCACCTCCGAGCTGCTGACCTCGCCGAGCGCTTACGCAAGTTGGTTCCGAGTGCAGCGAGCGGCTGCGCTCTGGCATTCGCTCATTCTCATGCGAGCGAATTCGCGAAAGGCCGATTTTCGCGGCCGCAAGTTGGTCTGCTCACGACGCGTTCGATTATACACTTGGAAGTTGCGGTATCGGATACTGACGAGCTCACCATCCTGGAGGAGGCGAAGACCCCCCAATGAGTGTCCGAGACCAGGTCGCGCACCTCATCGCCTTTCAAGAGCTGGAACACCTCACCGGCCAGAGGTTCTCCGAGGTGGAACTCGCGAAGATGGAGGAGGCCGCGCGGACCAATGGGCACACCCTGGAAGAGGCGCTCGCCAGGTTCCTTCATGCCTTACGCAACAACAGTCAGGACGATGTCACGAAGATCGCGAAGCGTCAGGAGCCGCCCCATTGAGGCCGTAGGGGCTCCTGGAGTACGTCATGGACCAGAAGCCGTCTCCTTCTTGTTTCTCCCTAGACCGCCAAAGACACCGCCGCCAAGTTGTTTCGCCCCACCGTTGGGCGGTGTAGCGGTCCGAGATCCACACCGGGGGGCGGTGGCCGTCCATCATCTCGCGCACCACGACAGCGCCGAGCAGCGCGTCCATGAACTGGTCTCGGTCGTCCAGGAGCGGGCTGCCATGATACGCGCGAGGTTGCGTCCCGCTTCGCCCCCTATCGTTCGGTCGTGGCGCGTTACACATGGCGCATCAAAGACGCAGCAGCCATTGTTGGTCCAAAGGTCGCGTGATCGCAGATGGCCTTTGCAACGCGCTGACCTGTGGCAGGCATGACGACGTTCTTTACGGCAGACACGCACTTTGGTGACGTTCGCATCCTTTGTCAGAGAGGCGATACCTTCGGCTCGATCGCCGAGCATGACGAGATGTTGATTGCCCGCTGGAACGCGACAGTGAGCGAAGCAGATGACGTTTGGCACCTTGGTGACTTTGCAGGGGATACGAGCCGCGAACGCTGTGCCGAGATCTTCGGCCGCCTACGGGGTAACAAGCGGCTGATACGCGGCAACCATGATACCAAGCGCGTCTTGAAACTGCCTTGGGTCGATCCACCCGTGGAGAGCATTCGCATCACGATCCGTGAAGAGGGCGCCGAGACGCGGCTGTATCTCGCCCATTACGCTCATCGGGCGTGGCCCGGCCTTTGGCGCGAGACCCGCCACCTCTACGGTCACACTCATGGCTCACTTCGGGATACACGGCGTTCCTGCGACGTCGGTGTTGATGCCTGGGACTATCGGCCGGTTCAGCTCCCCGCCATCATCGCGCGTCAGGACCGCGCCGGGACGCTCCCGGAAGAGCTGGCGCGTGATCGGGGCCGATGAGATGCTCATCGTGCAGCCTCGCTGACTTCATCACTCTTCGAACCCAGAAGCGGAGACCGATCGATGGCAGGGACTGACGATGAGCTGCCGCAGTTCCTCGAGCAAATTGCCGGTGAAGAGGCCTTCTTTGCCGGCGAGACCCAGGCCAACGACAATGAGACAAGGGCGCGGATGGAACCTCCTGCGGAGCCTCCCCTCGTCTCGCTGATGATCACCAACCGCCAACGGGCACAGCTTCGCGCCCTTGGCGTCTCGGATGAGGCCATTCGGTCCATGACGCCTACAGAGGCTCACGAGCGGCTGGGGCTAACCAAGCCTGATCGCTGACTGGACCATGAGCTTATCAGCCCACACCCCCAACCTGCCTCACGCTAGTCGGGTGCGGACCCGCAATCTCCTGGGGAACTCAGCTCAAGGACACTGTTCGATCCGGAAACACTGCGCCTAGGGTAGCGGCCCGCTTCGCCGAGACCGTGCGCTCGGCTAGCCGGTGACTTATCAGGCAGGATGCCCTGTCGTGACTCAGCCGCTCGACAGCATCGCTACGGTCCTTGAGAGCACAGGCGAATACCGGGTGTTGCGACGGGTCGCGCCCCTCGCAGAGTGCAGCGAAACGCCGAATGAGCCGACTTTCATCGGCTTAATCCTCGACACCGAAACCACGGGCGTCAATCACGCGAGCGACGAAGTCATCGAGCTTGGTATCATCAAGTTCGAGTATGGCGCGAGCGGTCGGCTCTACCGCGTGCTCGACACTCTCAATCAGTTACATCAGCCGAGCAAACCAATCCCGCCTGAGATTTCTCGGCTGACCGGCATCACGGATGATGATGTGGCAGGGCAATGCATCGATGACGCGGCGGTGCAAGAAATGGTGGCGGATGCCGTTGTTGTCATCGCTCATAACGCGAGCTTCGACCGGCAGATGTCTGAGGTGCGCTGGCCGATCTTCGCCGAGAAGAATTGGGCGTGCTCCTGCCATCAGGTGCCGTGGCGCGACGAAGGCCACGAAGGTATTAAGCTCGGCTATCTCCTGACCGATTACGGCTACTTCCATGACGGGCATCGGGCCATCGACGACTGCCATGCCCTGCTTGGGTCGTGTCCGTCAATGAGGTGGAAATTCGGGGTGGAGTTGGAGCGGCCATCGGTCAGGCGGCCTGAGGTGGAAT
>NZ_JAIETD010000119.1 GCF_019745455.1 Methylobacterium sp.
CGTCAGGCGCCCGCATTGTCGCAACGACGTTCCAACCTTGATCGAGAAAGAGCTGTGCGGTCGCCTTCCCATAGCCTGAGGAAGTTCCGGTAATCAGTATAATGTGGAGCTCCACATTATACATACTCGCGCGGGGTGATGTCCACCCGGACGTCGTTCCATTCCTCTGTCGGGATCTCCGCGAGACGGCGCTCCATCAGGGCTTCGCCGGTCGACACGATCTGGATCACGGCGGCATGGCCGTCGACCAGGTCCTGCTCGATCGAGCGGATCAGGGTCGGTGTCTTCATCGAGGTCAGCAGATGGCCGAAAAAGCGCTGCTTGGCGGATTCGAAGGCTGAGCGAGCCGCGGACTTGGCCTGGCGGTTCAACGTGCCGCTGTCGCCGGTGATGTTGGCGGCCTGCATGGCGGCGTCGAGATTGTTATGGATGATGGCGAAGGCGCCGGCATAGGCGTCGTAGATGCCGGTCTGCTCGGGAGTGAGGTGGTGCTCGACCAGTTCGTATTCGACGCCGTCGTAGGAGAGTGAGCGGGCCGTGTAGAGGCCGAGCGAGCGCAGGTCGCGGGCCAGCACCTCCATCGCCGCGACGCCGCCGTCCTCGATCGCCTCGACGAATTCGGCGCGGGTCGAAAACGGGAAGTCCTCGCCGCCCCAGAGGCCGAGGCGCTGGGCGTAGGCGAGATTGTGGACGGTGGTCGCGCCGGTCGCCGAGACATAGACGACGCGCGCATTCGGCAGGGCGTGCTGGAGCCGGAGGCCCGCACGGCCCTGCTGCGAGGCGGCGACGTCGCCGCGTTCGCCCTTGCCGCCTGCGGCATTCTGCATGGCGTGGCTCTCGTCGAAAATGATCACTCCATCGAAATCGGAGCCCAACCATTCGACGATCTGCTTGACGCGGGAAAGCTTCTCGCCCCGGTCGTCGGACCGTAGCGTGGCATAGGTGGTGAATAGGACGGCTTCCGAGAGCGTGATGTCCTTGCCCTGCGGGAAGCGCGACAGCGGCGTGACCAGCAGGCGCTCCATGCCGAGGGCCGACCAGTCGCGTTGCGCGTCCTCCAGCAGCTTGTCGGATTTCGAGATCCACACCGCCTTGCGACGGCCCTGCATCCAGTTGTCGAGGATGATGCCGGCCGACTGACGACCCTTGCCCGCGCCGGTGCCGTCGCCAAGCATGAAGCCGCGGCGGAAGCGCACGGCGTTCGGCGCATCGTCGGGGGCGGCCGAGACGACGTCGAAGGTTTCATCGAGCGTCCACGACCCGGCAAGGAAGTCGGCATGCGCCTCGCCGGCGTAGATGACGGTTTCGAGTTGGGCGTCGGAGAGAAGACCATCTGGGACGATGTTGGTGGGCAGCCGGGGCCGGTAGCTCGGCCTGGGCGGCGCGACCGAGGCCATCGCCACAGATTGGACCAGTTTGGTGGGATGGGCCAGCGCACCGGGAATACGGATCGCCTGCAATCCGTATTCTTCATAGATCGCGTCGGTGATCCGGCCGTCTTCGGCGGGCGTCCAGTCCAAGGTCTCATAGGCGAGTTCGACGCCTTCGGGCTCGATGGACGAAGGCGTCGCGCGACGTGCAGCGGTGGTGCGCGCAAGGTATCCGCGAACGGTGCGGGGCATCGTGGCGGGTGCCAAGGTCGCTGTTGGCGGGAGGGTCGCAGGCAGGCGCTGCGGAACCTGCGTCTCGATCCAGCCGAGCAGCGTGCCGACGTCGGGCGCGGTGCCGGGCGAAGCGGGGAACGCCGCCCGATCGTCGGCCGGCCGCTTGTCGATGACCGTCAGCCGCGTGTCGATGGTCGTGCCGTGCTTGGCATAGACCGAGCCGTCGATAGCGGCGCTGAAGACGACGCGCCCGCGCTCCTGAAGCCGGACGAAGGCCGCTGCCCAGGCCGGGTGGTCGGGACTGAAGTTGGCGCCGGTGATCGCCACCAGCCGCCCGCCATCGGCGAGCCGGGCCAGTGCTGAGGCAACGTGGCGATAGGCTGCATCGGCCACGCGGCCGGTGACGTTTGCCATGGCCGAGAACGGCGGGTTCATCAGCACGACGGAGGGGATGGCGCCCGGCGCGAGATGATCATCGATCTGGGCGGCGTCGAAGCGCGTGACGGCCACGGCCGGAAACAGCGCAGCGAGCAGATCGGCGCGGGTTTCGGCCAGCTCGTTGAGGAGGAGCGTTCCGCCTGATATCTCGGCCAGGATGGCGAGCAGGCCGGTGCCAGCCGACGGCTCCAGCACGATGTCGCCAGCAGCAATGGAGGCGGCCGCGATAGCGGCGAGGCCGAGCGGTGCCGGCGTCGAGAACTGCTGGAGCGCCTGCGATTCTTCCGAGCGCCGCGTATGCGTCGGCAGGAGCCCGGCGATCTTTGTAAGAACGGAGAAACGTGCAGCCGGAGATGTGGCCTTACGGAAAAGCGCCTTTCCGTATTTGCGCAGGAAGAGGACTGTCGCGACCTCGCATGCCTCATAGGCCGCCTTCCAGTCCCAGGCGCCGCTGGTGTCGGATGCGCTGAAAGCCGCTTCCATGGCTGCACGGAGGATCGCTGCATCGATGCGCTGGCCGCGTTCGAGATGATCGAGAAGCTGTAGCGCCACGGCGAGGATCGGGGGCGCACGGGTGACGGGCGCGGCCGGAAGGGCCACGGGAGACAAAATGTTCATGGGAGCAACCTCGGGAGAGCGGAAGGGACAAGCCCGGCGGCGCTCTCTCTCGACCGCCCGGACTCGACCCGTCCCGGCCGTCCTCTTCCTCTGATCCGCCGACATAAAAAAGCGCCCGACCGTGAGGCCGGGCGCTGAGGGAAGCAGCCGATTTCAGTCGATCGCCTGGAAGATCTCCGCGGATTCCGGATGGTCCGCGGCGTGGTCGTAAAGGCGGCCATATCCTTCCGACATCGCGTCGACCGGATACTTGAAGGAGAGATGGGAGAAGGCGAAAAGCGTCGCGATGATGCCGGCGGCGTCGGCCGATACCTTGCCCTCATAGCCGTTGGTGTTGCAGACGATCTGAAAGCGCGGCTTCGAGGTCGGCGCGAGGTATAGCGGCCTCCCGTCGCGCTCATAGAAGTCCCAGAGACCGCCACGATAGTCGAGCGGGCTCAGGCGCTCCATCAGGTGATAGACGGTCATCTCCGCCACGAGGACATGCTGGCGGCCAAAAAGCATTGGCAGGAAGCCTATCCGGCGTGTCTCCGGTACGAGGGCCACGGCGCGCGCCGAGGAATCGTCAGTGCTGGTGTTGGTGTCGGGCATGGGGGTTCTCCGGAAAGCGGATCGGAACGAACCGGCGGCGCTCTCTCGACCGGACCGGCTCGAACCCGTCCCGGCCGTCCTCTCGCTCTGGCGCGCGGCATGACCGTCTGATCGCGCGGCCTTCCGAGGTGGGATGCGCGGCGCTACATTCCTTCCTCCAACACATGGCGGACGGCGACCCGGGCGATCGGGGACGCATGTCCGTCCGACCGAGCGAGGCCCCGAAGGGAGACGGTGATGAAGGGAAGTGTGATCGGCATGGTGGCCGCAGGCTGCCTCGTTGTGGGCTTTGGGGCGGGGTTCGCGCTCCGCCCGGTGATCGCGCCCGGCGGCGGCGCATCGGCGGTCGCAGTTGCGGGCGTCGCGCAGCCAACAGAAGAGGAGGCCATCGCAGCAGTCCGCCGCCATCGCCTCTTCACGGGTACGTCGCTGGCCAATGCGACGCTGAAGCTGGGTGATTGTTCGCCGGGTGGTGTCGGGCCTGGCGTGACGTGCATGACGCAGCTCACGATGGACACGACCAGGGCGAACGCCACGCCCCAGAACCGGCCGGTCGGCTTTGCCCGCGTCAACGGTCAGTGGGAAGTGGCCGTCTGGTAGGATCAGGCGACCATCTCGCCGCCAGTATTGGGCGGAAGGTAAGCGTCATAGGGATTACCGTCCGCCAGATGACCGAACGGCGTAAACATATAGTCGGCGCCATCCCGACCCACGGCGCAGACGACATAGCGCGGCTCGCCGGTTGCGGCGTCCGTGCATTCGATCAGCGCCAGATCGCCGCTTTCCGCGGCGCGCAGCAAGGTCTGGAAATTGACGCGCGCGTGATCGGGAATCATCGCGCACCCCCCTCGGCGAGCCAGCGGCCGGTGCTGATCCATTGGATGGTGCGGCCGGTGGAGAGATCGAGCAGATGGGCGCCACCGGAGAAACCGTCGACGACAGGTTCCGAGGCGACTCCAGCCCACTGAAACCCCCATGTGCCCGTGAGCGCGAAGGTTTCGGCGCAGCGGGTGACGAAGGTGATCAGCAACTGCGGATCGGCGGTCCCGGGGTCGCGAAGCCAAAGGCGCGTCGCGCCATGCTCGGGCGTCAGCGAGAGCAGGAACGGCTCGGCGGGCGGGTCCTCGCGACCGTTCTCGGCCATCAGCGCGGTGTAGATGTCGAAGGCCCGCGCGACATTGGCCACCGAGCCGACGTCGAGCAGGCAGGAGAAGCGGGTGAGAAAATCGGGCATGTCTGGCTCCTGAAACGAAAAGAGCCCGGCGCTGGGCCGGGCTCTGAGTGGATGGGATTGGAAGGTGCGGAGCGGCCGAAGCCGTCCCGCGAGCCCGCTCATTCGGCGGCGATGAGGTGACGTTCGTCGTCCTCGCCATCGGCCGGCGGTTCGGACTCGTCGTCGGCGCTGAGGAAGTCGGGCAGCTCGGCTTCCACGCCGCCGCCGTCCGCATCCGCTGCGGGATCGCCGTCGACGCCGGCAATCCGAAGCGGCTCAGGCAGCCAGCCGCTATCGGCGAGGAGACGCTCGGCTTCCTTGGCCATGTCGCCCTTCTTCAGATGGTCGATGAGTTGGGCCGCCCGTTCGCCGGCGCCTTCGCGGACGGCTTCGAGGATGCGCGGCTTGGTGACACGGCTGAGGTAGTTGCCGAAGGTCGGCCGCCACCCAGCTTCGACCAAGTCGAGCCCGGTCGCCCGCGTCAGCCGGTCGGCCTGCGCGAGCCTCATGTCGAGCGTATGCTGCGACACGCCGCCAGCGCTGTGCGGGTTCGGCCGCTCATAGAGCGCGTTGACGCCATAGCTGACGCAATGCGCCAGTAGCGCCATGCGGCTGGCATCGTCGAGACCAGCGAGCCAATTCCAAAGGGCGTCGTCGTCCTTCGGGATGTCGCTGGCCCAGGCGTCATGACGGTCCTGGACGGCCCGCGCGGAAGGGCTGTCCTTCAGCGCCTCGTCCTGAACGGGGAAGAAGATGTGCTTCACCCCCGCTTCCATGGCGCCCGCGTACATGCGGGTCATAAAGCTGTCCGAGACGAGTTTATGGAGAAGCGCCGTCATGGCGATGTGCGGGTTCTCCGCCACCGCGTTGCGCAGCGCGAGGGTGCGGTAGGCGGTCAGCTCGACGACGAGCCGTTCGGGCAACGGCTTGATGCTGTCGTCCTCATCGTCCTCTTCAGGTTCGACAGGCCGGCCGCCGATGGTGATGACGGCGCGCTGCACCGACGGGCTCGCGGTGCCATCGGATTCGATCTTCGTCTCCGATCCTTCCTCACCATCGGTCCGGCCCTGAGGCACATCCTCGGGCCGGACGAAGCCGCGATCGACCGAAAGCGATCCGTTGGCGTCGATGCTGACGAAGACTCCGGCGATGGCGATGTCGGCCGGGTCGAAGTGCTCGGGCCGGTCGTCGAAGGCTGCCAGAGCCGTCTCGATCTCGCCCATACGCTCGTCGATCTCATCGGGCAGTTCATCGGCGTCCTGATATTCCGCTTCGAGCCTGGCCTGCTCGGCGGTGAGCGCCTCGATGGTCGCCTGTTCCTCCGCCGATAGATTGATCGGCGTACCGGAGACCTCGTGAAGGCCGCGCACGGCATCGTAGGGGAAGCTGACCGCCACCTCGATCCACTTCCAACCTTCGGCGGCGATCGCCTCGGCCTCGGCCTTCAGCTTCTCGGCGACGAGGCGATCGAGAAGCGCGACGTCCTGCAGCCAGCCGCCATCGTCGGACTGGAACAGGTCGCGCATGACGATGCCGCCAGCCGCCTCATAGGCTTCGATGCCGAGGAAGATGGCACGCTTGTCGGACGCGCGCACCGTGGTCTCGGTCAGCATGCGCCGGATCTGATAGGGCTCCTTCGACCAGGCGTCCTTGATCGCGTCCCAGACCTGGGTCTGACGCTCGTGGTCTTGGGAGACCGTGAAGGCCATGAGCTGCTCCAGCGTCATGCCGTCGTCGGCATAGACGTCGTGGAGGACCGGTGAGACGGTCGCGAGGCGCAGCCGCTGCTTGACCACGTTGACGGGCACGAAGAACGCCGCGGCGATCTCCTCCTCGGTCATGCCCTTGATCAGCATGTCGTGGAAGGCGCGAAACTGATCGAGCGGATGGAGCGCAGCGCGCTCGATGTTCTCGGCGAGCGACACCTCCTCGGGGAGGATGGCGCCGTCGCGATCGCGGACCACGCAGGGGACGGGCGCGACTTTGGCGAGACGCTTCTGCTTCACCAGCAGTTCGAGCGCGCGGAAGCGGCGGCCGCCGGCGGGCACCTCGAACATGCCGGTCTCGTTGCCTTCGGCGTCAACGACGGGGAAGACGCTGAGGCTCTGGATCAGGCCGCGACGAGCGATCGAGGCCGCGAGGTCCTCGATCGAGACGCCGGCCTTCACCCGCCGGACGTTGGACTGGCTGAGCACCAGCTTGTTGAAGGGGATGTCGCGCGAGGACGACAGGACGATCTTCTGAACGGCAGTAGCCATAGGGATTTACTCCGCGACGGGCGGCCGAGAGACTCTCTCTCAACCTCCAACCCGTCACGAAGCGAAGCGCCGCCCTCTTCCTCTAAAGGGGGCAGCGCCACGGACCGGCAAACCAGAAAGGCATGGAAGCGCAAAGCCGGAGATACGGAACACCGCATCCCCCGCATTGCGGAAATCAGGCGGCGCGATCGAGCAGCTTCTTGGCCTTGCCCTCCATGTCGAGGCGGGCGTCCTGATGCGGTTTGTCGCGCGCAACGGCAGTGATGCCCTGCACGAAGTCGAAGATGGACTCGGGCGGACGGCCTTCCTCGGCCAGCACCCTGTCGATGATCTTGCCGGTTTCGGCCTTGGAGAAGCCGCGCCGACGCAGGAAGTCGGTGCGGTCTTCGTCGGTTCTGGCGACGATCCGCTCGCGCGCCGCCTTGATGCCGTTGACGAATGGCAGGGGTGAGGAGTTCGCGAAGTTCAGCAGCGCTGGGGCCGCCTCGTGCGCGAAGCGATTGGCCGCATATTTGGAGTGGCGGATGGTGATTTCCTCGAAATCCTCCACGCCCCACAAATTGCGATTCTGGCAAACCGCGCGCAGATAGAAGCTCGCCATGCCGAGCGTCTTGGCGCCGACTTCGGAATTCCAGCAATAGAAGCCGCGGAAATAAAGGTCGGGCGATCCGTCTGGCAGTCGGCCGGCCTCGATCGGATTCAGGTCGTCGACCAGGAACAGGAAGACGTCCCGGTCGGAGGCATAGAGCGTGGTCGTATCCTTGGTAATGTCCACGCGCGGATTGTAGATCCCGGTCGACCAGTCGAGCACGCCAGGCACCTTCCAGCGGGTGTCGCCCGTGCCGTTGCCGGCGATGCGCTGCACGGCCTCGACCAGCTCGTGGTCGAAGATGCGGCCATAGTCCGGACCAGTGACGGCGCGCAGTTCGACCCGGCCATTGTCGGTTTCGAGCGTCTTGATCTGCTCGGCCCGATTGGAGGTCAGGCCGTATTGCAGGTTGATGCCAGCAAGTGCGGCGGGGAGCTGCCGCAAATAGGCGGCGGGCGCTCCGACCAGGCTGGCGAGTTGGCCGAAGGACCAGTGCGTCGGCGCGACTGGCGCATCCGTGCCCGGCAGGATCAGGGCCAGCCGCTCCGGGTCGTTGCGGTTCGCCTCGACATGGATGAGCGCGCTCTCCACCACCCGCGTCCGGCTGCGTTCGGTGCGGTCGCGGACCGATCGCGCCAACTCGGACAGCGACAGGTAGCGCTCGTCGGCCGGGCGCGAGAACCATTCGGACGAGACGCGGCCGACCCGCTCGCCCCGGCCGACATCGACCTTGTAACCGCCGCTGGTGTCACGGCGCGCATCGAGGACCTGCATATTCATGGGACCAATCTCCATGACGGGCGTCAGAGACCTCTTCTCCGACCTTCAACCCGTCACGGGAAACAAGTCCACTCTCTCACTCTCAGCGGGGCGTTGCGGGGCAGCCGCCCCGCAGAAGGGGTCGGTCGAGACCAAAGGCTCGGACGCAGGGGAAGGCTTTCCCCTCCCGGTGCGGATGTACAAGGTGACTCGGTGAGCCGTCGTCGCTGTTGGCTCAGGGGTCCGTTTGAGGCGAACGCGTTTCGTAAAACGGCAGCCTCTTACCTCGCACCTTTCCTCACCATGCGAAAATGATACAAATCCTCGGACAGTAAGTCCTATGTTCCGAGTTTCCGTATCGTGCCGTCATCCATGTCCCAACGCCAGATTGCCCATACCGTGCTGACCGCGCGCGGCATTTCGCGCCTGGCAGAGCTGCGCGAGGCAGGCGTAACAGCCGCCACCATGAGCCGCATGGAACGCGACGGCGAGGTGCTTCGGCTCGCGCGAGGACTTTATCAACTTTCTGATGCACCTCTCGACGTTCACCACAGTCTGGCAGAGGCCGCCAAACGGGTTCCCAAGGGCGTCGTTTGCCTCGTTTCCGCCCTGGCGTTCCACGGGCTGACCGATCAACTGCCGAGGCAGGTTTGGCTCGCCGTGGGCCAGAAGGACTGGCCCCCGAGATCCGAAGGCACGCCCATTCGGCTGGTACGTTTCACAGATCGTCTCCTGACGGAGGGGGTTGAAACCCACCCTGTCGAGAGGGTGCCCGTGAAGGTTTTCGGCGTCGCAAAGACGATCGCCGATTGCTTCCGATATCGGAACAAGATTGGCCTGTCGGTGGCGATCGAAGGCCTGCAGGAAGCGCTCCGCCAGCGCAAGACGACGCCAAGCGAGATTGCCAGCCAGGCCGAGCGAGGAACGGTCGCCACGGTCATGCGGCCCTATCTCGAGGCACTGACCGCCAATGGCCAAGGAGATCGAGAATATCGGCTCCTCAGTTCGCGCCCCGCCTGTCGCAGATTGCCAAAACGAGGTGATGGTGGACCGGGCGGGCGCGGACTAGAATTCTTGACCTTGGAGCTAATTAGTCATATATGATCGGTTTATAGATGTTTTGCATCATATATGGATGATTGAGATGGGTTCTCCCAAGGCGAAGCCAGCACTGGAACGGCTGGGCCAGGATATCCGCAACGCGCGGCTACGGCGTGGTATTGCCGTGGCGGATCTCGCCGTGCGTGCGGGAACCTCGCCAAGTTCCATCGCCCGCCTTGAACGGGGTGATCCGGGCGTTGCCATCGGAACGCTTGCCGACGTTCTCGTTGTGCTGGGCCTTCTGGAGCGGCTCGCTGACCTGATCGATATCCGCAAGGACGATCTGGGGCTGGCGCTGACAGCGGAGCATGGACCGCGGCGGGGCCGCTCCTTCGCGGCAAGGCTGAAAAAGCAGAAGGCTCAGACGGAAGAAGAGCAGGATCGACAGGACGTTGTGGACCCTGACGGGGCGTCCTTCTGATGGCCGATTTCGTCGCCCATGTCGCGCTTGGCGAAGGCCGGACATCGGTGGGCCAGTTGCGTTTCACCCATACCGGGCCACGGCAATTCTCGACCTTCGCCTATGGCGCCGAATGGATCGAGAACCCGCGCGCCTTCGCCATACAGCCCGATTTCCCTCTTGAGGCCGGCCCATTTCACACCTCGGGGCAGCCCAGCAACATGCGCGACGCTTTGGCGGGGGTTTTCGCCGATGCGGCTCCGGACAGCTGGGGACGCAGGCTGCTCGAACGCGCCTATGGCAATGGTCTCAACGAATTTGAGTATCTGACGCTTTCCGACGATGCGTGCCGGCAAGGCGCGTTGCGCTTTCTGGATGACAAGGGCGAGGTCATTCGCGGCAAGGCAGCGGACGCCGTTCCGCGTCTGGTCGATCTCGAAACCATCACGGCGATCGCGCGGGCCTATGAGCAAGGCAAGGAAATCTCGCCCGAGGAAATGCAGGCGCTGGCCGGCGCGGGCGGCTCTGGCGGAGCTCGCCCCAAAGCCAATGTCAGGGACGGCGATGCGCTGTGGCTGGCGAAGTTCACCTCGGTCCACGATCAACAACCGATCGAGCGCGTCGAGGTCGCAACCCTCCGCCTGGCGGCAGCCTGCGGTATCCGCACGCCCGAGACGCGGTTGGAACTGGCGGACACGCCGTTCCCGGTCGCGCTGATCCAGCGGTTCGACCGGCGTGGGGCCGCACGGATTCCCTACATCTCCGCGCGCACTGCGCTCGGCAAGACAGGAGCGGAACTGGGGTCCTATACCGAGATCGTCGATTTTATGCGGGCTTACTCACCCGACCCCATGGCCGACTTTCGCGAACTCTATCGGCGTCTGATCTTCACGATCCTCGTGTCCAACAAAGACGATCACCTGAAGAACCACGGCTTCCTCTATGTGGGGGCGGGTCAGTGGCGCTTGTCGCCGGTGTTCGACGTGAACCCAGCACCGGATCGCAATCCGCATCTCGAGACGGCGATCCTTGAAGGAGGGGCACATGATCGGTCGATCAATCTTGCCCTGGAAGCCTGCGAGTTTTTCGAGATTCCGGAGGCGGAGGCACGGGAGATGATCCGTACAACGGCGCAGCGTGTTTCGGACGGATGGCGGGAAGCCTTCAGACAGGTTGGCGTTTCTGGCGCGCTGGCGCGTGACTACGAGCCTGCTTTCGTCGGCGCTGAGACGGAAACGGCGCACGCTATTTAAGTCATATCTGACGGATAAATCCCGATAATTTATCAAATATGAGCGGCTTCGAGGGTCGATCCGCCTCATGAACTCTGCTGCGCTGCTTCAATGGTCATGGGACGAACCAAAGAACCATGAACCCGGGGGCACCGTACTCAAGGCTTCAAAAACGCGTGCGATGATATCGCCATGGTTCGATCAGGCGCCCGTGACGGTCGGGTTTCTTCCGAACGATCTCTGCCGAAAGAACGTCATCTATCCGCGCGCGTGCTGCCTCCTCTTTCAAGCCCAGCGCTTGGCGCTTTTCAAAGTCATGCTCCCACAACAGCGCCTCCTGGCATTCGAGGACTGCGGCCCTTTCGGCGAGGACTTTCGGATGCGTATGCAGCCAGCGTACAAAGGCGATAGCATCCGGTGTTCGCTGCCATAGGTCGCCGCACTGATTCAGATAGTCGCGGGCAATCTCGGGTTCTGCAAGGTTCGAGCCGTGCCAGATCGCAAGCGCCGCCGGCTCGGAGTTCCCTGACAACATCTCGGCGATATAGCCGTTCGCAACAAAGCCATGGCGCAGCTTGGTCGCGGCAGAGACGTGATTGCCGGCCTTCAGGTGCAACAGGGCATGCTCATAGTGATAAGGCGGGTAGTGCGCGGCTTCATCCGTAAAGATGCGCTCGGCCTTGGCGGTTTCGCCAGCACGCAGATATTCCGAACCAATCAGATAGCGGATTCCCTGATTGTCGTTCGGATTCCAGGCGAGCATCTTCTCCATCAGTCGTATAGCGTCGTTACACTGGCCAAGCCGGAGCTGCGACAGGACAACGCCATGTGCCGCGCGCAGAAAGGGGCGGTTTTCCAGGAAGCCCCATTCGATCGAACCGGCGTAACCGGCGGGGATCGCACGCTCTCCCACCTCCAGACCTTGAAGGCAGGCTTGCAGTGCAAGCTTGGGCTTGCCTTCTTCCATGAGCGCATAGCCAAGATGGGCATGGCCATCGATGAAGTGGGGATGACGATCGACCAGCGCCTTCAGCGTCCTGACGTACTTTGCAGGCGCAAGCGTGCCGCCGTCGCGCTGCTCAAGCGCGTCATCCAGTTCCTCGACGATCTGCTCATAACCGTCGCCATAACGGAAAACACCGCCGTCATCGAAGATTTCAAGCGTGAGCATGCCCTATCTCCTGCCCTGCCTGCGGACATACGTCTGCTTTGATCAACCCTGCGTGGTCATTATCACGCTCGCCGCTGGCGGTTGCGGGCGAAGCAGACGGATGGGCAGGTTGCTCTGGATTTTCCGAGGCACCAGTCTCAGTCTCACCCCCACAATCGCACCATCCAGCGTCCTGCCCCATGCCGCAATCTCCGTTAGAATTTTGCGCGAGCCTCTGACACTGTAGTGGGATACTTTCAGCCGTCGCACCTGTCCAGGGTATCATTATGATATGATGAAAAGACAACTCAGGACCCTTCAATCTGGGTCAATAGTACATGCTGGAACGCACTGGCCAGATGAATTCCAATATTTGAACCGTACAACAAGGGCGGCAGGAACACGAAACTACGGCGCGAATCAGTATCGTAGCTGGGGCCTGCAATTCAACGCGGAGGGGACGTCGATTTTTAACCTACTGATGTTTAATGCCGATTGGCCATCAGGGAGAGTCACTGTCCCTGTTGGCCGGATGTTCGAATATACGGAAGCACATATCATCGAACAATTCCGAGCGAACAATGCGCCGCTCTTGGACAAGCTTACGGCTCTGCCTTGCCTCTTCTGTGAAGAGGGGACCGGCGATGAGGTCGCGTACATAGGGCAAATAAACCGGGCACGCATTGTTGGGGGCGACGTTTCGCTTGAGATAGGTTTTGACGCCGACGTTCCTCCTCTTAGAAACTCGCAAATCTATGATAGCCGAGCTGAACTCGACATGCCCAGAGAGTTCGAATTCTCTCGCAACCACTGGGCTGTGAAAGAGGTCGACTTATATCGCTTTCTGCTTCGCCGAGTACGCCCTCGGCGACAGCGGCCTACGGTCTTCCCATTGGCCGAGCATGAGAATTTGGACCCTCATCTTGCGTCCGCCATGATGCCCTTTGATGCGGCCTTCAATCCTGTGTTTGATGCTATCCGCAACGCTGCTCAGGGCGTCGGGCTTCGTTGCCGACGAGCGGACGACATCTGGGAGAATGCGTCAATTATTCAGGACGTCGTCTCTCTGATTGATCGTTCGCGCATCGTGATCTGTGACTGCTCAGGGCGCAATCCGAATGTATTTTACGAAGCTGGTATTGCTCACACCTTAGGTCGAGAGGTCATCCTCATTGCGCAAAGCGATCACGATATCCCGTTCGATCTGCGCCATCTCCGATATGTGCGCTACCTCAACAATGACCAAGGCCGGGCCGAGTTGTCGGCGGCGCTACTTGCCCGGATTCAGACAATCATCGGACACTAGCTGGCCCACGTGGATCACTAAATATATGCACATCGCAGGTGGACTGTATCGAGAATTGTGTGAAACGCCGACATGGAACGCCCAGTTTGGCTCGGGTGGCCGCGCGGCGGCAGCCGTCAGCGCTATGTCGCCAGGAAGCACTCTCCACACCTATGCACGAGACGGGAACAACGCGGGTGCGGACGAGCTATCGGCCCTCGGCGTGCAGCTGTCCCGTACCCATTCCGACATTGCGATCGCATTTGCATACTTCCACCCACTTTCTCAGCCGCACATCGAGCCCCGACCGGGGACAATCCCCCAGGAGCCTCCGATACACGTTTCGGGAGAGGTGGTCCTGAGATTTGGCTTCCTCGAAGGATCTGCTTTAGTGCATGCCGCCAAAGCAATTTACGATCCTCAAACAGCTGTTCATCCTGAGCCATTTGGAGCAAACGGCTCAACAGCGAAGCGACTTGCCCTGGTCATGAATGAGCTGGAGCTCTGCCGTTATACGGGTTGTCCCGACTTGGCGACTGCCGCTGGGAACGCCATGTCGAATGACAACCAGGTGACCGTGATAATCGTAAAAAGAGGAGTGCGTGGTGTCACTGTCTACGAGCGCAATGTCGAGCCTATCACCGTTCCCGCGTATTACTCATCTCAGGTGTTCAAAATCGGAACTGGAGATGTCTTCAGCGCTGTGTTTGCGCATCATTGGGGCGAAGCGGGCACTTCCGCACCTGAAGCAGCGGACCTCGCGTCCCGATCGGTCTCCGCTTACTGTGAGACAATGACCCTTCCGGTGCCAACTGAATCCCTCAAAAGCCGCGAGCCCGTAACAGGGCAGGCACCAAGCCGGATTATCCTGCATGGCTCAACATCGACAATCGGAAGGCGGTATACGCTTGAGGAGGCGCGCTTCCGTCTGAAAGAGCTTGGTATCGATGCGCTCTCACCTCAGCTCGATGAGATCCCAGAACCACTCTCCAAAAATTTACCTTCACTTGTAGTAGCCGATGGATTGAGCACAACGGAAATTCGGCGGCTCTGTGAAACGAAGCCTTATAGAGGTATTATTGTATTAGACGAAGAGCGCCGACCTGATGTCGCTGAGCTATCAAGTTTGGGGGTCACTATTATTTCCGACTTCGCCTCGTCTTTGTACCGATCTGCCTGGCCTCGTGCATTTTGCCGAAGCTAAATGGTTGCAGCGACGCGTGAACTGTGAGACTTCTGATTTACTACTCTGGGGGGAGTAATTGCGTATGTCGGACGTCTACATAGTATATTCACGAGAAGATGTCCGGCAGGCTGAGAGGTTAGTTCAAACTCTTTCAACGCGATGGGATGTTTGGTGGGACGATAAAATCGTTGGCGACTTCTCGACCGTGATCGAGCGTGAAATCCAGAATACAAAATGTATTGTTCCGCTCTGGTCCCCGACGGCGAAGGACAAGAGCAATGTAAAGGACGAGCTTCGCTTAGCAGAACAATATAATATTCCGATTATTCCCGCTAGGATCATTCCGACAAATGCACCGTACGGCTTTAATGGGTACAGTGCGGTTGATCTTCTGGGCTGGACCGGAGAAGGTGATCATCCTGGCATCCAGCACCTGATGCGGAAGATTTCGACTGTTGTCCCGCCGAGGACAGCACCGACCCGTCCATCAGCGATCGCAGGGGATAGGGTCCCCCTCCCGAGTTTATTCCTTTCCGTGTCGTCACACGAGACACAACTCGTTCCTCTTGAAGCTCTGAAGGCACTGCGTCTCTTTGGGACATCGACGATCCTCGTCTCCGCTTACGACCTGTTTCCACCCCGTCGCCCGCGAGGTATCCAGCAGGAACTGAAGCGTATTCGCGCCCAGGGCGGGTTCGTCCTCGTCGACTCTGGGAATTATGAAGCGACGCGACGCGACGACGACGGATGGAAGCCCGAGGATTTCGAATTGGCGTTGCAGGGGATCCCACACGATTGGGTATATTGCTTTGATGAGATGACCCCGTCGAGGGACCGAAAGCGCGCGGTCGGGCAAGTCATCGCTGCCGTCGAAAGAGACAGGAAGTTCACCAAAGCCCCCGTGCTTCCAATCGTTCATGCCCCAGCCACTCCCTCGAAAGGGTACGACCTTACAATTCTTCCCGCAGTGGTACGGGATGTAGCCGACCAGCTCCAGCCGCCGATGATCGCACTGGCAGAGCGGGAGTTGGGCCGGGGGTTGATTCAGCGCGCGCGGACCATGAGACGCGTCCGAAACGAGCTTGATCGGCTATCCTTTTATCAACCGATTCATCTCCTGGGCACCGGAAATCCATGGAGTATTGCGGTCCTGACAGCAGCAGGGGCCGACAGCTTCGATGGATTAGAATGGTGCCGGGTTGCCGTCGACCGGCAGCAACACAGATTAAATCACTACCAACATTTCGATTTTTTTGCGTACCAAGCGCAGATGGCGGCTTCGCCAATAACTGTTTCTGCGCTTTCCGACGACAATATCGACTACGCTGGTAAAGTCGCATTTCATAATCTCGACTACTATCAAGAACTCACCCACGATTTGCAGGCTGCCGCTTCAACAAATCGATTAGAAGCATTCGCAGTCGGCCTTTTGGGTCAATCCAATTCAAAGCAACTTAGGGATCAGATGCCGGACTTGTTCAAATGAAACATGATGCTGCCAGGCTGGAACATGCCGTTGCCGCAATATGCCCCGATATTGAGGAACGGGCCAAGCGCTCCCAGAGTGCGCTTGACGAGCGGAATCTTTGGTGGGAGCTCTCATGCTGCCTGCTCAGCAGTCAGGTACCGTATGGGCTTGCCGTGGCGACCGCCGATGCTTTGGATAAAAGGCAGCTTCTCCTCAACGCATCGGCACCCCGCGCCGAACTCGTCGATGAAATCCTCGGGGTCCTCCGTCAGCCGGTACTAGTGAACGGCAGCTTTCGAAATTACCGCTTTCCCGGATCGAAATCGATGCAATTGGCCTCTGCGCGCGCGTCGGTCTCCCATGAGAGTGGGGACTTGTGCTCACTCATGCATGCTTTCGCAAATGCGCCATCCGCTCGCTCATGGCTTGTGTCCAACGTAGCAGGAATCGGGCCAAAGCAGGCGAGTATGTTCCTGCGCAACGCAGGAATCAGCTACGATCTCGCGGTCCTGGATCGTCACGTATTGAACTATATGGCCGCAATCGGGCTCTACACAGGTGCCGAGCGGGCCATCTCGACGCTTTCACACTATCGCACGCAAGAAGATAAGCTGATTTCACATGCAAACAGGCTTGGCTTTGCAGTGGGTCTTCTGGATTGGGCGATCTGGATAGTCATGCGGGTTGCGGGTTCTCGAGATACGGAGCGCGCGTTAGCATGAGCATTGTCCCTCTCGTTTCCGGTGGACTCGATTCCACGCTTGTCGCCTACCTCGCTAAAGAGGAAGGGATCCAGCAGTTCCCACTTTTTGTCGACTATGGGCAACGATCCCGTGATCGAGAGCTCGCCGCCTGCAGGTCAGCGATGGCCAAATTGCAGCTGCCAGATTTGAAAGTGGCCGACTTGTCCGGCTATGGCCGCCTTATCAAATCCGGGTTGACGGACCCAAACCAGCGCGTGCTGGAGGATGCCTTCACCCCTGGTCGAAATCTCCTCTTTCTGCTTGTAGCAGCAGCCTATGCCTTTCAGCGCGACGCTGATGCCATATCGATCGGGCTGCTCCATGAGGAAACAAGTCTTTTTCCTGATCAGACATCGGCCTTCTTGCGGGAGGCGGAGGCAATGATCGCACGCAGCATGGGCCGGGAGATAAGGGTGCTTGCGCCGCTGTCCTCCTTCCACAAGCAGGAGGTTATCGAGCTCGCGACGTTGAAAGGTATCGAAGGCACCTATTCGTGCCATCTGGGCGATGAAACACCTTGTGGAGCGTGCATCGCATGTAACGAATTCAAACTCGAAGGGGTCTGATATGGGTGGTGGGAGCAGCGGGAGCTGGAGCAGGTTGGGCGACATTCGGTCCCTGGAGGAGAAGGCCAAAGCGGCACTTCAGGGGGGAAAACGAAATGTCTTTATCAGTTTCGCAACAGAAGATATGAACGAGGTTAATCTTCTGCGCGCGCATGCAAAGAACGAGAACAGTGATATCGAGTTCAACGATCACTCCGTTCGCGAGCCCTATGACAGCGAGCGCGCGGAATACATCAAACAAAAGATTAGCGAGCGGATATCGCGTTCATCGGTTTGTGTCGTCTACATTTCCGACAATACCGCGCAAAGCCGGTGGGTGACCTGGGAGGTAGAGACCAGCCTCGCTCTTGGAAAAAAGGTGGTAGCTGTTCATCCCAAAGGTGGCGCTCCACGGCAAAATCCATCTTGGGTGGCGAAGCACGGCGTGAAGGTAGTCCAATGGAATAAACTAGCTGCAGAACTGAAGTAGCCTGATCGCGACCACATTTCCGGAGATCCGTCGATATGGAGCCTGAAAACTTTCCCGCATTGTATCGGTCCGCGGATGGCTCCGCCGCAGATGCTCAGCGTACGTATCTATGGCTTATCCGTTTGCAATATGTCCTCCTCACGATTGCGGCGACGATATCCATATGGTTCGGCAACTCTCCGGATCTATACATTGTTTACGCGCTGGTTTTGGCAGCATCGACGGTGCTACTACTTTACATGGCGGTTCAAAAGCCCGAAAAAGAGTGGTATGGTTGCCGTGCGCTAGCAGAGTCTATCAAGACATCCACTTGGCGCTACATGATGCGTGCGGAGCCGTTCGAGGACGCACCAAAACTGTCGGAGGTAGCCGAAAAGTTTTCGGGTTTCCTCAAGGCCATTCTAGACGCCAATAGCCACATACGCGATTCTATCAGTCGTCGGCCCGTAACAGGCGGTCAGATCACCAACGATATGAACCGAGTACGCGCTCTGCCGCTGGAGGACCGTATTCAAAAATACATCACAGACCGGATCACAGATCAACGTGAATGGTATGTCGCAAAAGTTAAGTGGAACAGGAGACGATTTCGTCTTTGGATCGGAATCTGCGTCGTTGTTCAAGGCGCCGCTATTGGCTTAGCGCTTCTTCGAATTCGCCATGATCCATCGTGGATGATTTGGCCGACAGAACCTTTACTTGTCATCGCCTCTTCCGCCATAGGATGGATACAACTGAAGAAGTTCAATGAGCTTGCTTCGGCGTACAGCCTCACCGCCCACGAAATTGGCATCCTTGAGACCCGCGTCGCGACGATCGACTCTGAGGTGAAATTTTCTGCGTTCGTGAATGAAGCCGAACGAGCGTTCTCTCGTGAACATACCCAGTGGGTTGCCCGCCAGATCGAGAATGTGCCCTGATCTGATTAGAGCGGTTTTCGATCACTCCGGGTCATAGCCGCATGAACTGAAGTAGTTTGTGCATTCGTCTGGCTGGAAGATATCGACGAGTTTGCCGATCAGGTTCCAGAGGCCGCTGACGGTTCGCTCGCCGATCTTGCGAAGCATGGCCTTGAGCTTGGAGAATGCCTTCTCGATCGGGTTGAAGTCGGGGCTATAGGGCGGAAGGAAGCGCATTGTTGCGCCGGCCGCTTCGATCTTTTCGCGCACCGCCGCTCGCTTGTGGCTCGACAGGTTGTCCATGACGACGATGTCGCCGGGGCGCAGTTCGGGAACGAGCACCTGGGTGACATAGGCTTCGAACCAGTCGCCGTTGATCGGTCCGTCCAGCACCATTGGTGCGACCATGCCGGTCATGCGCAAGCCCGCGACCAGTGTAGTGGTCTTGCGATGACCGTGCGGGAAGCCCATCCGCAGCCGCTCGCCTTTCGGGCAGCGGCCATGGCTGCGGGTCATGTTGGTGGCGGTCCACGTTTCGTCTATGAACACGAGCCGCTCGGGTTCGAGGTCGAGTTGGCCGTCGAACCACTCCCGCCGCTGCTTCAGGATGTCGGGCCGGTCCTGCTCGATGGCATGGCCAGTCTTTTTTTGCGCGTCATGCCCCGACGCATGAAGAAGCGATGCAACCCGGCGACCGAGACGATCAGGCCGATCTCGGCCAGGCCAGCGCGCAATTCCTCAAGGGAGATGTCCTTGCGCGCCTCCCAGATGGCGAGGATGTCTGCCGCACGCTCTTCCACCCGTCGTGAGCGCATGTCGCCGCCCTGCGGCTTGGGAGCATAGTCACCGGTCTCGCGCCGCTGCGCCTCCCACCGGATCGCCGTCGATGGCGCGACACCAAACCGGGTTGCCGCAGCACGGCAACTCATCCCGCTATCAACCGCCGCCAGAAGTCGGGAACGCAAATCCATCGAAAGAGCTTGGGCCATCCATGCCGGCCTCCTTCACCAGCATGGATTCTGAATCAGAAATCATGCCCCGCGGGAATCACCCGCCGATTCAAAGCGGTCGAAAACCGCTCTAAGAGCCTGATTGGAAATTAAGTTGAGTGGTATCAGCAGGTTACCTTGACGGCGTGGCCTGTCGTTGATTCAGGGGTTTCGCCAAAAACTACCGTGGATTCAACGATGTGGACCGATACCACTCGCGCCCTACATGCGCGAAGCGGGCTGGCCTTGCCAAGTGATTTGACAGATGCCGAATGGCGAGTGCTGGAGCCACTGCTACCACCCGCGTCCTTTGTGGGCCGTCCCCGCAAGTGGCCGCTGCGGCGCATTGTCGAGGCAATCCTGTATCTGCTGCGCGGCGGCCTGCCATGGCGGATGCTACCGCCTTGCTTCCCGCCCGTATCGACTGTCCGGCATTGGTTCTATCTGTGGCGAGACAATGGCCTGTGGCTGGCGATCAATCACTCGCTTCTGATGATGGCGCGGGAAGCCGATGGTCGCGAGGCCTCGCCCAGTGCCGGTGTCATCGACAGCCAGAGCGTGAAGACCACTGAAAGCGGTGGTCCGTGCGGCTATGACGCGGGCAAGAAGATCAAGGGTCGCAAGCGACATATCCTGACCGACACCGACGGCAATCTTGTCCACGCCGTCGTGCACACTGCCGATATTCAGGATCGCGACGGTGCCCCGCTGGTTCTCGCCGAAATTATCAGGCGCTTCCCCTGGCTGCGTCATGTGTTCGCCGATGGCGGCTATGCCGGTGACAAACTCCGCGATGCGCTGCGCCGGATTGGAAAGTGGACCATCGAAATCATCAAGCGATCTGACGCCGTCAAGGGCTTCGAGGTGCTGCCCCGACGCTGGGTCGTCGAGCGGACGCTGGCTTGGCTCAACCGCAATCGGCGCTTGGCCAAGGACTTCGAGCAGACCATCGCCTCAGCCACCGCGTGGCTCTTCATCGCCTCCATGCAGCTATACACCCGCCGCATCGCAAGAGCATGAAATCAATAAACTTAATTTTGAATCAGGCTCTAATACACCAACCAATCAGCGAGCAAGTCGGTCGCGGAATGTGTACGGCGCCTACGATCGCTGAAGTATTTCAGTCTACAAAATGCTGGACAACAATGAACGATGTAAAAAGGGAAGACAGGGGAGAGAAAGCCGCGAAAGGCGACCAGGCGCCGTTGGCGGTTCTCGTCCGCGGCGCCGAGAAGACATTCGATAATGCGGAGCGCCTTTTTTTCGAGGCGGAGCTTCTGGCGAAAGCTGGCGCGGTGGCGCGTGCCCTTTGCCTTCACCAGATCTCTCTCGAGGAGTGTTCGAAGGTCAACAACCTCGGCGCCTGGGCGGTCAGCCTGGTTCTTGGGTTCGAAGTCGATCAGAAGAAGGTGCTCGCCGCCTTCGGGCGTCACGCGGCCAAGAATAAATCGAATGCATACATGCTGAAGGGTTCGGAGGCCGAAACCGATGCGAAGGCCCGTGGCGACTGGGAGGCTGCCATGGAGGCGTTCAGGCAGACCCAGGACGAGTTTCACGAGACGTCGAACCGCGCCAAGAATGCCTCCCTTTACGTGGACTGGGTTGATGGTGAGTTCACCGCGCCAAGCGAGCGCATCACCAAAGAGATGCTGGCCGAGATCACCGAGCGCAACGCCGAGTTTCTCGGCTATGCACAAAGCGGGCTGAAGATGCTCGAGCGGCTGGAGACGTCGCCGGATGCAATGAAGGGCCTGCTCACGCCTTTCGTCGAACAGGCCGAAAAACTCCGCGAAGAGAAGCCGGACGATTTGATGGGCGCAATGGAGACATTGCTGTCGGGCTTTCTCGAAGAGGGCAAGCAGAAGCTGAAAGGTTAGGCTTCGCATCGAACGACCCTCCTCTTCGAACGGGGGCCGCTCTCGACAGATGGGCAGGTCGGGAGGGCAGGCATCTAGCCAATCTTGAAAACTGTCAGAAAACCGCGTATATTTCTGACAGGAGATTTGCGATGCAGCGCTTGACTGAACAGATTCTTGAGCATGCGACGCGGCTGTCGGAGGGCACGCCC
Organism: Methylobacterium sp.; assembly: GCF_019745455.1. Classification (GTDB taxonomy): domain Bacteria; phylum Pseudomonadota; class Alphaproteobacteria; order Rhizobiales; family Beijerinckiaceae; genus Methylobacterium. The sequence continues at coordinate 21,627 of NZ_JAIETD010000119.1, forward strand.
GTTGCAGCTAAGAGCTTGCTTCACCTTGGCAATCGCGCCGCGGTGGATCAGGCCCTGTCGCGCCTGGCCGAGCGGGGGCAACTGATCCGGGCCGGACGCGGAGTCTACCTCCTGCCGGTTACGAGCCGGTTTGGGACCAGGGCGCCGTCGGTGGAACAGGCCGTCGAGGCGCTCGCCGCCCAGCGCGGCGAGGTTATCGTCTCGAGCGGTGCTGCTGCCGCCAATAGCCTCGGGCTGACCACGCAGGTGCCGGTCCGGTCCGTCTATCTGACGTCGGGGCGCACCCGGAAAATGAGCCTTGGCAAGCAGACCGTCGAGCTTCGCCACGCACCTCGCTGGCAGCTCGCCATGCCGCATCGGCCAGCGGGTCAGGCCGTGCGAGCACTCGCCTGGTTGGGGCCGGAGAAGGCCGAGGCGGCCCTCAAGACCCTGAAACGGAAGCTGCCGCCCGCCGCCTTCAGCGAGCTGGTGGCGGCGGCACCGCAGCTTCCGACCTGGCTCGCGCAAAGCGTGGGAAAGGTCGCGCATGGCTGACGCCTTCCTGCTCCTTCCGGCCGAGGATCGCCGGGAGGCCTTGAGCGTCGCGGCCGACCGTTCAGGCCGACCAGCACACCTTCTGGAGAAGGACGCATGGGTGGTGTGGGCGCTGGCGACGCTCTACGGCTCGCCGCTTGGAGAACATCTCGTCTTCAAGGGCGGCACGTCGCTCTCAAAGGCCTATCAGGTCATCCGACGCTTCTCCGAGGATGTCGATCTGACTTACGACATCCGTGCGCTCGCCCCCGACCTCGTTGGAGACAATGGCGAGGCGCTACCCAGGACGCGAAGCGAGGAAAAGCGCTGGACCAGCGCAGTGCGCGAGCGCCTGCCGCAATGGGTGACCGGAGCCGTTCAGCCGGTCATCGCCGAAGCCCTGGCGAGGGGCCACCTGTCTGCGGCGATCCGGGTCGATGGCGATAAGCTCTTCATCGACTATGAGGCGACGACGGCAGGGTCCGGCTACGTTGCCCCTAGCGTCATGCTCGAATTCGGCGCCCGCTCGACGGGTGAACCTGCGACCCCGCGCGATGTCACCTGCGACGCGGCCGGGCTGGTGGATGGAGTGGTCTTTCCAACGGCTCGACCGAGGGTCATGCATGCCGAGCGGACGTTCTGGGAGAAGGCGACCGCGATCCACGTCTTTTGCCTTCAGGAGCGGCTGCGCGGTGATCGTTTCGCGCGTCACTGGCATGACGTGGTGCGTCTCGATGAAGCCGGCTTCGCGGCGGCGGCCTTCGCTGATCGCGAACTGGCCAACGCCGTGGCACGTCACAAGGCGATGTTTTTCGCCGAGAAGGCCGCCGACCGATCTCCGATCGATTACGCCTCAGCCGTGAACGGCGGTTTGCAACTCGTGCCGGCCGGCGACGGCGCGAAGGCTCTCGCAGAAGATTACGCGCGGATGATCGACGATGGGCTCCTTCTCGATGAAGCCGAGCCTTTCGAGACGCTCATGGAGCGCTGCGCAGACATCACCGCGCGAGCCAATAGCGCGGCAGGATAACAAAAAGCGAGCTGGGGCGGCGATGTACATTTCCGAAATCTATGCGAGTGGCTTCCGGTGCTTCGACCCGACCGCCCCGTTGCTGCTAAAGCTCTCGTCCGGCCTCAACATTCTCGTCGGGCCAAACGACGCCGGCAAGAGCGCGATTATCGATGCTGCCCGCTACGTCCTTTGGACACGCGGCGACGACTATATCCGTCCGGACGAACACGACTTCCATGTTGGTGCAGACGGCACGCGCGGATGCGACTTCATCGTTCGCTGCACCTTCGACGATCTCAGTGCTGACGAAGAGGCCCGGTTTCTTGAATGGTGCGCCAACGAAAAGGGAAAGCTTCGCCTGCACGTTTGCATGCGCGGCTCCCGGCGCGTCTCGCCAGGTGGCGGCAGCATTATTTCCAGCCAGCATCGCGCCGGCGCGGAAGGCGAAGGTCTGCCGCTCGACGGGGAACTGCGCGAGTATCTGAAGGCCACCTATCTCAAACCGTTGCGCGACGCCGAGCGCGAGATGCGTGCGGGCCGACGGTCACGCCTGTCGCGAATCCTCGGCGCGATGCCCACGATGGGGCCGCAAAGCAAACCCGCCGCGCAGGGTAGCGATGCAACGCTCCATGACACGCTGACGGCGGCTGATGTGGCCGTCCGAAACAACGCCGCGGTTGGCGGCGTCGCCAGCAGCGTCAACACGGATTTCCTCGACAAGCTGTCATTCGTGGACGACCGCCTCGTCGCGACGCTGGATCTCGGCGCTGGCGGTTCGTTCGATCAGATTCTTGAGCGGTTCGAACTCTACCTGAATGCCAAGGCGGGCACCGAGCGCATCCAGCGCGGCCTGGGCTACAACAACCTGCTATTCATGGCGGCCGAGCTGTTGTTGCTCCAGTCCCATCCCGATCAGGTGCCATTTCTGCTGATCGAGGAGCCCGAGGCCCATCTACATCCGCAACACCAGACGCTCTTCATGGAAGTGCTGGCGGCCCGTGCTGCCAAGCCGGACCCCGACAAGGGCGAGACCCATCAGCAGGTCCAGGTGCTACTCACCACCCATAGCCCTCAGCTCGCTGCCGGCGCCGAGCTTGAGACCATGACGATGATCGTCGGTCACCGCGCCTTTCCGCTGGGAGCGGCCCATACCCGGCTTGAAGTGGACGATTATGAGTTCCTTCGTCGGTTCCTCGACGCGACCAAGGCCAACCTGTTCTTCGCCCGTGCGCTGATTGTCGTCGAGGGCGACGGTGAGCACCTGTTGCTGCCGGCAATCGCCGAGAAGCTCGACCGTCCGCTCAGCCGTCACGGCGTGTCGATCGTCAATGTCGGCCACCGTGGTCTGTTCCGCTACAGCCGGATTCTGCAGCGTAAGGCCGGGAACGCGATCCCGGTGCCCGTGGCGCTGATCCCCGACAGGGACATCCCGCCGCCCGAAGCGAAAGACCTCGTCGGCGACCGTAAGACCGAGAACGAGTTGACTCAGGACGAGATCGCAGCGCGGCTGAAGACGCTGCGGCGCGACGTCGGAGATCCCGTCGACGCTTTCATCGCCGATAGCTGGACACTTGAATTCGATCTCGCGCTTCGGCCCGAGCTTGCCGAGAGCGTTCACCAAGCCGTCCAACTCGCCAAGACCAGCAGCCGTAAGCCCGAGTGGCTCGCGAAGATCGTGAAGAAGGCCAGTGAAACCTACGCGGGCTGGAAAGAGGCTGGACACTCTGCGACCGAGATCGCCGTCAAGATCTACCAGCCCGTCCATGACAAGGAAGCCTCCAAGGCCGAGGTCGCCGAACAACTCGCCGCCATCCTGCGCAAGCGCGCGGATACACCGGAGCAGATGCGCGACTGGCTTCCTCCTTATCTGGTGCGCGCGATCGACTACGTGACGGGTGGTTATCTTCCCGGCGCGCCAGCGACTGCTCCTGAGCCGGATGCTGAAGATGAAGAGATCGGGGCCGCCGGGATTGAAGGCGCGGCGGCGGTGGAGGGGTAACATCATGTTCGAGATCCTGCCGCTCACACCCGAACTGCTTGCTGAACTTGGCGCCGAGCTGGGCGGTTGCGATTTTACTGACCCGAGCCAGGCCGACTTTCTGGCGAAGGCCACCCCATGTGACGTCCAGGCTGCGCCCGGCAATGGTAAGACGACGCTGCTGGCGGCGAAGCTCGCGCTGCTTTCGCGTAACTGGTTGACCCGCAGGCGAGGCGTCTGCGTGATCTCACATACCAATGCCGCACGGACGGAGGTCGAAGACCTGATCGCCCGCCACCCGACCGCAGCACGGCTAACGGCTTATCCTCATTTTACCGGCACGGTCACGGCCTTCATCAACCAATATCTTGCCTTGCCCTATCTTCGGGGCCTGGGTTGGAGCGTGCGGCAAATTGACGACGATGCCTTCGCGGCCGAGGCGCTGCGACGTTATCCAAACTGGGGTGTACTCGACAGTCTCGCCAAGAATCCGAAACTCAAGCTGAAGCGAGGGCTTGAGGATTGGATAGCTAACCTGGTTCTCGATCCCGCCTTCACCGACGCTGCGATATCCCCTTCATCGTTAGCGGTGCGCCGGCGTAAGGGGCAGCACGGCGTCGACACGCCTTGCGGGAAAGCATTGGCCCAGCTCAAGGCTTCGATGGTCAAGAGCGGGCTCTATCGATACGCTGACATGACCGCGCTCGCGTGGCGTGCGCTCCGTGAAAACCCGGCTCTTGCCGAGCGGCTTCGCGATCGCTTCCCGCTCGTCATTCTTGATGAGGCACAGGACACCCATGGCGAACAACTTCGGTTGCTGGAGCATGTCTTCAAGCAAGACGGGGCGGCGTTCCAACGCCTCGGGGACAGCAATCAAACGCTCTATGAGGACGATGGAACGGCGCCAGCCTATTGGACACCGGGGCCCGGTTGTATCCCTCTCGACACGAGCCGCAGGTTCGGTGGGGAGATCGCCGGTTTTGCAAGCCGGCTGACGGCGCGCCAGGCTCAGACGATTGTGGGCTTGGGCATACGGCCCGCGTCGCGGGTGATGTTTCTGTTCGACGAGGGTACGATCGGCGGGGTTCTGGAAGCCTTCGCCGAAGAAGCGCGCGCGCTGTGGGGCGACGATTGCAGTAGGCGCGACGTCTGGGCGGTCGCATCGCGTCATAATCTGCCCGCCAAGAAGGGAGCGTGGCAGCCGAAGAGTCTCGTCGACTATCATCCGGCATATCGCAGCGAGGGTGGTTCTCGCGGGAAGGCCAACCTCCTTTGCCGGCAGCTTCGGAAGGCTGCGGTACACCATGCCGCAGCACGCCCTCCCGCTGAGGTTGGCGAGATGCTCGCGGTCGGCATTTCCGGTTTGGCGCGCGCCCATGGGTGGAAAGCGGCAAATGAACGTCCGATTACCGCGCATAATGTGTGGGCGGCACTATCGCGTCGCGACCTCGCGTTGCCGCGCGCTGTACGGCGAGTTTTACGGGACTATGTGCTTGCCGGCGATGCCGTGTGGGATCAGGGAGCATGGCAAGCGTTCACGGAACTATTGCTGCCTCTCTTCGCCCCGCATCCTGACGGTGCTGAGGACGATATCGCCGCATTTTGTGGGTTCGTCGCCGAGCAAAAGGCCGACCTTACCGACCCTGAACGCCGCTCCACGAAGCAGGTGCGGTTCGACGAGCTCACACTGCGGCTGGGATCGATCCACTCGGTCAAGGGAAAGAGTGTGGACGGAATTCTCGTCGTCGAGAGCGAGGTATGGAAAGGCAGCAGCGCAGGCGAGCAGTGCATCGATCTTACCACAGTGCTTCCCCGTGCATTCGGCGTTACCGACCAGCCATTTACGGGGGTGGGACTCACCGCCGCGACCAACGTCTTCGTGGGTGTGACTCGACCGCGGGAATTGCTTGGCCTGGCGTTGCGCAAATCTGAAGCAACGGCGCTGATGGGGCCTGCCACGGATCAAGGGTGGAAACTCGTCGACCTTGTAGCCCAGGCTACGGAGTTGAAGGAATGAGCGGGCTCGTGTCGACCTCGGGGCTGGGAACGTCGACCAAGCTGATTGGTTTGACGAAGCATACGAAACACGGTCACGTACCAAACCCGGTCTCTCCGCATTTCGTGGCGCCGCCGGCCCAGTCGAGTCTATCTTTCAACCCGATGGCGTTGGCGGCCGCGATCGCGAGGACTGCAACGACCTGGGATGATGCGCCCGTCGCCTTGCTCGACGGGTTGCAGCAAAGTGCTCTGATCGAACTGCAGACGCTGCTCCAGGATGGATCGGCGTTTGCGCTCGAATCTCATTTCAAATTTCTCGCGGATACTGCCGGGTCTCAATTTGCGGCCAAGGTCGGCGCTGGCATTGCCCACCTCTACATGGACGCTCTCGGCTACGCATGGCGAGCGAACGCGGCGTGCCTGTCGTCGTCGCTCGATCCCCATGCGGATTTCATCTACGAAGGCGGCAACGCGTCCGGCCACGGTGTTGTGCTTGCCGAGGCGCACGGCTCGTTCGCCAAAGATGCGAGCGCAGCGAAAATAGCGAACTCGGCGAAGAAAAAGTACATCAAGCAGGTAAAGCCCTTTGTCGCGAAGCCGTCGCCGTTCGGAAAGGTAATCCACGGCTATTCGATTGCATTCGGGTCAAAGCCGACGACAGCCGGGAGCTTCCTGGCCGTATCGGAGACGCGGATCTCCAAGCCGCGAAAACGGACCGCATCCACGGATGTCGTTCATGCTGACGAGGCACCCGAAGCTACGCCTGCGTCGATGGCGTTGGCGACTCATCGGTCTAACTTTCTGCTGATGGGCGCGCCGGATGTGACAAATTGGATCGACTGGCTCCGTTTTCCGGATTCCGCTCCTCCGGAGCGAACCGATGTTCCGCTTCTTCGATTTGACTATGCCGGTCGAACCTATCTGGCGGCGACGCCGTGGCTTTCGCGACCAGAAGGCCCTCCATGGTGGATCGATGATTTCTTCGATCACCACGGTTGGTGGCGATTTGCACAGCGCACACGGTTTTCGCGACCAGGTCATCCTCGTTCTGATTTCGGCTCGTTCGCGATCGAGGAGAAGGCGGGGGCTGAATTCCTGAACACACTGAGCAATGCGATCCGCGGCCGAGGCGTGGGGCCGCCAGCGACGATGAGGCTTCCAACCGTCGAACCAACGGGGTTTGCGCTCTCCGCAGGAGATCGCGCTGCCGTGGCCGAGGCCGACGAGCCTTACCACTATGCGCTTTTCCGCGACGGCTTGGCGCTCTTGGGAGAGCCCTTCCGTGGGCGGCCGCGTGACGTAGTTGTCTGGTCGCCGGATGAAGGGATGGCGCTTGGATGACACTGCTGTGGCGGATCGCATCGCAGAGCGTACCGTGATATGAGCTTCGCGACGGTACTTTCTTGGTTCGCAGTGAGAGCTATCCGTGCGGTCGAAAACGGGTCTCAAGAGGCGATCGACCTCGATAGATACCGAAGCCACGCAAAAAAATTTTCAGGGGAATTTCCCTTTAAAATCAACACCGTAAGTTTTTGACGGCCTATGGGTCGGCTTTTGATGCTGCGGACAAGAAAAAACACAGTTAAATCAATGATTTGACTGTGTTATAAGCAATTGAGTGGGAGTGAACGTAATTCGTGCCGTGGCTTCCGCTCTGATGGTACCGACTGCGCGGTAAAGTTCGGCACCGGAC
>NZ_JAIETD010000118.1 GCF_019745455.1 Methylobacterium sp.
AATTCCACCTCAGGCCGCCTGACCGATGGCCGCTCCAACTCCACCCCGAATTTCCACCTCATTGACGGACACGACCCTAGAAAGAACGATCCGCTTCTCGCCGGCGCCAAGCTTCCGTGCAAGTCGACCTTTTACAATTACTACGGAGAGTTCCGGCAGCGGGATAAAGACAACGCCACAAAAGGACCAACACGGACGCGCACGGCCTATCGTCAAGCCATCGGGCACGCGGAACCTAACGCGGCCCTGTCAATTGTTCAGTACGACGAGACCAAGGCTGATCTGTTCTGCGTCGACGACCTTCTCGGTATACCGCTTGGACGGCCGTATATTGCTTGGCTCGTGGACGTATTTTCTGGAGCAATCCTCGGATTTTACATTGGATTCGAGCCGCCTGGCGATCTAGTCTTCGGAAGTGTGATGCGTCATGCGGTGCTGCCGAAGAACTACGTACAGGCCACATTCCCGGACATCACTGCACCGTACCCGATGTCGGGAATCCCGAGGTCTGTGACGTTCGACAACTCGTTGAGCGCTCACGGCCGCACCATCGAGCGGCTGATGAACGACTTCGACGTCGCCTGGAACTTCACGCCGAGTCGTATGCCCTGGGTGAAAGGTGACGTCGAGGGCATGTTCCGTCTGCTCAATACGACGTTGCTCTCACAGATGCCTGGCTATGTTCTGTCGGACCGCCTTGCACCCGTCGACTACGATCCCGCCCGTAACGGTGTCATCGGCTTCCACCACCTGCTCTGGATCTTTCATAAGTGGTTGATCGAACGCAATCATGCCACGTCGAAGCTGGATGGCCGGTTGCCGAGCCCCAACGCACGTTGGGCAGAGGGTACGCGTATCGTCAAGCCGCGCTACCCGGTTGCGGGAACTGAGCTGGACTTCATGTTCGGTATCGTCCGGTCCGGTCGAACCTTCGACCACCGCGGTCTCGTCTACGAAGGACTCCGCTATTACGGCATGGATGGCCACGATCTTCGAGAGACTCACGGCGCCAACGTCAAAGTCAAGGTCAAGGTGAATCCGTTGAACCTAGGAATGATCCACTGTTGGCATCCTAGGGAGAACGTTTGGCTGCGCTGCCAGGCGCTAGATCCGATCTACGCCAACGGCCTCGACCTCCACCGGCACATGCTCTATCGCAAATATGCCCGACAACAATGGAAGAGCGAAAACCTCGAGGACTTTCTCAGGGCTGAGATTGCTCTGAAGGAACTCATCGCGCGAGGACTTCCCGACGCGCTTGGGATGCGCACGAACTCCTTGCTTGCGAGGGCGCTGGGTATCGGGACGCACACGATCTTCAGCAATCTCGATGCGCATGGCCGGATCGAAGGAGCGGGTGGCGTCTTCGGAGCTCAGCAAGTAACGCCCCGGCTTCCAACCCCCCAGCCCACTGCGCTCTCTACTCCCCCCTCTCGGACCTCGCCGTTGTCGCCAGCCAGTGGCAGCCCGTCGGCACCAGCCATCCGAGCCGGTCGGGTTCTCCCATCTTTCGCCGCCTCCAAAATTCTACGCCCCCGATGAGGTCTCCGATGAACAGAGCACGGCTGGACATGCCGGGTCGTTCGAGCCCTATGACAGAGTTCGACGCGGTCTTCGTACCCCATACTGCCTTCACGGAGGTGCTGAAAGACATCGAGGATATTTTCTCGGTCCACGGTCAGCTACGCGAGGCCCCGAACGTCTTCGTCACGGGTCCGGCGGGGGCGGGTAAAACCACAATGATCGAGCTGTTCCTGGCTGCCCACCCACGCGTCGAGAATGGACGCAGGGTATCTGCTCCGGGAGGAGACGCCGTTTGCGATGATGTTCCATTGCTGGTTTCCGAGATGCCAAGTCAGCCGACGGTGAACAGCTTGGCACGCCAGTTGTTGAAGGACCTCGGCCATGCCTTCTGGAACAAGGGCGACCGGGACGCCCTGAAGAACAATCTTGTTGGCTTCGCCCAGGACTGCGGGGTGAAAGGGGTGGTCATCGACGAGGCACAACGCGCGGTAGACCGCGACGGCGAGGTACGAAGCGAGGACATCGCTGAGTTCCTGAAGGAGCTCCAGGGCTTGCTGAATGTCAGCTTTTTTCTCTTTGGGATGGGGCGTGTCCGCGGCTTGTTCGACCATGACGACCAAGTTGATCGACGCTGGGAGGAAGAACTCGCCATACCGCCTTATCAGTGGGGGGCTGACAATGCGGACCCGGAGCCTGAGAGCCGATTGAATTTCATCGCGGTGCTCGCCTCCATGCGGGAGCAATCCCCACTCCCCTTTGCAAACGAAATCGACGTAGAGATGAACGACTGCGCGAAGCAGTTCTACTATGCATCCCGCGGCGTGGTCGGATTGCTGAAGAAGCTCCTCCTCGCTGCAATGCGCATCGCCGCCCGTGACGGCGATTCCGTAATTTCATCCGATCTGCTCTACCGTGCTTTCGAAAAGGCATTCCGCAAAGAGAAGAAGCACGAGCGCCTCATCAATCCCTGGGGCCAGGAATGGATGGGGCAAGCACCGCCGCCACTGCGAGACCATTCGCTGCCGATCCGCAGGAAGAAACCAACGAAACCAAATGCTACGAAGGCGGAACGGCGCAACGAGATCATCGCTGCACTGAGCAAGCGGTGACTATGATTCCGCGGCGCCTTCTCGTTCGACCGTCCATACAGGCAGCCGAACCGCTGAATCAATTCCTCCAACGTGCCAGCGGCCTGAACCGGCTCCGCAGCCCGACGGAACTTCTCGCGCTCGCAGGGCTGCCATCTCTGGCTCCCTGGCGACGATGCGACCTCTCCGCGCTCGCGTCGCTTCTGCACATGGATGATCCTGGTTCCCTCGAGGCTGCCGCTTATTGGCCCCGCCCCGGGACTTTGCGGACTGTCGCGTTCGGCCAAGTCGACGTCCCGTCCTGGGCAGTCAATTTTAGCCGCTCCAGAATTTGTCCCGCCTGTGTGCTTGAAGCGGGCTCAGGTCAACGCATATGGGACCTCTGTGCTGTGACGGCCTGCCCCAACCACTGCACGCCGCTCGTGGATGCCTGCACGTGCGGCCGGCCCTTGTCCTTCCACAGGCCATCCCTCGCGATCTGTCGCTGCGGTCGGAGCGTTGAGGCCTCAACCGCGGTCAGTACCGGCCAAACTATTGCGACCGCTCAGGCTCTCGCGGCACTTGCCCGCGGCATCCGCCCAGCAGGCGTCGCCCCGGTTGCCAGCTTGACCGGCGCACTGCGGCTTCTTCGGTTCGGCATGGCGGCCGGCGACGTCGAGGCGACATCGCGCCGGTCCGCGACGATCTCGAAGCCGGACGTTGCGACGGTCGCCGCGCGGCTCGAAATGTCCGCTGACATCCTGCTTGACTGGCCGGGCGGCCTGCACAGGCTGCTCGCGGAAAACGCACGGGACACTCCGGGAAAAGTCGGGCTAGAGGCCACCTTCGGCACCTTCATTCAAAGGCTCAGGGCGGCATTGTCCGAGCCGGACCTCGTACCGATTGCGGACGAAGTCAGAAACTGGCTCGGCGCCCGGGACGATGCTCCGGTCATGAAGGCTTGGTCGTTCTTCCGGCCCCGGACCGTTGCAGCGCCGCGGCTCACGGCACGTCAGGCTGCTGACCTGCTTTCGATGGCATCGACGCGGATCGTGGCGCTCGTGCAGGATGGCTCGCTCGCCGGCGGAATCCTGCCTATGGGCCGGCGCCGAGCAGTCCTAGTCGAACCTGGCTCGGTCAAGCGCCTCCTCGCCGAGCGCCTTTCGCTCGTCACGGCGTCGACCGCCGCCGCCGCGCTCGGTGCGTCGAGGAAGCAGATCGGGGCGCTTGGCCGCCGGGGCCTGTTGTGTCCACCCGGCCTCTCGGGAGAGCCGTCCGGGCGATCCTACCGACGACCCTCTGTGGAGGCCCTCGCCGCCCGGCTTTCCTCGTTAGCTCGGCCGCCGACAGGAGAGGCGCTCGTACGCCTGTTGGAGGTGCCGGCGCTGCGCCGCATTCGCTTACCCGATCTGATCGCATCGGTACTCGCAGGCGAAGTACCACTTGTCGCGGTCCCGGAGACTGGCCCCGGGACGCCGATCCTGGGTCGGTACGCGGTGGCAGTAGACGACACCTATCGGCTTCGGCATCGACCGGACGGCGCCGCGCTCGGGGCGGCTCGGGCCGCCGGGCGTCTGGGTCTTTCGCAGCGGATGATCCCCGTCCTTGTGCGAGCCGGCTGCCTGGATCAGGCCGGAGCCGCGGAAGGGCATACGGTACGCGGGGTGACTGCTGCCTCGGTCCAAGAGTTTCCGCGGCGATATGTGCTCGCCAGCGTCGTCGCGCGGTCTTGGGGGACCAGCACTCGTGCCATCGCGGCGCGGTTCGCCCGCGCCGGGCTTAAGCCCGTGGTCGCGACGGACAGCGCGCGGGGGATCTCCGCCGTCTGGTCGGCGGAGGCGGCGGAGCGCGCCCTCGAGGGGCTAGACATACCGCTGGACCGCACTGGAACTCGGTGCCGCCGAAGTTCCCGCGAACGCTCCGTCAAACGGCAAACGAGTGTCGAAGGGCGCCGTGTCAGGGCTTGATCCTAGCCCAGAGGCGGGTCGCCTCCTCGTCCGTTCGTCCCCTTGGCCGGAGGAAGGACTCCGGGATTGGGCATTGCGCCTGTGCGAGCTCAACCGTATGTCTTCGCCGCTTTGGATCCTTGAACCGCCGTTCGTTCCTTTGAAAAGCGCGGTCTCAAAGCTTGCACAGATTGAACACCTCGCCAATTTGGCTGGCGTATTACCGGAATTGATAGAGCCAATTATACCAGAGAGAACCAGTCGGGGACACATTTTGCCGTTTATCCCAGGTCTTGAATTACCAAGAGGCCTAATAGAGACAAAACAATCTAAAGTATGCCCCAATTGCTTAAGAGAAATATCTTCTTCTAAGGCAATTTGGAGCTTGTCCATTTGGACATGCTGTCCACGTCACGCGTCGCATCTTATCAATTCTTGTCCAAAATGCGGTAAAAATCTTACATGGTATCGGTCCGGAGTGGACCGATGTGCTGATGCGGATTGTCCCGGGCGGCCTTCGGAGTCACCTACATCTAGGCCGTCCTCTTTGGAAATGGAGGTTGCCAACCTGCTAGGGTGCATTTGGGACAGGAACTTCCGCCCACCCTCAAGTAGACTGACAGAAACCTTTGGGCATCTTTCAACAGCGGAGTGCGTGACGCTCATCAGTAGGCTCGGAGCACATGTCGGGCATGCGTCTGATAGCGGTAAAACCAGACTGGCGCGCGCTGCTGATGTTCTGGCGGATTGGCCGAGAGGATGGCACGCGCTGATCACCAGCAGCCAAGAGGAAACTACTCGAGGAGGGATCAGCGTCTTGTCCCGGTATCCATCTATTCAGCGTCTGCTCGAACCTCGGAAATATAGCCGGTCTTCTCTGCCTGAAAGCGCACGCGTGCTACTGGTTCAGCATTTTCTATCTTACATTGACGATACCGATACCCAGAATTCCGCTCGTCGCACTTCTTTCTCGGGGGAAGACCAATCTGCTCGCCGCTGGATGCCGTGCAAAACTGCAGCTAAGCTACTCGGGACCGACAAATCGACAATTATTAAAATGGTTGCTCTAAATAAATTTATGAGCCGGACTATCAAAATAAATAACAAACACCTTTTCCTTGATCGTCGCGAGGTCGAAGCATATAAATCTCATATTGAAAATATACGCGACTGTGAATTGCTTACCCTGTCAGAGTGCGCCGATCGTCTAGGCTGTCATTTGACTGGAATTTACTCCCTTATCAAAGCTGGACAAATTGAAAAGGTTGAACTGTTTACGACGATCAAGGTTCGGGCTTCCTCCATAACTGCGCTGATCGAAATGCTCTCTGTCCGCGCGGCGGAGTCCACCGCAGGAAGGCGGCACCTCATGATGCGTGCCTTGAACGTCCTCGGCAACGTCACTGTCGCGAAGATCGTGACTGAGATGTTAGAAGGTCGACTGCCATTCTCGGCGGTATCAACTCCCGCCGCAAGCTTTCGTGATTTCGACGTTGCCCGCTCCGATGCGCTTCAATGCGCAGAACGGTTCCGTCTTAGTCGCCGGGTGGTTCACAATCGAGACGCCGCGGCAATTCTCTCTTGCGATCGATCTGATATCAATAGGCTGGTGTTAGCAGGTCTTCTAGATTCCGGAGGCCGAGCAGTTGTAACCGAGGAGAGCCTTACGGAGTTCGCTTCGCAGTCCATTACCGACCACGAAACCTGTCGCCAGCGCGGAGGTACTCGGGCAGCGTCACGTGCGTGGTTGGCCAACCAAGGGCACGCCTTATTATTGGACGTGGCCACCATTAGAAACACTGCCTCGTTTTGGTCAAGACAAGCCAGGAATTGATAGTGTCTCAGTTTGAAATTCAGCTCCGAACGCTCGAGTTGATCCGACTGACCGTGACCGATCAAACTGGTCCGCGCTGAGCGCAAATATTTCGGGCATCATGAACCCCGGAGGTGGGTGGATGCCATGTGTCGCAAATGCTTCACGAACGGACAGTCAAGGGCATAAAAACCCTCGCGCGATGCGGTCCATAACATCCTCTGGTGCGCCTTCGTCAATGTTGGCGCCGCTCGGCACTGGTATCATCGCGAAGCCGGCGGTCAGCTATTCGCGCGGCTTCGGGATGGGCTCATCATCGTCGAGAGCGCGACCGGCCCTCGTTGGCGCGACCGGCGCACACGCCACACCTACGAGCCGCATCGGCCTAGCGAGCAGAGGGAAATCGACGAGCATCATCGTCGAAACCTGCACTTCGTCGGAGATTGGCACACACATGCGGAACCTGTGCCGCATCCCTCAGCCGTCGATCTGCAGTCGATGTCGGAGGCTTTCCGCAAATCGCGTCACTCTCTCACCGCGTTCCTAATGGTGATCGTGGGGACGTCCGCTCCTCCGGAAGGTTTAGTGGTCTGTGCCTGCGATGCTCACAATGCGCACGAGCTGAGTAGGATCATCAGCCCGGCACGCACTTGAAGTCGGGAAGGTTCAAACGACAGTAAGGCCGCCCTCGTTGCTAAGACGGCCTTACTTTGCATTATCTTGTCAGGCCGCTTTAGATACCCGTATGGAAGCGGAACTTAGGGCCTGAAACGGATCTTTGCGACAACGGTCTGCCGGATCTCATCGAGAGTGCAGTCAGGTACGTGAGCGGTGCGTACGGAGAGCCGCTCCTCTTCGAGGAGTTTCCCCATGACGGTCTACACACCCTCGGGATGACGGCGCGGCATACCGCTCCTTCCGTCACATGGCTATTGAGTGGTTGCGGATTTGGGCACCCGAGGAGCCCCGCCAGTTTGAAGGTTCGCACCCGAGATGGGAGCGCCGTCGCAGCCAGCGTGAGAAAGCTTTCCCGCTGATTGTTGGAAAACCACGTCAGTTTCCCACGGATCGTTGGACAAAATTTCTCGATGCAGATGGACAATCTGTTATAAGTGGCTGCCCTAATTGAAAATAGTTTCTCGAAAAGTCTTAGAATGTCCATGAGCACCAGGGCAGGGTAGGCTGTCAGGTCCGTCATGGCGATCCTCGTCGGTCTGCGACGGCCGGGGCCCGAAGGTCCCGGCCGCTTCCTATTCGGCCGCCTGAAGGAACGGCGGGATCTCGACCGCCCGCTTGGCAGCGAACTCCCTCAGCGCCGCGCAGGTCGCCAGCTTGTGGCGCCCGTCGACTATGAAGGCCTCGCCGTCGCGGAGGACGGTGTAGCCCTTGCGGCGAAGGCCGGTGACCGCAGCTTCCGTCGGGTCCAGCTGGACCCGCGTCACGCCGCGCTCGGCCATGAACCGGGCGATCGCCTCGGCCGAGGAGGCCCGCACCGTGAGGGCGTCCTCGCGGGTGAGCGACTTCCTCTTCGGACCAGGGGGCGCGAACGCGCGGCGGACCACGCCGCCGGCGATGTTGCCGCCCCGGCCCTCCGCCACCGCGACGGCGCGGGACTTCCGGGCCTCCCGCTCCTCGCGCTCCGCCTTTTCGGCCTTCGCGGCCTCCGCGAGCCGCTTGGCGTCGGCCCGCTCGAGCTCGCGCCGGCGGCGCTGCTCGTCCGCCTCGGCCTCGCGGACCCGACGGGCCGCCTCGCGCTCGAGACGCTTCGCCTCCGCGGCAGCGTCCCGCGCCGCACGCCCCTCGTCGGCCTTCGCCTGCCGGGCGCGCGCCGCGGCGGCGGCCTTCGCCTCGCGCTCTTCGCGCTTGGCCGCCGCCAGGATCGCATCCGCATCCACCCGAGCCTGGGCTGCCGCAGCCTTGGACCGGGCGCGCGAAGCCTCGATCGCGATGCGGGGATCCGGACGGACCTGCCGTGGAGCCTCGGCGGGCCGAGACGCCAGCGGGGCGCGCGGGGCGATCGAGTGGACGCGTTCGACACGGACGGCCGGCAGCCGGACGGGCGCCGGCTTCGCCGGTGCCGCGGCGACCCGAGCCGGAGCCGGCGCCACGTCCCGCTTCAGCTCGAGCTCGTCGATCTTCCGCCGGATCCGGTCGGTCGGGAGCTTGAGGGCCGTGGACAGGGCGGCGAGCGACGCACCGTCGGCGTGAAGCGTCCGCAGATGCGCCTCGTCCGCTCCGCTCCACTCGCGCTTGGCGAGGTTCGCCAGCCCGATCAGCTTGGCGCGCAGGCTCACGTCTCCGGGCGGGCGCCCCATGACGGAGGTCGCCTCGCGCAGAGGGAGGCCGTCGTCGACGAGCAGCTTGCGCAGTCGGGCGTCGAGTTCGTCGTTCCAGGGCGGGTGCATGTCGATCGTCCTCGTCGGAAGTGGGTTCCGTCGAGGGCCGGGCATCGCGCCCTGTCAGCCAATCGGACCGGAACCTTGGGGGCTCCGGTCTCGCTTCTCCCGTAGGGAGGTCAGTCGGTCCGGAGCGTATGCGGGACGGAGTTCGCGACCTTGGAGGGTGACGCGAACGACACGACTTCCCGCATGGACGGCAGGCGCACGTAGGCTATCGCCGACCACGATGTGGCCAAGCCGATACCTTGCGTTCCGTGCGTCCTGCTTCTGGTCATTGTTCCGGGTCCGGTCTGACCAGCATTCGCGGACAGACATCTGCTGAGATGCGCACAAACATCGGAATCTGGCAACAGGTTCCAGGCGGGGGCCTCGGGTTCGTCCCCTGGAAGGAGCGGTCGGCTGCCACTCCCATTCCTTCGGATGCGTACAATCGTCTGCATCCGGGCAAGGCGGATGGAAGAAAGGAGTCGCTAGGGTGGGTGTCGACCGAGGAAGCCCCCGTGACCGTCCATTCCCAGCCTGCGACCCCACCGGCCAACAACACGGCGAGCCTCCTGATCGCCTCGGAGGTCATCACGTTCGCCCACCGTCACGTCATCGCCCTCGATCCCGAGATCTTCGCGGCGCTGCACGGGTACATCGCCGACCCGGCGGGCGAGATCGGGATACTGGTGGGCCGCCTCGTCGCCGGCCACCTCGTGACGGAGGACGCTCTACGCGACATCGCCCGGCGCTTCGCCGATCCCGAGGGACGCAGCCGGACCCGCACGGTCCAGCGGGGCGTCGCGGAGACCTTGGTCACCGTGACCGAGCGGATCCAGGCCCATGCCACCTCGCTTGAGGAAGACGACCGGGTCTTCGGCAAGATCGAGAGTTCCCTGGTCGCCCTCCACGCCGGTGCGGACACGATCACGGCCGACCCCTCGCCGCTGGCCGACGCCCTGCTGGCGGTAGCCTCCCTTCAGCGGACTCGACTTGCGGCGCAGCGTGCAGCTCTCGCGGAATTCGGCGAGGTGATCCGCTCCGAGCAGGCCAAGGTCGCCCGCCTGCAGCAGGAGCTCGAGGACCTGCGCACCGAGACCCACCACGATCCCATGACGGGCCTTCTCAACCGCCGGGGCCTGGAGACGAGCCTGGAGAGCCTGGGAGACCGCAGCTACACGCTGCTTATGCTCGACATCGATTTTTTCAAAAGGATCAACGATGCACACGGCCATCCGACGGGCGACGCCGTGATCAAGTCGGTCGGCGGCGTGCTCAAGCAGTGCGTCCGCGACAACGACCTCGTCGCCCGGTACGGCGGCGAAGAGTTCGCCGTCGTCCTGCCGGACACGTCGCCGTTGTCCGCGGAGATCGTGGCCACCCGCATCCGGGCCATGATCGCGGCACGGCAATTCGTGAAACGACAGTCGGGCAAGTCGTTGGGCAAGGTCACGGTCTCGATCGGCGGCGCCGGACGCCTATCCAGGGAGGGGTGGGCCGCCGTCGTGGACCGTGCCGACGAGGCACTCTACAGGTCGAAGCGGGGCGGCCGCGATCAGGTGAACTTCGACATGACGAAGGAATGGGCTCGTGCGAGCTGATGCCCGAAACCGATCCTTCCGAAAAAGGGCGCGAAAGACTTCGTTAACGGCGGCGAAACCTATGCCGTAATAGGACGTTCCCCCAGACCCAGGCTGGCCGCTGCGGCCCCTCACGGAGGCGGGAATGAACGGTTTGCCCATGCTGCGGACGAACGCGCTGGCCGAGGTCGCAACAGGCGGATCGGGCGATCCGCTCTGGACCGCCTATTGGCCCATGAGCGCTCATTCGATGTGGTTCGACAGCTTCCTGGTGGCGGTCCTTCTGGTCGCCGGCCTGACGCTGGCGCTGCTATCTGCGTGGTCCCGCATCAGCAAGCGCCCGCGGGCCGCGATGGGCCTCCTCTCGATCATGCTGTCGCTGCCGGCGCTGACCTACGTCATCACCCTCCGGCCCTCGATGGTCGACGGGGCCGTGGTTCTCAAGCAGGACCGGCTGGTCGCCATGCAGAGGGATCTGGCCGGCAACCGCTACATCCGGACGATCCACTTCGCCGACGTGGTGAACGCGACCATCGTCGAGGACCCTACGGGCAACGTGGTTGCGACCTTCAAGGCCTGCTCGCCGAAGCCCCAGGCGATCTTCGTGTTCCTCCCCCAAAGCACGGGCCGTACGCTGGCCGATGCGATGAAGGCGACGGACATCCGCAAGCACGCCGGCGAGAAGAACTGCGAGGCGCCGGGCGTCCCCATATAAAACCTTGTCGACGCTTAAGCGGCCACTGATATCGAAGAATACAAGGGGATCAGGGGCTTGCCCCTGATCCCCTTCATTTGAGGTCGACCGAAAACGGACGGAGGCTTCCCCTCGCGGCGCAGCGGATCGACGGTGCCGCTCGGGACGTTGGCGACCGACTAGGGATAGCGCCCCCGGAACGTGTGGTTGCCGTCGATCCACCATTTGGCCACGTACTGCTGCCGGATGGGACACCTGACGAGGGCCTCCCCGTCGATCTTGATCGGCGCGCCCTTGGCGAGGACCACCACGATTTCGCTCTTCTCGCCGGCGCGTCCGGTCCTGAGGTCTGCGTCGGCCGCGCCGACGGCTGCGCAGTTCCCCCGGAGGATCGCCTGGAACGACCCGCTAGCCACGGGATCTCCGCTGCCGCTGGTCACCGCGCAGTAGCGCCCGTGGATCTGCATCGCCGGGCCGCCGAGTCCGTCCAGCAGCACGGAGACCCGGTCGGCCGGAGTATCCTGGGGGTTGTCGCATCCCGCCGACGCCGGGGCCAGGATCCCATCCAAGCGGCCGGCGACGTCCTCGAGGTAGGAGGTCTTGTTCGACTCCGGCAGCGCCAGCTGGCGGACCGCGAGCACCTTGGCGATCTCGCCTCGGCGTCCGGGGCGGGGGAAGCCCTCGACGCGGCAGGTCGATCCCTGGGCGCAGACCGACTGCACCAGCCGCTCCTGGTCGCTGTCCGCCTTGAAGGCGCAGTCTCCCAGGATCGAGCCGGCCATCCCGGAGCCGGTCTCCAGCACCCCCTCGCAGACCGTCTTCCGCGTCTCCGATCCACCCGGTCTGGCAACCGACATGCCGGCCCACGGGACAGCGGCCAACGCGAGGACGATCAGGATCTCTGGCTTCATGCGGCTTTCCTCCGCGCGGGACGATAGACCGTAACGCGGTACCGCACACCCCGCCGCACGAACCTTGCGGCACCGGAGAAGCCGGGATAGTCCGGATGGCGTTCCTCATTCCTTCGGGCGGACAGATGCCGATCGATCGTCGCTCCTTACTGATGTTCGGCGGCATGTGTGGGCTGGGGTTCGCCCCGGCGACCGCGCGTGCCGAGACGGCGGGTATGCCGGGTCTCGCCGTCCAGGCCGGCTCGCTGCCGGAGAAGGCTGTCGGCACGGGCGCCGAGACCCTCTACGTCTACCTCTCCCTCGGCTGCCCGAGCTGCGCGAACTTCCACGGCAAGACGCTGCCGGAGCTTCGCCGGACGCTCGTCGCCGACGGCCGCCTCCGCATCGTCTATCGCGAGTTCCCTCTGGACGTACGTGCCTTCGCGGCCGCCATGATCGCGAGGAAGGCCGGCGACCGCTACTTCGACGCCCTCGATCTGATGTTCTCGGAACAGCATGTCTGGCTTCAGCAGCGGGACGCGGGACCGACCTTCCGGCGTCTGGCGGCCCAGGTCGGCATCGACAAGGAGGCCTACGACGCCACGATGGCGGATCGGCCGCTCTACGATGCGATCGGGCTCGTCAAGGATCAGGCGAAGGGCCTCGGCGTCCGCGGCACGCCGACGATGTTCATCCGCGGCGAGAAGGTCGAAGGAGACCTGCCCTTCGAGTCGATCTCCGCCCGGTACGCCGAGGCCGGTAGATAGCAGGACGAGGGTATGGACGCCGGATCGGCCGACAGTCCTGGCAAGGACACCACAGTCTGGCCATCCGCCGAACCAGTCCAGTCCGCAAGGAATGGAGCCAACCCTTTTCCTGCTGCTTGTAGATCGGACGGTTCCTTCCTAAGGTCGACGGCGGGGATACCGGCGAGGGCAGCTCGTGAATTGTTTGCGACGCTACTGTTCCTTCGCGCTCGCGCTCCTGGTTGCAGCCGGACCGCCATCGGAAGCGGTTGCGGCGTCGTACGTCTTCCGCCAGCCCACGTCGGCCGGCACCTATCCGATCCCGACGATCACGAACAACGTCGTCACGAACGCGACCTACTACAAGCTCGACGGCAAGACCTATTCGATCTCGTGGCAGGGTAGCGGCGGCGTGCAGCCCTACGGGATGTCGCTCGTCGCCGGCACGCTGCCGCCAGGGTGTCCGGCGCCCGAGCAGACCGGAACGATCCTCATCTCGAACTGCGTCTTCACCGGCGAAGGGAACTACGGCGGCATCGTCGCGCAGCTGACCGATGCGAACGGCATGGTGGTCCGTGACAATGCGCCTACCATCGCCGTAACCGCGCCCCCACCGACGCTCGGCTCTTACAACTTTCCCTTCAGCGGCTACGTCGGCAAAGCCTATGTCGGGACCGCCAGGGTTTCCGGCGGCCGCCCGCCCTACGTCGCCTCGCGGGCGACGGGCACGCTGCCCCCCGGCCTTGCGCTCTCGACGGGCACGGACGCCAACGGCAACCAGACCCTCGTCCTGTCGGGCAATCCGACCGCCATCGGTAGCTTCACCTTCGACGTCCTCGTGACGGACGCGAACCAGAAGGCCGTCACCTCGTCGAAGATCAACGTCTCGGTGAGCTACGGACCGGTCTCGCTCACCCTTCTTCCGTCCAAGACCGCCCGGACGTTCAAGGCCGTCGTCGGCAATCCGATCAGAAACGCCGGCGTCGCGGTCTCCGGCGGAACGCCGCCCAACGTCCTCACCCTCCAGACGGGAACGCTTCCGGCCGGATTGAGGCTCGCGCAGGACGGTTCGATCACCGGGACGCCGACCTCAAGCGGGACGTTCTCCGCGATGCAGATCAAGGCAGTCGACGCCGCCTCTCCGACACCGACCACGGCCACGACGCCAAGCTTTTCCATCGACGTGGCCAGCGCGATCGAAGTCGCCGTCTCCGGCGGCAGCGACGTCTACACGGTCGGCAGGCGGATCGCTCCGCTGACCACGGCCGCGACGGGCGGAGCGCCCCCGTACACCTACGCCCTTGTGGGTACGCTCCCTGCCGGGCTCGTCTTCTCGACCAGCCAAGGGACCATCACGGGTACCCCGACCCAGGCCGGGCGCTACGGCGATCTGGCGGTGACGGCAATCGATGCCGATGGAAACCAGGGGACGTCCCGGGCCCTCGCGATGGCGGTGTCCGATCCAGTCGCCGTCTCCGGATCCGTCCGCCGCGGTACGGTGGGTACCCCATACGCAGCCGAATTCGCGGCATCCGGCGGCGTCCAGCCCTACGCCTTCAGCATCGCCGCCGGCCTCCTGCCGCCGGGTCTCGATCTCGCGGGGAACGGCGCGATCGCGGGAACACCGACCACGACGGGCCGGTTCGACAACATCGTGGTGCGCGCCTCGGACGCCGCGGGCGCCAGCGCCGACACGGCGCCATTCTCGATCGCCGTCGGAGACGCCCTCTCGATCGCATCGACTCCCGGCGGATCGGCCACCAAGGGGATCCCCTACGACGCCCGCATCGTGGCGGCGGGCGGAACCGCACCCTACGCCTTCGCCATCGTCTCGGGAGATCCCGCGCCCGGGATCGCGATGGACGCCGACGGCCGGTTCGCCGGGACCCCTACGACGGTGGGCGACTTCGGCCCGACGACGGTGCTGGTCACCGATGCGGAAGGCGGCAGGGTCTCGAGGAACGTCTCGATCCCGGTCGTCGACCAGCTCGCGGTCGCCGGCCAGCTACCACCCGCCACCGTCGGCCAGGCCTACGCGGCGAACTTCCAGGCGTCCGGCGGCGATGCGCCCTATGCCTTCGAACTCGCGGGCGGCCCGCTGCCCGACGGCGTCGTTCTCGACGGAGCGTCCGGAGCCGTCGCCGGCACGCCGACCTCTGCGGGCTCCTGGGCGGGCATCGTCGTCCGTGCACGCGACGCCGCCGGACGCTCAGCAACGTCGAGCCAAGCGGCCCTCGTGGTCTCGAGGGCTCTGCGCATCGCAGGGTCGCCCGGATCGGCGGCGACCGTCGGGCAGTCCTACTCGGCCGGCTTCGGGGCCATGGGCGGACGGCCGCCGTATGCGTTCTCGGTCTCTTCCGGCGCGCCTCCGGCCGGCATCGTGCTCGATGCCTCCACCGGCAATCTGGCGGGTACACCTGCCTCGCCCGTCGTCGCATCCGGTCTACGGATCCGGGTCGCCGACGCCGACTTCCGGACCGCCGCCACCGACCCCTTCGCCATCACGGTGTCGGACGTCCTCCAGGTCTCGGGATCGCCGCCCGCGACCGCAGTCGTCGGCACCGCCTACGCTGGGGAATTCCAGGCGCTGGGTGGTCGAGCGCCCGTCGCCTGGACGCTGGACGCCGGAGCGCTGCCAGCCGGTCTTTCCCTCGGGTCCGACGGACGCTTGGTTGGAACGCCGACGACACCCGGCACAACGTCGTCGATCCAGGTCGCCGCCACCGACGCGGACGGCCGGCGGTCGTCCTCCACCCCGTTCACGATCACCGTCGCCTCGAGCCTCTCGCTCGCAGGCTCGCCGTCGCCGATCGCCACCGCTGGCGTCGCCTACGATGCGAAGTTCGTCGCCCAGGGCGGCATCGGACCCAGGAGGTTCAGTCTGGCGGCGGGCGTGCTGCCGGCATCCCTCGCACTGGACCCCGACACGGGATCCCTGCTCGGGACGCCGACCACGCCGGGGTTGGCATCGGGCCTCGTGGTCCGGGCCACGGATGCCGTCGGCACGACAGCGGATTCGACGCCGTTCTCGATCGACGTCCGCTCGCCTGTTGCGATCGCCTCGACGCCGTCCGTCGCGGCTTCGGTCGGAACGCCCTACCGCTCGGCCGCGACCGCCTCGGGAGGACGGACACCCTACGCCTGGGCGCTCCGCAGCGGCGTCCTTCCCGCCGGTCTCGGCCTGGATGAAGCGAGCGGCACGCTCTCCGGAACCCCGACGACCCCCGGAACCGCCTCAGCCCTGCAGCTTCAGGTCGCGGATGCGGATGGCCGCCTTGCAACGTCGGACCTCTTCGACATTGCGGTCTCATCCACCTTGTCGATCACCGGCTCGCCCGCCGCGACCGCAACGGTCGGCATCCCCTATTCCGCGGCGTTCGCGGCCTCCGGCGGTTCCGGCGTCCGAAGCTTCTCCCTGGCGGCGGGTACGCTTCCCGCCGGGCTGGCATTGTCGTCGGACGGCGCCATCGCAGGCACGCCGAGCGCCGTGGGCATGTCCACCGGCCTCGTGGTGCGGACGACCGACGCATCCGGGACCTACGCCGACGCCGCGCCCTTCGCGATCGAGGTGCGCGCGCCCCTGGCCGTCTCCATGCCGGCCAGGGTCTACCAGCCCGTCGGAACGACCTTCAACATCCTGCCCTCGATCACCGGCGGGACGGGCCCGTACGTCGCGTCCCTCGTCGGCCCGAACACCCTGCCCGCGGGCCTGTCGTTCAATACGAAGACGGGTGCGATAACGGGTACGCCCACAACGGCGACGGATGGACCGCGGTTCTTCAGCGTCCGGATCGTCGATTCGCTGAAGGCCGTCGCGACATCCGACGTCAGCTACATCTATCCGTACACCCCGCTGGGCATCGGCAACGTCCCGCCCTCGAACATGGTGGCCTACCGCCCCCTGAACGGCGGTTCCGGGACCGTCGACTTCCAAGTCGTCGGGATGGGGTTGCCACCCTACGCCTTCAGCATGACGGGGACGCTGCCGCCAGGACTGTCCCTGGACGCCTCCAGGGGGGCGCTGACGGGGATTCCGACCGCCGCGGGGACCTATCCGAACCTCCGGGTCAAGGTCGTCAGCCAGGACGGCGAGGTCGGCTACAGCCGGACGTTCTCGATCAACGTGTCGACCGCGTTGGCCGTCGCCGGCACTCCGCCGGCCAACGCGCCCATCGGGGTCGACTACATCGCGTCGTTCTCGGCCACGGGTGGCGTCGGCGGCTACGCCTACGCGCTGGGTTCGGGCACGCTTCCGGCCGGACTGACGCTGTCCTCGACGACCGGGCGGATCACCGGAAGGCCGACGACGTCGGGCACCTACCCGGACCTGTCGGTCCGGGTCGCCGACGGGGACGGCTACAGTGCGTTTTCCGCGACCTTCGCGATCCGGGTGCCGGATCCCCTGGCCGCCAGCCTCTCTCCGCCGGCTGCGACGGTCGGGGTCCCGTACACGACGGCAGTGACCGTCTCCGGAGGCGTCGCGCCCTACACCTTCTCCAAACTCGGCACGACGCTGCCCAGCGGTCTTTCCATCGACGGGTCGACGGGGGTCATCTCGGGCACCCCGATCTCGAGCGGCGATATCGGCGGCATCTACTACAAGATCACGGATGCCGCGGGTTCGACCGTCGTCACCGAATCGACGACCATCTCCGTTCGGCGACCGGTCGTTCCGACGAAGCCCAGCTACAAGACGCGCGTCGGTGTGGCCTATTCGGCCGTGCTCGATGCGGATGGGGGCACCCGGCCATTCGCCTACAGCGTCACCGGCACGCTGCCGCCGGGCCTCGCGTTCGACGCCTCCGCCGGGAAGATCACGGGTACGCCGACCGCGGCAGGGACGACGTCGGGCTTGAACCTGCAGGCCACCGACGCGGCCGGACGCACCGGCACGATCCCGATCTCCTTCGAGACCGTGCCCGCGGTGGTCGTCACCTCGGGTGTTCCGAAGACGGCGGTCCTCAACCGGCCCTTCAGCTTCCAGATGACGGCGACGGGCGGACGCGGGACGCTGTACTGGAGCGTCTACGGCGGAACGCTGCCGGCGGGGATGACGATCGACAGGAACACGGGCCTGATCTCCGGTACGCCGTCGGCTCTCGGGACCTCCCGCGACATCGACATCCGCGCGAGGGACGAGGACGGCTACTTCGGCCCGGCCGCTCTGTTCGATCTGACGGTCGCGAAGGGGTGACCGCGGCCGATGGGGAGTGCGGACGATCGACCGTTATACGGACGCACCCGCACCCGCGAAGACGGCGGTCGCAATCTGCGGCGGCCACGAAAAAGGCCCGCGGGGCGAACCCGCAGGCCAGTGAGTCTCGACAGACGATCCCGCGGCCAGCGAACGTCACGGCTCCAAGATCGAGATGAGATTTGTGCAGAGCGGTGAAAGATGCAAATCGGGCCCGGCGGCCCGGCCTATCAGCGCGAAACGATGCCGGGCCCGGAGCCGCTCGGGCGCTGTGGCGACTCGGAGGCGAACTGCATCAGCGCCTCGACGCCCGACCCCGCGCCCATGGCGCGCAGGACCCCTCCGTCCACGGAGATGGTCGACGGCAGCTGGTCCGGCCCGGCTCCGGTCGAGATGAGGTAGAGCGTCGTTCCGGCCTTCGTGCCGAAGCGGACCGCCGCGTGCACGATGGAAGGGTGCAGATCCCCCGCGGGCACGTCGAGCCGTTCCGACAGCAGCTTCGCCTGGAACGCCCGCTCGGATGCCACGAGCCGCGTCGAGGCGGCGGGATCGGCCCGCAGACGGTCGACGTAGGCGGCGACGGCGGGATCGGCGAGGTCGTAGGCGTCGGCCAGCGTTTCGTCCAACGTCGGCTCGCGCAGCCCCGGCTGCGGATCCCGCGCGAGGATCTGGGCGACGCGGGCCCGGCCCAGGCCGTAGACGTCGCCCCGCACCAGATCCGGGAACCGACCGGCATAGGCCGCCATCGCGGCGAGGTGCCCGGCCGCCGGCAGGGCGGCCATGTCGCCGATGCTGGCGACGGCGGCCTGATGGGCGCCGTCCGGGTAGCGGATCGCCGCCGCCGCGCCGGCCGCACCCAGCACCGCCACCGCCAGCGTTGCGGCGATCCGGGCGCCGGGCGAGGCGAAGAGCACGAACCCGGCTCCCATGTAACGGCTCGCCACCATGAACCCCTCCATTCCTTACAAGGAAACGATGCCGCCGTTGCGCGAAAGGAACAACAGCCAAGGTTCGGCTTAACCCACTTCGGTGTTCGCCCGGCGTGGGTGCAATTCGTTCCTTTCCAGGTCGGTCTGCGCGGAGTAGGTTGGGACAACGATCGAATCGCAGCACGGTATCCGTCACGATGGCGACAGCCCGCCCTCTCCTCCGCCTCGCTCCGGCGCCCGCCAG
Organism: Methylobacterium sp.; assembly: GCF_019745455.1. GTDB lineage: Bacteria > Pseudomonadota > Alphaproteobacteria > Rhizobiales > Beijerinckiaceae > Methylobacterium. The sequence continues at coordinate 19,009 of NZ_JAIETD010000118.1, forward strand.
GGCTCCTGGCCAGCTGATCGCCTTCCCGGGCGCGGGGCACTCCGCCCCGGCGCCGTCGGCACCGACGTCGCTGTCGACGGCCCACGGCGACGTCCTTCTCGATCTCTCCGATCCCGCAGCCCCCCGGGCCACGGCCGACCTCGAGCTCGGCTCCTTCCGGATCGCCGGCACGGCCCTCGGCATCCGCGCTCCCTTCGCCTACAGCGAGGCCTCGGATGCGTTCGTGATCGCCTTCTCGACGGATCCGATCTGCTGGATCGCCGCCGGTCGCCTCGCTCCGATCGACACGGCCTTCGCCGCCGTCGAGGCCATTCAGGACGCGATCGCGATCCTGGTGCACGAGAACCCCCGTCTGCTGGCCGTGGCCCGGGTCGAGACGATGTCCCGCCGCCTGCAGGCCCTCGACGCCGAGATCGGGAAGACCGGCGACGCCTCGAAGTCCGGGATCCGTGCCGATCTTGCGAGGGATCTGGTGGCGGCACGACGTGCGCTGCTCGCCGATACGCGGGACCTTGCGGCGGTCTGAGCGCCGGTTGCGCCTTTCGTCGCGAGCCGTGATCCTTCCGTCGAAGGAACGAGGACGAGCGCGATGAACCCGATAGCCAACAAGATCGCCAATTGGCACTATGCCGACGGCTTCCGGAAGGATCTGACCTTCGACGGCGGTCGCAGCATGATCCTCGTTGCGGCCTCGGCCTACAACGCCGGGGGCATGATCGGGTCCGAATACAACGGCCTCGTCGTCATCGATTCCGACAACAATTCCATCGTCCTCGAGAAGCATCTGCCCGAAAGCTCCGGCTCCGCCGGGCCGAGCCGCAGGCAGGCCGCCGAGTTCGAGCGCATCGCCGGCATGACCCAGTGGCGCGATTTCGCCGCCTGGCTGAAGTCCACCCCCGGCTTCAAGGGCGGCGTGCCGGACATCGACGAGGCCTATCCGACCATTCCCACCGTCAACGCCGTCGTCCTCAAGGCCGCCCGCGACCGGACCGTCCCCGGGTTGCCGGGCGAGGACATCCTGCCGGTGCAGCTTCGCGAGGCCCATGACTCGCCCGAGAACGGCTACGAATATCCGCAACGGACGCGCCTCGACATGGCAGCCTTCATCGCGGGCCATACCTCGTACCGCGAGCGCTATCGCGACACGCACCTCGCCTGGAACATCAAGGTCCACGGCGCCGACATGAGCGGCAAGGTCGAGGGCGGCGAGGCGCGGATCGATCCCGCCCTCGACGAGCTCTGGACCGCGCACGCCGAAGCCAGATACGACGAACTGTTCTGGGACGCCTGCCGGGACGGCATCCGCGAGTACGTCGACGGCGAAGCCACCACCTACCCCGGAACGGACCAGGGCGACTTCGCCTTCGAGACGCGCGGTCGGCAGGGCGGCTACCTCGTCCTGACGGAATGGCGCGGCAACAAGATGGGGTTCGGCGGACACGACGAGCTCGTCGACATGCTGCTCGATATGGAGCCGGCGGACCTCGCCGCCCTGTACGGCGCGATCGTCTGCCTGGACAAGGACATCCAGCCGGAGCGGGTCTTCGCCGACAACATGGCCTTCCTCCGGGAGAAGATGGAGCAGGACTGGGCGGATCCCGACGTCGCCGAGGAGGCGGCCCGCGAGCTCGGTCTCGAAGATTGGGTCCATCCCTCCCGCGCGGCCGCGCCGGCCCCGATGTGACGACCCGGCCCTGCCGGATCGAGGGCGCCTCCGGGCGCCCTTTGCCGTTCGGGATCAGCCGCGGAGCGGGAACGGCCTCTCCATCGCGTCCGCCTCCATGGCGTCGATCACCGCGCGGAGCGCCTTGACCGTCCGGGGCGACAGGGTTCCGCTCACCGAGAACTCGCAGACCGCCGCGGTACCGTCCTCCGCGGTCAAGGCGATGCCCCGCGGCGACGGGCCGATGGCCACGACGACGTCGCCGTCCTCACGCTCCTGGATGCGAAGCACGAGGCCCGGATCCATGTCGCTGGGTCGAGAGTGGTCCCGCATCGAGGCTCCTCCGGGAGGCGCTGCGCGGCCCCGCTCCGGAACGTCCGGGAAGGAACCGCCGTTGACAAGCGGGCGCGATCGGGAAACCACCGGGATCTCCGCCGAAACGGCGCCATCCATTGCTTCACACCGGACTCGAGATATGCACGCGGCCTCCGACCCCAAGATCGTCGCCGAACCCCGCATCACCGGACTCGGCATCGCCGCGTCGATCGCGCTCGCCGGCGCGTTGCTCGTGATGCTGGCTCTGGGCCTTCATGTCGGCTTCGACTTCGCCGCGTGGTCCCGGTCGAGCCAGCTGGAGCGCATTTCGGCGGCGCTCGCCCTGGGTGTCGCCACCGGCGGTCTGTTCGCGCTTTCGGCGGACCTCGTCCGTCAGGCGATGCGGTGAACCGCGCCGCTCAAGGGGCCGGGCGCGCCGAGAATTCGGCGCGACGGGCCTCGATCTTCTCCAGGACGAGGGCGAAGTCGTCGGTGTGCAGGAGGTGGCGGCTCTCGTCGTCGACGTGCTGGCCGTCCTCGGCGGCGACCTGCAGCCCGAAGCGCTCCATCTCGGGGAACTCCCGCAGCGCCTTGTCGGCGTAGTCCACGTAGAGGAACACCCGCGCCTCGGCGGAATGGAAGCACGGGCAGGGCTCGTTGCCCCAGGACACGTCCTCCAGGTGACCCGGGAGCTCGACGTCGAGCTGCCCGAAATCCGGAAAGGCTTCCTTGTAGTTCCCGATCATGGCGCCCTCTCGAGGTGTCGGGACATCTGAGCTGCCGATGGCGAAAGCCGCAAGCCTCTCCCGGGGGCGGGCGGAGAAGCCCGGCCTCGAAGGGACCCCGCGGCTCTCCACCCTGTCCCGACCCATTCGCCCCGGCATGCTGATCCGAGGCTACTCCGGTCGGACGCGCCATCATGGCATGGGGTTCGACCGAAGCAACGCCCGCGATGAGCTTTCCCCGGACCGGCGCATGCGGCCGGGAGCGAAGCAACCGCCTCGGGGCCTGTGGGGAACGTGGATATCGGGGGAAACGCCTGCCTGGAGCCCGCATTCGATCGCCCGGTGTGCGCCGACGGCCGGCCTTCGTCGTTTCGCAGAGACCACGATCCAGGTTTGTCCTTCCGCACGCGGCAACGGAGTTCGCGACATGCAGTTCACGGTCGGCATGACGACGGGCAGCCGGTGGGGCTGGACCCTGATCGGCACCCGCGGCGAACCGGTGGCCTCGTCCGAATCCGACTTCCCGAGCCAGGTGCAGGCATCGGCCGCCGCGGTCGCCTTCGCGCAGCTGGTGCAGAAGGCGTCGAGATCGATCGTTCTCGCCCAGTTGGCCGATCCGCAGCCGAAGCTCTTCTGATCCTGCGCCGGCGGGCGACCTTGCGGCTTTCGACGCCTGGGTGTCCCATCCTTCGATGGATGCCGCATCGAGCCAGAGCCTGATCGACGAGGAACGTCTGGACCGCTGGCTCCACGGCCGCTGCGCCCTGTTCGCCGTCGCCCTGCACCGCGCGACCGGCCTGCCGATCCGAGCCTGGATCGACGAGGACCCGGAGATCGACGAGCCCGTGCTCGTCCATGCGTTCGTGATGGACGGAGACAGGGCTGTCGACGCCTTCGGCGCACGCGATCCCGACGACCTGCTGGGCGAGTACGAGACCTGGGATCCGACTCTGGTCGAGATGACCGAGGCGCAGGTGCTCGCGATCGGCGAGGGGCCGGACCTGGACGCCGCTATGTTCGCGGAAGCCGTGTCGGACGCGGCCCTGATCGCAAACGACCTGCGGATCGTCCGAGCGCCGGCCTTCGCTCCGTGAGCGCCACCCTCGCACCGGAGCCCGTCGCCGCGCGCCCTGCGGCCGAGACGCTCCTTCACGACGGCGTCCGCCGATGGATGGCGGCCAAGGGCTGGGACGGCCTGCGTCCGATCCAGGTCCGTGCGGTCGAGGCGGTCCTGCGCGGCAGCGACGACGTGATCGTCTCGTCAGGCACGGCCTCGGGGAAGACCGAGGCGGCCTTCCTCCCGACCGTGTCCTCCCTGGCCTCCTCGCCGGTCGGGACGGTCGGCATCCTCTCGGTCTCGCCCCTGCGGTCGCTGATCAACGACCAGTACGGCCGCCTCGCCTCCCTGGGCGAAGCCGTCGGTCTCCCGGTCACGCGGTGGCACGGAGAGACGCCGGCGGAGGAGAAGCGCGAGCTGCGGCGGACCCCGCGGGGCGTCGTGATCATCACCCCCGAGTCGCTCGAGGCCCTGCTGCTGAAGCGGCGCGGCGACGTCGAGCGGATGTTCGGACACTTGCGCTACGTCGTGATTGACGAGCTGCACGCCTTCCTCGCCGGCGAGCGCGGAGCCCACCTCGCCTCCCTCCTGGCCCGCCTCGACGCGGCGGTCGGCCGACGCGTCCGCCGGATCGAACTGTCCGCGACGCTCGGCGATCCGCGCATCGCGGCGGGATGGCTGAGGCCTGCCGCGCCGGAGCGGGTCGCGCTGATCGAGGAGGACGTCGGCCGCCGGTCCATCGAGATCCGCCTCGAGTGCATCGTCGAGCAGAACCGTCCCGATTGGATCGACGACGAGATCGCTGCCGAGGACATGGGCTACAGGACCGGAACCGCGCAGCTGGCGGACCGGCTCGGGCCACGGCTGTCCGAGGGCAAGAACCTCATCTTCGCCTCGTCGCGGAAGGCCGTCGAGACGCTGGCCGATGCGTTGAGGCGCCGGGCCGAGAGCGACGGGCTCGAGAACGCCTTCCACCCGCACCACGGATCGCTGGCCAAGGCATACCGTCAGCAGGTCGAGGACGCGCTGCGCCGCCCCGGTACCGCAGCCACGGCGGTGGCGACGACCACGCTCGAGCTGGGGATCGACATCGGTCCCGTGGAGCGGGTGGTGAACGTCGGCGCGCCCCGGTCGCTCGCCGCGCTCCGCCAGAGGGCCGGGCGATCCGGCCGGCGGGCGGGCACGATCCCGATGCTGGACGTCGCGGTGGTCGCGCGGCCGCCGGCTCCCGACTGCGGGCCCCTGGAGGCGATCCATCCCGATGTGGTCTGCGCGGCCGCGGCGCTGCACCTGCTCCAGTCCGGCTTCGTGGAACCACCGGGCGACCAGCCGGCCTCCCTGTCGGTCCTCTGCCATCAGATCCTGTGCATCGCCGCGGTCGAGGCCCCCGTGGACGCCGAGCGCCTGGCCTCGATCCTGGGCCGCGCCGCACCGTTCAGGCGCTTCGGCATTCCGGTCCTCCGCGACCTTCTCATCCGGCTCTCGTCGCGCGAATCCGGCTTCCTGGAGAGACTGGGAGGCGGTCTGGTCCGACCGGGCCCCGTGGGGAGGGACATCCTCGGCGGCGCCGACGTCTTCTCCGTGTTCGCGACGCCCGTCGAGCTCGGCCTCATCTACGAGGGCACCCGGCTCGGGGCGATCCCGGTCTCCGGCGGCACGCCTATCGGGGCCGGCGACAGCGTGGTGTTCCAGGGACGCCGATGGACCGTCGAACGGATCGAGTTCACGGAAAAGGTCGCCCACGTCGTCCCTGCTCCGAAGGGATCGTCGATACGCTTCGAGGGCGGCGAGCCGTCGCCGATGCACGATGCGCTCCCCCGCGCCATGCGGCAGGTCTACGAGAGCGACGTCCTGCCGTCCTGGTTCGACCACGCGGCCCGCGGCGTCGTCCACCACGCGCGCCGCGCCTACGCCGCCCGCCGCATCGGATCGATGCCGATCCAGACCGATGGAAACGGCGTGGTCCTGCTGCCCTTCGTCGGCACGCTGCGGCTCAAGGCCCTCGCGCTGGGCCTTCAGGGAGAGGGCCTGCAGGCCTCGGCCTCATCCTACGCGGTCCACGTGGAGGCCTGCGGCACCGCCATGGCCCACGAGGTCCTCCGATCCGTCGCCGTCAATGCGTCCGCCCGCCTCGGCGAGTGGATCGCCACCCGCGGCGCCGTCCCCGAGGGAAAGTTCGACGGCACGCTGGACCCGGCCTTCCGGGCCGCGTGGTGGGCCCGGGTGAACGACGTCGGAAGACTGGCAAGCGAGACGGCCGCGTTCCTTATACAGCGGCATCCGGCCTGACGGATCCCGTGGTCCGACCCCTTGGCGGTTTTCGCCGCGGGACGCCATGATGGACGATCCGGAAGGAACCGACATGGACGCACCTCCTCCACCGACCGACGGCGTCGCCGCCGTCAACCTCAGAGGCGAGGTCGCGATCTATCTCGCCCATCAGCCGACCGCGCCCACGGGGATCGTCGTCGCCGGCCGCGTCATCCAGGTCGTGGCCGGCGCGCGCGTCCTGGCCCACGCCCAGTACACCGACCGCGTGATCGAGGCGATCGTCAAGCGCCCGTCCGCGGTGGTGGCCGAACTCGAACCCGACGGCCGGGAGATCCGGTCCGTGGTCGTGCCCGTCGCGAAGGAGCGGCCGTGATGGACGCGGACGTCTCCGCCCTGCAGCGCTTCTCGGACGTTCCATACGTCATCGAGAGCACGGCTCCGAGCTCCCCCCCTCGCGACGGCCGCGCAGATGAACGCCGCCATGGGGTTCGATCTCCGCATCGACGACAGCCGGGGCGTCACGCCCGAGCACTACCACCGGATCGTCGAGAACATCCGGGGGCAGCTCGCGGCCGACCCCGTCTCGCGCAAGGAGGGATACCGGATCGAGATCTTCGACCGCGCCGTGACGAAGCCGATGGTCGAGGCCAGGAAGATCGACCGGACCTTGAGGGGGTTCGCGCGCAGTTTCGGCGCGCTTGCCGACACGGGCCCGAACGCGAACGCGTACCGGACGTCGCCCACTACGGCTTCGTGCATCGTCGTCGGCTGGAAGCCCACGGACTCGGCATCGGCCGTCATGGGCCGGCCCGTCGGAGTGCCGCACGCCGATACCGGGGGCATGGACGCCGAGCACTTCCAACAGATCGGTCTCTACCACGAGATAGGCCACTGCCTCCTGGGCGGCTCCGAGGCGAAGGCGGATACCTTCGCGGCCCTGATGATGCTGCGCCACACGGATCTGCCGCTGGAGGCGCTGAGAGCCCTTGCGAGCTTCCGCGAGCTCTCGGAGCTCACGACGCCGGACGCGAACGACGACCATTTCATCGCCGCGAGCCTGTGGCGGGTCGTCGAGATCGGCGACCGGCTGCGGGCCAGCGAGCGATTCATGTCGATGGACATCGGCGAGGTGGCCGCCGTGGCGGAGAGCATCGGCGACCGGTTCGCCACCATGCCGGACGAGATCCGCAGCATCCGGTCCTTCCGCGCCGCCTTCAATCAGGCCGCCCAGGCCAAGGTGCACTACGTCCCCGAGCGCGGAGGCCTGCGCCCGACCGACTTCGACGGCTGGCTCGTCGCCAACGCGCGCATCCCCGAGATCGAGCGCATCATCGAGCTGTCGCGGAAGCTGTCCGGCGCCGGTGGAACGGTCGAACGCGCGAAGTTCGACCCGCAGCGGGTCCGTACCGCCCTGGCCGCCCTCTCCGAAAGGGGCGACCCCACCGCGAAGAACCTGCTCCGACACATGGGACGCAGGATGCGGCCGATCGATTCGCCGCCGGAGTACATGATCGGCGACAGCGTCCGGATCCCGTTCAGATACGGCAGGTCCGAGCTGTCGGACGATCTGATCGGCTTCGACGCCGGGACGCAGACCGTGAGCTTCGATGCCGCCCAGCAGACCTACGAGGTCCGCGACCGCTTCAGCGGGGCTCCCGTACGGACGGGCGAGGTCGTGCTTCCGCCGTCGGCATTCCCGTCGATCGAGCGGGCGTCCGCGGACGTTTCCGCACCCGTCGAAGCGGAGACCCCTGCGCCCCGCCCCTGAAGAACCACGTTCACGAAGGAATGAAATGTCGTAGCGCGTTGCATCGATGCCGTAGACAAGGCTTCCATTCCTTGCGAACGTGACGGCGATTCGGAACAGCCCAGCCGTACGAGCAGGGCACTCCGAACCTCGAACGACGAACCGCAACGACGCGCAACGCATAGGAAAGAGCCGCGATGACGGACGGCCGGATCCGGGCAGCGAAGACCATCGCCCGTGAGACAATCGACATCCTCGAGAGCCTCGTGACGAACAACGGCACCGATCGTGCCGGAGCGGCCAGCACCGCCGCCAGCGTCACGCTTCTCCTGACCGGCCTCGCCGGCCGCAATCCCACCTCGGCCGACGGCGCCTTCAACGAGTGCGAGAACGGCGTGCGCTTCGCCGCGTCCGTCCTCGAGCTGCTGCGCGACGACGTGCCCAAGGAGCTGCACATCGGCACCGGGCTGAAGCCGCACCTCCCGAGCTACATCCCCCAGGAGGCCGAGGGGCACATCATGTACGGCCTGACGCGGCTGCGTTCGGCCATCCAGAACTGGACCATGCTTCCGGGCATCGACAGCGCCGAGCAGATCCAGGTCGGCTTCGCCGGCGGCATCCGCCAGTTCGTCAAGGTCAACCGTTCGGCACGGCCGGCCGTCGCCTACGAACTCGTCTCGGCCCTGGGACGCCTGATCGAGGCGGCGCGCCCGGTCGTCCAGCAGGCTCCGGCCCACGTGCCGCCCATGGGTCACCACGCGCCCCCGCCCATCCCGCGGGCCGGTCACTTCCAGGCTCCGTTCAGCTTCCAGGCGGCCGCCCGCGTCGCCGCCTGAGGCCGCCGGCATCCGGATCCTTTCGACGGGGTCGCCCATGGGCGGCCCCGTCTGCGTTCCGCACCCATGAAACGGTTGAACGACGGCATTCGAGGCTTCCCGTTAACAGTCCGTTGAGGCGGCCGGGACCAAGGTCGATCCCGTAGATCCATTCCTTCGTTCGGGAGATTCGACACGATGCCTCGCCGCCCCCCGCCAGGGTTCGATCCTTCGAGGCGGGGCGCCGGGCGTCGCTGGTTCGCGATGGACCCCACGGCCGTGGCCGGCCTCTCGGCCGGAGGCGCGGCCCTCGGGGCCGCCTGCAGCCTCGCCATGGCGGCTTCGCCTCTCCCCTACGCGCTGGCATGCGCGGCCGCCCTGGGCGGCGTCGGGACCGTAGGCGTGGGCCTCGCCCTGCGGCGAGCCGCCCTGAGATCCGGCCGCAAGGCGCGCACCTGGAAGGCCGCGGCCAAGGCCGCGACGGTTCGCGCCGAACAATCGGCGGAAGCCTTCCGCCACCTCCCGCTCGGCGCAGCAGCCTTCGACGACGCCGGCCTACTCCTCGTGGCCAACCCGCGTTTCCACGAGATCATGGGTCTCGAGCCCGGGGACCTGCGTCCCGGGACGTGCCCGGCCGGCATCGCGGATCTGCTCGCGGACGCCCCGATCCCCGACGGCGGACCCTCGTCCAGGGACGTCGTCCTGGCGGACGGCCGACACGTCGGGGCGACCTGGACGAGAACCGGGCGAGGCGGAACCCTCCTGCTGGTCGAGGACGCGACCCGACGGCGGGCGGCCGAGGCCGGCATGCGGCGGCTGGCTCAGACCGATCCGCTCACCGCTCTTCCGAACCGATCCGCCTTCATGGCCGAGATCGAGGCCGAATTCTGTTGATTTCCGCTGAGAGTTGACCCGGCGTTTTCGTTGAGAAGTGACCCAGGTTCAGGGGTTGATGTTTATCATT
>NZ_JAIETD010000135.1:2500-28304 GCF_019745455.1 Methylobacterium sp.
ATAACATTGGTCGTGGCTAAGATCGGCTGCTCGGATGAGACACTACGGAACTGGACCAAGTAAATCCGAGTGAGAAGTGCCTGCTGATACATCAGCGCTTGAGGCCTCCTCAAAGTAATAATCGTGGTCAACGGGGAAAGCTCACCGTATATCGGCAATGAGACGGGCATTTTATTATACAATGAAGTTTCGTCAAGCAAGATTGATTTTCAAAATTTCACTATCTATTAATAATATTAATCGACGATATCGAATTATTTCAGAAATCAAACATCTTTATGCGGCTCCGATTAATCCTAATTTTCATTAAAAATTGCTGAAAAATAAAATCGACTATCGTTCTGCGTGCCATAGACGATGTTTCGGTTGAAGGTAGCTGATCATGACACCCTCGAGAATCGAAGACGCCACTCAGGCTTCTGTGGTCACGTTCCTGATCGAGACGTTGCAGCCTTATCGCACCGAAGCGGGAGAAGCACTCTCGGAGTCGACGACAATTGAAGCGGTCGGTATCGACTCGTTCGATTTCGTTGAGATACTATTCAAAATCGAGGATCATTACGGCATTGATCTCGACTTCAATGCGAATCTCAAATTCACCGATCTCAAGTCCATTGGTGACCTGGCTACAGAGATCCTGACCTTCAAGAACCGGAAGATCGCCGCTTGACTACCGTTGTCGTCTCCGGCATCGGCGTCGTCGCACCGAACGGCCTCTCGGTCGATCCATTCTGGTTGAGCCTGATAGGTCCGACGCCGGCCCTTGGAGAGACGTCGGTTTTACCCGGCTCCGGGCTGACGGTTGCCGAGATCTCCGATACTGAGATCTTTCGTGACCTCGGCGTGTCGATAACAGCTTGTGATCGCAGTGCCTTGTTCGCCTTGGCCGCGACTCGCCAGGCAATGCTTGATGCCGGGTTACCTGCCACTCTCCCAAATCCTGAACGTGTCGCCGTCATCATCGGCAACGGGGCCGGTGGTCAGTGCACCATGGACGAGCAATATGTCCGTCTTTATGGCCAAAATAACAAGCGGCTTCATCCGATGACCGTGGCTCGGGCCATGGTAAGCTCGTCTGCGAGCTGGATCTCCATTGCCACGGGAGCTCGTGGACCCTGCTTCGTGGTGTCGAGTGCCTGCGCGTCATCGACACACGCTATCGGCCTGGCACTTCAATTCCTGCGCGGAGGTCTGGCAGACATCGTCATCACTGGCGGATGTGAAGCGCCGTTGTCGGTCGGAACGATCCGGGCTTGGGAGTCGATGCGAATCATGTCGCGAACGGCCTGCCGGCCCTTCGCTGCCGGGCGTGATGGGTTGATCCTTTCTGAAGGCGCCGGCATCCTCGTGCTCGAGACTGCCGAGCATGCCGTCCGCCGTGGCCACCGAACTGCCATCGAAGTCGCGGGATTTGCATCGAATGCCGACGCGGGCGACATCGTCGCGCCGAGTGCAGCAGGCATGGCCGGTGCGATGAGGCAGGCGATTGCCGATGCCGGCGTTAGGCCAGAAGACGTCGCGTACATCAACGCTCACGGAACCGGGACGACAGCGAACGACCGGACCGAAGCCGAGGCGATGAAATCCGTGTTTGGGGCTTTGTCCTGTCCGCCGGTATCATCGACCAAGGGAGTGACCGGCCATGCGTTAGGGGCGGCCGGTGCCCTCGAAGCGATCGCTACGGTGCTGGCCATGACCCGTAGGGTTGCGCCACCGACGGCAAATTTCGACGCCTTCGATCCAAGTTGCGATCTCGATTGCATCCCGAATGTCGCGCGTCCGCTCGCTATGCCGGTGGCAATGTCGAACTCCTTCGCGTTCGGCGGCCTCAACGCATCGCTGGTTTTCAAAGCCATCGTGTAACGTGACTCGGTTCGATCCAAGGCGCGTTATTGTGGCGGCTCAAGCCGGCACACAGGCAATTCCGAAGCTTGCTGCTACGATCAAGCCGAGCGCTAGACTCGCCCGGTCCTTCAACGCGAACTCGACGGGATCGTCGTTGAGACTGCCGCGCCCGCAGAGCGTCCAGACCCGTGCCAGCCAGAGAAAAACAGCCACAGGGGCAGCCCATAGGAATTCCGGTCGGATATAGAAAGCCTGACGAGCTGGGGCCTCAAAGATATAAAGCGATACGATCAGTACAGCCGCGGTCGCCGTCGCAGCTCCGAAGGTCAGGACGACAGGTCCGTCCTCAATCAGATAGCCTCTCCCGGGGATCGCCGCGTCAGATCGCGCGGCATGAATTCGGATCTCGCTGAAGCGTTTTGCTAGCGCCAACGATGTGAAAATGAACATCGAAAGTACGAATAACCATGGCGACCCGGCTATTCCGCAGAAAACCGAACCCGCCAATAGTCTTAGCGTGAATAGAGCGGCTAAAGCCACGGTATCTATCATTGCTATTCGCTTAAGTATAAGCGTATAGACCAGTGTCAGAAATATATAGACTCCGATTACGAGTACGGCCGCCGGTCCCGCTGATGCGGCTAGTATAATTCCGAGACATAGTCCCGCCGCGATCGCGAGAACTGCCGAGGGTATGGTCATAAGGCCGCTTGCGAGCGGTCGGTACCGCTTTGAGCGATGGGCCCGATCATGTTCAAGGTCATGAAGATCATTGATGAGATAGGTCGCCGAAGCAACGAGCCCGAAGCATATGAAGCCCGTCACCGCCATCAGCCAAGCTTTCACGTCCAGGGCATGGCCGGCAAGGATCAGGGGGACAAAGATGAGGAGGTTCTTGCACCATTGGTGTAGGCGCATCGCGCGCGACCAGATTGCGAAAGTGCCTTCTGGAGACGCACGATCTTCCGCTTGCGAGTAGAGGGATGCGGAAGGCAAGGAGTTGCCCGAACGCCGCCATAGCGACAGGTCGTCTGATGGTAGCACGGTAAACCCGGACGGACACCGTGCCATCACCGCCGCGAGTCGTTCGAGTTCACCGACATCACCGTCCTCATCGGCGACGATCATCTCATCGGCCCAGATTTTCGTATCGCAAAGGCGTCGCGCTAAGGCCGGAAATGCTCGCGTCAGAAGGATGACCTTACCGCCCTCTTCATGGATCTCCATGACCAATGCCACGATCTTAGGGTCCAGAACCCCGTCGCTGATCGCGAGCCCGGGGAGAGACTGGACGATGGCATCGAGGGAGTTTCGGCCTGAAGCACAGGTCTGCATGAAGGACCATGTGCCGCCCAACCCGCATCGTACGGAGGAGATGAAGAGCTCCGGTATCCATCTCGGCGACAGCGCCTCGCGATCGAGATCGATAACGAGGGGCAAGAGCTGCGCGGAGGTCATGTGGGCGGGCAGGTCGAGCAGTACCGTGGGTTTGGTCGAGTGAACCATCCCTTCGTCCGTGCGTGCTGCGGTCACCGTCACGCAGAGATCTCCCGCCTTCCCTCTTGAGGGCTCAATCTTCGGGGATTGAAACTAACTCTTCCTTAAACACACGATGAAATTGTCGGTTGCGGCGATGGAGGCGGCTATGTCGCTTGCGCGCTGAAACGAATTCAAATCAGCCCGCAGCAGCGCGGATTTCCTTCATGATCGGGACACTCCTCACCTCGACCTTGGTGCAGCGAGTTCTGCTTCTGCTGCTCCCCATCTCGGTGGTACATAGCGCTGTCCGCTTCGCTTGGCTTTCTGACCAGCCGGGCAGGTCACTCACCGATTTCGATGCCTTCTACATCGCTGGACATATGGCCTGGCGTGGCGAGATTGCGGATGCGTATCGATCCGCTGCGCTGTTTCAGGCGCAACGCTCGTTCAGCGGGGGGGAGAGTTTTCTGCCCTGGACCTATCCCCCGCCCTTCAACCTCGTCGTTGCGCTTCTGGCCTGTCTGCCGCATTGGCTCGCCTATCTGATTTTTACGGCACTTACCCTCGCTGCCTTCCTATTCATCTTGCGTCGCATTGCCGGAGAGACTTTCTCGATCGTGCTTCTGGCGATTTACCCGGCCATCCTCGTCACTATCGGCTGCGGACAGAACGGCTTTCTGACCGGCGCTCTGATAGGGTTATGCGTCCTGGGTCTGATGCAGGGATCATCGGCTGCCGGAGTGCCGCTCGGACTGATGGTAATCAAGCCTCATCTGGCCGTCGCCTTCGCGCTCCATGTGGTTGCTACGCAGCGCTGGGGCTGCTTCGTCCTTTCGGGCTCGACCGCGATCCTTGGTTGCGTCCTCGCCACCATCGCCTTCGGTGCGCCGGTGTGGACGGCCTTTCTCGGGGGTGTTGAAGAAGCGAAGATGTTCCTGTTCAGCGGCTATTACCCGCTCTTCAGGATGATCTCGGTCTACGCCGCGCTGCGCAGCATCGACATTGCGCCTCAGATAGCCATGGCAGCCCAGGTGCTCGTCGCCTGCTCGGCCCTCGGCTGCACGTTGATCGTCATCGGAAGACGGCTGAGCACGACCAGAATCCTCGGTTTCACAGCACTGGCAAGTCTCCTAATCAGCCCCTATGCCTACGATTATGACCTGCCCATCTACGGGATCGCGCTCGCGCTTCTGATGCCGGACTTTCTGCGCTCAGCGACCTCGAGGCAGCAGGTCGCACTCATGATCCTCAGCCTCGTCACCTCGGGCCTCGGCCTTTTGACGACTCGAGCCCTGGACCTGAGCGAGGAAGGTCAACCACTCGACGCCGGCTTATCGGCAGGTTTCGGAGCGGCGATCCCATCGGCTGCGGGAGTGACACTGCTGATCTCGGCGGTGCTTCTCTGGAAAGTTCTCGGACAAAAGTCGATCAGAGGGCATGAAACGGTCGTTCCACGGACTGCGGAAGATTCTTACGCGACCGCTTTGACTCCCAAAAGCCGGGTCGCGTGAGGTCGGACACAGCGTTCATGCGCCATCCGGTTCGTACACTCACCGGCTGGGCGCGATACCCGCGCGCCGAGAGCCGCCTCGTCTGCGCAGAGACCCCCGACAGGCTGCCGGAACTGATAGCTGGCTGCACCGACTACGTCGCGCGGGGAAACGGTCGTGCCTACGGCGACGCAGCAATCGGGCTCTACCAAACGCTCGCGATGCGTGGTCTCGATCGCTTCCGAACCTTCGATCCGCCGTCCGGTCTGCTCACGGTAGAAGCCGGTGTCCTACTGGCGGACATTCTTTCCGCGTTCGTACCACGTGGGTACTTCCCGGCTGTGGTACCGGGGACGCAGTACGTTACGGTCGGCGGCATGATCGCCGCCGACGTTCATGGCAAGAACCATCACCGCGATGGCGGCATGGGTAACCAGATCGACTCCTTCGTCCTTCTTCTGCCGGAAGGGATCGCCGTTCGATGTTCGCGTGAGGCCCATCCTGAACTGTTCGCCGCGACCATCGGCGGGATGGGCCTGACCGGAACGATCGTCGAGGCCACTTTGCGTCTGCGCCCGATCGAGAGCGGCTGGATTCGTCAGAGCACGATTGCGGCCCCAGACTTGGCGGGACTAACCGCGGCTTTGGACGAATCCGCCGACGCCTCCTATAGCGTTGCCTGGGTGGATTGCTTGAGCCGCGGCGCCGCGCTCGGACGAGGCTTGGTCTTTCTCGGGGAACATGCGAGCTTCGCCGACACGGCGCATCTTCGATCGTTGTCCACCAAGACCAAAGCAGGTCTCGCCGTACCGCTCGACTTGCCGCCAAAGTCACTCAACCGGTTGTCCATCGGAGCGTTCAACACCCTTTACTACAATCGCGGCGCCTCACGAGTTGGCGCGCCTCGCTACATACCATGGAACCGCTACTTCTTTCCTCTCGACGGACTGCGCGATTGGAACCGGCTCTATGGCCGACGCGGCTTCGTCCAGCACCAGTGCGTGATCCCTGCGGCAGATTCGGCGGCAATCCTGCCGGAGATCCTCGACAGGGTAGCACGCCTCGGTTGTGCCTCTCCCCTAGCGGTCCTCAAGCATCTGGGGACCGGGAACGGACTGCTCTCATTCCCGATGAAGGGCTACACGCTCACCCTAGACCTACCCGCGACGCCGACCGTCTTCACCGTCCTCGATGCGATTGACCGCCTCGTCGCCATATCGGGAGGCCGGTTATACCTCGCCAAGGATTCGCGGCAGGCTCGTGAAACCTTCGAAGCCGGATATTCGAATTTGAATAAGTTTCGCGAACTGCGCCGCAGTATCGGCGCAGAATCACGCCTCACCTCTCACCTTTCTGCACGATTGGGGATCTAGATGGCCGGCCAGAAGGTCCTTCTCCTTGTCGGCGCGACGTCGGATATCGGCCACGCGGTGGCCATGCGCTATGCTCGGGAGGACTGGCGCATCCTGCTCACGGCTCGCGATCCTGCCCGGGCTCAACGCAATGCCGATGATCTGGCGGCTCGCACCGGCGCTGACGTGACGATGTTCTCCCTCGACATCCTCGCGCTCGATACCCTGGCCACCTTCGTCGATGCCCTACCGGTGCTGCCGGACACCGTGGTCTGCGTCGTCGGCGAACTCGGGGACCAGACTCGGGCACAGGCGGACCCGGAACATGCCGGCCTTGTCATGGCGACCAATTACGTCGGCCCGTCCCTCCTCCTCGGTATCCTGGCGGAGCGTTTCGCCCAGCGCGGTCACGGGAGCATCGCGGGCGTAAGTTCCGTGGCGGGCGACCGCGGGCGCAGCTCGAACTATGTCTACGGATCAGCTAAAGCGGGCTTCAGCAGTTTCTTGTCCGGCCTTCGCAACCGCCTCGCGCGAAGTGGAGTCCGGGTGGTGACAGTGAAGCCCGGCTTCGTGCGCACGCGGATGACCCGCTCAATGAAGCTTCCGCCGATCCTCACCGCCAACCCGTCCGAGGTTGCAGGCGCCATCTACGAAGCCACTGAGCGAGCAACGGCCGACATCATCTACGTCAGGCGGATCTGGCGTCTCGTCATGGCAGTCATCTGCACGATCCCCGAACCGGTCTTCAAGCGACTTCGCCTTTGACGCGAAGCGTCAGGTTCCGCGATCTTCGCGATACGCGTACGAACCCTCGCAACACGTAGCACGAGCAATGTGGTGCATCATGCGAGGCGACGCGAAATGCGTCTCGCAAGGGCTCGCGCCGTCCGACGGCGACGATGCCCTCCTATGACTTGCGAGATACGGTTGCGTCCTGAATGGCGGCGTCATGGTACCATCCGCTTCCGAAGTCGCATGTCGCCACCTGAGTTGCAGGCCGCTCCTCAGCCGACATCTGTCCTGGCTTGCCTCCGATCGGGAACGTAACGGAGCGAGGACGAAAGGTATAGATCGTTGCAGTCTCGCGAGGCGAAGTCGTATTCATGATTTGTCGTCTCCACGGCTTGTAAACAGGCCGATGCAATTAATGACATAAACATAACAGAGATTCATGGACGATTGCACGTTGCTGCTCGATATATCTCGCAGTTTGCAAGCAATATGTGCATGCAAAAATTTGCATCATCATATCGAGGCGATACGAGTACATCGGGATACTGCACAGAATAGTGTCAGTTTTGACCACTGCATCATTAATAGGCAAAAATGGTTTCCCTTTTCCAGGCTTCTCTGGCAGAACTTGGCCATAGTTTGCGAGGCTTGGAGCAGCGCAGCGAAATCCTTTCTCAACGGCCTTGAGCCTAGTTTGCTGCGACGGGCGCATGCCCTCTTTCATCGGAGCGGCAACGTCCATGCGCCTGAGATTGCGGCTCGACGGACGCAGCCCCCGCCGGTGGCATCTAGCCCTCATCGCACGCCTCGCTGGCCTCCCCGGCGTCGGCCTCGAGATCGACGCGAGTCCCGGTCCCGGTGGGTTACCCGACAATTCCCATCTGTTATTTCGCCTCGAAGCGATGCTCGGCCGGCTTCCCGTGGACGGACCCTCCGCATTCATCGCTCCGGAGTCTTTGAGGGTCTACGCACCGAAGAGTAACGCGGAGCCCGACCTCGTTCTCGATCTTTGCGGCGATGTCTCCGACAAAACCGGGCCGCGCGTGTGGACGCTTCTGTTCGACGGTCGTCCCGGCGAGGAGGCACTGCTCGCTTCCATCCTCGATGGTCGCATGCCGGTGTCGACGTTGAGAGAGGACGGCCGCGTCATTGCGTCGGCTCGCCTTGGAACTGAGTCGATCGGGTCGACCATCGTCTCCTTCGAAGATGGCGTAACGCGCGCCACGATGTTCGTTGCCGCTGCGGTCTCGGAACGACGCCCGCGCCTCGAGGCCGGGGAAGAACAACCTGATCCTCCGGCGATTCCCGATCTCTCGCTGCCATTCCTGGGGGTGAAGGCCACGAAGATGCTCGTATGGGGCATCCTGCGCCGGATCTATCACCTCTGCTATCGGGCGCCCCACTGGCGGGTGGGCTGGCGCCGGCTCGACGGGCCAGATCTGATCGACCTGCGTGCTCATCCGCCGTCCGGATGGCACGACTTGCCCGACGACGGTCACCGCTTCTACGCCGATCCCTTCGCACTCGATCATCGCGGGCGGACGATCCTGTTCGTCGAGGATTACGAGCATGCCCGCGGCAAGGCGATCATCTCCGCGGTGGAGTTCGATGGGACCGGGCCTGTTGGCACGCCAATCCCGGTGCTCGACGAGCCCTATCATCTCTCGTACCCCTTTGTGTTCGAACGCGACGGCGCGATCTGGATGATCCCGGAGGGGTCTGCAAACCGCACGGTCGGTCTGTACCGATCGACTGCCTTTCCTGGTGGCTGGGTGAAGGAGGCAACGCTGCTGTCGGGCCTGACAGCAGGCGACGTCACCCTGATCGAGCGGGACGGACGCTGGTGGATGTTCGCCACCGTCCGCGACTTCGCAGCGGATCACGATGGCGGCCCCGTGCGCGGCTCCTATTCCGATGCTCTTCACTTGTGGTCCGCACCGGATTTCCGAGGTCCGTGGGTGCCGCACGCCCAGAACCCGGTTCTGATCGACATCGCTTCGGCGAGACCGGCCGGCCATATCGTCGAGCGCGGCGGCGCGTTGATTCGCCCGGTTCAGGACGGCCGTCGCGGCTATGGTGAGGCTCTCTCGCTTGCACGCATTACCCGCCTCGACGATGACGGCTTCGGGCAGACGGTCGAAACGACCCTGCGTGCTGGTCCCGGCTGGCCCGGCAAGCGGCTCCACACGCTCAACCGTTCGGCGAATTATGAATTCATTGATGGGTCGGGAAGAGCGCCACGCTTTCGATAAAATGCTCTACGCTTGAGCCGCATCGTATAATCCACGATCAATTCAAAAATTGCGTCAGACGAAGGATTTCGCAGGGAACAAAAGTCCTGACCGCGCCATTGCGCAGTGTCCGAGCATGACGGCCCTCAAGCGAGCCGCCAGGTTCGACCAGTCTTCCGCCTACCACAACGCTCACGTGAAACAGGTGCTGACCGGGTCTGCCGTTATGGTCGACCGCGGATCGAGCGACCACGTGCGCGTCATCGGGACAACGCAATGACGGCCGAGACCGCGATGACCCCGAAAGCGCGTAAACCGTCGCAGCGATCTTTGCGCGGCCTCGACGCTCTCAATTTCTTTCTCGCCGATGTTCGCGATGGTCTCGGTCCTTATTTGGCGATCTATCTCATCGCCGTGCGCGGACCCGATCAGGGCTGGGACGAGGCCACGGCCGGCCTCATCATGACCATCGCGGGCATCGCCGGGTTGATCGCTCAGACACCGGCCGGCGCTTTGATCGATCGCACGAACAACAAGCGGGCGATCGTCATCGCGGGCGCCCTGGCGGTGACGGCGAGCTGCCTTCTGCTGCCCTTCGTCTCCAACTTCTACGTCGTGGCCGCGACCCAATCCGTGGCCGGGATCGCGGGCGCCGTGTTCCCGCCGGCTCTCGCCGCCATCACCCTCGGCGTTGTCGGGCCTAAGATGTTCGCGAGAAGGATCGGACGCAACGAAGGTTTCAACCATGCCGGCAACGCGGTCTCGGCGGCGATCGCCGGCTCGACCGCCTATTTCTTCGGTCCGGTCGTCGTGTTCTGGCTGATGGCCGTCCTGGCGGTGCTGAGTGTAGGCGCCATGCTGATGGTGCCGGCGAACGCCATCGACGACGATCTCGCCCGTGGTCTCGACGAGAAGGCCGATACCGACCAAGACCAGCCCTCCGGCCTCTCTGCGCTGCTGCAGAACCGCTACCTCATGCTGTTCGCCGTGCTGGCGGCGGTCTTCCACCTTTCGAACGCCGCCATGCTCACGTCCGTCGGCCAGCTGCTGACCAGACTCCAGGGCAAGGAGAGCGCCACCTCGCTGATCTCCATCTGCATCGTTGCAGCCCAGCTCGTGATGGTTCCGGTGGCGATGTTCGTCGGCGCCAAGGCGGACGCGATCGGCCGCAAGCCGATCTTTCTCGCTGCCTTCGGCGTCCTCGCGATCCGGGGAGCGCTCTACACACTCTCGGACAGCCCCTTCTACCTCGTCGGGGTCCAGCTCCTCGACGGCGTCGGCGCCGGAATCTACGGCGCTCTGTTCCCCATCGTCGTCTCCGACCTCACCCGCGGCACCGGCCGATTCAACGTCGCGCAAGGTGCCGTGGCGACGACGCAGGGACTCGGCGCTTCGTTCTCGGCGACGCTGGCGGGACTCATTATCGTCTCGGCCGGCTACTCCACAGCCTTTCTCGTTCTCTCGGGGATCGCGGCGGCCGGCTTCGTCCTCTACCTCGTCGCCATGCCGGAGACCTACGGGTTCGAGCCGCCGGCCTCGTCCGACGCGATGCCGCCGAGAGATGGGGCACCTCAACCGGCGACGGCGCCAGCCGAGTGAGCGAGGGGCTCGACCGCTTGAGCGTATCGGTTCACATCCTCGCCAAAGCCGGTCGCGGATCTCAACCCCATGCTTGCCCTTTCCACGACCCCGCAATTCGCGACTTGGATCATCGCGGGCCTCGCGACCCTCGGCGTCATCCTGCGCCCATTCTCATTGCCAGAGGCCGTATGGGCGGTGCTGGGCGCCGTAGCCTTGCTCGCATTTGGTTTGATTTCGCCGGAGACAGCGGCGAGCGGCGTGCTCAAGGGCACCGACGTCTACCTATTCCTGATCGGGATGATGCTGCTGGCTGAGATCGCCAGGAAGGAAGGGTTGTTCGACTGGCTCGCCGGCATCGCGGTCCGCCTGGCCAGAGGCTCGGCGACGCGGCTGTTCCTGCTGGTCTATCTCGTCGGGACGGTTGTGACGGTGTTCCTGTCGAACGATGCCTGCGCCGTGGTGTTGACCCCGGCGGTCTATGCGGCGACCAGGGCCGCGAGGGTCGAGAACCCGCTGCCGTATCTCTTCATCTGCGCCTTCATCGCCAATGCGGCGAGCTTCGTCCTGCCGATTTCGAACCCGGCGAACCTCGTAGTCTACGCGGCCCATATGCCGCCGCTGACCGAATGGCTCGCACGCTTCGCCTTACCCTCGGCGCTGGCGATCCTCGCGACTTACGTCGTCCTCCGCCTGACACAGAACGCAGCCCTGAAGCGGGAGAATCTCGCCACAAAGATCGAAGCGGATCGGCTATCCGGCACGGGCAGGATCGCCGGCTTCGGCATCGTCGCGACCGCCCTCGTGCTGCTCGCTGCCTCCGCCTATGGATGCGAGCTCGGCCTGCCGACCTTCGTCGCGGGACTTCTCACGACGCTGCTCGTCCTGGCGATCAAGCGCGGCGGCGCGCTCGAGGTGGTCAGGGACGTCTCGTGGAGCGTCCTGCCGCTGGTGGCCGGCCTCTTCGTCCTCGTCGAGGCCCTGGAGAGGACCGGCCTCCTGACCCTCATCGCCGGCTCCCTCAGGCAGTGGGGGCAAGCGGCTCCGGATGCCATTGCCTGGGGAAGCGGAACGCTGGTGGCCTTCCTGTGCAACTTCGTGAACAACCTGCCGGCCGGCCTGATCGCGGGCGCGGCTTTGCAGCAGGCGGAGGTCTCCGCGAAGGTCGCCGGGGCGATCCTGATCGGCATCGATCTCGGGCCGAACCTGTCGGTCACGGGCTCCCTCGCCACGATTCTGTGGCTCACGGCGATCCGCCGCGAAGGCCTCGACGTGAGCTTCTGGCACTTCTTCAAGCTCGGTCTCCTGATGATGCCGCCCGCCCTGGTCCTGGCCCTTTGCGGCCTTCTCTTGGTGCCCTGAGGTAGTCGCGCCGGGCCGGATGAAAGCGCGTCCTCGACCGTATCGTGAGGATAAGGCGCGGCAGGCGCCCGGCCGCGTTGGCATTTCAACGCCCCGGTGTGCTATTGCGGCTCTATCCCGCTCTGAGCCGATCCGCGCGAAGGGTGTGTGGACTGCCTCGTCCCGCCGCTGGCGCGCACTCGCGCCGTGACCGGGATTCCCTTCGGACGACCGGCCACCCGCCGATCGGCGCTCCGGCCCTCCCGGGTCTCGCCGAGCTTCGCGCGCATCGCGGTTTCCGAAGGAGAGGCAACGAGGAAGGATGACGATGAGCGACGAGACCGACGCCCGGACCCGGTCCGAAGAGCGTGCCGAGCGCGCCGAGCGCATGGCCAAGGAAGGCGCACAGGCGATGGCCGAGCATCTCGCTTCGGTGAAGGCCGTTGACGAGCGCACCGTAAAGCTGCGGGCGCTGCGGCTCGCCAAGGAGGCCGCGGACGCCGAGGCGAAGGCCGCGGCTCCCCCGCCGGCGCCCAAGCGCAAGCGGACCGTGAAGGCCTGAGGAGAACGCGATGGCATTCGATCGCACACGCCGTACCAGCGACCCGCGCCAGACCGCCGAGGCCGCCTTCAAGGCCGCCACCACCAAACCCGTCGAGGTAGCGGCTCCCGCCGCTCCGGCACCGGTCCCGGCCGCTGCTGCCGTGCCGGCGGCCCGCGAGATGGTGACGCTGCGGGTCGAGCGCGCCGTGCTGGAGCATTTCCAGAAGGACGGGCCTGGCTGGCAGGACCGGATGAACGCGGTGCTCAAGGCCTCGGCCGGGCTCTAGCGGACCATGGGCCGCGCTTGATCGCGGGCCGCTTGCGGGCGATGGACGTCAGCGCCAACGCGAGGATCCTCCCATGACCGACGCCGCTTCCGACCGCGCCGATTTCGACGTCGACCTCTTCGTCATCGGCGGCGGCTCCGGAGGCGTCCGGGCGGCCCGGATCGCCGCGAGCCACGGCGCCAGGGTGATGCTCGCCGAGGAGTACCGCGTCGGCGGAACCTGCGTCATCCGCGGCTGCGTCCCGAAGAAGCTGATGGTCTATGCCGGCCGCTTCGCCGAGGAGTTCGAGGATGCCGCCGGCTTCGGCTGGTCCGTGCCCGAGCCGCATTTCGACTGGAGCGTCCTGAAAACCCGCCGCGACGCCGAAATTGCGCGGCTGGAGGCGATCTACGACACCAACCTGATGCGATCGGGCGTCGATATCGAGCCGACGCGGGCGGTGATCGAGGATTCGCACAGGGTTCGGTTGCTCTCGAGTAGTAAGGTGTTGCGTGCAAAGCACATTCTACTCGCCGTCGGCGGCAAGCCGTTGAAATTCCCCGATATTCCCGGAATCGAGAGCGCCATCACCTCGAATGAGGTGTTCGAGCTCACCGAGAAGCCGGATCGCATCCTCGTCGTGGGCGGCGGATACATCGCCGTGGAGTTCGCCGGGATCTTCTCGAACCTCGGCAGCCGCACGACCTTGCTGCACCGGGGGACCCACCTGCTGCGCGGCTTCGACGACGAGATCCGCGAGGCCCTGGCGGAATCCTACGCCAAGCGCATGGACCTGCGCCTCGGGAGAAACCTCGCCCGGATCGACCGGACCGCAGGCGGCCTCGTCGCGACCCTCGACGACGGCGTTACCCTGGAGGTCGACCAGGTCCTGATCGCCACGGGCCGCGCGCCCAATGTCGCCGGGCTCGGCCTGGAGCGGGTCGGGATCGCGCTCGACCGCAACGGGGCGATCCCGGTCGACGCCTTCTCGCAGACCGCCGTGCCCTCGATCTACGCGGTGGGCGACGTCACCAACCGCGCCAACCTGACGCCGATCGCCATCCGCGAGGGCCACGCCTTCGCCGACACCGTCTTCGGGGCCAAACCCTGGAGCGTCGACCATTCGCTGATCCCGACCGCGGTGTTCTCGACGCCGGAGATCGGCACGGTCGGCCTCACCGAGGCCGAGGCCCATGCCCGCCACGGCTCGGTCGACGTCTACCGGTCGAGCTTCCGCCCGATGAAGGCGACCCTGTCGGGGCGCGAGGACAGGATGCTGATGAAGGTCATCGTCGACGTCGAGACCGACCGGGTCCTCGGCGTCCACATCCTCGGCCACGATGCCGGCGAGATGATCCAGGCGGTCGGCATCGCGGTGACGATGGGCGCCACCAAGGCCGATTTCGACCGCACCATCGCGGTCCACCCGACCGCCGGCGAGGAACTCGTGACGATGCGGGTCCCGGCGGTGACGAAGCGGCCGGTGGGGGTGGGGTAGGGGAGGGGAAGGAGTCGAGGGTTCGGGAGAAGCCGATGCGGAAATCAGGATGCAGGGGCGTTTCTTCGTGTGACCCAAAGCGGGCTCTGAGAAGGTCCGCTTCCAAGCAGCCTAATGAGCGGCACTAGCGACCGATGGTGGGGGAAAGCTGACTTTCTGGAGGGCACGTTAGGTTAGACGGCCCACACGAAAGGCGACCCGCCAAGGTTGCGTCGGAGCCACCTATGCATGATCCTCCCATGAAAAGGATATGGCCACGGGAGTGCAGGCCTTGAGCTTGATAGATGATCTCGTTGCCGTCCCGCAACGCGAGAAGGGCGGAAGCATCGCGCTCGAACGGCTCGATTACCAAGCCTCGTGGGCTGTCTCGCTCGTTCTGATGCTGCACGAAAAGTCCGACGATTACGCAGTCGCGTTTGAATTCCACGACGACATTGTCGTGCTCAACGGCTCGTCCCAGCCGACGAAAGCACGCTTTTACCAAGTGAAAACGAGAGACTCTGGTCATTGGACCGTGACGCGGCTTACACAACGCTACAAGCGGCGTGGAGGAAGCGACAGAGTTCCATCAATCGTGGCCAAGATGTACGACAACCGGATCAAATTTGGCAGTGCGGCTGAGGTTCTAGGTTTCGTCACCAACCAGCCTTGTGAGTTCATCGAGCGGTCGAAGTGCCCCTGTACCTTCGACGAAGGGGATAGCGTCAAAACTGACGCGCTCAGTAAAGCCATAGCTTCCGAGGTTCCAACGTTCGCTGCAAGCGACATCAACCTATTCGAGTATCATCTATCGGACCTCCCGCTGAGCAGGCCCGGAACCATGCTCCGGGGTTTGATCCTCCAGTTCCTTGAGTGCGAACTTGGCATTCCGGATTGTCCATCATCGGCGTTCGTCGTGGTCGTTCTCGAACACGCCCGAGAACGATCCAAGCACATGGGGAGCGTGACGAACTTCCAGGATTTAATGCGGGCGAAGGCGCTCACGCGTGCTCAGGTCCAAGAGATGTTGGACGAAACAAAACGGCGCCATCAGAGTAGGCCAAAGTGGTCTGCCGTTTCGAGCGACCTTACAGGCATATCTCCCGTCCAGAAGCGCGACATCGGCCGGGCTTGGGCAGCCTACGAGGTTGACAAGCTCAGCCGAGCTTCCCTCGCATTCGAGCGCTTCTGCACGAAACTTCGCGATCTCGTGAACAGTATCGACGATAACGATCAGACACTCGCTGAAATCGTCAGATCAAATCTTGATCGCGTCCGCGCGCTCGCCCAGCAGTTTGGCACCTCTCAGGACGACGCGTACCTGAGTGCCGCCTTTCTATATGAGTTCTCATCATGAGAGACGAGCGGAAATTCAGACTACTGGTGAGGAATTTGCGCAAGAAGACAGATGAAAAACTTACGCTTCAAAAAATTGTATCTCATGTCCGACCTGGAACAGGCGGCGTTCCAGACGACGTTCGACCCGAAAATGACGATCATTCTAGGGGGCAACTCAACCGGTAAGTCGTCCCTGATCAAATCCTTGTACTGGGTCCTCGGCGCAGATCCTGCGCGCGTTCACGAAAGCTGGCCTAACCTAAAGGTGACTGGACTTCTTGAATTCCAAGTAGACGATAAAACCTTTTTCATGTTTCGGCATGGATCAATTTTTGCGCTCTTCGATGGCGCAGGTGTCCTCAAGGAGTCGATGCAAAGGGTGACAAGCCAGTTAGCTCCGTCTCTCGCAAAGCTACTTGGAATCAATCTTGTCCTGCCTGACCGCAAAGGGAAACCAACAACTCCGACACCCGCCTTCTTCTTTCTACCGTTCTACGTCGATCAGGATGTAGGTTGGGAGCGGCCCTGGCAGTCGTTCGATGGGCTGAAGCAGTTCGCTGGGTACCATCGTAGTATTGTCTCATACCACTCGGGCATCCTGCCGGACGAATGGTTCGTCCGCCGAGCCGAGCTTCAACAAATGACCGCCGAGAAAGGCGAGTTGCAGAGCCAAGCGACCGTCGTTGAACGGTCGGCCCTTGCTCTTCGGCAATCTGTGACTCAGGATGCGTTGTCAATTGACCAGGAGGCGTACGAAGCAGCGATCCTGCGTTTGCTCGCGGAGTTGAAAAAGATGCGCGAGAAGCGATCCAAGTTCGCCGCTGCATTGAGCGACGCTATCGCGCAAAGAACGCTCCTGAACGACCAGTTCGAGGTCGGACGTCGCGCCCTGAAAGAGCTTGAGAACGACCGCCAATGGCTGGTCGAGCGTGGCGATGAGGATATCCCCTGCCCAACGTGCGGAACGATCCACGAAAATAACTTCGCTATGAAGTTCGGCATCATTGAGGACCGCGAGGCATGCGTTGCGGTTCTGAATGAACTCGTCGACCAGATGATCGAGGTCAAAGCGCAGGTTGAAGCCGCTCGCCTTAATCTTAGGACCGTTGACGAGCAGATTGCCGCCGCCCAGCAGGTACTCACCATCAAACAGGGGGAGATCACTCTGGCTCAGGTAATCGCCTCAGAAGGACAGCGTCAGGCTTTGAGTGTCTTCGATCAACAAGCCGCGGAGATTGAGGCCAAGACAGGTGATCTGACCACTGAAATCGATTTGGTCAAAAAATCAATTCGCAAACTCGAAAACAGAGCACGGAAGCAGAAAGTGGAGACGTTCTTTGCACAACAGATAAGAGAAAACTTGAATTTTCTCGATGTTAAGAATGTCAATTTGGATAGAGCGCAGAAAATCCACTACGTTATCGAGGATACCGGATCGGTTCATCCACGTGCGGTCCTGTCCTATATCCTTGCGTTCGTCAGCACCTGCTTCGAGCATACAACAGCAATTACGGCACCTGTCATCCTCGACAGTCCATTGCAGCAGGATCAGGATCCCGTAAACGCGAAGCGCATCTTCAGTACGATTGAAGCGCGGAGGCCTGCGAACGCCCAGTTCATTGTGGGGTCGGTGTCGCTAAATGGATATGAGATGAGCGGAAAGACGATCAAATTGACTAACGAGCGTAAGCTGCTCCAGCCGAACCTATACTCGGAAGTGTCGGCCCTCATCGATGGGTTTAGAAGCCAGATGGTGTGAAATCGCCTTAAGCGCCTACATAGGGTGATGCGTTACAATCGAATTGCGACTTCAGGACTCTATCTGCAGAGTCGACTGGTACACCCAACTGGGGCCATGGTTAGACCTAGCGACCGCGACAAAAACGGAACCTGTATCACTGAGAACTGATTCGCAGCGGCCCGCCAGAGCACAAACGTCCATGGTCGGCAACCATCGTCCTCGTCTGTAGCCCAAACAGCGACGCCCCGAACGTCTACAAGGTTAATTCTGCAGTTAGGGAACCCCCTGCGCCCACCCCTGTTGCACTGTCCTGCCGCAGCAGCCGGGGCCTTGCATGACCGACAAGATGGCGACGCCGATCATCGAGCCGTATGAGGGGCCGGCGGGGGGCTGGGGGTCGGCAGGGTCGCTGGCCGAGATCCTGACGCGGGAGCAGATCCCGGTCTCGGGGGCGGCCCTGCTGATGAAGCAGAACAAGCCCGACGGGTTCATGTGCGTCTCCTGCGCCTGGTCGAAACCGGCCAAGCCCAGCGCCTTCGAATATTGCGAGAACGGCGCCAAGGCGACCGCCTGGGAGCAGACGGCGAAACGCGTCGGGCCGGACTTCTTCGCCCGCCATACCGTCACCGAGCTTCTCGGCTGGACCGATTACGCCCTGGAGGAGAAGGGCCGGCTCACCTACCCGATGCGCTACGATGCTGCGAGCGACCGCTACGTTCCGGTGACCTGGGAGGAGGCGTTCGCCGAGATCGGGCGCGAGCTGAAGGGCTTCGATCCGGCATCGGTGGTGTTCTACACCTCGGGCCGGGCCTCGCTTGAGACCTCCTACATGTACGGGCTGCTGGCGCGGCTCTACGGCACCAACAACCTGCCCGATTCCTCCAACATGTGCCACGAGCCGACCTCGGTGGGGCTCAAGAGCACGATCGGCGTCGCCGTCGGCACCACGGTGCTGGAGGATTTCGAGACCACCGACCTGATCCTGTTCTTCGGCCAGAATGTCGGCTCGAACGCGCCGAGGATGCTGCATCCGCTGCAGGATGCGCGCCGGCGCCGCGTCCCGATCATCACCTTCAACCCTCTGCGCGAGCGCGGGCTCGAGCGCTTCACCAACCCGCAATCGGTCGTCGAGATGGCGACGCGGCATGCGACCGAGATCTCGACGCAGTATCATCAGGTGAAGGCCGGCGGCGACATCGCGGCGATCACCGGGATGTGTAAGTGGCTCATTACCGAGGACCGCGAGGCGAAGCAGGTCGGGCGCCCGCGCATGCTCGATGTGGGCTTCATCGCGGAGCACACCCACGGATTCGAGGACTTCGTCGCCTTCTGCGATGGGCAGGATTGGTCCGATCTCGAAGCGCGCTCCGGCCTGACCAGGGGGGCGATGGAGGAGGCGGCACGGGTCTACGCGCGGGCGCGCTCCACCATCGCCGTCTACGGCATGGGGCTGACCCAGCACCGCAAGGGTACGCAGGCGGTGCGGATGCTCGTCAACCTCCTGCTCCTGCGCGGCAATATCGGGCGGCCCGGCGCCGGTCTGTGCCCCGTGCGCGGGCATTCCAACGTCCAGGGCCAGCGCACCGTCGGCATCACCGAGAAGCCGGAGCTCGCGCCCCTCGATACGCTGAAAGAGCTCTACGGCTTCGAGCCGCCGCGGGAGAAGGGGCTCAACACCGTCGAGGCCTGTGAGGGCATCGTCGCCGGGGAGGTGAAGGCCTTCATCGGGCTCGGGGGCAATTTCGTGCGGGCGATCCCCGATACGGTTCGGATGGAGGACGCCTGGCGCGGCATGCGCCTCACCGTGCAGATCGCGACGAAGCTCAACCGCTCGCACCTCGTCAACGGCGCCGTCGCCTACCTGCTGCCCTGCCTCGGGCGAATCGAGGTCGATCTGCAGGCGAGCGGGCCGCAGGCGGTCTCGATGGAGGATTCGACCTCCTGCTTCCACGGCTCGCGCGGGGTGACGAAGCCCGTGAGCGAGCATGTCCGCTCCGAGCCATGGATCGTCGCCGAACTCGCCAAGGCCACGCTGGAGCCGAACCCGAAGGTCGGTTGGGATGCCTGGGTCGGGGATTACGCCAAGGTCCGCGACGCGATCGAGGCGACCTACCCGGAGGTGTTCAAGGACCTCAACGGCCGGATGTTCGATCCGGGCGGGCTGCACAAGCCGCTCGCCGCCCGCGAGCGGCGCTGGGAGACCGAGACCGGCAAGGCCAATTTCACCGTGCCGGACGGGCTGAACGAAGACCCGGATATGCCCAAACGCCACGCCGACGTGCTCGACCTGATGACGCTTCGCTCGAACGACCAGTTCAATACGACGGTCTACGGCTACGACGACCGCTTCCGCGGCGTGAAGGGCACGCGCACGATCCTGTTCATGAACAGCGACGACATCGACCGCCTCGGCTTTCGCGACGGCGAGAATGTGGACCTCGCCACCGAAGCCGATGACGGGATCGAGCGCGTCGTGCGCGGCCTTCGGATCGTCAAGTACGAGATCCCGCCCGGCAATTGCGGCGGCTATTATCCGGAGCTGAACCCGCTGATCCCGCTCTGGCACTACGACGAGGAGGCCAAGACCCCGGCGGCCAAGGCGATCCCCGTGCGCGTCCGGCGCAGCGCACCGGCGTGACCGGCCCTCGACAGCGCGCAGCGGCGACCCATAACAGCCCGATGAACCACGACGAAACCTATGAGCGGCGGCAAGCGATCATCGATCGCCTGCTCGCCAATGCGCTCAGATCGCTGCGACCACCGCGGCTCCCGAGCCACGACGCGATGCCCGACGACATCCGGCGCGCGGTGGATGCGCTTCTTGAAAAGGTCGAGATGCAGAAGCTGCGCCGTCTCACCTACGACGACCTGGAAGAAGCCTTGCCGCCTCGCGACGTGACGGCGGAGGATCTGGAGGCGATCTTCTGGGTGCTCTCCGAGCACGGCATCGCGGTGGAGGACGGCGACGCGGAGTAGGGGTTCGTCAGAACACGGCGTGGTCGCCACGCTCAGCCTTCGCCTCGCCCCGGACCAGCTGCGCGTAATAGTCGAACAGCGTCTCCGACCCCGTCGAAGGGGTAGCATCCGCATCGTATCGGCCCGTCGCAGGGTCCATGACGAGCATGGATTCGGTGGCGTAGTAGCGCCCGATGCGGGCGAGCTCGGCCTTGGCCGCGAGGGCTGGCACCACCCGCCCGAGACTCGTCAGGACCGCGATGATCGTGTCGAGCATCTTGACCGGGACATGCGTGAAGCGCGGCTCGCGCCCGAGGAGGGCGAAGAGCCGCTCGCCCTGCGCTCTCGGGGTGATCGCCCCGCCCGGCCCGCCGATCGGGAGTACGCGGTTGCGCCGTTCGTCGTTGTCGATGCACTCGGCGAGATAGGCACCGAGATCGTCGTCGCTGATCGGCTTGCAGGCCGTCAGCAGCCCGTCGCCGAAGACGAGGAACGGTCTGCCGCGCTTCACCCGGTCGACCTGCCCAGAGAGCGATTTGAAGAAGGCCGTGGGCCGCACGATCGTGTAGTCGAGTCCCGAGCCGGCCAACTCCCGCTCGAAGGCCAGCTTGGCGTGCTGGAAGGCCAGGACCGGCTTCTGGACGCAGATGGCCGAGAGATGGACGACTTGGCCTACGCCTGCCGCCTTCGCCGCCTCCAGCGCGCTCACATGCGCCCCGTGATCGATCGTCCAGGCGTCGGCGGGCAATCCGGTGCGCGAGGCGAGGCAGGAGACCAGGACGTCGAACCGTTCGCCGCGAAAGCCTTCGCGTGCGAGCACCGAGGAATCGGTGACGTCCAGGACCCTCGCGGTCGCACCCGCAGGCATCTCTGCCTGGCGCCTGACGAGGCAGACGACCTCATGCCCGCGTGCCACCAGCGCTCGCACGCTGGCGCGGCCGATCGTGCCGGTGCCGCCCAGAACGACGACGCGACGCGGGCGCACAGGGCTCGATCGATCGGCGCTCACAGTCGCTTCATCAGAGGTTCGGATCACCGTCAGAGACCGCCATCGCTTCTACGGCTTCGCCCGAACGACCGCACCTCTTTCGTCGAGCCAGCAGATCGTTGCTCCCGTTCGTATCACAAGCGGCAATCGCCGGGGTCTACTGTGTCTGAAAGCTCGGGATTGCCCGGTCTTTCCTGGACCATCACGGGACCTGGCTGAGCTAGGGCATTGACGTGGGTTGATGCCTGGCCTCCTGCTCGTCAGCCACCGGCGAGCAACGACCGAGGACCAGATGAACTTCGCCGTGCATCCGAGCCGAGGGAGGCCAATTCTTCGACGAGGCCAGGATCAGGGCATCTTCGATCGGATCCGTTGCGATCCGCCGTCTCCGGAAGGACACGGGCGCTCCCGCCTCAGACCAAAGCTCCCCGGTGCCGCTGCGATCATGAGCCTCGTGCGAAGTCTCGGCCAAACGACATCACTGACCGGACGAACTCTCAAGCCCCCTTCCCTGTTCTCGGTGAGCAGCCGATAAGCGATCACCGAATGGCTTCCAGAGGCCTGCCATGCTCTCGACCTTCGACGCCCTTCTCCTCGCCCGGATCCAATTCGGGTTCACGGTGGCCTTCCACATCATCTTTCCGGCCTTCTCGATCGGACTGGCGAGCTACCTTGCGGTTCTCGAAGGGCTGTGGCTAGCGACCGGGCGTCAGGTCTTCCTCGATCTCTTCAAGTATTGGATCAAGATCTTCGCGATCGCCTTCGCCATGGGAGTCGTGTCCGGCCTCGTCATGTCCTACCAGTTCGGGACGAACTGGTCCGTCTTCTCCGACAAGACAGGTCCGGTTCTCGGTCCGTTGATGGCCTATGAGGTGCTCTCGGCCTTCTTCCTCGAAGCCGGGTTTCTCGGCGTCATGCTGTTCGGGATGAACAAGGTCGGGCCGCGACTGCATTTCCTTGCAACATTGGCGGTGGCTTTCGGCACCTTCTTCTCAGCATTCTGGATCCTGTCGGTGAATTCCTGGATGCACACGCCCCAGGGGCACGGCGTCAACGAGGCCGGTCAGTTCGTGCCGCTGGATTGGTGGGCGATCGTCTTCAACCCGTCTTTCCCCTACCGCCTCGTGCACATGGTCCTCGCCGCCTACCTGACGACGGCTCTCGTCGTCGGCGCCGTGGGCGCCTGGCACCTCTTGAAGGACCGGCTCTCGACCCTGAGCCAGAGCAGCGAGGGCGCCAGGACCATGTTCTCGATGGCGATGTGGATGGCGGCCATCGTGGCGCCGATCCAGATCCTCGCGGGCGACATGCACGGGATCAACACGCTGGAGCATCAGCCGGCCAAGGTCATGGCGATGGAGGGTCACTTCGAGAGCCATCCCGAGGGGGCACCGCTGATCCTCTTCGGTCTCCCCAACCAAGAGGCCGGCCGCGTCGATTATGCCCTGCAGATCCCCAAGCTGTCATCGCTCGTGCTGAAACACAGCCTCAACGCGCCGCTGAAGGGACTCGACACCGTGCCGCGGGAGAACTGGCCACCGGTGCCGGTGGTGTTCTGGTCATTCAGGATCATGGTCGGAATGGGCATGCTGATGCTGCTACTCGGCGCCCTCAGCCTTCTCGCCCGCGCCCGCGGCAAGCTCTACGAATGGCCCGCCCTCCACGGCTTCGCCCTCGCGATGGGGCCGGCGGGCTTCGTCGCCGTCCTCGCCGGCTGGATCACCACGGAGGTCGGGCGGCAGCCCTTCACCGTCTACGGATTGCTGCGTACCGCAGACTCGGCCTCTCCGCTCTCGGCGCCGGCGGTCGGAGCCTCGCTCATGGCCTTCGTGGTCATCTACTTCGCGGTCTTCTCCATGGGCGTGATCTATATCCTGCGTCTGATGGCGAAGCCGCCGAAGCCGGGCGAGCATGGTGTCGAAACCGGCGTGCCGATCCGGACCGCCGGCATCACCCCTGCCCCCGCGCATGATCCCGATCGCACCCTTCAGCCTGCGGAATAGGACAGCGCGATGATCGAGAATCTCGACCTGACAGTCGTCTGGGCCTTCGTGATCGCGTTCGCGGTATTCGCCTATATCGTCATGGATGGCTTCGACCTCGGTATCGGGATTCTCTTCCCGACCTTAGCGCCGGGGCCTGAACGCGATACGGCGATGAACTCCGTGGCGCCGGTCTGGGACGGCAACGAGACATGGCTGGTGCTCGGGGGCGGCGGCCTGTTCGCCGCCTTTCCGCTCGCCTACGCCATCATCATGCCCGCGCTCTACGCACCGATCATCGCCATGCTGCTGGGGCTCATCTTCCGGGGCGTTGCCTTCGAGTTCCGCTGGCGCGATCCGGCCCACCGGGCGTTCTGGGACGTTGCCTTCACGGGCGGGTCGGTGGTGGCGACGCTCGCCCAGGGCATCGCGCTCGGCGCCCTCCTGCAAGGGATCAAGGTCGATGGCCGCGCCTATGGGGGTGGCTGGTGGGACTGGCTCTCGCCGTTCAGCATCCTCGTCGGCGTCGGGCTTCTGTTCGGCTACGGCCTTCTCGGCAGCACATGGCTGGTGATGAGAACGGAAGGTCCCCTGCAAGATCGGGCACGAAGCCTCTCGCTATGGCTCGCCGGTGCGACGCTCCTGGCAATCGGAAGCGTAAGCGCCGCGACGCCGTTTCTGGAAGGCAAGTATTGGGAGCGCTGGTTCGCGATGCCGAACGTGCTCCTGACCGCCCAGGTCCCCCTCCTCGTGGCGATCGCCGGCTTCCTGTTCTTCCTGGCCCTCAAGAAGGGCGCCGACAGGGCGCCCTTCCTCATCGCACTCGGGCTGTTCCTGCTCTGCTTCGTCGGCCTCGGGATCAGCATCTTCCCCGACGTGGTGCCGGGGCGTGTCACGATCTGGGAGGCAGCCTCTCCACGGTCGAGCCAGGTCTTCATCCTCGTCGGCGCGTCGGTTCTGATCCCGCTCATCCTCGCCTACACCGCCTATTCCTACTGGGTGTTTCGAGGAAAGGTCGATTCCTCAGGCTATCACTGATGCGGGCGGACGAACCTCGCCCGCTTTGGCGGCGCCTGGCGTGGTTCGCTGCGATCTGGGCCGCGAGCGTCGTGGCGCTCGGACTGGTCGGCTTCGTCCTGAGATCATGGCTCAAGACGGGATGAGCCGTTAACGGCGCGCGACCGTTCTCATCACATCCGTAGCGATCCGGCGTGACGTCGCGTTCCCGTCTTGCTAGGCCGCGCACAACCCATCGCCGTCGACGGCTTTCACTTCGAGCAGCCTGCCCATGACCAACCCGTCCCGCCGCGCCCTCCTGTCCGGTGCCGCAACCAGCCTCGTTGTCTTAGGCGTCCCCGCATTTGCTCAAGGCGGCCCGGTCGGGCCGGACGGCATCGACGGATACGGACCTTATGACGATGATCGTCTCTATCGAGACGAAGCGGGCCAGCTCTACCGTCGCAGGGGCGGGCAATACGTTCCCTATGGCGAGCGACGCGGTGTGCCGGTGCAGCGCGAGAGACAGAGAGCGGACACCGCTGCCGATCCCGAGGTCGATGCCGTGGTCCGCAAACGGACAGCGGAGCCGAGGGCATATGACAAAATCGCGGCGGCGCGGCCGCTCGACAACGGCCCGATCGACCACGCCCGTGCTTATGCGGCGATCACCGACGAGCCGTTCCCGATCCCGGCTTTCAACTTCAAGCGCGCCAATCCCGCGTTCCTTCGTCAGGACATCGCCTATACCGGCCGCGAGCCGCCGGGCACGATCCTGGTCGATCCGCGCGCGCATCACCTGACCCTGGTGCAGCCGAACGGCCGCGCGCGCCGCTACGGTGTCGGCGTCGGCAAGCAGGGCTTCTCATGGTCTGGAGTCTCGACGGTGAATTCCAAACAGGCCTGGCCCGATTGGTATCCCCCCAAGGAAATGATCGCCCGCACGCCCAAGCTCGCAAAGGAGGTGACGCAGCTCCAGAGTGGGCTCGGCGTGCCCGGCGGGTCGCGAAATCCCCTTGGGGCTCGCGCCCATTACCTGTGGCAGGACAACAAGGACACGCTCTATCGCATCCACGGCACACTGGAGCCGGAATCCATCGGGCGCAGCGTATCCTCGGGCTGCATCAGGATGATCAACCAGGATGTCATCGATCTTTACGGCCGCGTCGAGATCGGAAGCCGCGTCGTCGTCCTTGGCTGAGGCGTAACGTCCCGCGCCCGGTATTGTACGGAACCCTCGGCGCGCGGCGGTATTGGCCCGGTTGAAGACGAGGGCGTCGAACCTCGCCCTCTTCTACCGGAGCTCGAAATCATTATGGCCAAGAGCAATACCGCGCGCCTTCGCGTCGAATCCGATCGCCTCAACACTCCGACCGATCTGGCGCCTGAGGCGACCAAGGCTATCTCGGAAGGGCTGACGGTCCTCCTAGCGGATCTTTTCGCCCTCTATCTGAAAACGAAGAACTTTCA
>NZ_JAIETD010000060.1 GCF_019745455.1 Methylobacterium sp.
TGCGCGGCCCTGGCCGCCGCTCTTGCGCTTGATCAGCATGGCGCCCTCTACTTCTTCAATGTCTCGTAGCCGTTGGTGAGGTAGAAGGCCTTGACCTCGTCGCTCTCGCGGTAGCGGGCCTTGGTCTCTTCCGTCCCCGGGTCGTAGGCCTGGGCCGGCGTCGCCGTCAGCGGCTGCCCTGCAACGACGGCCACGGCCGCCACGGAACTGCCTCCCAGCGCGCGAAAGAACTGGCGGCGCCCCATCGCATCCTGGCGGTCCTTGTCCGTATCCTTCGGCATGTCCGTCGCTCCACGATCCGTTCTGATTGCCGGGCCATCCGATCCCTCACCGCCTCGCGACAACGTCACGAGACCGGTTCCAGGCCGAATGCCTCCGCTTCGATGTGCATGTAAGTGGCACCGAGGGCCCCCACGGCGCGGTAGAACCGCGAGGCCTCGGCCTTTTCGAGATCGCGAAAGAAGCGGGCCGCCCAGGGCTCGATATGGCGGCTAAAGAAAGCCCGATCCTCGCCGGCCTCGGCCTCGAATCGACCCGCGACGAGACCTGCCATCGTCTCCATGACGATCGCCACGTGATCCTCGGGCTCGCTCATG
Source organism: Methylobacterium sp. (assembly GCF_019745455.1). Taxonomy (GTDB): domain Bacteria; phylum Pseudomonadota; class Alphaproteobacteria; order Rhizobiales; family Beijerinckiaceae; genus Methylobacterium. Next base: position 597 of record NZ_JAIETD010000060.1, read on the forward strand.
CCGCCCGACGCCTCGATGCCGAGGCGGCCGAGATCCTCGCGCAGACGCGCCAGCGGGCGCTCGTTGAGGAAGCCGGTGAGATAATATGATGCGAAGGGCACGAGCTCGCCGCGTCCGACGCCGACGAAGAGATCGAAATACTCGCGCTGAACCGCCGCCACCTTGGCTTCTGCAGCAGCGGCCGCGAGGCCGGTCACCCTACGTCCGAGCGCGCTGTCATCGCCTTTCAGATCCGCCAGGGCCGAGAGCGTGACCGGCGAGGGCGAGCGTCCGAGGAGAAGAGCGAGCAGATCGTAATGCTCAGCGCGCAGGAGGTCGATCTCGTCGGCGATCGGCGTCTCGCCCATCGGCTGGCCGAACGGCGCGTCACCCGCGACGCCTTCCGCCAACCTTTCTGCAACCACCTCGGCCGACCGCATCGACGTCCCCACGCATCGGCCGTACACGCCGACGCCTCCTCTGTATGCAAGCCATCATAATGCGGTTTGAGACGCCCGCAATCTAATTTTTAATCGATCAAATCGGCAAAGCGCTGCCATGGCGCCGCAGCCGCACTGAAGGGGTCGATTTCGGCTCGGCGCCGACCGTCTCGGGACGTGCCGGCGGACCCACCACCAGCATGGGCTGGTCGGGAGGCGGGATGACGGCTTCGCCCTGGGTGACGAGTGTCTCCTCGGGCTCCGCCGAAACGTCCCGCGCAGCGACCTCGTCCCGGGGCTCCGCATCCAGGTCCGCAGCGGGTTCGGCTAGCGCCGGCTCCGCAATCGTCGGCTTTGAACCGGCGAAGACGTCCCGGACCATCCCGGCGATGTCGTCGGTGGGAAGCATCGGCCCGGTTCCGGGCACGGCACCGGAGATATGCCAGTCGTAGGCGTATTCGCGGGCCTCGCTGAGATAATCGCGGATGCTCGGATCGAGGGACCACATCCGGCGCAAAGCCGCGTTACGCAGCATCTGGGGTACGCCCGCCTTGAGGAACTCGCTGAGATCGGTTTGGGCGGTCAGCGAGTCGAGGGAGGGCAGTTCGACCAGCACCTGCGCCTCGGGGGGCGCAGCCTCGAGACCCTCGGCTTCGACGGTGGCGGGCAGCTCGACCGAGGCTTCGGGAGCGGCTTCAGGCTTAGTCTCGGGCTTGATTTCCTCGAGGCGAACCTCGCGCTTGCGCCGCGCCCAGCGCGAGAAGAAGCGATCCTGCGCCATCAGCTATCCCCTCGTCGACGTGGACCCGTGTCCTGGCGGGCAAGAGCCTCCGGATCGGCCCGGTCGCGCTTGCGTTTGTGGAAGACGCGCTCGACGTGGAAAGCCTCGAAGAAGGCCGCGACCTTGGCCTGTATCTCGGCCGGCATCGGTACCGCCTCGACGACCTCGCCGATCCCCTCGGCCATCGATTCGCCTTCGTATGGGTCGGCGGTCACGGCGGCAACTTCGTAGGAATCCTCCGAGACCTGGCGCAGGGCGACCCAGAGCGAGGGTCGGCCTGAGACGAGGTTGTCACGGTAATGCGAGGTCTCAGCCGGATGCAGCTCGACCTCGTAGGCCCCGGCATAGAAGGTGGTCTCGTCCTCGGTCGCGGCGAGCTGTGTCCACGGCTTGACCGCAGGACTCGCCGGCAAGGCACCCACCGGCAGCCAGGCATGGCTCGCCCACAGCCCCTTGAGCTTTCGCCTCACGACGATGATGCCGACCTGAAAATGATGCTCCAAGCCCTGCGCCTCGTTCGGCGTCTCGTTCTCCATCACAGGACCTCGGCGGACTGGATCAGCGGCAGGCCCGCGACGAGGTTCTGCGGCTTGCAGGTCAGAGTTCCGTCGGCGGCCATCGCGAGGATCAGGTAGACCGGCCTGTCGCCGACGCGAGGATCGACGCGGGACTGATCGGCGAATGTCAGGCTGAACAGGGCAAGGACCCGCCGGGCGGTCTCCGCGTCGATGCTGTCCTCGTTCCAGAGGGCGTTGCCGATCCGCGTCGCTTCGGCGTCGAGCCCGACGAACCAGCGCCAATCGGCATCCTCCATGGTCTCAATCGGGGTCACGGTGACGGCGACGTGGAGGAGATGCCGGGTCCATGCCCCGATCACCCTCGCCAAGCCGTCTCGGCTCTTCGGATTGCTGCCGAGATCGAGCGCCATGGTGAAGGCGTCCGACCGGCTCCAATAGCTCCAGGCATTGTCGTCGACCATGACGTCGAGCTCGTTCGCCGGCTCCTTGCCGAGCATCGCCACGAGCGGCGAGGCGCGGCCGATGCTGGCGCGCGCCTCGATCACCTCGGCATCGGCGAGCAGCACGCGGCCTTCGGTCAGCGACACCTTCTGGGGCCGGAAGAACAATTCGCCCGCCCGCAGGACGTAGGGGTCCTCGCAACCGTCGAGGGCGTTTCGCAGGATGAGGTGGACGAGCTGGTTGAGGAAGATCGGCGGCGTGCCCTTGAGGCCGTTGCGGACGAGGTTGAGATAGGCTGCCTCGACCGAGCGCGCCGCCAGGAGGCGTTCCCGGAAGGCCAGCATCATCTCCCAATTCTCGCGGGCATCCGGATCGGCCATGGCGGCGATCTCGGCGGGCTCGACCGGCCGACGCGGCTCGCCCAGGAGCCGCCGGTGCAGCGCGCGCTCGGCTTCGCAGGCCTCGTCCGGCGGCACGAGTTCCGGCCGCGCCAGATAGGCGAGCAGGAGTTCGTCGGTGACCGCGAGGCCGCCGCCTTCCGTGCGCCCGGCGAGATGATGGCCGCTGGAGACCCAGAACTCGGTCATCGGTTCGGGTTCTCCATCAGGCCGATCAGGTCGGCGACCTCTTCGGCGGTTTCTCGGGGCTCGTCATCGGTCTCCACAAAGGTGAAGGCGCGGGCATGGGCGTGCATCCGGTCGGCGCCTGGCAGGCCGGGAGGCCGGGAGGCGAGTGTGCGGAAGCTCTCGCGGATCTCGCCGTCCTCGCTGGTGCGGTGCATGGCGATCACCGTGCCGACAGCCGGGGCACAGAGAGAGGCGGCGATCTCGATCTCCTCGCGTGCGGCGGTTCGGGCGGTGTCGAGATCGGGTGCGCCGAGCCTCTCGTGAATATGCCGCGCCAACGCCTCGGTCGCCTCTTCGCGCTCAGCCCCGCTCGCTTCAGACACGACCACGAGGGTGGAGAAGCCGAGGGAGGCGACGCCGACGAAGCCCGAGCGGAACGCTGCCCTCGCCTTCGGCGACAGCGTTTCCACCGCGGCATCGAAGAACAGGAACGAGCCGGTGACCGCCCACTCGCCGGGCTCGGCCGGGTGCTCGAAGACGAAGGTGTCGGAGGGATCGAGCCGCAGGGTGCGGGGCAGCTTGAGGGTTGTCATAGCCGCACCGTGCCGGTCGCCGGGTCGAGCCAGGTGGGCGTTCGGAGCGCTTCCGCGCCGATGCGATCGATCGCCCCCACCCCCTCCCCCGAGAGATGCGCGAGATAGCGGCTCGCCACCGCCTCGAACCCGTCCTCGTGCCAGATCTCGAAGATCTTCATGAGGTTGCGGGCGAAGGCCTCGACGAGGGCCTCCTGGTCGTCGTGGCCGAAGCCCTGCTCCTCGAGGGAGGTCGAGAACGGCGTCAGGCCGGGATCGCCGGCATGGGCCTTCGAGGCGATGACCATCCCGGAGAAGATCAGCCAGCTGGGCTCCTCGTCCTCGGCGCATTCGTCGGGCGATCTCAGATGGCCTCCGCCGATGCGGGCGCCGTCGAAGAGCAGCGTGTCGGGCCAATCGATATCCACCGCCATCTCGGGCGGCGCGTGGGTGCCGATCGCCGCCGCCAGCGCCACCATGCCGGCGAGGAAGGCCCGGCGCGCGGTCGCGAGAGGCTCTTCCGGGCCGAGGATGACGGCAAGGTCGATCGTGTCGGCAGGCCCTTTCCAAACCAAAGTCCCGGCCTCGGCCTCGCCCGATGCCGCGAGCCGGCACGCTTCGCGACCCGCATCGGCGATGTCCGGGCGGACGACGGCATGAAAAGGCGGAGGCAATGCGAGCTTTCGGGCTCGTCCTGCTGCGATGGCAGCACTCATCTCGTTCACGCCCACACTTTGCCCATCGATTCCCGGCGCCCCACGATTCCCTGCGCCAACGGGCCGGGTCCCTTCTTTCGAACGGTTCGAGTATAAGCAGCCTGTAGCGGAACGCGAAGGGGCTGCGACCCCCGCGCCCGCATCGTCCCCGAGAGGCTTGTTGTGTCCGACCGCGTCGTGTTCGCCTGTTCCTGCGAGGGGACCGTCCCCCTCGATGCAGCCACCATCGGCTCCGCCTGCGGCGGGCGCCTGGAGACCGGCGTCGAGCTGTGCGGGCGCGAGATCGAACGCGTCCGTGCCGCCCTCGAAACCGGGGCGTCCGTAACGGTCGCCTGCGGCGTCCAGGCGCCGCTCTTTGCCGAGCATGCCGCCGATTTCGACGCCGAGGCCCGCCTCTCCTGCAGCGACATTCGCGAGAATGCCGGCTGGTCGCGCGAGGGACATGCGGCCGGGCCGAAGATGGCCGCGCTGCTCGCCATGGCGGGCGAGGCGCCGTCCCCTCCCCCGATCGTCACCATGGAGAGCCAAGGCATCGTCCTCGTCTATGGCCGCGACGAGGTCGCGGTCGAGGCCGGGCGCCGTCTCGCCGACCATCTCGACGTCACCGTGCTGCTAACCCGGCCGAAGGAGGTCGCGCCTCCGCGCCGAAACGAATTCCCGGTCCTTCAGGGCACCATCGTCGGGGCGAAGGGCCATCTCGGCGCCTTCTCCCTGCGCATCGACGATTACGCCCTGCCCTCCCCGGCCTCGCGCCAGGCGCTGATCTTCGGCGAGGCTCGAAACGGCGCGAGCTCGACCTGCGACCTCGTTCTCGATCTCTCCGGCGGCATCCCGCTGTTTCCGGCGCACGATCTGCGCAGCGGCTATGTCAGGATCGACCCGCGCGATCCTGCGGCCGTGGAAGCGGCACTGTTTAAAATCTCGCACCTCGTCGGCACCTTCGAGAAAAGCCGCTTCATCGGGTTTCATACCGAGCTCTGCGCCCATTCCCGCTCGCGCATCACCGGCTGTACCCGCTGCCTCGATGTCTGTCCGACCGGAGCGATCACGCCGGCCGGCGAGCACGTAGCGATCGATCCGTATGTCTGCGCAGGCTGCGGCTCCTGCGCCTCGGTCTGCCCGACGGGTGCGGCCTCCTACGCCCTGCCCCATGCCGATGCCCTGATGCGGCAGCTGCGCGCCCTCATGCGCGCCTACCACGCGGCCGGCGGGCGCAACGGCGTAGTGCTGTTCCACGACGAGGATCACGGCACGCCGCTGATCCAGGCGCTGGCGCGCTACGGCGACGGGTTGCCGGCCAACGTGCTGCCGGTGTCGGTCAACGAGCTCACCCAGATCGGACCGGAGGCGGTGGCCGCACTCTTCGCCTACGGCGCCGTCGGCGTAAACCTCCTCGTGCGCGATCGGCCAAAGCACGACGTCGAGACCATCCGCCGCCTCGTCGCCCTCACCGACACGGTCGCGCAGGCCCTCGGCTACGGGGCGGAGGGCGGCGGCGCCGTGGTCTCGCTCATCGAGACCGATGACCCGGACCGGCTCTCCGCCGCCCTGGCTTTCGGCTCACGCGGTACGCCGGCCCCAGTCCCGGCGGCCTTCATGCCGGTTGGCCCGAAGCGCAACGTCCTCCAATTCGCCTTCCGTGAAATGCACGTGGCGGCGCCTGCACCGGTTGCCGTGGTGCCCCTCGATGCGGGCGCGCCCTTCGGCACCCTCGAGATCGACGTCGAAGGCTGCACCCTCTGCCTCTCCTGCGTCAGCGCCTGCCCGACGAATGCGCTCAGCGACAGCCAGGACCGGCCGCTGCTGGCCTTCGAGGAGAGCCTCTGCGTCCAGTGCGGGCTCTGCGCCGCGACATGCCCCGAGAATGTCATCACGTTGAAGCCGCAGATCGACTTCGAGGCCTGGGCCGAGCCGCGCCGAATCGTGAAGGAGGAGGAGCCGTTCCACTGCGTCAGCTGTGCCAAGCCGTTCGGCACGCGAAGCACCATCGAACGGGTCATCGCAAAGCTGCAGGACAAGCACTGGATGTTCGCCGGAGCCGCCGGCGAGGAGCGGGTCCGCGCCCTGATGATGTGCGAGAATTGTCGTGTCGAGGTGGTCATGAACACCGGCCTCGACCCTCACGCGGCCCCCGAGCGGCCGAAACCCCGAACGACGGAGGATTACCTGCGCGAGCGGGAGACCCGCGGCGATCCGCTGGGATAGCGACCTAAACCGCAGACGCGGTCGGCTCGGTTAGGCACGTCCCTCCTCCCCATCAGATATCGGGCTTGCCTGATATCTGCACTTTCGTTGCCCAAGTCGGGCGAGCCCGACTTAGGTGTGGGGGAGGAGTTGGAGGGGGGCAGGGTGACCCTCAGTCGAGGCCAGCGGAACCACCCCCTCTCCCCCGCGACACACGGGGGAGGGGAAGCTGTCGCGCCTGAACAGAAGATGCGATCGGGCGGAAGCCGCACCGGGCCATCAATCTCGCCGCGTCGCCCGCTCCAAGAACCGCACCAGCGCCTCGCGGTCGCTCTGATCGCGGATCGTCTGCTCGGGCATCTTGGTGCCGGGCGTGTAGCGCGCCGGGCCGACCTCGAAGAGCTCGGCGATGGTGCGGGCATCCCAGACGATGTCGAGCTTCTTCAGCGGCTCGGAGAACCGGTAATCCGGCGCCGTTGCGATGCGGCGCCCGAAGACGCCGCTCAGCGTCGGCCCGGCCCGCTGGCCCTCATTCGGCTTGAGGGTGTGGCAGGCGACGCAGGCGCGAAACACCTCGGCGCCGCGCTCGCCCTTGTAGGCCGCGAGGGCATCGGCCGGGCGCGGCATCGCGAGCGCGCCGATCGGCTCGCCGGTGGCGGCGTTCCAGCGCCGCACCAGCCGGTCGCCGCCGCCGGTGAGGAGTTCGCTGCCGTCCGGCCGGTATGCGAGCGACCAGACCGGCAGGCCCGGCCCGACGAGGTTGAACAGCACCTTGGCCTCTGCCCGCGCAATGATGGCGACAGCGCCCGCCACGGTCGCCGCCGCGATCCTCTTGCCATCCGGCGAGATCGCCGCGGCGATGACGGGGTTGGGCGGCAGGGCGACGCTTGCCCGGTCGCGCCCATCGGGACTGAGGATGCGGACCTCGCCGTCGGCCCCTGCGGTGATGATCTCGCCGTCCGGCGCCACCGCGACGGCGTTGAGCGGCAGGCCGATGGTGATCACCTCCGGCGCTCCCTCGCCTGACGCAGGCCAGATCCGAAGCGTGCCGTCATAGCCAGCAGAGATGAGACGTCCGTCCGCCAGGAAGGCGACGGCGTTGACGGTGCCGGCATGGCCCGAGAGCACGCGAGCCTCGCCGCCGGCGAGCGGTCGCACCCGCACGGTCCCATCCCACGAGGCGGAGGCGAGGAGGCTGGCATCGGGCGAGAGGGCGAGCCCGGCCACCGGGCCGGTATGTTCGGCAAAGACCCGGACCGGCTCGGGCGATCCCGCCTGCCAGAGGGCGATGCGGCCATCCTCGCCGGCCGTGAGGAAGCGGCCCTCACCGGCGGCAGCCACGGCATTCACCGCGCCCTCATGGACGCGCAGAACCCGCATCGCCGCGCCTGGCTCGATCGCCCACAGGATGGCGGATTGGTCGAAGCTGCCCGAGATCGCCAGACCACCCTCGGGCGCCGCCGCTAGCGCCCGCACCGGCCCGCCATGGCCCTGGAGCTGGGCCTGGGCGGGCGGGGCGATCCCGAAGGTGAAGAGGAGGGCGAGCGAGGCCAGAACGTGCTTCGGCTCGAGGAAGAGGGGGCGGTTCAGCATCGGAGCGCATCCTACCGACCTGCCGCAGACTCTGTCTGCCACCCGCGTCGGGGCGAAATGTCCCGCCCTGCCGGACGCCACGCTGCAATCTGGTCGCCGTGCTAGACCACATGCGATCACACCCTCCTTGTCATTCCGGGGCCGCGCAGCGGAGCCCGGAATCCATAGCCGCCACGCGTGCCAAGCATGGCGATCTCGGCGGCTATGGATCCCGGGCTCGCCTTTGGTGCCCCGGGATGACGGGTTTAGCGTCAGAGCTGGTCGCCGACTCGCCAATCGTTCCAAGACCATCACCTCACCACGATGCCCTCCGCCCACGACCCCGCCACTTGATCGCGCCGGCCATTTCGCCCAACGCTCGCGCCCATGTGGACACGAGACGGCGAAGAGCCGGCGGCGCAGGCCGTGCGGACGTCATCGCAGGCGCTGATGCCCCTGGCCGAGGCGCGGGCCCGCCTCGTCGACGGCATTGCGCCGGTCGCGGGGACAATCATGTCGGTGCAGGACGCCATCGGCCTCTATCTCGGCGCCGACAGCCTCGTCGAGAACGACGTGCCGCGAGCCGACACCGCCCTGCGCGATGGATGGGCGGTCGCGGCCGAGGCGGTGACCGGCGCTTCGGCCCATGGCCCGATCTATTTGAGAGGCACTCCCGCATGGCTCGATGCTGGGACGCCGCTACCTTCAGAGACAGATACGATCCTCGAGCCGGATGCGATCCCCACTCGCGACGGTCCGGCGAACCGCATCGCGGTGATCGCCGAAGCCGCAGAGGCCGAGGGTGTCCGGCGGGAAGGTGCTGAGCTCAGGCGCGGACTCGTCGTCGCCGCTGCAGGGACGCGGCTGACGCCGCTCCAGGCCCTCGCCCTGCGGGCCTGCGGCCTCGACAAGGTCGCGGTCCGGCGCCCCCGCATCCGGCTAGTCGTCGCGAACGCATATGCAGCCTCCTCCTGCGCCGCCCTCGCCGGATTGATCGCGGCGGATGGCGGCAGCGTCGTCGAGCGGGCCGCGACGGGCGGGGCCGGGGCGATCGGCGATGCGCTTCTCGAAGGCGAAGTCGAAGCTGTCTTCGTGGTGGGGAGCACCGGACAGGGGCGGACCGACCACGCTGCTACGGCCCTCCGCTGCGCAGGATCACTGACCGCGCATGGCATCGCCCTGCGCCCTGGCGAGACGGCCGGCTTCGGCGAGGCAGGCGGGCGCCCTGTGCTGCTCATCCCCGGCCGGCCGGATGCAGCGCTCGCCGCCTATCTCGCCCTCGGGCGCACCCTTTTGCAGGCTTTGGCCAACGCTCAATTGGAGGAACGGCCTCGGGCGCCCCTGCTGCGCAAGCTCGTCTCCACCCTGGGCGTCAGCGAATTCGTCTTCGCGCGCAGGTCCATGGCGGGCCTCGAACCCCTGGGGAGTTTCGAGCTTCCTCTCCACCGCCTGATCCTGGCGGATGCCGCGATCCTGGTGCCGCCGGAGCGGGAGGGCTATGGGGAGGGCACAATGGTCGAGATCATCACATGGTGATGCCGGACGAGTTCAAGGCCCGGCTCGCCGCCGCCTCGCGGCAGGAGCAGTTCCTCAGCGTCCTCTCGCGCGACGAGGCCCACACCCTGTTCCGCGCCGAGGTCCCGCACCAGGCCCTCGAGCCAGGGACCGTCGCCCTCGCCGACGCCCTCGGACGCATTCTCGCCGCCGATGTCGCCTCGCCGATCGACGTTCCGCCCTTCGACCGGGCGCTGGTCGACGGCTTCGCCCTGCGCGCGGCCGATACCAAGGGCGCCAGTGAAGCCGAGCCGCGCCGCCTCGTTCTCAACCGAGAGATCCTGAGCTGCGGCACCGCGCCTGGGCTCGACGTCGAGTCCGGCACCGTCACGCCCATCGCCACCGGCGGGATGCTACCGCGCGGGGCGGATGCCGTCGTCATGATCGAGACCACAGAGTTTCGTGAGGACGGCGCCGATATGGCGATCGACCTCGCGAAGGCCGCGGCACCCGGACAGTTCGTCGGCTATGCGGGCGCCGACATGGCCCGCGGGGAGACCGTCCTGCGCGCGCGTACGGTTATCAGCGCCCGCGAGATCGGCATGCTCGCCGCCTGCGGGCTCTCCGAAGTTGCGGTGATCCGCCGCCCCCGCATCGGCGTGATCTCCACTGGCGACGAACTGGCGATGCCGGGAGCCACCCTGCCGAAAGCCGGAATCTACGATTCGAACGGGGCCATCGTTGCCGCCTCGGTCATCGAGAACGGTGGCGAGGCGGTTCCGTTCGGGATCGTGCGGGATGATGCCGACGCGCTGGAAGCGACGATCCGGCAGGCCCTTGCAACGTGCGACCTCGTCGTGCTCTCGGGCGGCACCTCGAAGGGAGCCGGCGACGTCTCGCACCGCATCCTGTCGCGGCTCGGCGAGCCGGGCATCCTCGTCCACGGCGTCGCGCTCAAGCCCGGCAAGCCGCTCTGCCTCGCCAAGGTCGAGGGCAAGGCCGTCGTGGTGTTGCCGGGCTTCCCGACCTCGGCGATGTTCACCTTCCACGACTTCGTGGTCCCGCTGATCCGTGCACTGGCCGGCCTGCCGCCGCGTGAGGAAACGGCGGTCGAAGCATTGCTGCCTCAGCGCATCTCCTCCGAACTCGGGCGGATGGAATTCGTGATGGCGGCCCTCGTCGAGGGGCCGGCCGGCACCGTCGCGGTACCTCTGCCCAAGGGCTCGGGCTCGGTCACCGCCTTCTCGCAGGCCGACGGCTTCTTCGCCGTGCCGGCCGAACGTTCGGGTCTCGAGGCGGGAGAGCGCGTCATGCTTACACGCCTCGGCGCGGCGGCACGGGCGCCGGACCTCACTATAGTCGGAAGCCATTGCCTCGGCCTCGACCGGATCGTCGGGCGGCTCGGCCGGTGCGGCATCAGCGTACGCACAGTCTGGGTCGGCTCGTCGGGAGGGCTCGCGGCGCTCGAACGGGGCGAGTGCGATCTTGCAGCTCTCCACCTCCTCGATCCCGGGAGCGGGCGCTATAACGCGCCGTTCCTGGGGCCTGAGCTGACCCTGGTACCGGGCTGGCGCCGCCGCCAGGGCGTCGTCTTCCGGCCGGGCGACACACGCTTCGAGCGACGCGACGCGGCGAGCACCATCGCCGCCCTGCGGGCAGATCCGAGCGTCGTCATGGTCAACCGCAATACCGGCTCGGGCACCCGCATGCTGATCGACGGCCTTCTCGACGGCGCCAAGCCCCCCGGCTTCTGGAATCAGCCGCGCTCGCACAATGCGGTGGCCGCGGCGGTGGCGCAGGGCCGCGCCGACTGGGGCGTCGCCATCGCGACCGTCGCGGAGATCTATGGCCTCGGGTTCCTGCCGCTGACGGAGGAGCATTACGACCTCGCCTATGCGGCGCAGAATGCCGAGAAACCCGCTCTGGCGGCTTTCCTGGCAGTGCTCGCCGAGCCCGAGATCCGTGGCGTCCTCTCGGACCTCGGCATGAGCCCGGCAGAGCCGAGCCGATGACGCGGACCCGGGTGATCGGCCTCGCGGGTTGGAGCGGAGCGGGCAAGACCACGTTGCTCACGAAGCTCATCCCAGTCCTGCGCCGGCGTGGCCTCACGGTCGCGACGGTGAAACACGCTCACCACGCCTTCGACATCGACCAGCCCGGCAAGGACTCCTACCAGCACCGTGAGGCCGGTGCGTCGGAGGTCATCGTCTCGTCGAGCCGGCGCTGGGTCCAGATCCATGAGGTCGGCGACGAGCCTGAAGCGTCGCTGGCCGATCTCCTGTTGCGCGTCGCCCCTCGCGATCTCGTCGTGGTCGAAGGATTCAAGCGCGAGGCCCATCCCAAGCTCGAAGTGTTTCGCGATGCGAACGAACGGGAGCCGCTCCATCCGGACGACCCGCATATCCTCGCGGTGGCGAGCGATCGACCGTTCCCGCAGGCCCGGATTCCGGTCCTGCCCCTCGACGATGTCGACGCCATCGCCGATGCCGTCATGGGGCTCGCGGAGCCCCTCGCCTCCGTGGTGGCGAGGCTGAAGGATCATCGATCGGACCATGGCCCAGCTCACTGACGATTGCTTCGCCTTCGGTGGCCCCCTGCTCTCGGTCGAGGCAGCCGTCGCGCTGATGCGGGAGCGTGTCCCGGTACTCGCCGGAATCGAGACGGTTCCGCTCCTCGATGCCGATGGCCGGATCGCCGCAAGCGACGTTACCGCGGCAATCCACTTGCCGCCCTTCGATAATTCGGCTGTCGACGGCTACGCCGTCCGCCACACCGATCTTCATGCCGCCGGCGAGACGGTTCTTCCTCTTTCGGGACGGATCGCGGCAGGCGGCAGCATCGAGGGCCTCACCGTCTCCGGCAACGCCGCTAGGATCTTCACCGGGGCGCCGATGCCGGTCGGGGCCGACACGGTCTTCATGCAGGAGGACGTGCGGGTCGAGGACCACCAAGTCGTCCTGCCGAGTGGATTGAAGCACGGCGCCAACCGCCGATTTGCCGGCGAGGACGTGAAGGCGGGAAGCACCATCATCCCGGCCGGACGCCGCCTGCGGCCCCAGGACCTTGCCCTCGCGGCGGCGGCTGGATCAACCATGATCGCCGTGCGCCGACGCCTGCGGGTGGCGGTGTTCTCCACGGGCGACGAGCTCTGCGAACCGGGAGCAGCCCTGCGGCCGGGCGCGATCTACGATTCGAACCGGATCATGCTCGTCGCCCTGCTGCGCCGGCTCGGCCTTGCGGTGAACGATCTCGGCCTCCTGCGCGACGATCCGGCCTTGCTGAAGGACCGTCTTTCCGAGGCGGCAGCGGGTCACGACCTCATCCTGACGACGGGCGGCGTCTCCACGGGCGAGGAGGACCACGTCAAGGCGGCGGTCGATGCGGTCGGCCGGCTCGTCGTATGGCGGCTCGGCATCAAGCCGGGGCGGCCGGTCGCCATGGGGTTGATCGCCGGAACGCCCTTCGTCGGGCTGCCGGGGAACCCGGTTGCCGCCTACGTTACCCTGCTGTTCGTCGTGCGCCCGCTTATCGCCCGTCTAGGCGGCGGCGAGTACCAGCCGCCTCCTGGCATCCCCGCCCGAGCGGCATTCGATTACGCCAAGAAGGCCGGCCGCCGCGAATTCGTCCGCGTCAGCCTGAGCCGGGCTACCGACGGAAGCTTCGAGGCAGTGAAATATCCTCGCGACGGCGCCGGTGCCCTGAGCTCGCTCACCGGCAGCGACGGCCTCGCGCAGCTCGACGAGGCACGCACCCGCCTGCAGCAGGGCGAGATCGTCGAGGTGCTCCCCCACGCGCTCCTGTGGTGAGCCTTGAATACTTAAAGCAATCTTCAGGATCGCGTGTTGAGTCGATGGATGTCGATGAGACCAGCGTCCAGCCACATGAAACAACATCACGATAGTCCATGCGTGAGCGAAGCGGCGCTGCAGCAGCTTCGCGTCCTGTCGGACGTCATCGTAGACGGTCTCGCCATCGTTTCGACGGACGGTATCGTCCTCGATGCCAATCCGAGCCTCGGTCAACTCGTCGAGCAACCGCCGCACTCGCTCGTCGGCGCCGATGTCACCGACCTCGTGATCGAGAAGCACAGGACCACACTGCGCGAGTTGCTCGCCGACGACGATGCGTCAGGCACGATCGAGGTCGCGCTGGCTGGTCCGAATTCTGCCGACGTCTCAATACAGCTGCGTCGGATCGAGCTAGACGGCGCCGCGGCCAACGTCCTCACCTTCCACGACCTGCGGGCGCGCCGCTCGGCGGAGGAGCTCGGTCGCAGCGCCAGCTATGACCCGCTCACCGGCCTTAGCAACCGTCTGGGGCTGCAGCACGCCCTTGCCGCAGAGCAGGCGAGAGCGGAGCGTTACGGCGCGAACTACGCCGTGCTGTGCCTCGACCTCGACGGCTTCAAGGCGATCAACGACGGGCATGGCCACCCCGCCGGCGACGAGGCTCTTCGCATCGTCGCCCGGCGTCTCAGCGAGACGACGCGCGAGACAGACCACGTCTTTCGCCTCGGCGGCGACGAATTCCTGATTCTTCAGGCGTATACCACCGAGCCCCATCAATCCGTCCGGCTCGCCGAGCGGCTGATCAAGGCGATCGGCCGCCCGCTCCTGATCGGCGACCTTCCGCTCCATCTCGGTGTCAGCATCGGGATCGCCTATTGCCCGAACCACGGCACCATCGGCGAGGAGCTTCTGCAGAATGCCGATGCCGCCCTCTACAAGGCCAAGCGCGAAGGAAAGAACACCTATCGATTCTTCGATCCCTCGCTCGACGAGGCGCTACGGCGGCGGCGCGCCATCGAAACCGAGCTGATGCACGCTATCGACCGGGGGGAACTCGACCTCGTCTATCAGCCGCAGCTTGAGGTAGCCTCCGGAACAGTAATGGCACTGGAGGCCCAGCTCTGCTGGCACAGCTCGCGGCTCGGTCTGGTGGATCCAGCCGTCTTCCTCCCCATCGCAGAGCAGGCCGGACTAATGACGGCGTTGGGCGAATGGACCTTGCACAAGGCTTGCCGCCAGGCCGCGAGTTGGGGGCGGCCCTTGTGCATCGCGGTGGCGATGTCGCTGTTCCAGGTCAGGACAAGCGACATCTCGCTGATCGCGCAACAATCCCTCGACGTTTCCGGTCTCGATCCTGCGCGCCTTCGTATCAGCGTGAGCGAGGCCACCTTGCTCCAGGATGCGAAAGCGACGTCGGAGACGCTGGCGAAGCTCAAGGCCCTCGACGTGCAGGTCGGTCTCGACGAGTTCGGCTCGGGCACGTCCTCCCTCTCCGCGATCGCCGACGGAACTTTCGACCTCGTCCGTCTTGGAAACGTCTTCGCCGATGAACACGCGAAGAACAGCCGTCGTCTCGACGCCATCATCGCCGCCTGTCGCTCTCTCGGGCTGCGGGTCGGCGCCACCGCAGTCGCCACGCCGGCCATGCGCGAGATGCTGATCGAAGCAGGTGTCGACAGCATTCAGGGCGAGGTGGTGAGCCCGGCCGGGCCGATCGACCGCTTCGCTCCCTTCGTCGGCTCACGCTCGCCTGCAGCCGCCAGATCGGGCGAAGCCCGCTCGCTCGGAAGTCTCAGGGACCTCCTTCGCCCGTTCGGCCCGGCTGCCATCCCGGTCCTCGTCGTCGACGACAGCGAGATCGTCAGCGCCACCCTCGCGGCGATGCTGGCCGGCTTCGGCTTCAGTGATGTCTCCTGTGCCACAGACGGCGAAGCGGCGTGGAATCTTCTCTCTGGCCGGCGGTTCGGTCTCGTTATCTCGGACTGGAACATGGAGCCGGTGAGTGGGATTGAGTTGCTCGGCCGAATGAGGGCCGATCCCACATTCGCGAGCATCCGGTTCCTGATGCTCACCGCCAATGCCCGTTCGGCATCGCGCATCGCCGCCAGGAACGCGGGAGTCGATGGTTTCCTCGTGAAACCCTTCCGGCCGGACGCCCTGGCAAGCAAGATCCTGGACGTGCTCTCGTCGGACGCGCAGTTCGGCCGAACCGGCTGACGGCCTTTTCCACGAGCATCCTCTGGACGACTGCTCAACCGCGATTGAGGCACCCAGGTCGGTCGCCGGCGAAGTGCTTTGCGCGTCTCGCGGTCAGCGCGCCGCTTCGGCGCGGGGCGCATAAGCAGGCGCGGCCTCAAGCATCGCCCTGGTCAGGCGGGCCTCCGCGCGGATGAGGCGATTCGGTGATGCGGCGGCCGAGGTCGTCGCCTGGCCGCGTGACTGATCCTTGGCGACGACGGAACCGGTGGCGTCGCTCACCACGCCGCCGCGCTTCTCGTCGACGCTTGCCAGCACCTCGTTCGAGACCTGGGCTCCGGGCATAGTAGCCGGTCCGGCCGTGTTCGCCGCCTCCCCGCTTGGGGCATTTCCGGCCACGGTATTGGACCGGACCTGCGATGCCGGCGCGACATCCTCGGGCACCCAGACGAGCTGGTCGAAAGGCACGGCGACCTGCTTCTTCCCGATCCCCAGGAAACCGCCGACGCTGATCACCACCGCACGGACACGACCATCGGAATCGATGACGACATCCTCGGTGCGCCCGATCCGTTCGTGATCCATCCCAATGACGTCGAGCCCAACGAGAGCGGTGGCCGACTGCCCTCCCGCGGGCGGCTCGGCGAGGAAGGCGGGACTTGGCTGAGGCGTCTGCGCGCAGACCGACGTGGCAAGGACGACGGAGAGCAGCGCCGCGAGAGCGCTGCGGGTGGTCGTGTTCATGTCATCCTCCGTCCATCGCCTACGCCGAACCCTCATGGAGTTCGGCCCGCTTGCCCGATGCAAACGGTCGCCAGGCACCGAAGGTTCAGGCCTGGCATGCCGGGCCCGGTTTCGTAGGTATTCCTCGGGAGGATCCAGGGCCCTTATTTCGGCGCGTCGGCCGCGGTAACGAGGAACTTCAGATCCAGGGCGGCAAGAGACATCAGCGGTGCGGGCATGACCACGCCGGCCCTGCGCATGCCACGAGCCGAGGCCTGGCAGGCGGCGATGTCGTTGCTGCCGATGGCGGCGTCCGCGCGTGCCACATCCTCGGGAGACGGCTTCTTCGGCGGAGGAGGCGCGGGGGCGGCAGGCGCTGCCGGGGATGGAGCTGCAGCAGCGGCGGGATTTGCAGCGGCCTTCGGAGCCGGCGGCACGCCGGCCCCCGAGGGCGCGTTCGCGTTCTGGGTGGCTCCCTGCGGCCCAGCGGCACCCGGGCCGCTGTTGCCAGTCGGTGCGCTGAGGCCTGATGTCTTCTGGGGATCACCGCCGCCCGCAGGTGGCTGCGGCGTCGCACCGGCCTGGCTCGGCGCCTGTACCGCAGGCTGGCCACCCGGTGCCGCGGCGGGGGCCGGCGCCGGCGCAGCCGGCGGATGGACGAAGGTCGCGAGCTCCTTGCAGATATTCGCGGGCGTTCCGCCGCCGGGCGCCCCTTGCCCGGAGGCCGAGACCGGCAGCAACACGGTCGTCAGCATCAGGATCGCCGAACCTACGCCACGCATGACACGTCTCTCCCGTCGCGGCGTCTGTCGGCGACGCCTTTCCCAAGCCCGCATGTCAGACGGGTGCCACTCTCTCTGTCAAGCGGAAGGATGGCCTTTCGTGCTTCCGTGACGAGTGGAGTCAGTGTGCCAGAATCTTCGACAGGAAGGCTTGGGCCCGGTCCGACCGCGGCTTGTCGAAGAAATCGTCCTTCGTGGCATCCTCGACGATCTCGCCGCGATCCATGAAGACGACCCGGTTGGCGACCTTGCGGGCAAAGCCCATCTCGTGGGTCACGACCATCATGGTCATGCCTTCCTTGGCAAGTCCCACCATGACGTCGAGGACTTCGCCAACCATCTCGGGGTCGAGGGCCGAGGTCGGCTCGTCGAACAGCATCACGATCGGGTTCATCGACAGCGCCCTGGCGATGGCGACGCGCTGCTGCTGGCCGCCAGAGAGCTGTCCTGGATATTTGTGCGCATGGGCGCCGAGGCCAACGCGGTCGAGGAGCTTCAGGCCGGTGGTGCGCGCGGCTTCCGCCGAGCGGCCAAGCACCTTGCGCTGACCGAGGGTGAGGTTGTCGGTGATCGAGAGGTGGGGGAACAGCTCGAAATGCTGGAACACCATCCCGACACGGGATCGCAGCTTGGGAAGGTCGGTCCCCTTGGCCTGAACGCCGATGCCGTCCACCGTGATCGATCCCTTCTGGATCGGCTCCAGCGCGTTGACGGTCTTGATGAGGGTCGACTTGCCCGAGCCCGAGGGCCCGCAAACGACGACGACCTCGCCCTTCGTCACCTGGGTGGTGCAGTCCTTCAGGACCTGGACCGGCCCGTACCACTTGCTGATCGCGTCGATGGAGATCATCGGCGCAGTGGCTTTCGGCGATGCGGAAGCAGACATGGGCGGGCCTTCAGCGAATGATGGCGACGCGGCGCTGCAGACGCCGCACGAGGGTCGAGGCGACGAGGCAGATCACGAGGTAGACCAGCGCTGCGAAGATATACATTTCGACCAGGCGGCCGTCGCGCTGCGCCACCTTTGAGGCAGCGCCCATGAAGTCGGTCAGTGAGATCACGTAGACGAGGGAGGTGTCCTGGAAGAGCACGATCGTCTGCGTGAGCAGGAGCGGCAGCATGTTCCGAAAGGCCTGGGGCAGGATCACGGTCGCCATGGTTTGGCGGTAGGACAACCCGATCGCCTGGGCCGCCGCGGTCTGTCCCTTGGGGATCGACTGAATGCCGGCGCGCATGATCTCCGAGAAGAACGCCGCCTCGAACAAGGTGAATGTGACGAGCGCAGAAGTGAAGGCGCCCACCGAGATCGGCCGCGACGCACCTGTCAGCCATTGGCCGATATAGGGCACGAGGAAATAGAACCAGAAGATCACCAGCACCAGCGGCAGGGATCGCATGAAGTTCACGTAGATCTTGGCCGGCCAGGCCAGCACCGCGATACCCGACAACCGCATCATCGCGATGAGTGTGCCTAGAATGATGCCCCCCGTTGCCGCGAGCGCCGTCAGCGTCACGGTGAAGACCATGCCGGTGCCGAACACGTAGGGCAGCGACGAGAGCACGACCTTGAAATCGAAATCCGAGAACATGGGCGACCTCAGATCGCGATGAAGAGCGAGGAAAGGCGATGCATCAGCGCGAGCCCGGAACCGCGACGCGGGTCTCGAGCCGGCCGGCCAGCGTCACCACGAGAAGGCTGATCAGGAGGTAGATCACCGTCGCGGCGGTGAAGGCCTCGAACACTTGCGAGGAGAATTCCTGCATCGACCGAGCCCTCGCCGTCAGCTCGAGGAGGCCGATGGTCAGCGCGACCGATGTGTTCTTCATGTTGTTGAGGAACTCGGAGGTCATCGGCGGCAGGATGACCCGATAGGCGATCGGCAGCAGGATGTAGCGGTAGGTCTGTGCCGTCGTCAGACCGAGGGCCGTGCCCGCCATGCGTTGGCCGCGCGGCAGAGACTCGATACCGGCGCGGACCTGTTCGGCGACGCGGGAGGCCGTAAAGAAGCCCAAGCAGATAACCGCGGTGTAGAACGAGGCGTTCGGCAACTGCTTGAGCCAGTTGCCCCACTCGGTCGGCACCACCTCGGGCATCACCGAGTACCAGAGGAACATCTGGACGAGGAGCGGGATGTTGCGGAACAGCTCGACATAGCTGGTCCCGATGGCATTCGCGGTCTTGCTCGGCAGCGTCCGCAGGACGCCGATCACCGAGCCGAGGAAGAAGGCGATGATCCAGGAACAGAGGGCCGTGGCGATCGTCCACCCGAGCCCCGACAGAAGCATGTCGAGATACGTGCCGGTCCCCTCTGGCGAGGGCTCGAAGAAGATGCGCCAGTTCCAGTTATAGTTCATTGGCTAGGGCAAGATCTTCTGTCTCGAGGGGAAAGTCGGGGCGGTTCAGCCCTCGCGCCGCATTCCAGTGCGGCCGCTCCCGCCAAACAAGCAGAAGCGGCTTCTCACGGTCTCAATACGCTGCGGGATCCGCGCTGTCGCTCGGGCTCGCGAAGGCCTTTTTCATCGGCTCACTCATCGGCAGGTTCAGGTTGATGCCGCGCGGCGGGATCGGCTTCGTGAACCACTTATCGTAGAGCGCCGCACCTTCCGGGCTCTTGTAGAGCGCAGCCGTGGCCGCATCCACGACCTTCTTGAACGGCTCGTCGTCCTTGCGAAGCATGATGCCGTAGGGCTCGGGAGCCGAGAGCGCCTCCGACGAGATCGCGTAGGCGCCCGGTTCCTTGGAGCCGGCGGCGAGCGAGGCGAGAAGCACGTCGTCCATCACGAAGGCAACGGCGCGGCCGGTCTCGACCATCAGGAAGGCCTCGGCATGGTCCTTGGCCGGCAGGATCGTCAGCCCGAGGCTGCGGGCGGTGTTGGCCTCGTTGATCTGGCGGATGTTGGTGGTGCCCGAGGTCGAGACCACGGTCTTGCCCTTTAGGTCCTCGATCTTGTCGAGCTTGGCCGACTTCTTGGCCACGAAGCGGGTGGCGGTCAGGAAGTGGGTGTTGGTGAACGAGACCTGCTTCTGGCGGTCGACGTTGTTGGTGGTCGAGCCGCATTCGAGGTCGACGGTGCCGTTGGCGATCAGCGGGATCCGGGTCGCCGAGGTCACCGGGTTGAGCTTCACCTCGAGCTTGGACAGCTTCAGGTGCGCTTTGACCGCATCGGCGACCTTGTTGCAGATCTCGAAAGCATAGCCGACCGGCTTCTGGTCGCCGTCGAGATACGAGAACGGCACCGACGCGTCGCGGTAGCCGATCACGATCGCACCCGTCTCCTTGATCTTCGCCAACGTCCCCGTCAGATCCTGAGCTTGAGCCGCTCCGGCCGCCAGCAGGGTAGAGACGCCGAACAATAGGCCGATGGATCCGCGCGAACGGCGCTGGTGGCTCGTGTGCATATGCGGACTTGCTCCTCGTGGATGATTTCTTGGCCTCGGCATCGCTGCCCAGCAGACGTCAGCTTATCAGTCGGCGGACGGGCCGCAATACGAACCGGCCACCCGTCCCCTCATTAAACGATCGTTACCTCGGGTGACGGGTTCGGATCGCCGGCTCGGGCAGCGTGAAAGTCACGCGTTCCGAGCGCCGCGAGGCTAGCGGCACGAGCTCGGCCGGAGAAGAGACGTTGTCGGGCAAGCCCGCCGATACTTGTCGCCGAAGCTGCCTGTCATTTGTGCAGGTGTTCCGGCCGGCCCCGGCTGGCTCTCAATCCCCCAGTCCGATGAGCTTGAAGCCCGTCTGCTCGTTCCTCGTTGCCGCTGCGACGGCGGGGGTGCGCCACGGCAGGCTCATCGAGGCGCGAGCGCCCCCTCCGGAGAGGCGACCTTACGGTGCACGCAGCTTGACGGCGGCTTCGGCGGCGCGGCGGATGATTTCCGGCTGCGGGGTCCCGGCGGGTACGACCCAGCTTCCGCCGACGCAGAGAACCGGCTTGAGGGCGAGCCATTCCGGCGCGCTGGCCTCGGTGATGCCGCCGGTGGGGCAGAAGCGGACCTGGCCGAAGGGGCCGGAGAGAGCCTTCAGCGCCTTGATCCCGCCGGAGGCCTCGGCGGGGAAGAACTTGAAGCGGTCGAGGCCGTGATCGAGGCCGCGCATGATGTCGGCAGAATTGGCGATGCCGGGCAGGTAGGGCACCCGGCTCTCGATCGCCGCCTTGGTGAGCGGGTCGGTGAGGCCGGGGCTGACGATGAACTTGGCGCCCGCCTCTAGCGCGGCGTCGAGATCCTTCGGGTTGAGGACCGTGCCGGCGCCGACCACCGCCCCCTCGACCTTGGACATCTCGCGGATGACGTCGAGGGCGGCCGGCGTGCGCAATGTGACTTCGAGAACGGTCAGCCCGCCCTTCACCAGCGCCCGCGCGATCGGCTCGGCATCGCGGACATCTTCGATCACCAGGACGGGGATGACGGGAACGGAGCGCATCAGGGCGTCGATGGCGGTCATGGGGCTTCCTCTCAGGGTGATCTGACGTCGTCGGCGGACCTTCTCAGAGCCCCGCCGCCGCGAGCATCGCGGAGGCGCCCTGCTCGGCGCCGTCTGCACCGTGGCGCATGAAGGCGAAGAGCTCGCGGCCGGTTCCGAAAGCGGGTGGCGGCGGCACTGCCTGCGCGCGCGCCTCCCAATCCTGCGCATCGACGAGGGCTTCGAGACTCCCCTCCTCCGCGCTCAAGCGGACGACATCGCCGTCCCGCAGCCGCGCCAGCGGACCGCCGCCGAGCGCCTCGGGGGTCAAGTGGATCGCCGCCGGCACCTTACCGGAAGCCCCCGACATCCGCCCGTCCGTGACCAGGGCGACCTTGAATCCACGGTCCTGCAGCACGCCGAGCTGAGGCGTCAGCTTGTGCAGTTCCGGCATCCCGTTGGCCCTCGGCCCCTGGAACCGGACCACCACCACCACGTCGCGTTCGAGCTCGCCGGCCTTGAACGCCGCCATGACGTCGTCCTGATCGTCGAAGACGCGGACCGGCGCCTCCACCGTCCACCGAGATGAATCGACAGCGCTGGTCTTGAAGGTGGCCCGGCCGAGATTGCCCTTCACCAGCCGCATGCCGCCATCGGCCTTGAAGGCGTTGGCGGGCGCCCGGAGGATCGACTCGTCGTGGGAATGATCCGGCGCCTCCTCGAAGACGAGCTCGTCCTCGATCAGCTTCGGATCGCGGGCATGGTCGCGCAGGCGCGAGCCCGCCACGGTGAGGAGATCGTCGTGCAGGAGCCCGGCATCGATCAGGCTGGCGATGACGTAGCTCATGCCGCCGGCGGCGTGGAAATGGTTCACGTCGCCCGAGCCGTTCGGGTAGACCTTGGCGACCTGCGGAACGACCGCCGAGAGCCGGTCGAAATCCTCCCAGTCGAGCACGATCCCGGCGGCCCGCGCGATCGCCGGCAGGTGGATCGCGTGGTTGGTGGAGCCGCCCGTGGCGAGGAGGCCGACGACGGCGTTCACGATGGCCTTCTCGTCGACGCAGAGCCCGAGCGGCCGGTACTCGTTGCCGTTGGCGCCGATGGCGGCAAGGCGGTGAACCGCCGCCCGCGTCACCGCCTGGCGCAGCTTGGTGCCCGGATTGATGAAGGAGGCGCCGGGCATGTGCAGGCCCATCACATCCATCATCATCTGGTTGGAATTGGCGGTGCCGTAGAACGTGCAGGTGCCCGCCCCGTGATAGGAAGCGGACTCGGATTCGAGCAGCTCGTCGCGGCCGACCTTGCCCTCGGCATAGAGCTGGCGGATGCGCTGCTTCTCCTTGTTGGCGAGCCCCGAGGGCATCGGTCCCGCCGGGATCAGGATCATCGGCAGGTGGCCGAAGCGAAGTGCGCCAATCAGCAGGCCCGGCACGATCTTGTCGCAGATGCCGAGGAGCGCCGCTCCGTCGAACATGCCGTGGCTCAGCGCCACGGCTGTGGAGAGCGCGATGGTGTCCCGCGAGAACAGCGACAGCTCCATGCCGCGCTGGCCCTGGGTGACGCCGTCGCACATGGCCGGCACGCCTCCGGCGACCTGCGCGGTGGCGCCGACCTCGCGGGCGAAGATCTTGATCTGCTCCGGGTAGCGTCCGTAGGGCTGATGCGCCGAGAGCATGTCGTTATAGGCGGTGACGATCCCGATATTCATCGCCCGACCAGCCTTGATCGCCGGCTTGTCCTCGCCGGAGGCGGCGAAGCCGTGGGCGAGGTTGCCGCAATTCAGCATCGGGCGATGGACGCCGGATTCCCGCTCCCTCGCGATGAGGTCGAGATAGGCTTTTCGCGATGGCGCCGAGCGCTCGACGACACGCGCCGTGACGGTGGCGATCTCGGGATGAAGCTCGGCCATGGCGATCCTTCCGTTTGGTCCAGGGGCGCCGGGAAACGGCACCAGGGCGGGCGGCGAAACCATGCGCGCCGAAGAAGTCGTCGTTCAGGCGATCCCCGCCGAGCACGTTCCGCGCCACCTCCGGAGGTTGTCAGTTGCGCCGCACAAGCCCGGGTTTCAAGCACGGTACGATGGTGCGGACGGCGGGACTCGAACCCGCACAGCCTTTCGGCCGCAAGATTTTAAGTCTCGTTGGTTCGGATTACAAAGGGCGTAAGGCACTGATAACGTGGAGTGAATGTGTGCAGGGGTGGTATTCATCTGGGTGGCGTGGAGTACGTGTGGCGCTCTCCACCACCACCGCGACTCTCTGCGAGATTAGTCTCTGCGTGTTGTTCTAAGATACCGTTCTATAACGCGAACTGACTGCGCCACCCAGTTAGGTAGCCGTTCGTTCTCGAGGTCAGCGATGGTGAGCGCATGGATGACCAACGGCATCGTCCCATGGCAGTGGTTGAAGCTGTCAGCCACCAGCTTGAGGACGTAGATGAGCTGGTCCTTCTCGTCACTCGTCTGCCACTCACGGAAGAAGCCCAGACGGGCCTCTACACGCTCGTCATGGGTCATCTCCCACACGTAAGGTCCATCTTGGATCAGCATACGGTAGGCAGCAGCGTACAGGATCGCATCAGCCTTCTCAGGCCCGCCTAGAGCTTCCTGAACCTCAGGCAGGAGGAGATCAGGAACCTTCTTCTCAGCCCGCTTCTTGGGCTTCGGCGGTGTCGTCATGCTCTCACCTCTAACGCCTGGATCGCGCTGACCAAAGCAGCAGCGTTAATGTGGATGTAACGCTGTGTCACCGACAGGCTTGAATGGCCTGCAAGCTCCTTGATGGCTGATGCGTTCACGCCACGATCAGCGAGCCTCGAGCAGAACTCATGGCGCATGATGTGAGGCACGAACTGCGCATCATCCACGAGGCCCAGCAGTGCTGAGAGCTTGTCCCACTGCCAGGACACAGCGAAGCGGGTCACATCGAACACGTACAGGGCTGTCGTGAACCCCTCGTTGTCCTTGCGGTAATCGAGGTTCGCCCGCTTCTCCAGAATGTCCCTTGCGCGGCCTGTAAGGGGCACTGAGCGGGTCTTGCCTGACTTGGCGCCTGTGCCCCAGACCATGAGCTTGTCAGCCTGTACGTCTCTGTGACGGAGGTTGAGCATCTCGCCCTGACGGAGCCCCGTATCCACACTCAGAGCGATGAAGTCAGCCATCCATAGCTCACCCATGCGCTCGAAGTAGTCGAGGGCTGTGGCCTCCTCCTCAGGAGTGAAGCGCCTGATTCGATGCTCGCTCTCAGCGAACTTAGCGCACTTAGGCTTGCCCACGATCAGGCCCATATCCACGGCCTCAGTCAGGCAGGTGGAGAGAGCGGCCACCTTACGGTTCACCGTAGCGGGCTGATTGCCCATCTTGAGGAGCTTGCCTCGAGCCACATCGATGTCAGCCTTGTTGATGGAGCTGACTGGCCTGTTGGCCCCGATGAGCCTGATGATGTCTCTGGCGTTGTCAGCCTGCCTCGAGCCGCTCTCCTTAGCAGCCCAACGGCTCGCCTCGACATGAGATACCAGCTCGTTAAGCGTGTGAGGCAGGCCCTGCTTGCGCTGTGAGGCGTGCTTGACGTTGTCGCCAAGGTCCACTGGCTCGCCTCGGATGAGCCGTGCCTTGCTGTCCAGCTCCCACGCCTTAGCGGCCTTCTCAGTCTCGAAGTTGCGACGTACACGGCCACCGGCTAGTGACGTGTGGTACACGATTCCTTGCCAGCTTGAGCCTCGCTTAGTGGGCATGATCTACTCCTCATGGGTGGATAGGTTAGTGTAAGGCGACTTGGTGAAACTGGTAGACACAAGGCACTTAAAATGCCTCGCCAGGAATGGCGTGAGGGTTCGATTCCCTCAGTCGCCACCATCCTAACGAGGCATTTGGGTAGGCTCAGCGGCGGATGTTGGCGCTGTAGGTCTTCGAGAGGAAGTCCCTCGAGGTCGGGCTATCAATGATGATCGTTTCGCCTGTGAGGGCCGAAAGGTACTCCTCAACGAACTCCCGACCCTTCTTGGTCAGGAACGCGATCTTGCGACGACGCTCAGTAGGATCGTCAACCGTCTCGACTAGCCCAAGCCCTGGCTTACCAAGCCTGTGCCACTCACCAAGAGACATCAGGTTCCGAGAGACAGAGCCTAGAGCGAGTCTCGTGCGCTTCTCGATGCCCTGCATGGTGATCCCATGCTGCTCGTATACGGCTAGGACGACCTGCAGCGCCTGAGGTGTCATCAGGTCACCTAGCTTGCGCTGAACGTGGGTCGCGTCGATGGCACGCTTGGCCCACATCGTGGGAGTTTGATTCGACACTCTACGCTCATGGTAGGCGGGCTGGATGTGGCCCACATGCGCCAATGAGCGTGACTGTGCAACGATCTCTGGGGTCATCTTAATGCTCCAGGTGAGGAGTAGATTGCTTAGGGTTCGCTCCGAGAACTCCTCACCCGTGAGATTGTTCCCAGGCTTACCCGATGAAATCCAACATACCCACCGGCGAGTTAATAAGCCACCCTGTGAATAACGCCAGGACCACAAGCCCGCGTGGGTTGCTGTCCCAGATGACGTGTGTGGAGCCCATGAACAGCTCCTGACTCCGTCCGCTTGAAGCACCGTCAAGCCACCAACGACCCCTACAAGGGCTTCGGAACTCGACGTGGAAGTCACCAATCAACGGTACGTGTAGAAACCCGCTGTGCAAGTTGTCGAACATCTGCTTTCATGGTGCTCCAACAGACCGACAGAACGCATTGCGAGAATCCCTCTGTTGTGGGATACTCACAGCTTGTGAACTCAACACTAGAGTTTGTGGCGTTCAGAGCGTGTTGGGCTCTTAAGCAACAGTCACTGGAATGTGATCAGCACCGTGAAGGTGACGGGATCATGACCGGGACGGGACATATTGCACCGATCATCATCATGTCGCCCTCGCCCGCCTAGAATGGCTGATCATGAGAACGTAACAGGAACGGGGCCATGGTGCTAGGAGGATTATCCACCTATCCACAGCCCCGTTATTCCTATCGAGAGATCAGCTTGCGTAGGTGCCCAAGGCCAGAGCGACCGTGGATAGGATGCTGAAGGTCCCCAGGATCAGTGAAAGTTCGTACATGATGAGTTCCTCATGGGTGGATTGTAACGGGCGCGTGAGGGTCGCTGACGCGCCTTGAATGTGTAGCGTTGTGTTCCTCAGGGGTGGATAAGTCAATACGTGAGGACACCGATCAGTGCGAGTGTGGCGGCTGGGGCACAGCCAAGGGCCAGGAGATAGAGTGCGTCGAGGATGTAAGCGGTCATGATGTGCCTCGAATGTGAGATGAAGTGGTTTGCAGGGGTGGATAGATCAGCGGTAGAAGCGGACAGCCTCAGGCGTATCGTGACTGTCTCTGAGCCACCACTTGGCGCTTTCACGGTGAGGGGCGCGGAAGAACACCGTTTCCCCCGTGTGATCCATGGCGCACCAGAGAGGCTGTCCTGAGCCCCAGTAAGCCCCACCAGCGTCGTAGCCTCCCCCATTGAGCCTGATGCGGAACAGTTGGATGCGCTGGGCGCAGTCGAGGTTGTGAACGGCCTCTGAGCGACGCCCCATCGGTGCCCCGTAGCGGCTGAAGACATCAGGAGTAGCGGTGCGTGAATGTGCCATGATGTGATCCTCTAGTGTGCGTGATGTGTTGCAGGGGTGGATAGGACTAGACAGCCGACAGCACCGTGAAGCCCGCCTTCTCGAGGTTGCGCGCCCACGTCTGCCCATCATCCCCAGCCAGGACAGCGAAGCGGAAGTCCCCAAGCGCGCGAGCCTGAGCGTTAGTGTGGATCATCGGGTCTTGTGCCGCATCATCCATCTGAGCCTTAGCGTTCTTTACTGCCATCTGTACCGCCGCTGTCTGCCGATCATAACCACCACCTACAGCGCGTCCTCGAGCCATCTTAGTCCCAATCCAATGTACGTAAGCGGTCACCGTGTTACCGAACTTGAAGGCCACTGTAGCGACCCTTTCGCCGTCCTTAAGGACCACGTAAGCGGACACGTTAGCGAACGCCTTACGATGCTGGGCATAGATGTCAGTCATGATCTAATCCTCTAGGGTGGATAGGTTGCCTCAGCAGTTCGTCTGCTGTGATCCCCTTTTGCCACCAACTATCCACCCCTGTAAAGCAGAAAATGCACGGAGACAAAAAGAAAATGCTTAGGGCAGCTTTATCAGGCACTTAGAGGGCGTGTGGTGGTCTGATGGTTCCCTTCTAGGGGTGATGATGTGTGCATGAGTGAGGGCTGATGGTGTGCGTGAGTGGTGCTGATGGTGCGCTTGAGGTGCGCTGATGGTGTGCTGACGGTGTGCTGACGGTGTGCTGACGGTGTGCTTAAGGAGAAAAAAGGTAGAACTCCCCGGCTGAGAGCAACATGCGTATTCCGACGAAGCCGGCCGGGGATTCCGATTTGAAGCCGGCCGTCGTTCCGAGGCGAAGCCGGCCACCAT
>NZ_JAIETD010000181.1 GCF_019745455.1 Methylobacterium sp.
GGCCGGTTGAAGAACCCCGCCAACGGCGAGATGGAGCTGCAGGGCCTGCCCTACGGGCCGAAGGCACGCCTCGTCCTCCTGCATCTCTGTACCGAGGCGGTCCGCCAACGCAGCCCGACGATCGCCGTGGCCGACAGCCTCTCGGGCTTCATGAAGGAGATGGGTTTTGCCGTGACGGGCGGCGAGCGCGGGACGATCCGCC
This sequence comes from Methylobacterium sp., assembly GCF_019745455.1. Lineage (GTDB taxonomy): Bacteria > Pseudomonadota > Alphaproteobacteria > Rhizobiales > Beijerinckiaceae > Methylobacterium. The sequence goes on from NZ_JAIETD010000181.1 coordinate 203, forward strand.
AGTTCAAGGAGCAGCTCAACCGTCTTGCCGCCTGCACCATGCAGATCGGGCTCTGGGACGGGGGCGATTCCGCCCGCACCCTGAACGTTCCCCCATTCCGCCAGCTCGATCTGTGGCTGCCCCAGGGCGGCGACGGCCATGTGTGGTCGAAGACCGTCCAGTTTCACCAGGACTTCTACGACAACCTGATCCGCCATGCTCTGCCGGTCGATATCCGGGCGGCGAGGGCCTTCTCGGGCTCGGCCCGCAAGCTCGATCTGCTGTTCTGGGTCGGATATCGCCTGCGTGCCCTGCAGCGTCCCTTACGCCTGACCTGGATGAACCTTCACGCCCAATTCGGTGCCGACAACGCCAGCATCCGCAGCTTCCGCCAGGCCTTCAAAGCCGATCTCGCCCATCTGCGCGAGGTGTTTCCCAAACTGCCGATCGACCTCGACGATAATGGCATGCTGCTGCGACCTGCGGATGCGTCCAGTCTTCTCATCCCGCCGAAGCCCGGACGCGCACCTCGGCGCCAAGCCTCGCTCTAAGTAGAATATTCCATTTTATTCGGAAGATGCTATGAGGAGCACGATATCGGGATGAACCAAGGCCGGATCGGAATCGATGGCGTTCCTGACGCAGTCACAAGCCGAAGCGCGTCTCGAAATCTTGCGCCGTCAGCGCGAGGTGATCGAGCGCGAGATCGCCGATTGTCTCGCCTTCCTCGAACTCGGCCGACGTCTGCAGACGAGCCAGGCCGTCCCCTCGCCCGAGGCTCCTGTTCGACTATTTCCCGAGACGTCCGGTGAGGCCGATATCCCGCCGGCGATATCGGATCCTGGAACGCGGGGACGCGGCCGCGCGATCATCGCCGCCTGTCTCGCGACCCTGCGGGACACCGGCCGGCCGATGCACGCCTCCGAACTCCTCGATCGGCTGAGAGCTGCCGGTTTCGATGTGGCGGGGCTCGATCCCGTCGCCGCTCTCAACACCCGGCTATGGAAGCGGTCGGGTGCGGGCGGACCCTTCCGTCGATTGGGCGATGCCGTCTACGACCTCGCCCCGGAGGGAGACGCCCCGTCTGCCGACGGAGCGTCCGACACGTGAGGCTTAGAACCCGAAACCGAAGACCGGCCGCGGACCATAGACGTGGCGGCGGTAGCCGAAGCGCGGCCCGTAGAAGCCATGACGGGGTCCGTAGAAGCGGCGCGGCCCGTAGAAACCGTAGGGCCGGTAGATCGGCCGGCAATAGCCGAAGCGGTTGGGGACGAAACCGGGGCCGCAGCCATAGGCCACATTCGTCAAAGCGTCCCCGGCGAGAGATGGCCCGGTCGTGACGGCGAGGGGAGCCGCGTGGGCGGCACCGCCAAGGCTGCTGGCCAGGCCGATGCCGCCGACGATGGCCGCAGCCATCGCAAGCACCTTTTTGGACATGGGAATGATCCTCTCAGGAGGTCCGGCAGATGGAGGCGCCGGACGCCTGCGGGAATCGCAAAAACAGCCTGAATTCTCTATGAACCTAGCTGTAACCGATTGGAAACAAAAGCAATCGTCCAAGCGTCCCGTTCACCGTTTCGGGCTGAAGCTGATCGTCGCCACGGCCCGCTTGGTCCGGTCCTCCGGCCAGGGCGCCGCAGTTTGTGGCGCCCGCCCGGCATAGACCATCGTACCCTGGCCCTTGCGCATGGTGACGCTCCCGCGCGCGGTCTTGAGGGTCACCAGGCCGTCGAGGACGAGCACGCCGAAGCCGCCGTCGATCGGCCCGCCCCAGACGGTGGTCCCGCGCACTCCCAGGGTGCCGACCGCAGTGCGGATCGCGACATTTCCACCGGTCGGGCCTTCGATCTTGCCGCCGACGAACAGGAAGGCCCCGCGCGCCACCGTCAGTCCGAGTTTGCCGCCCTGGCGATCCGGCCGGTAGACGAATTCGTCGACCGTGATCTTGGCATGTTCCCCCAGGGTGAGGACGGTTCCGTCGGCGAGTTTGGATTCGAGACGCGACGCTCCTCCGGTGCGGATCATGTCCTTGAAGAAGACGGGTCCGGCGACCGTCATGTCCCTCGACTGGCCCTCGACCACCGCCACGGCCTGCCGTTCGACCTTGTCGACCTGGCCGACGACATCGGCGGCGGAGGCGGGCGGCACCGCTGCGAGTGCCGGACCGCTGGCGAGGATTGCGGCGACGGCGAAACGAGAAAAGGAGGTCATGGCAATGTTATCCGATCCTGCGCATGTTTGATTGCGATGTCGTGATGTCCCGGATCACCGCATCGGTATCTTGATCCGCCGACCTGCCCGGTGCTGCATTGTGCTTTCTGATCAGGGCGAGCGTCTCAGTCAGCGGAACGGGTTTGCCGAACAGGTAGCCCTGGCCGAAGTCGCATCCCATCGCGGTGAGTGCCTCTGCCTCCGCCGGTTGCTCGATTCCTTCCGCGACGACGGGTATGGCGAGTTCCTCGGCGAGGCGCAGGATGGTCTGGACGATCTTGCGGCTGCGTGCGTCCCCGAGCATGGCCTGGACGAAGGCTCGGTCGACCTTGAGGGTCGTGATCGGCAGCGTCGTGAGGTAGCTGAGACTGGAATACCCGGTTCCGAAATCGTCGATGGCGATTCCCATTCCGGTGTCGCGGCACTGTTCGAGCGTGTCCGATGCCTGACGCGGATCCTGCATCAGGATGCTTTCGGTGATCTCGAGCTTGAGGCTCTCGGGCGCCATGCCCGAGGTTTCCAACATCCGGGCGATCATCGCGGGGAAATCGACGAGGGCGAGATCATGGCCGGAGACGTTGACGCTTAGGAACGGAGTTCCCTCCACGGCCTGAGGGTTGTGCAGGCTCGCCAGCATGATCTGGGGCATCACACGCCCGACCTCCGACAGCGCCCAGCGCGTCAGCTCCACGATGAACCCGCTGGCTTCAGCCACCGGGATGAAGGTGAGAGGCGGCACCAATCCGCGCTCCGGATGGCGCCACCGCATCAGCGCCTCGAAACCTGCGAAGCGTCCGGTGCTCAACCGGACGATCGGCTGAAGGAAGAGTTCGAGCTCGCCCTGATCGAGGGCGCGGCGCAGTTCTCGTTCCATGACGAGTTGGCCGATCGCCTCCTTCATGCGATCGGAATGGCCCTGCCTTTCCGACGTGTCGGGCGTCGTGCTTCGATCGTCCGGTGGTGTCTCGGCCTGCTCCGCCGCGCTCGTCTGGCGGGGCAAGGCTGCCTTGCTCACCAGCGAGACCATGTCGCGGTAACGTTCGAGCACGGCACTCAGGCACATCCGCATGATCGGATCGAGCTGCGTGAGCCGGTGCTGGATCTGGTCCTCGGTGATGGGAATCAGGCTGCAATCGGCCACGACCCGCGCCGATGCGGACCGGAGACCGGCATCGAGCAGGGCCATCTCGCCGACGATCTCGCCGATGCCCCGGTTCGCGAGCGCGATCTCATCGCCCTCTCGGTTGAGGAAGATCTCGATCTCGCCATCCATGATCAGGTAGGCAGCCTGACCTGCTTCCCCTTCCGCGAACAGCATCGATCCGGCTGCTAGGTCGAGGCGTGCATACGAATTTGTCATGGACTGGCTTGGACGCCCCGTGGCCCATTCGAGGGCGACCGGACCATCGTCGCAGAAGAAGTTTAATCGAGTCTCTCAACGGGTCGGCAGACTCGATGGAGGAGAACGGAATCTGGTTGCTATCGCGATACCGAATCCCTTCACCCGTCCATGCGAGGGTGAAGATCGATCCGGTGCCCGATGCCTTGAGCGGGTGGCTATCTACTGTCGCTGACGGAGATTTCCGATGCGTCGCGTCTTGAGACGCATGTCCCCGGTTCTCGCCGGATTGGCGAGCGTCGTCGTGATCCTCGGATTGCGCGCAGCGTTGCCCGACCCCTTCGAACGGCTGCGTTTCGCCGGCTTCGACCTGATGCAGCGCGCGGCACCTCGCATCTCCGCCGAAGCGCTCCCGGTCCGGGTCATCGACATCGACGACGCCTCTCTCAAGCGGCATGGACAATGGCCCTGGCCACGAGACAAGGTTGCCGATCTCGTCGCCGGGCTGCATGAGCTCGGCGCCGCATCCATCGCCCTGGATGTCGTCTTCGCGGAACCCGACCGGACCTCGCCCCGCCGCCTTCTCGAGACCTGGCGGCAGGCTCACGGCTGGGACGTGCTTCCGAGCGGCGTCCAGTCACTTCCCGATCACGACGAGACGCTGGCCAAAGCCTTCTCCAAGGCCCGTCTCGTCGCCGGCTACGGCCTTCTTCCTGGTGCCAACGAAGGCGTCGCGCCTCGCCTTCCTGCCTTCGCCGTCATCGGGCCGAATCCGGCGTCTGTTCTCCCCTCTTTTTCCGGGATCATTCCGAACATTCCGGTACTCGACGAGGCAGCGGCCGGACATGGCAGCTTCACCATCGCGGCCGGCCGGGACGAGATCATCCGGCGCCTGCCTCTCCTGAGTGTCTTCCGCGGAAACCTCGTTCCGTCTCTCGCCCTCGAAGCGCTCAGGCTTGCCCAGGGCGAGGACACGATCCGCGTGCGGACCGAGCAGGACGGTGGTTCAGGCAACCCGGTGACCGGTTTCACGGTCCGCGTCGGTGCGTTGGATATTCCCCTCGACCGGGACGGTGCCCTGCTGCTTCATCAGAGCGGCAGCGTCCGTGAGCGCACGGTCGCGGCCTGGCAGGTGCTGGACCCGGAGGCGCGCGAGACACTGCGCGAACGTATCGCCGGACACATCGTCCTCGTCGGAACGAGTGCCGTCGGCCTCGGTGACCTGCGCCCGACGGCGCTCACCGCTTACGAGCCCGGCGTCAACATCCATGCCGAAGCCCTCGAGCAGATCCTATCGGGTCATCATCTCAACCGCCCTGCTTCGGCCGGGGGCATGGAGATCGTTGCCGCATGCGCGATGGCGCTTCTGGCCGCCATCGCGGCGGGATCATTGAATGTCCGGTTCGCGATGGGGTTGACGGCCGGCATCATCGCCGTCCTCGGCACGGGTGCATGGGTCGCTTATCGTCACGCCGGCTTGCTCGTCGACGCATCTCTCCCGCTGCTCGCGGTCGCAACGAGTTTCGCTGCCGCGATCCTCTCGCGCCACCTCCTCACCGAGCGCGATGCCGTGCACTTGCGCGAGGCCTTCACGCACTACCTCTCGCCCGACCTCGTCAATGCCCTGGCCGCCAACCCCGACCAGCTCAAGCTCGGCGGCGAGAGCCGCAGCATGACCTTTCTGTTCACGGATCTCGAAGGCTTCACGGCGCTCACCGAGACGCACGGCGCGGAAGCCCTCGTATCGCTGCTCAACGGCTATCTCGACGGCCTGTGCGGGATCGCGATGGCGCATGGCGGTACCGTGGACAAGATCGTGGGCGATGCGGTCCACGTCATGTTCAACGCGCCTCTCGACCAGCCCGACCATGCCGAGCGCGCGGTCGCCTGCGCCATCGCGATGGACTCCTTCGCCATAGGCTTCGCGACGAGCCAGAACGACAGGGGGGTTCCATTCGGCAAGACGCGCATCGGGGTCAATACCGGTGTCGCCGTCGTCGGTAATTTCGGAGGCTCGCGTCGCTTCGACTATACGGCCCATGGCGACGCCATCAACACGGCGGCCCGACTCGAGGCAGCCAACAAGGCCCTCGGCACGCGGATCTGCATCGCCGACAGCACCGTGGCCGGTTGTCCCGGCCGGTCGTTCAGGCCCGTCGGCATCCTGATGTTGCGGGGTAAGATGCAGGGCGTTCCGGTCTTCGAACCCAGCGCAGGGCTTCGGGGTGACGGAAGCGCGTTCGAGGAACGCTACCGTGAGGCCTTCGCTCGCCTCAGTGCCGGCGAGGAGGAGGGAGCCAGGGCGATGCTGGCGCTCCATGCCGAGCGCCCGGATGACACCATCGTCTCGCTTCACGCCCGCCGCATCGCATCGGGCGAGCGGTCGCTGCGGATCGCCGCCTGATCTCAACCCGCGCGGTGATGGGAATGGGTGCTGGTCTCGGTCGCGACGGCCGCACAGGTGAGGTAACGCAGCCCGAAAACGCTGAGTGCCACGAAGAACGACAGCCCATTGGGCGGGACCGGCAGATAGAGGGCGGTCTCGAAGACCGTGAGCAGCATCACGAACAGCCACATCCTGACGAGGAGAAGCGTCAGAGGGGGCATCCCCGGCGTCGGCGTGCTGGCCTGCAGATCGCGGAAAGGCTTCAGCAGATACCACCACAGCACCAAGCCGAGACCCGGCAGGCCGAGATCGAGGGCCACGCTGAGATATCCGTTATGGGCGCTCTTGATCGAGTTCACCCAGCTCTCGGCATCCGAACCGCCGCCGTAGAACACGCTGTCCCAGAAGGCGCCGTAACCGTAGCCGGTGACCGGCCGCTTGAGGATGTTGTCGATGGCGAAGTCCCAGATTTCCGTCCGGCCGGTGAAGCTGGCATTTCCCAGGATGGCCGCGACGGCCGAGCTGAGCGACGGGACGAGCACCGTGCCGACCGTGGCCGCCAGAAGCGCCGCCAGGGGACCGAACACCAGGAGCGCGCGCCACCAGGACGCCGACGACCGGGTGAGGAGCCAGCCCAGGGCCAGCACGGCCGGCATCAGCGTCATCGCTGATTTCGCGAAGGTGAGGGCGAGGAAGATCACGGAGAGCAGGGAAAGGCAGGTTCCGAGGAATGGCGCACCCATCCGGCGCCAGAACAGGCCGATGAAGACGAAGATCGCCATGATGGCGCCGGCGCCGTTCTTGTGGTTGTAGAGACCGCGCCAAGCGCCCGCATGCTCCGGCTCGGTGAGATCGAGGGCATCGTGGATGGACAGGGTCGGAGCGAGGACGAGACTGGCGTAGCAGATCACGACGATCAGGAGGGCCGTGCTTCCCAGGATGGTGGCGAACTGGCGCGGGTTGCGGGGAATGACCAGCATCGCCGCCGCCGCCGAGAGCAGGATGACGAGGGATATGAGGCGCCGTCCCGAGGTCGCAGGCGCCACGGACGTCACGGTGGTGAGGACGAACCAGGCGAGGGCGGCGAGGCAGGAGAGCGTCAGGAGCGGGCGAAGCGTCGACAGGCCTCGATGCAGGATCAGGCTTCCCGCCAGGGCGCCGACCATCACCACCAGGATCTGGTTGGCGAGATTGCCGCCGTCGCCCGCCTCGATCAGGTAGGTGCCCATGCGGTCCTGGAAGGGGCTCGACCCGACCAGAACGACCGCGAGAACGAAGACCATCGCGCCGATCCGGACCGCATCCGGAATGTCGGTCTGGCGTGAGGCCGCCACGCCGGGATGGCTCTCGATCCCTGTCGTCATATCCATGCTCCAGGCCGGGCGGGCGCCGCCTGCGGTCCCGGCACGGGACCGATCTGTGCCATCCTCTGCCACCGCCGCGATCCCTGGCCGCTCTTCAGCGGATTCCGTACCAGCCTATCGTATCGTCACAGGCTGAGAAGCGCGGCTACGAGTCCGAGATCGGTGAGCCCGTGCAGCAGCTGGTCGAAACCCATGAGCCACCAGAATCGCGCCTGGGACGGGATCAGCGCCAGCCGTCGCCCGATCGTGGCCTTCGCCTTGTCGATCGCGGCATGAATCGAGAAATCCACGAGGCAGAGCCACCAGAGCCGCGGCTCCACGACGAGGGCGACGGCGAGCGTCATGCCGGCATGGCAGCCTGCATGAGCTGCGAGCGGGAGCAGCCAGTGCCTTTCGCGCTCCTTCCCCCGCGCCATCCAGTCGGTCTGGAGCAGGAAATCCGCGAGGTAATGTTTGATCGCCATGGTGCCCGAGAGCGCCACGACCATCGAGATCGGGACCAGGGTCATGAATCTTCCGTCTTCCCCATGGTCTGAAACGGCTGCCGAACCGTGTCCTTAGTACGTCAATCGCCTTAGCGAATCCCTGACCTCAGACTTCCTCACGCGGCGGCATCCTGCGGCGCCGCTGGCGGATCGACGACGTCGCTGTTCCACTCGCGATCCATACCGCTATCGCCGAACAGGATGGATGGGGCCGCATGCACCGATTTCGGGTCGCGGCGGCGCTGGCCCAGGCCGATCGCAACCCCGCCCGAGATGCGGCGGATCTCAGCGTTTCCCGCCCTCGTCCCCGTACGAGCTTTGCCTTATGGCGAACCGGCGACACAGGCACGACGGGGATCGACAGATGGGCCTTCTGAGGACGAGCCTGAGGGCGGTGACGACGCGTGCTTTGCGCTATCGGCTCGTCGCACCGGCCTTCGAGAAGCTCTCGACCTCGCTGTTCTACAATCACGTCGCCCTGGTGAAGTCCCGACAGGCCGAGGCGATCTATCGCGATGCCGGCGGGCGGGTGCAGGACGGGCCGTTCCGCGGCCTGCATCTGAGTCCCACGGCGAACTGGGGCCACGACATGGTCGCGATGCTGCTCGGCCAGTACGAACGCGAGGTGGTGGAGGCGCTCTTCGCCCGCGACCTCTCCTCCTACGGCATGTTCGTCGACATCGGGGCGGCCAACGGGTTCTTTGCCGTCGGCATGGCTCGAGCGGCGAAGCTTCCCGTGATCGCCTACGAGCGGGATGCCGCTTCGCAGGGCGTGATCAAAGCCAATGCGGACCTGAACGGCGTCTCCCTCGACATCCGGGGCGAGGCGACGGCCAGCGTCCTTGATGCGACGCTGGCAGGTGCAGGCCGTGCCCTCGTCCTCGTCGACATCGAGGGTGCCGAGATCGCCGTCCTGGACCCTGTCGCCGTTCCGCACCTGGCGAACGCCGACCTCGTCGTCGAGAGCCACGACGTCGAGGGCCGTCGAAGCGTCGACGTCCTGACCGAGCGACTCGCCGGGACGCACGAGGCGAAGCCGATCGCGCGCGAGGGCCGCAATCCGTTCGCCTTCCCCCGCCTGTCCGCGATCCCAGACAACGAAGCCTGGATCTGCCTCAGCGAGGAGCGGGGTGCGGAATCGGGCTGGGTTCTGTTCGAGGCGAAGGCGGGGCGGTGATCGCCGCGACGATGCGTTCCCGCTCGGCCCGGCTGCCAGAGAGCCGCGCCCTCGCCGTAGCCAGGACATCCGGGGTGGCCGTCTGCGGCGTCCCAGACGAGAAAGGCGGGGCTGGCGCGTATTCGAGGGCGAGCTGAGTCGCCTCGGCGACGCTACGGCCCATCAGTTCGGCTGCCAGCGTGAGCGCGAAGTCGATCCCGGCGGTGACTCCGCCGCCGGTGAAGAGATTTCCGTCGCGCACCACCCGCTCGGCGACCGGGATCGCTCCGAAAGCCGCCAGCAGATCGAGGGCGGCCCAGTGGGTCGTCGCGCGCTTGCCCTTGAGGAGACCCGCCGCGGCGAGCACCAGCGCTCCCGTGCAGACCGAGGTGACGTAACGCGCGCCTCGCGCCTGATGTCGCACGAAGGCGATCATCGCCTCGTCCTGCATCAGCGCGTTCACGCCGACCCCGCCCGGAATGCAGATCACGTCGAGGGGAGGGCAGGAACCGCAGGTAAGCGTCGGCGTCAGCATGAGCCCGGTGGCGCTGCGCACCGGTTCGAGCCTCGCCGCGATGACGTGCACCTCGGTTTCCGGCAGGGAGGCGAAAACCTCGAAGGGCGCGGTGAGGTCGAGCTGCTGGACGCCCGGGAAGGCGAGAAGGCCGATCTGGACGGGCATCGCAGGAATCCGAAGAGCCAAGATCCTCGTCATAGGCGCCATTCGCTTTCTCCGCACGCCGAATTTGACTTTCCCATCGCCTTCCCCGACACGGGCGCCCGCCTCGGCATCCGGATCATCGGGCCGATTGCCGGCCTGGAGCCGCGCCATGAACGCCGTCACGGCCTTGTCTTCGTGAAGCGCTCGCCATGATCGATCTCGATGCCGGGCGCATCCGGCGCGGGGGCGACGCCCTGGGCGTCCTCGACATGCTTCTCGATATCGGCGCGCGCAGCCATGCCCGCGCCGGCGCGCTTCTTCTCGCCCTGTCGCTCGCGGTCTTCCTGCCTGGCCTCGTCTCGCTCCAGCCCATGGACCGCGACGAGCCGCGCTTCGCCCAGGCCTCGAAGCAGATGTTGGAGACCGGCGACCTCGTCGACATCCGGTTTCAGGCCGAGGCCCGCCACAAGAAACCGGTCGGCATCTACTGGGCCCAGGCCGCGGCGGTGGCGGCCGGGGAGGCGATGGGCGTTGCGCAAGCCCGCACGACCATAGCCCTCTATCGTATCCCCTCTCTCGTCGGAGCCCTGGCGGCCGTTCTCCTGAGCTACTGGGCGGGTCTGGCGGTGCTGACCCGGCGCGGTGCACTCCTCGCCTCCGCCCTGTTCGGAACCTGCCTGATGCTCTCGGCCGAGGCTCATCTCGCCAAGACCGACGCGTTGCTCGCCGCCTGCACGACGGCGGCGATGGGCGGGCTCGCCAGAGCCTGGATCTGGCGCGGCCGGCGCGACCTCGGGCACGCCGCAATCCTCGCTTTCTGGGTCGCCATGGCCCTCGGCATCCTGGTGAAGGGTCCGATGGTGCCGCTCTTCGTCGGGCTTCCTGCCCTCGTGCTGTCCTGGCGGGACGGCTCGGGTCGCTGGCTCCTCGCCCTGCGGCCTGCGCTGGGGCTCGGCATCACCCTCAGTGTCGTGGCGCCCTGGTTCCTCGCCATCGCATGGAAGAGCGGCGGCGCCTTCTTCGGTGCCTCGGTGGGGCAGGACATGCTGGCCAAGGTCGGCGGCGCGGCCGAGAAGCATGGGGCGCCGCCCGGCACGTATCTCCTCGTCTTCTTCGCGACCTTCTGGCCTGCCGCCCCCTTCGCGGCCCTCGGCCTGCCGCGGGCTCTTGCAAACCGGCGCGCGGATGCGGCCGCGTTCCTCCTCGCCTGGATCGTGCCGGCCTGGCTGCTGTTCGAGGCGGTGCCGACGAAGCTGCCGCATTACCTCCTGCCCTTGGTACCGGCCGTCGCGATCCTGGCGGTCGCCGCCCTGGTGCCGGCCGCGGCCCTGGAACCGTGGCAGCGCGGCACGCCGCCCGGCCGCCTGCGCCAAGCGCTCGCGGCGATCCTCGTCGTCCTCATCCCGGCCGGAATCCTCGCCGGGCTCGTCGGCACCGCCTGGCACCTCGACCGCGTCGTTCCCTGGGCGGGCCTGCCGCTCATGACAGCCGCTTGCCTCGTCGCCCTCCTCTCCGCCCTCGCCCTGATGCGCGAGACCGCCGAACGGGCTCTGATTCTCGCCGTCGCCGCCTCCGTTCTCCTTCTGCCGGGCGTGCTGGGCCTGACGCAGCCGGCGATCGCCTCCCTCAAGGTCTCGCCGCGCCTTGCCGCCATCCGAGACGGCTTGCCCTGCCGACCGAAGGTCGCCAGCCTCGGCTATCGCGAGCCCAGCCTCGTCTTCCTCATCGGCACGGACCTGACCATGCTCAATACCGGCGCCGAGGCGCGCGACTTCCTCAACGCCGGCGGATGCCGCCTCGTCTTCGTCGAGGACCGTTACGGGCCGGAATTCGAGGCGACGAAGGTGCAGGCGAAGATTGTCGGGCAGGTCATCGTTGGGCAGGTCTCCGGCTTCAACCTCAACAGTGGCCGCCGGGTCGATCTCTCCGCCTATGGGGTGGTGCCCCGATGAGCGTCCCGCGCCTCTCGGTGGTCGTCCCGGTCAAGAACGAGGCCGGCAATATCGCCGGGCTCCTCGCGGAGATCGCCGCGGCCTGCGAAGACCTCGCCCCTTTCGAGGTGATCTATGTCGATGACGGCTCGACCGACGGCACCGCCGCGGCGCTCGCCGCTGCCAGGACCCGCCATCCCTGGCTCAGGGTGCTGCGTCACTTCCGCAGCGGGGGGCAGTCGGCGGCGGTGCGCAGCGGCGTCACGGCTGCCAGAAGCGCCATCGTCGCCACCCTCGACGGCGACGGCCAGAACGACCCGGCCTTCATCCCCGCCCTGTTCTCGGCCCTCGAAGAGGCGGGAGAGGGGGCAGGCCTCGCGCAGGGCCAGCGCGTCGGGCGCAAGGACGGGCGGCTGAAGACCCTGCAATCGCGCATCGCCAACGGAGTGCGCGGCCGCATCCTCAAGGATGCCACCCGCGATACCGGCTGCGGCCTCAAGGTGTTCCGCCGCGACGTCTACCGGGCATTGCCCTATTTCGACGCGCTCCACCGCTTCATGCCGGCTCTGGTGGTCCGCGAGGGCTACACGGTGGTCCACCGCGACGTCGTCGACCGGCCGCGCTTCACCGGCCGCTCGAATTACGGCCTGTTCGACCGGCTCTGGGTCGGTCTCCTCGATCTTGCCGGGGTGTGGTGGCTGATCCGGCGCAAGCGTCCGGCACCACCGGTGCACGAGGTGAGCTGATGCTGATCCAACTCGCCGCGGACCTGCGCGGCTACGTCTACGACGTCTTCGTCACCCGTTTCGACCTCTGGCTCGTCTTCGGGCTCGCCGCCCAGCTCGTCTTCGGCTGCCGCTTCATCTTCCAATGGATCGCCAGCGAGCGGGCCGGCAAGAGCGTGATGCCGCTCTCCTTTTGGTTCCTCTCCATCGCGGGCGGATTGATGACCCTGGTCTACGGCATCGTCCGGCGCGAGCCGGTGATCATCTTCGGGCAGGGGCTGTCGACGCTGATCTACCTGCGCAACGTGGTGCTGATCCTGCGCGAGAGGCGGGCGCCGCGCGCATGAGTCCTTCTCCATGATCCCTCTGCCGCCCTTCCACGACGACCTCGACGCCTCCCTGAACGAGCTTTGGCGGCTCCTCGAAGCGGGCGCCGCGAGCGCCCGCACGGCCTTCCACACGCCCTCCCTCGCCACGATCGACGGGCAGGGGCGGCCCCAGGTCCGCACCGTGGTGCTGCGCAGCGCCGATCGGGGCAGCGGGACGCTTCGGTTCCACTGCGACCGCCGCTCGCACAAGGCGGACGACATCGCCCGATCGGGCTTTGCCGCGCTCCACGCCTACGATGCGCAGGACAAGGTCCAGATTCGTGTCTCCGGCTCCGCTACGCTCCACGCCGACGATGCGGTGGCGGATGCGGCCTGGGCCGTGTCGATGGCGATGAGCCGGGTCTGCTACGGCACCGCGCCGGCGCCCGGCACCGTCATCGCCACGGGCGGCGCCTACACCCTGCCGGACGAGGGGGCGACGGGCGGCGGCCGTGCCAATTTCTGCGCGGTCGTCGTCGCGGTCGAGACCCTCGAATTCCTCTATCTCGACCGCCGAGGCCATCGCCGGGCCGGCTGGGCGCGGAGCGGCGAGGGGTGGTCGGGGGATTGGCTCGTGCCTTGAGCCTCAGCCGCCGTGCCGCTCGCGCCAGGCCGGCGCCGGCCCGCCCGGCGAGGCCTCGTAGATCCCGATCGCGATCGAGCGGGCGAGGCAGCGTGCCGCCGCGTCGCCGATCCGGGCGAGATCGTCGAGCGGGTCGGCGAGCGGTACCAGGCCGGTGGCGACGGCGAAGACGATGTCGCCGTCGAGCGGCGTGTGGACCGGGTGGATGGCCCGTGCCAGTCCATCCTGCGCCATCACGGCGAGCCGCCGAGCCTGAGCCTTGGTGAGGCAGGCGTCGGTGGCGACCACCGCGAGCGTGGTATTGGCGCCGGGCAGCGCCTTGCGCGGCCAGTCGAAGGCCGTGGCCGGCATCGCGGCGGGAAGCCCGAGGCCCCCGAACTCGGCCTCGACCTCGAAAGGCGCGGCCCAGAACCAGGGGCCATCCCCGACCGTGACGCGTCCGAAGGCGTTGATTGCCGCGAGGGCGCCGACTCGCGCCTGCGTGCCCTGTACCCTTGCCGAGGCGGAGCCGAGCCCTCCCCTGAGTTCGGCGGCGGTGGCACCGAGCCCCGCCCCGGCCGAGCCGAGGGCGAAGTCAGCGGCGGCAGCGCAGGCCGCCGCGTAGCCGAGGTCGCGATAGGGCGGGAACCGCCCCCAATCCTTGTCGCCGCCGTTGAGGAGGTCGAACAGGATCGCGGCCGGCACGATCGGCACGCGCGCCGGGCCGATCGCGAAGCCGCGCCCCGTCTCGGCGAGGCGGGCCATGACGCCCGCGGCCGCATCGAGCCCGAAGGCCGAGCCGCCGGACAGGACGAGGGCGTCGATGCGCTCCACCGTGCGCTCGGGATCGAGGAGTTCGGTCTCGCGGGTGCCGGGACCGCCGCCGCGGATGTCGACGCCCGCCACCACGGGCTCCGCGAACAGGATCGCGGTGGTGCCGCTGATCAGCCCCGCATCATGGGCGTGGCCGACCGTGATGCCGGCGATGTCGGTGATCAGGCTGCGCATCGTCCCCTCCGGCCCGAGCATGGCATGCTCAGGTCCGAGCGGACAGACAGATCAGCGCCGGGCCGGCCCCGAGATCGGGTCGCCGCGAAGCAGGGCGTTGAGACGCTCGGTGTCGAAGCCGTCCGTGGCCTTCGGCAAGGCCGCGAGCTTCGGCAGGGCCGTCGGCAGCGGCGTCCCGGCGATGGAGCCGGTGGTGCTCGGGGCGAGTTGGTTCGTGCGGGCCATGACCGGGACCGGCGCTGCCGGCTGATGCGCGAGGCGGTCGACGCAGACGAAGCCGATGGCAAGAAGGCTCACGCCGAACACGGCGCCGGCAGCGAGGGCACGGAGGGTACGCACGTCGAACCATCCTCGAGAGAATACGTGATTCACCAAGGCGTAGCGCAAGCCCGTTAACGAAACGGACCAGCTGGGTTCATCCGTTCCGGTCGCCGGCCGCCAGGCGCCGCTCGATGAAGCCGGCATAGCGCGCCATGGCGAAGCAGGCCGCGAAATAGACGAGGGCGGCGAAGGCGTAGGCCGTCAGCGGCACCATCGGCGCCGACCAGCGCGGATCGGCCCGCGAGGCCTCGATCGTGCGGATGAAATCGGCGATGCCGACGATGCCGACGAGGGTCGTGTCCTTGAAGAGGCCGATCATCGTGTTGACGATGCCCGGCACCACGATCTTCAGGGCCTGGGGCAGGATGACGTGGCGCATGGCCTGGGCCTTCGTCAGCCCGAGGGCCGCCGCCGCCTCGGCCTGGCCCTTCGGGATCGCCTGGAGGCCGCCGCGCACCACCTCCGCCATGTAGGCCGAGGCGAAGAGCGCGATGCCGATCAGCGGCCGCACCAGCCGGTCGACGGTGAGGTCGCCGGGCAGGAACAGCGGCAGCATCACGTTGGCCATGAACAGGACGGTGATGAGCGGCACGCCGCGCCAGAACTCGATGAAGCCGATGCAGGCATAGCGCAGCACCGGCAGCGAGGAGCGCCGGCCGAGCGCCAGCAGGATGCCGAGCGGCAGCGATGCGACGATGCCGGTGAGCGCCACCACGATCGTGACGAGGAGCCCTCCCCAGAGCGCCGTCGGCACCGGCCTGAGGCCGAGAAGCGGGCTGCCAGAGAGGAGGACGAACCCGGCAAGCGGCAGGATGCCGAAGGAGACGATCGCGCCGAGACCCCGCCGCGGCGCGTCGAGCCAGAGCATCCAGGTCAGGCCGAAGGCGGCCAGCGCGAAGACGAGGTTCACCCGCCAGCGCTCGGCGAGCGGGTAGGAGCCGTAGACGAAGTACCCGAACTTCTCGCCGATGAAGGCCCAGCAGGCGCCGACCGGCCGCCCGACGACCTCCGGGCGGCAAGCCTCGCCCGACGTACCGGACCAGACCGCGTCGACGAACAGGAAGCGCAGGACCGGCGGCACGGCCCAGGCGAGAAGGGCGAGGATCGCCAGGGTGGTCAGCGTGTTCCCGAACCCCGAGAACAGGTTCGTGCGCGCCCAGGCGAGGGGGCCGGCGACGGAGCGCGGGGGCGCGGCCTCGGCCATCAGCGCTCCACCGGGGCGATGCGGCGATTATAGAGGTTCATCGCCAGAGCCGTCGCCAGGCTGATCGTCAGGTACACCGCCATGGTGATCGCCACCGCTTCCATCGCCTGGTTGGTCTGGTTGAGCACCGTGCCCATCACGACGTGGACGAGGTCGGGATAGCCGATCAGCACCGCGAGCGACGAGTTCTTGGTGAGCGTCAGGTACTGGCTGGTGAGGGGCGGCACGATCACCCGCATCGCCTGCGGCACCACGACGGAGCGCAGGGCTTGGGCCCGCGTCATGCCGAGGGCCAGGGCCGCCGCGTTCTGGCCGGCGGACACGCTGGCGAGCCCCGCCCGCACGATCTCGGCGATGAAGGCGGCGGTGTAGGTCGAGAGCCCGAGGAGGAGGGCGGCGAATTCCGGCAGGATGCTCAGGCCGCCCTCGATGTCATAGGGGCCGGCCTGGGGCCATGAGACGGCTGGCGATCCAGCGGGATCGATCCAGGGAAGGTAGAGCCCGCGCTGGCTCAGATAGGCCCCGGCGAAGCTCGCCGGGTGCTGAGGATCGGGCAGGGCGATGCGCACCGCCACGTACCAGACCAGGAGCTGCAGCAGCAGCGGCAGGTTGCGGAACAGGTCGACATAGGCGGCAGCGAGCCAGCGCGCGAGGAGGTTCGGCCCCCGCCGCGCGATGCCGATGGTGAAGCCGAGAATCGTGGCGAGCACGATGCCGAGGGCCGAGACCAGCAGGGTGTTGAGGAGCCCGACGAGGATCGCGCCGGCATAGGTCGAGGTCGCGGCCGAATAGGCGACCAGCCGCTGGCTGATGTCGAAGTCGGCGACCCGCCCGAGGAAATCGAAGCCGGCGACGATCCCCTGGCGCGCCAGCTTCTCGGAGGCGTTGCCGGCTGCCGCATAGGCGAGGGCCGCGATGGCGAGGAGGAGTGCCGCCTGGACCGCGAGGGAGCGCAGCCTCACCGGATCGGCGGCCCGTACTGCAGGCCTCCCTTGGTCCAGAGCGCGTTGAGCCCGCGCGGGACCTTCAGGGGCGAACCCTCGCCGACATTGCGGGTGAAGACGTCGCCGTAATTGCCGACATGGCGCACGATCCGGTAGGCCCAATCGGAGGTCAGCCCCATCGCCTCGCCGTAGCGGCCCTCGAGCCCGAGGATGCGGCGCGCATCCGGCCCGAGCACCGATTTGCGCTGTTCCTCGACATTGGCCTGGCCGATCCCGGCCTCTTCCGCGTCGAGCATCGCGTAGTGGGTCCAGGCGACGATGTCGCGCCAGGGGTCGTCGCCCTGGCGCACGGCCGGGGCGAAGGGCTCCTTCGAGATCGTCTCGTCGAGGATGACGTGCTCGTCTGGATGCGCGGTCTTGAGGCGCTCGCCGTAGAGGGAGGACTTGTCGGTCGAGTAGGCGTCGCAGCGGCCGGATTCGTAGGCGCCGAGGGTCTGCTCGCTGTTGGCGAAGGTGACGACCCGGTAGGTCAAGTCGCGGGTGCGGAACCAGTCGGCGAGGTTGAGCTCCGTGGTGGTGCCCTGCTGCAGGCAGATCGTCGCCCGGTCGAGCTGCTTGACCTGCGCGATCCCGCGCTCCTTGCGCACCAGGAAACCCTGGCCGTCGAAGAAGGTGATGGCGGGGAAATTCATCGCGGCGGAGTCGCGCGACAGGGTCCAGGTCGTGTTGCGGGCCAGCACGTCGACCTCGCCCGACTGCACCGCCGTGAAGCGCGCCGCCGAGGAGAGCGGGATGAACCGCACTGCCTTGGGATCGTCGAAGATCGCCGCGGCCAGCGCCCTGCAGAAATCGACGTCGAGGCCGCGCCATTCGCCCTGGCTGTCCGGCACGCTGAACCCCGCCACGCCGGGGCTCACGCCGCAGACGAGATGGCCGCGGGCCTTGACCTGGCCGAGGGTGCCCTGCGGTGGCGAGCTCTGAGCGAGGGCGGGTGTGACGATCAGGGCGGTGAGAGCGGCCGCTCCCGCCAGAGCCCTCATCCTGAGGCGCCGCAGCGAAGCGGAGGCCTCGAAGGAGGCTTCCAGAACCCGAGGCGCGACCCGGAGTTCTCCTTCGAGGCCGCTGCGCGGCACCTCAGGATGAGGTCGTTGATGGGATGGATCGGCCAAAGTCGATGCCCGCAGTCCCGCGATGACGATGGGGCCATTGCGAAGGATGATGCCCTCCGGTCAAGCCCGGCGGCTTGACGCCATACCCTCGCGCGGCCTGCGATCGCATCGCAAGACCGGTATCGCCATCGGCTCAGCCAAGTTACCTGTCCAACGCCCGGCGCACGCCCTCGGGATCGCGGGCAATGACGGTCAGATAGGCGCGCGTGGGCTGGTCGGGCGTGGCGCGCCCTTGCTCCCAGTCGCGCAACGTGCCGAGCGGAATATGGTAGCGGGCCGCGAACTCCTCCTGCGTCAGCGCCAGGGCACGGCGCAGCGTCTTCACGC
Source organism: Methylobacterium sp. (assembly GCF_019745455.1). Classification (GTDB taxonomy): domain Bacteria; phylum Pseudomonadota; class Alphaproteobacteria; order Rhizobiales; family Beijerinckiaceae; genus Methylobacterium. The sequence goes on from NZ_JAIETD010000181.1 coordinate 18,343, forward strand.
GCGGAATCCGTCGGGTGTCGCGCATCTCCTCATCCGTCATAGGCCGTGCGTCGGGATCGGCTGCCGCCGCGGCGCTCACTTCGGCCTCGGTCAGCGGCCGCATCGTTGAGGGCGCAAAGAGCTGTTCGCCGCCATCGTCCAGCACTTGCACGAAACGCCCATCAGGCTGAATTCTCGCGGTAATATCGGTCTTGCTCATGTCGTTCTGCCCGCCGGGCTGAGATGAGACGGATGTGATCGGCGCGTTCCGTATAGGTCACGTGGAGAAGGACGTTGCCGCACATGGCGAGCATGCTGACGCGCTCCTCGCCGTAATCCTCACGATCGTCGATCCATTCGACCGCGAAAGGATCTCGGAATGCCTCGCCCACCTCCTCGAAAGCGATGCCGTGATCACGCCGGTTGGCAGCAGCCTTGCGGGAATCCCAGCGGTATCGCTCAGTCATCAATGTACTGATTGCCCGTAGTCACAGCAAGCCGTGAGATGTTGCCGACCTCCAGCCCAACTTGCGGTTGAGGCTCCTCCGGTCAAGCCCGGCGGGTTGACGTCGGCGGTCCGTGCGGGCTGTGATCGCAGCGCAATATCTCGTGTCTCAGCCCTCGGTGCCGATGTCGAACACACCTCCCCGCGATCCTGCGCGCTTCGGCCAGAGCACCCGCCTCGTCCATGCCGGGCGCGACCCTTCCGCCCAGTACGGCTTCGTCAACGCGCCGATCTATCGCGGCTCGACGGTGCTGTTCCCGACCTACGACGACCTGATGCACCGGCGCGGGCGCTACGATTACGGCACCAGCGGCTCGCCGACGATGGATGCGCTGAAGACCGCCTGGAGCGAGCTCTCGGGCGCCGCCGGCACGGTGCTGACGCCCTCCGGCCTCGCGGCGCTGACCGTGGCGCTGATGTCGGTGACGAGCGCCGGCGACCATCTCCTGGTGAGCGATTCCGCCTACCGGCCGACCCGGCTGTTCTGCGACGGCGTGCTCAAGCGCTACGGCGTCGAGGTGACCTATTACGATCCCCTGATCGGTGCCGGGATCGTTGCGCTGATGCGGGAGAACACCAGGGCGGTGCTGGTCGAGGCGCCGGGCTCGCAGAGCTTCGAGATGCAGGACGTGCCCGCCATCGCCGAGATCGTCCATGCCCACGGCGCTGCGGTCGTCATGGACAATACCTGGGCGACGCCGCTGCTGTTTCCCGCCCATGAGCGGGGCGCCGACATCGTCGTCGAGGCCGGCACCAAGTATCTCAGCGGTGGCTCGGACCTGCTGCTCGGCCTCACTTCCGCCAACGCGAAGCACTGGCCGGCCCTGCACCGGACCTTCGAGCATTTCGCCATGTGCGCCGGACCCGAAGATGTCTTCCTGGCGCTCAGGGGCCTGCGCACGATGGCGCTTCGGTTGCGCGAGCACGGCCGCCAGGCGCTCGCCATGGCGGAGTGGCTGCAGACGCGGCCGGAGGTGCTCCGCGTCCTCCATCCGGCCCTGCCGGACGATCCCGGCCACGCGATCTGGAAGCGTGATTTCTCAGGGGCCTCGGGCCTGTTCGGAGTCATCCTCAAGCCCGCGCCGAAGGCGGCGCTCGCCGCCATGCTCGACGGTCTGGAGCTGTTCGGGATGGGCTTCTCCTGGGGCGGCTTCGAGAGCCTCGTCATCCCGTTCGACTGCACGCCCTACCGCACGGCCACCCGTTGGGAGCCGGGCGGGCAGGGGCTTCGCTTCCATATCGGGCTCGAGGACATCGCGGATCTGCAGGCCGATCTCGATGCCGGCTTCGCCCGGCTTCGCGCGGCGATGTGAGAATTCTCAGGCTTCGCGGCCATCCTCGATGAGCTGCGCCAAGCCCGAATCGACCTCGGCGCCGAGCATCTTGCGCTCGGCCGGTGTCAGGTCCGCCGCCCAGCCGCGCTGGCCGAAGCCCTCGGCGCATTTGGCCCTCTCGCCCTCGATATAGGCGACCGTCGCGTCGGGCTCCGTCCGCATCGCCTGGGCGAAACCGAACCAGGCCGCACGCTCCACCACGGCGAGGCGAGCGCGCAGGCGGATCATCACGGCCCGATCGGGGCTGACCTCGTCCATCGGCACTCTCCGGTTCAGCGACGCTGTTCGCAGCGCGTCTTGACGTAGCTGCCGTCCTCGCCGCCATGGCCGGCGCTGGCGGCGAGCACCGGACCCTGAAGCAGGCATTCCTGCAGCGAGTGGGCCGGCCCGGTGATCACGTCGAGGGCGGTCTCGCGGGTGCAGTCGGGCTGCGCGATGCTGGCGGCGCAGACGAGGGCGACGACGATGATCGTATTCATCACCGGCAAGATAGATCAGGGCCGGCCCGCAGCAAGGGGCCCTGATCAGGCGGTGCGCACCGCCTGCGGCCGGCTCGCGGAACTCCATTGCATCAGCCCGACCATGACCAGGATGGTGCCAAGATAGGTCGCGACCTGGAGCGCGCTCGGCCGGTCGGTGTAGCCGACGAGGGCATGCAGGACGCGGCCCGGCAGGCTGCCCTCGGGCAACAGGGCCGAGGTGTTCCACAGGGTCTGCCCGAGAACCGTGAGGAGGCCGGCATTCGAGAGGAATTGCGCCGCCTGCGCCGCGAGCCCCGCGGCCAGGAGCACGATGAGGGCCGAGGTCACAGAGAAGACGTAGCGGGTCGGGATCGCGCTGAGCCCGAGATAGCTGATCCCCGAGACGGCGACGCCCACGCCGACGCCGAGCAGCGCACCGAGCTGCAGCTCCGGGCCCGAGGTGCCCGAGGCGACGAGGCCGTAGAGGAACAGCACGAGCTCGGCGCCCTCGCGCAGGATCGCGGCTCCGACCACGATGGCGAGCGCCGCCAGGGTGCGGTCGCCCCGGCGCACGGCATCCCCGGTGGCGCGCAGATCGCCCGCGAGCTCGCGCCCGTGACGGCTCATCCAGGTGTTGTGCCAGACGAGCATCAGCACGGCGAGGATCAGCACGGCGGCGTTGAGGATGTCCTGGCCGGTGCCCTCGAACGAGTCCGAGATCCGTTCCGCGAACAGGGCGAGCAGGGCCGCCCCGGCAAGGCCGCCCGCGATACCGAGGGCGATCCAGCTTCTGGCACCGGCAAGGCCGCGGGTGGCGGCGAGCACGATGCCGACGATGAGGCCGGCCTCGATGACCTCCCGGAAGGCGATAACGAAGGCTCCGATCACGGCGCGGTCTCCTCGAGGAGCAAGGGGTTCACCAGACCCAGAACATCAGGATCCAGCCGGCCACCGAGAGGGCTGTGGCGCCCCCGATGGCCATGGTGGCGGCGATCCGGCGGGGGCCGTGATCCGAGAGGCCGGCGACCGCGTAGGCGAGGCGCAGGGTCCAGAGGCTGGCGCCGACGAGGAGCAGCGCCCGGATCTCGGGCACGTAGGGGACGTCGATGCGCTCGCCCCGCAGGAAGCCGACGGTGAGGGCGGAAAGCCCGAGGAACAGGCCGCACCCCGCCACCGGGATCAGGGTCTGGACGAGGTGGTGGAAGCGAGCCCACGACCACTCGCCGAGCACTCGCGTCGCAAGCGCGACGAGCGCCGCCAGGGCGAGGCCGAGGCCGATCGCGGCGGCGGCGATGTAGGCCAGGAGCAGGCCGCCATCGAGCAGGCTGAGGACGTCGTTATGGGCCGGCTCGTTGGTGAGGAGCCACCACGGCAGCGTCGTCTCCAGCGGCCAGGCGATGCCGCGCTCGATCAGCCAGGTGGCGAGCGCCTGCTTGGCCTCGACGAACCACGGGCTCGACGACCATTGGAAGGCGCCGACCGCGAGGCCCATCATGCCGAACAGGATCAGGATGCTCTGGCCTGCATCGGGCTCGGTGCCCGCCACGTGGACGATCTCGTGGTTGGGCGAGCGACGGGCGAGGCGCACCGCTCCGCGATAGCCCGAGCAGCGCCCGCACATGTGGCAGGCGCCGGCCCCCTTCATGGTCTTCACCGCCACGAGGGGGGCGCAGGTGAAGGCCTCAGCCCGCTTGGGCCGCGGCGAGGCGGCCCAGGCCGCCCCGTCGACCTGGAAGCTCACCGGGGCGAGTTTCGCCAGCACCGCGAAGACGCCGTTGACGGGGCAGAGGTAGCGGCACCAGACCCGCTTGTCGCGGCCGTAGACGAGGCCGACCGCGATGGCTGCCACGGTGGAGCCGCCGAGGACCACCAGGACGGGTTTCGGGTAGCCGTAGACGCTGACCATCTGGCCGTAGACCGTGGTGCCGGCGAAGGCCACGAACGGCCAGCCGCCCCAGCTCAGCCAGCGCGGCACCGCCCGGCCGAGGCTCCAGCGGCTGGCGACTTCGGTCAGCGTGCCTTCGGGGCACAGGAGCCCGCACCAGGCCCGGCCGACCACCACCATGCTGAGCAGCACGAACGGCCACCAGATTCCCCAGAAGGCGAACTGCGCCGCGAGGGTGAGGTTGGACCAGAGATGGGCGGTCCGGTCCGGGAGCGGCAGAAAGGCCGGCACCGCCACGAGGACGATGTAGACCGCCACGACAGCCCATTGCAGCGCCCTGATCGTCCTCAGATGGGCGCCGAGCCAGTCGCCGAGGCGCGCAAGCCCCCGATCGAGCCGGCCGAGGCCGGTGCGGCGTCCGTCGCGCGCGTCGTCGAGGGGCAGGGTGGTCAAGCGAATCCCGCTCTACTTTGCAACCAGCGTCGCCTTGGCTTCGGGGTGGAAGTCGTCGAACACCGCGTAGGAGCCGGGATCGACGGTGCGGAACACGATCGAGGCCGTCGATCCCGCCGCGATCGCCTTCTCGCGCTTGAGGTCGGCGCTCTCGAACTCCACCGGCGAGGCGCCGGTATTGGTGATCTCGAGCTTGAACCGGGTGCCCGCCGGCACCTCGATGACGGTCGGCACGATGGTCCCGTCCCGCATCTCGACCTTGATGACCGGCAGCTCCTCGGCCCGCGCCGGCACGGAAAGGGCGAGGAGGGCGCCGAAGAGGACGGCGCGCATGGCGGCCACGGCGGAGGGAGAGGGGAGGGCGCTCAATAGGCCCCCTTCTTGTCGGTGCCGGCAAAGGTGAAGTCCTGCACGACGTCGAACGGCTTGAACCACTCGCCGACGCCGGTCTCCTTGTCGACGTGGCGGCCGAAATGCCCGTGCCTACCCGGCGGCGCGATCGTCACCTTCAGCCGGTAGCGGCCGGGGCCTGCGAGCTTGACGTTGTCGCCGTAATGCGGGCCGTCATTGGCGACCATCGGCATCAGCATGCCCGTCACCTTGGTCTCGGTCGGCTTGTCGCCGTCGAGCTTCACCACCTCGAAGGTGACGTCGAGGGCGGGCATCCAGTCGCCTTCCGCAAAGCCGTTCTTGTTGTCCTTGGCGGCGCGGATATCGGCTTCGAGGTGGATGTCGGATTCGGCCGCCGCCCGCATCATGCCGGGCGGATCCATCTCGATCGGCTGCAGGTAGACGGCGCCGACATCGATGCCCTGCTGGATCACGTGCGGACCGATCGGCACCTCCTTGGCGGAAGCGCCGCCGCCCAGAAACGCGATCAAGGCCGCGGAGAGGGCTGCGCGGCGGGTGTTTCTCAGCATGGCCCGGATCTCCACCAGAACGGCAGCCAATCCGGCCGCACACGAGGCCCGAGGGATGCGATAGGCCATCGGGGAACGGCCGCAGACATAAACCAACAGCGCCGAACTTCAATGATGAACTCGGGACGATCCTTGGACGCGACTTCGTGTCGAGCATCGATCATCACGACTCGACATGAAATTATAATAATTCCAGGCTGAAAGAATGAGAAATATCATGCCGTAACTGAGCCGTTGCTGCGCCGGCCTCACGTGCACAGAAGCCGCGACCTGCAACGGACGTCGCAGGATCGAAAATACCCAATTCCATGAGCGCAGGATGTTCGTCCTAGGAAATACATCACAGGATTTTCACCCTAGGAGAAAGAGCCTCGTCTCGGTCGAGCCGTCCCTGTGGATGCCCGCAGGGCCGGCCGAGGCCTGCGGGCCGGCATCGTGCTAGGGTCGGGCGTCGAGGCCAGGGCGGCCTGACCCCACCCCATCCGGGCTTCGGTTCGAGACGGGCAGCCGGAGCGGCGATGACGGTCTTGATCGAGATGGGCGAAGGCTTGGGTGCGGGGGCGGAGCCCGCCCGGCTCGACCTCGAGGAGCTGCTGGCGACCCGTCTCCTGGTCCAGGGCAATTCGGGCTCGGGCAAGTCGCATCTCCTGCGCCGCCTCCTCGAACAGAGCGCTGGCGCAGTCCAGCAGGTCGTGATCGATCCGGAAGGCGATTTCGTCACCCTCGCCCAGGCACACGGCCATGTCGTCGTCGACGGGGCGCATGGCGAGGCCGATCTCCAGGCGATCGCGGCACGGGTCAGGGCGCACCGGGTCTCGGTGGTGCTCGACCTCGAGAGCCTCGACGCCGAGGCGCAGATGCGCGCCGCCGCCGCCTTCCTCGGCGGGTTGTTCGAGGCCGAGCGGGCGCATTGGTATCCGGCCCTGGTCGTCGTCGACGAAGCGCAGATCTTCGCCCCCGCCGCAGCCGGGGAGGTCTCGGACGAAGCGCGAAAAGCCTCGCTCGGGGCGATGACCAACCTGATGTGCCGCGGTCGCAAGCGCGGCCTCGCCGGCGTGATCGCGACCCAGCGCCTCGCCAAGCTCGCCAAGAACGTGGCGGCCGAGGCCACCAACTTCCTGATGGGCCGGACCTTCCTCGACATCGACATGGCGCGGGCCGCCGACCTCCTCGGCCTCGACCGGCGCGGAGCCGAGCGGTTCCGCGATCTGGCGCGCGGAGAGTTCGTCGCCCTAGGGCCGGCCCTCAGCCGCCGCCCGGTGGCCCTTCGCATCGGCCCGGTCTTCACCGGATCGCGCTCGGGCTCCCCGACCCTGATCCCGCTGCCGCAGGCCGACGAGACCGACCTTCGCGCCCTGATCCTGACCCGCTCCGACGACGAGCCCGCCGCCTGGACGCCGACGCCGCGGGCACCTCCCTCGCCGCGCACCAGCCCGGCCGACCTCATGCGCGAACTCGGGCGCCATCGGCCCGAACCGGTCGAGCGCGCCCCGACGCTCACCGAAGCGGAGATCCGAACAAGCCTCGACGCGGTCCTGCGCGGCATCGCCGACGACCGCGACGCCGCCGGCCAGCCGGTGGCGGTGGTCTACCAGGACTTTTTGGTGCGCTGCCGGATGCGGGGGCTGGACGGCGAGGCGATCACCCTCTCGGCCTTCCGCCGGCGCCTCGGCGTCGCCCGCGCCGGCATCGACGAGGACGCGGCGGGCGCCGACGAGGGCGTCGATGCTCGCTGGACAGAGGCCCGCCAGGTCGCCGCCGCCCTGCCCGACGAGGTCCAGGGTCTGTTCCTGCTGCTCGCGCGCGCCGCTCTCGCCAATGAGCCCTGCCCCGGCGACGAGGCCCTGGCCCGGGCGATCGGCAGCCGTTCGCCGGGCAGGGCGCGCCGTCTCCTCGCCTATATCGAGACCCGCGGCACCATCGTCTGCCGCACCGATTTTCGCCAGAACCGCATCGTCGCCGTTCCGGCTCTGGCCTGCGAGACCGCGCCCGGGGACCCGAAGATCGCCGCATCCTCGGAGGGCGGCCTCGGGCTGTTCGCCGCCGAATAAGGCGCCCGATCTCTTCGCTCGATGCGAGGATTACGAGACCTGACTGGCCTCACACCCCGTAGAAGTCCCGGTACCATTCCACGAAGGCCGGGATGCCGCGGCTGATCGGGCATCGGGGGATCTCGCCGACGAGGGCGGCCAGAAGTCCGGTGCTGGCATGGGTGCGGGCGACGTCGCCCGGCGGCAGGGGCTTGAGGATGCGCTGCGCCGTTCGCCCGAGCGCGCGCTCCAGTTCGTCGATCATCGCGTCGAGGCGCTCGGGACGGCCGCCGCCGATATTGACGAGGCGGTAGGGCGCCACGGGGCTCAAGGAATCCTCGGGCGAGACCGGGCCGGACCCGCCCGGTGCCGGCGGAGGCGTGTCGGCGAGCCGACGGATCGCATCGACGAGGTCGTCGATATAGGTGAAGTCGCGCTCGGCCGCGCCCTCGCCGAACACCTCGATCGGCTCGCCCGCCAGGATCTTCCGCGTGAACAGGAAGAGGGCCATGTCGGGGCGTCCCCACGGTCCATAGACCGTGAAGAAGCGGAAGGCCGTGGTCGGTATCCCGAAGAGATGGCTGTAGGAATGCGCCATCGCCTCGCCGGCGAGTTTCGAGGCGGCGTAGAGCGTCAGCGGCGTCACCGCCCGGTCGGTTTCGCGGAACGGCATGGCGGTGTTTCCGCCATAGGCCGAGCTCGTCGAGGCATAGAGGAGATGGCGGACCGGGTAGGCCCGTACCGCCTCGAGCAGGTTGCCCATGCCGACGAGGTTCGCGTCGACATAGGCGCCTGGATTTTCCAGGCTGTAGCGCACGCCCGCCTGAGCCGCGAGATGGACGACGAGTTCCGGTTTCGCCCGAGCCATCGCGTCGAGGAGGGCCCCTTGTGTTTCGAGGCGAGCGTCGATCTCGGTGAAGCCGGGCTCCGGCAGAAGCGTGGCGTGCCGGGCTCGTTTGAGACCGACATCGTAATAGTCCGAGAAACCGTCGAAGCCGGTGACGGCATGCCCTTCGGCGAGCAATCTGCGGCAGAGATGAAAGCCGATGAAGCCGGCCGAACCTGTGACGAGGACGCGCATCCGGTTCCTCGGTGCGGGGAAAAAGGACGGTTTCGGCACTACAGTTTGGCGCCGATCATCTCAAGGAGCGAGAAGGCGAGGCGATATCGTCAGAGGCCGGAAGCTGGCCTGCATTTCCCGTCCTGCGGCCGAAGACGACGCGATCGCGGAATCTGTGCGTTGCAGCACGTCTGCGCAGTGCCACTTGTTTGCCGAGTCAAGAACCCCAGATATAACAACCATATGACGTCGCCGCATTCGCGACCCGAATCGGGTCGGTGCCTCCTCGGGCTTCAGTATTTCGCGAGGATACGACGCGTCTTTCGATATGAGCCTGGCTGTGCGCTGCAGCGCGAGCCCAACATCCACGAGTCTTGATACCAATGAACCAACTCGTCCGCATGTCCCAGATCGGTGAGGCCGACGCCGTCGCCGAGCCCTCCGCCGACCTGCGCGTGCCGTTCGCGCAATCGGGTGCGTTCGTCTGCAAGTTCATCATCGGCGAGCCGAACGACCAGGCCGTCTGCTGTGGCGCTCCTGTCCCCGACGGCAAGAGCTGGTGCGCGTTCCACCGGCGTATCGTGTTCGAGCCCGCTCGGCCCGGTCGCGTCCGCTAAGGCTCGTATCCGGCAGCCTCAGTCCTCCTCTTCCTCCTCGTCGTAGGGCTGGTAGCTCTGGAGGCGTCGCCCGTCGGGAAGCTCGATGGTGCGGGAACGGACGACGAGGAAGCCTGCCTCCCTCGCGGCCTCGATACGCCTCAGGCGCTCGTCGCCCCTGACCCTTTCGGGGCGCTCGAAACGGCGCGTTTCAGCTACCACGCGTGGACGCGATGTTGCTTGCCGTCTATCCACGATCTTCGGCTTCTGTCTGGCCTGAGCCACCTTCGGCCGCGGCTTGCGCTCGGGCTTGGTGTCGGTGGCTCGGCGCGAAGCGTCGGCTGCCGCTGTAGGCGCCGGTGCCGGACTGATGGCAGCGGGCTTGGGAGCAAGCACCTTGGGAGCAGGGGCCTCGCGGCTGGGCGGGTCCGTCCAGGGCTTGGCGGCAGGCTCGTTCTGAGCTTGGGCCGCCGACAGTCCGAGGGCGAGGCAGAGAAGTCCAGCCAATCCGCAGCGTCGTCGATATCGCACCGGCATCACACCGCTCCTCGTCGATATCGCGCGTCCGATCGGATGCCGCCGCGCGTCGTGAGAGGCCTCGATCCCTCATCCTAG
>NZ_JAIETD010000087.1 GCF_019745455.1 Methylobacterium sp.
GGAATCGTAGAGCGCATCGGCTTCCGCGTTCAGCGGTGGATGTCCGTCGAGGCCGCGCAGGATGAACTGTTCGTGAAACCAGGCGAGATGCCCGATTTCCCACAGGAGGGGGTTCACGATATCGAGCCGCGGCCCCATGAGACGGTCACGGTCGAGACCCGCCACGAGTTCAAGCGTTCTCGACCGGGCATCCTCCAGCATCGCCACGAGACCGGCGGCCGTAACTTGTGCGCTCATCAAACGTCCCGGAATCCTGTCGAATCCATGAAGATCAGCCTCATCACGCCGGCGGCGAAGACATCCCGTGCCGGCAACCGGACGACGGCGATGCGCTGGGCGCGCATCCTCGGCGATCTCGGACACCAAGTCGACGTGGCGACGACGTACGAGGCCGACCCAGACGTCGACCTGATGGTGGCGCTGCATGCCTGGCGCAGCGCCGCGTCCATCGCGCGCTTTAAGGCGCGCCATCCCGATCGGCCGGTGATTGTCGCGCTGACGGGAACAGACATCTACCACTACCTCGACGCGGACCCCGAGCTGACCCTACGCTCCCTCGATCTAGCCGACCGCCTAATTGGCCTGCACGACCTCGTTCCTACCGCCCTGCCCGAGCGATACCGCCACAAGGTCGACATTGTGCTCCAGTCCGCAGTGGCGCACCGAGAGCGCTGGCCTGCCTCAGACCAGGCTTTCGAGGTCCTCGTCGTCGGACACCTGCGCGCTGAGAAGGACCCGTTCTGCGCCGCCCGGGCGGCCCGGCGCCTTCCCGCCCGGTCTCGCATCCGCATCGTCCATCTCGGAGGCGCGCACGATGCGGCCTGGGCGAGCCGGGCGGAGGCCGAGATGGCGGACAATCCGCGCTACGCCTGGCTTGGCGACCGACCCGGCTCCCTGACTCGGCGCTGGTTGACCCGCGGCCGGCTCATGGTCCTGAGCTCGCTGCAGGAGGGCGGCGCCAACGTGATCTCCGAGGCCGTAGTGTCCAGCCTGCCGGTGATCGCCTCCGACATATCCGGAACCCGCGGCCTGCTCGGGCCGGACTATCCGGGCTATTTCCCCACTGGCGACGACGCGGCCCTGGCCGCAATGCTGCTGCGCGCCGAGGAGGAACCTGCGTTTCTTCAAGTTTTGCTTGAACACGGCGGAATGCGTGCGCACCTGTTCTCCCCGGCGCGGGAGCGAGAATCGCTTCTCCAAATCTTCGCGCGGTACACGGAGGCGCACAACGGGAACGACACCTCACCGGAGATTCCAAAGCCAAAACGGATACTCACTGATCACGGCGGATTGCGCTGACCGCTCAACTCAGTATGCGCTCTTTCGTCTGGGGTCGAAGTCCATCTCTCAGGCATAGCATCGAAGAACAGACATGCTGCTCGCGACCCATGCCAGACGCCCAGACCATCCACGTCGCGTCCCAGAAGCGGTCGTTCGTCGGGCGTCCGGCACATTCGCTCGACGCACACTTCCACGGTGTGCGCCATCTCACTGCGTCTTCGATGGCAGGTGCCTTAGCCAGCCAGGATGAGCATCAGCATCCACGACGTCAGCGTCCCGGTATTCGTCAACGCGCTTCGCAACATGAGCGCGTGGCTCGACAAGGCGGCATCGGAAAAGCCGGAAGCCGAGTTGTTCGTCCAGCGGCTGGCACCCGACATGAAGCCACTGCCTGCTCAGTATCAAATGGCGTCCGACAGCGCGAAGAACGCGGTGGCACGGCTCGCCGGGATCGAAGCGCCCTCGATGCCAGACGTCGAGGCCACCTTCGCCGAACTCAAGGAGCGCTGTGCCAGGACGATCGCCTTTGTCGAGGGCATCGATCCGGCCGTGTTGGCCTCAGGTGCGGAGCGCGCGGTGGAGTTGAAGTTCCCGAACGGCATGGGATACCGCTTCAACGGGCAGGCCTATCTCACCGGCTTCGCGCTTCCGAACTTCTTCTTCCATGTGACCACAGCCTACGGGATCCTCCGCAGCGCTGGAGTGAGCCTCGGCAAACCGGATTTTCTCCAGCATCTCGGGCCGCCGAACATCCATTCCGCGAAGTAGTCGTCCAAGCTCCCCAGGCCCAAATCCGATCTTCGGGATCGGTTGAACGTGCGCATGACGAATATGCCTCGGCTGCCTTCAGGTCGTCGAGTGAGCCTTGGCGCCACCGGCGCGTTCACTCCCGTGTCCTCACCCGAACGGGAGTCCCGATGTCGAGCCTATCCGAGCGAAAGGCTCGCCTGATCCTCCATGGCGATCAGCCCTACAATGCCGAACCGCCTCTTGGCCGACTGCGGGCCTCCTACCGGACCCCGGCGGAGGACTTCTATGTCCGCTCGCACGGCGATCAACCGGACCTCGACCCGGAAACCTGGCGCCTGACCGTCGAGGGCGGAGCCGGTGTCACGCTGGAGCTGTCGCTGCGCGACCTCCGTACCCGCTTCCCCGAAGCCACTGTCACGGCGACGATGCAATGTGCCGGCAATCGGCGCGCCGACATGCGAGCGGTTGCCCCGGTATCCGGCGACCCATGGGATGCCGGTGCCATCGGGACGGCCGAATGGACCGGGGTCCGCCTCGGCGACCTCCTGCGCGAGGCGGGTGTCGCGGATGGCGCGGATCTCCATGTGGCCTTCGAGAGCCACGACATGGTGGACGGGCACCCGTACGGAGCCTCGATCCGACTGGGCAAGGCCATGGCGCCCGAGACCTTGCTCGCCTACGCCATGAACGGCGAGGCCTTGCTCCCTGAGCACGGCTTCCCGGTCCGCGCGGTCGTGCCGGGATATGCCGGCGTGCGCAGCCCCAAATGGCTCCGGCGAATCGCTGTGCAGGACCACCCGTCCGACAACTCGATCCAGGCCGACGATTACAAGCTGTACCCGCCCGACGCGACCGCGGAGACGGCGGACCCGACCAAGGGACACACCATCGACACGATGCCGCTCAACGCCGCGATCTGCGAGCCGGAACGCGGAGCCGCACTCACGGCCGGACGCAACAGGGTTCGCGGTTACGCGGTGAGCGGCGACAAGGCCATCGTCCGCGTCGATGTCTCCGGGAACGGAGGCCGATCCTGGCTGCAGGCAGATCTGGAGCACGAGCCGGATGCGCCGTTCGCCTGGACGTTCTGGAGCGTGGAACTCGACCTGCCCTCAGGCGAGCACGAACTTGCTGTCCGCGCCTGGGACGCGGCCAGCCAGACGCAGCCGGCGCTGCCGGACGACACATGGAACCACAAAGGCTACCTCTGCACCTGCTGGCACCGGGTGCGGGTGCGTGTGACCGGCTAGACCATTGGCCGCTTGATCACCGTTTCAAATGGTCGAAGCGGCTCGTCAGCGGGCAGGACCTATATCCCCGCTTTGATGCCTCCGCCGGATGGGGCGATGCCCCTGCAACGGCGGCGTTCGAGGGCAAAGACGATCGTCAGGACTTGAGGTGCCGAAACATGTTGGCGCGCGCCTCGTCGTCCATCTCGGGCTTGAAGGGGAAGCGGTCCTTGAGGCCGGCAGCACGCGCGGCGGCCGGGCGGGCAGCAATCTCATCGTGGTGGCGCTTGAGGTGGGGCAGCTCCGCCCAGGCCGCCTCGCCGAGGACGAAGGGGATCATGCGGGCCCATCCCCAGGCGCTCATATCCGCGATGGTGTAGCCGTCGCCCACGAGGTAGCGGCGCTGTGCGAGGTGTGCATTCAGGATATCGTAGTGACGGCGCGCCTCGAAGCTGTAGCGCGCCTGGGCATAGGGCACCTGTTCCGGGGCGAAGTGCCGGAAATGGACCGCTTGGCCGGAGAAAGGCCCGACGCCCGTCGCGACGAACATCAGCCAGGACAGGAGTTGAGCCCGGTCGCCACCCGAGGGCGGCAGGAATCGTCCGGTCTTCTCGGCGAGGTAGAGCAGGATGGCATTACTGTCGAAGATCACGTCCGCGTCGTCGACCAGGACCGGCACCTTGCCGTTCGGATTGAGGTCCAGGAAATCAGGCGCGAACTGGTCACCCTTGCGGGTGTCGATCGGGATGGCTTCATAGGGCAGCCCGAGCTCCTCCAGCAGCAGCGCGACCTTCGTCGGGTTCGGAGAGCCGTTGAAGAAGAACTTCAGCATTTCAAAACCTCATGCCGTTCCGGGAGCCGGTGGCCGCCAAACCGCTCGGCAGCACCCGTTTAGCGGCGGTCCACATGACATTGATCGGCGGATATCGGGCGATTCACGTTCAGACTCACTACAGGCCGGAAAACCAGTTGTAGCCCTGATCTTCCCAGTATCCACCCGGGTAATCGTTCGTCACCGTGATGGCCATGATGTGCTTGGGGTTCTTGAACCCGAGTTTCGTCGGAATGCGCAGCTTGACCGGAAAGCCGTATTTCGGCGGCAGGGGTGCGCCGGCGTAGTCCAGGGCCAGGATCGTCTGGGGGTGAAGCGCGCTCGGCATGTCGATGCTCGTCCAATAGTCGTCCCCGCAGGCGAAGCGGACGTAGCGTGCGGTCGTGTCGGCCCCGATCCGTTCGAGGAAGGTTCGGAACGGGACCCCCGACCATTGCCCGATGGCGCTCCAGCCCTCGACGCAGACGTGGCGCGTGATCTGGGCTTCCTGCGGCAGGGTCCTCAGGCGGTCGAGCGTCCACGGCGCCTTGTCGGAAACGAGACCGGCGAGTTCGAGCTTCCAGGTCGACCCGTCGATCACCCGGATCTTGCTCGCCGGATAATAGGCATTGAAGGGGAAGTCCGGGGTGATCTCCGAGACAGTGAAGGTCGGGGCCAGGCGTGTGCCCCCGAAGAGGGCACCCTGGACGCGATCGTTCAGCCGCGAGATCCCACCGAGGATGCTCTCCACCTGCGGGTTGTCGGAGATGTCGCAACCGCCAAGCGCGAGGCTCCCCGCCGTGACGAGGCCGCCGCGCAGGAACAGGCGTCGGTCGGCGCGGACGAGGGGCGTCTGGGGGACCGTGAGATCCGGACGCGGACGGCGGAGAAGGCGATCGAGGGGCGTCATGGCTTCACCACGCGGTTGCGGCCGAGGTGGATCTCCCGGCCGATGATCATCGTCGGCAGGGTCCTGGGAACCAGGAGCACCAGGGCGAGATGCACTGCCACGAAGCCGGCGATGCCGGCCATGGCGAGAAAATGGACGATCCGGGCCGTATCGTAGCCGCCCATCAGGGCTGTCAGGGGCGCGAACTGGACCGGCTTCCAGATCGCGAGACCGGAAAGCACGATGACGATTCCGATGAGCAGCACCGCGACGTAGAGGAGGCGCTGAACGGCGTTGTAGACGCCCAGATCGTGGGGGAGCCGGAACCTCAGGGCCGCGACGAAATCATGCCCGATCTCGCGCGGCCTCAGGGGCGTGAGACGCCGGCGCAGGTGGCCCGAGGCCAGACCATAGGTCAGGTAGACAAGGCCGTTGGCGACGAGGAGCCACATTCCCGCGAAGTGCCATTGCAGGGCCCCACCGAGCCAGCCACCCAGGGTGATGGTCTTCGGGAACGCCCAATCGCCGAAGATCGGCGAGGCGTTGTAGATGCGCCATCCGCTGGTGATCATGATCAGCATCGCCAAGGCGTTCACCCAGTGGGTGATCCGAACGACGAGGGGGTGGATCGGGCGCTCGGCCCGCGGCGAAGGGGGATGCATCGGGGCCGTCCTGAAGGGTTGCTGGCTTGCGGGGCGCTTGCAGGGCCCTTGCGGGGCATCTGGGTTCCGAAGAGCAGGATCGCGTCAGGCGGGGTCGTGTCCGACGAGGGCCGGAGCCGGCGCGGTGAATTCGGGAAAGAGGCGTTTCAGGTCGCGTACCTTCGCGGCATCGTTGGCGACGATGTACGGATGGGTCGGGTGCAGTGCCATGAAGTCCTGGTGGTACGCCTCGGCCGGATAGAATGCGGCGCCCGGTTCGATCCGGGTGGCGACCGGCGCACCGTAGGCCCCGGCGGCATCGAGTTGCGCGATGTAGGCGCGGGCCACGGCGCCCTGCTCGGCATTCGCCGGGAACAGGGCCGAGCGATATTGCGGGCCCTGATCCGGTCCCTGCCGATCGACCTGCGTCGGATCGAGGGCGACGGAGAAGAAGACCCGGAGCAGGGTGTCGTAGGAGACCACGCGGGAATCGTAGGTCACCCGGACCGCCTCGGCGTGCCGCGTACGCCCGCTGGAGACGGCCCGGTAGTTTGCGCTCGCTCCGTCTCCGCCGGCATAGCCCGAAACCGCCCGGGTGACGCCGCGGACGTTCTGGAACACCCCCTGCACACCCCAGAAGCATCCACCGGCGAACACCGCGCTCTGAAGCCTGCCGGGTTCCCGCGCCGGTTCCGCGGCGGCCGGCAGGCGCCGGCTCGCTTCCTCGGCGCCGGCCCGTTCGATCGTCATGGAGAGACCGAGGCCGAACAGGGCCAGGACACCGCCGACGAAAGCCCCCTTCAGGCGCGAGCGATACGGGGGAACGGTCGCGGGCTTAAGGGTCTGGGACATGGGGGTGGTCCTTTGCGGGACGGAAAAAGGCGCGATCGGTCAGGCGGGCTCGAAGCGCATCGCTACGCCGTTCATGCAGTAGCGAAGTCCCGTGGGGGCGGGTCCGTCGGCGAAGACGTGGCCGAGATGCCCGCCGCAGCGGCGGCAATGCACCTCCGTCCGGCTCATCCCCAGGCTGGAATCCGTCGTCGTGCCCACGGCCTCCGCGAGGGGGGCGGTGAAGCTCGGCCAGCCGGTCCCGCTATCGAACTTCGCGCCGGAGGCAAAGAGTGGATGGTCGCAAGCGGCGCAGACGAAACGACCGGCGCGCTTCTCGGCGTCGAGGGGGCTCGAACCGGCGCGTTCGGTGCCGTGCTGGCGCAGAACCGCGTAGGCGGAGGTCCCAAGCTGCGCCCGCCAAGCGGCCTCGCTCTTCGCGACGGCGAAGGTTTCGGCCGCTGCGGGGCCGCCGACCAGGGACCCTCCGGCGGCGCGAAGGAATGTCAGGATGCCGAGTGCCGAGACGCCGGAGGTGAGGATCTGTCTGCGGTCCATGGTGCCGAGTTCCTTGATACCGGGCTCCTGTCCGGAGGCTCTGGTCAGTCATTCGCCTTGCGGATCGAGCCGGTTACAGGCCGGCCTCGCGGTCCGGCATTTCTGTCGAGGAGGCGGCCACCGAAAAGACCGTTCAGGCCGACGACGATGAGGACGGCGACGAGGTGGACCAGCAGGTCCGTCGCGGTGGCGTCGTGCGGATGGAACGGCACCAGCAAGGCCGCCGCCGCCGCGGCTGCGGCGAGTCCCCCGAGGGCCGCCGTGAGATTGGGGCGGAGCGGGCAGGCCCGCCGCAGCATCAGCACCAGCAGGACGGACAGCGGCAACGAGACTCCCATCAGGAACACGAAGCAGCCCCGCATCTCCTCCGGCTCGGCGAGGTTCGCGGCCGGCGCGAGCCAACCACGAAGGCAGCCGAGGCCACTGGCGCCGAGCCAGAGGACGAGAGGCGGGAGCGGCAGCCATGACCAGGCCGCGCTTCGGCCGGGCACGCTGCTCTGGAAGGCCGCCAGCGCAGCCGCGATGGCCGTAAGGATCGCGCCGAGGGCCGCCCAGTGCAGGTCCGGCACGGCGAGGCGCGCCCGCAATCCCGAGACGTCGGACATCGGCACGAGGAGGAGGCCCACCGTGAGCACCGCGCCGGACCAGATGAGGGTCCGGCGTCCTGGGCTCGGGAGCCGGCGGACCGGCGTGAGCGATTGAGCCAGATCCTCGACGAGGTCGTGGGTGGACGGGACTTGAGTGGATCGGTCATGGGTGGCCGGATCAGACATCCGTGCCCTCCTTACGGGATGAGAGAGAGACGCGGAGGGCCTTCAGACCGCGATGGAAGTTGACCTTGAGCGCACCCTTGGTCCGCCCTGTGAGCGTCGATGTCTCGTCGAGGGACAATTCGCATAGGGCGATGTGCTCGATCGCCTCCCGCTGTCCTTCGGGGAGATGCGCGACGGCCGCAGCGAGGATCGCTGCGCGCTCGCGACGCTCCAGGTCGTCACCCGGCATGGGACCGGCGTCGGCACGCGCCTCATAGGCGAGCGGCTCATGCACTTCCTTCGGACGACGCCCCTTGCGGCGCAACGCGTCGACCGCCCGCCGCTGTGTAATGGCGCGCAACCACGGCAGGAACGGGCGGGCCGGATCGTAGGTCGCCCGTGCCTGATGGAGAGTAAGCAGGGTGTCCTGCACAACGTCGTCGAGAGCTGCGCCCTGAACCCCCTTGGCCCGTGCCATCGCGGAGATCACCGGCACGCAATCGCGCAGGAGCGCCCGGTAAGCGGCGGCATCGCCGACCTGCGCCGCCTGCATCGCGGCGGGCAGGGACGCCTCGCCGGACAATGCCGCTGATTGAACAGGCATGGGAGCAGGGATTCCGGACGCTGCGGGGAGAGCCGGCGAGAAACCCGGCATGAGGAACGGGCGGCCCGGAAGGCCGACCCGCACCGTCCGCATGAGGCCGAACTTACTTCTTCATGGAGTCCTTGGCCATGCTGTCCTTCGCCATCGAGTCCTTGGCCATGCTGTCCTTCGCCATCGAGTCCTTGGCCATGCTGTCCTTGGCCATGGAATCCTTGCTCATCCCGTCCTTCTTCATGCCGTCCTTGGCCATGGAGTCTTTCGCCATGCTGTCCTTGGCCATGCTATCCTTGGCCATGGAATCGACGGCATAAGCCGGGGCCCCGGAGACGACGGTGGCGAGGACGAGAGCAGCGGCGACGCGGAAGAGAGTGCTCATGTGAGGTTATCCTTCTGGGATGTACCGAACATCTTGGCGGTACTGGACTGTGTTTCAGCGGGGCGCCGACGACGGTTACAGGTCAGGGCGAAAATTCCGTCGTTGTCTTGTTTGCGTTCTCGCGCTCCGCCCGCACGATGGCAGCTCGCATCGTTGCCGGTGTCAGCAATTCCGGCAGGGCTTCTCCGCGCGGTAGACCGGGCCCGTAGACGGCCACGAGCGGAATCCCGAAACGTCCGAAGTGGCGCAGGAAAGCGAGGATGGCCGGGTCGGCCTGGGTCCAGTCCGCCCGCATCGCGACCGTGTCGGGCGCCGACAGGCGCGCACGGTTCTCTGCGCGATCGAGGGTGGTGACATCGTTGAGCCGGCAGGTCAGGCACCAGGACGCCGTCACGTCCACGATGACGACCTTGCCCTCCGCCACCAGGGCCGGGATCGCCTCGGGGGCGAAGGCGCGCCAGGGGCCACCCTCCATCCGAGCCACCGGGGAGGGTCCGAAGCCGGACGGCCACACCGTGACGGGGACGAGCGCGAGGACGAGGCCCGCCGTGACCAGGCTTCGGCGACGATCGGGAACGCGCGGCGGTCGGCTCAGGGCGAGCCAGCCGAGGAGAAGGATCAGGATACCCGCCAACCCCATAGCCCGAGGAATGCCGGCCAATTCGGCGAAGACCGTCATGAGCCACGCGGCCGTTCCGAGGAGAAGCAGGCCGAACCCGCTCCGAAGCCGGATCATCCAAAAGCCCGGTCGCGGCAGCAGGCGCGTCCAACCCGGTTTCAGCGCGAGGAGCGCGAAGGGGAGCGCCATTCCGAGGCCGAGCGTCGTGAAGACCAGCAGGATGTCGACATGTCCCCGGGTCAGCGCGAAGCCCACCGCGCTTCCGACGAACGGGGCCGAGCAGGGCGTGGCCAGCAGGGTGGCGAAGGCGCCAGTGAGGAAGGCCTCCGACAGGCGGCCGGACCCGCGCAGCGATCCAAGCGCGGCGACCGGACGGGGTAGCCCGATGGTGACCCAATCGAACAGGCTCGCGGCGAACAGCACCGTGAGCAGGGCCATGCCGGCGAGAAACCACGGCGCCTGGAACTGGATGCCCCAGCCGATACTGGCGCCCGAGGCCTTCAGGACGATCAGAACCAGGGCGATGGCGAGAAAGGACGCGACGATGCCCGCCGCCGTGGCGAGGAGTTCTGCCCGGGCGCCTCGCTGATCCGCTTTGGCTGCCCGCGTCAACGCGAAGACCTTCAGGGACAGGACCGGCAGGACGCAAGGCATCGCATTGAGGACGAGGCCTCCGATCAGGGCCGTCGCCAAGATGGCGAGCCACCCACCCCAGCCGATGCCATCCATGGGCGAAACCGTGAATTCGGCGCTGCGCAGGCCATCGACCAGGGTGACGCGGAGATCGGTATCCGCGACGTCCGGCGACAGATTCAGGGTGAGCCGGGCCGTGTGCCCACCGTCGGATAGGGCAACCGCCGGAGGGGTGGTCACGGCCCTCTTCGGACCCTCGACGAACACGTCCGGCGCCATGAAGGCGCTGCCTTCGCTGGTCACCCGCAGGACCAGGCGCCGATCGTCCGGCGGTGCCTCGCGGGCCTGCCCGACGACGGCGAAACCCGCAGCCTCCGGGGGGCCAGGGATGCGCGCGTGCGCGGCATCGATCAGTCCCGCCTCCGCCGAGGGCCGATCCGTTCCCGCTGGTAGCGCGAGGTCGAGGGTCGCACGATAGGGCACGCAGACCTCGCCGCAGACCGCGTGCACGAGGCGCAGGTGAAGGTGTGCGGCCCCGTCGCCGCGCCGTGCGAACCGGAGGGGCAGGACGGTCCCAGATTCGTACACGAACGTCTGGAGGTCGCCGACGGTGAGGCGTCGCGGTGCGGGCCAGGCGATGGAGTCGAGCACGACCCCTTCCGATCCGCTCCCGTCGAAGGTCGGGGCGAGGCCGGCATCGCCCGGGCTACGCCATGCCCCGTGCCAGCCGTCACCGAACCGAAATTCGAGACCCGCTTCGACAGGCGATCCAGGGTTCGCGGCGTCCGTGGCCGTCACGAGCCGCACCGCCGCCCTATCGTCGCCGATCCACGCGGTGGACGCCGCGCGCACCGGGAAAGCTCCGAGAAGGAAGAGGGCGAGGCACGCGAGCAGCCTTCGCCGAACGGGGTCGCGTAGGACCATCTTCAGGCGCTCGCGCGGAGCAGGCGCCGGCCGAAACCGGCACCGGCCCCCGAGAGCAGCGCCACCGCGAGCGCGTGCAGGGCGAGATCGTTCAGTGCCATGGCGAAGGGGTGGAACAGGCCGAGGATCGACGCTGCGGCGGAGGCTGCCGCGAGACCCGCGAGGCCGCCGCTCAGAGATGGATGGAGGGCGTAGCCGCCTTTCAGGATCGCGGCGAGGAGCAGCGCGAAGGGAACGCCGAGCCCCAGGATAAAACCAACGCAGGCGCAGGCTTCCGACAGGGAGATTGGTGCTCCGTGCTCTGCGCCTGAGACACTCGTCCCGATCCAGAGCGCGAGGCTCGGCGCGGGCAAAAGGGCCCAGCGCGGATCACGGTCGGGCAGTGTCGCGAGGATCGCGGCGGCCGCCGCCGTGACGGCGGTGGCGATCGATCCGATGGCCGCCAGAACGAGGTCCGGGTCTGCGGCGTGGCGCGAAAGCGCGCCCCGCAGGTCAGCGACCGCCGCGAGGCCGGCGCCCGGGAAGGCGACGACGAGGAGCCAGCCGAGCACGCGCCGGAGCGGTGAGCCCAGAGGCCGTACCGGGACGAGCCCTCCGGCCAGCTTGTCGATCAAGCGCGTATGCGGCGAGCCGGCGGGCATTGGCGCCTCGTCCCGAAAGGCCATCGCTTAAGCGCCCGGCACAAGGCGTGCGGCTCCGAGGATGCGGCCGTCCGATTGCTGGACGATCACGGCAGCATCCTGCCCGGCCGGCAGCGCCTCGCTGAACTCCAGTGGCTCGCCCGACCAAGTGCCGAGGGTGCGCAGCGAGCGCACGACGTTGGCCTGCACGAGGGTGCGTCCGCTGTTCTCGCCCCGTGCCACGGGGGTGCGTAGGGACCGGTCGAAGCCGACGAGGAACACCTTGGCGCTACCCTTACCGGCCCCAACCGTCACGGCAATGCGGCCGTTCCGGCGCACGATCGCGATCTTGGTTTCGGCGTCCATCTCGGCCCGGGCTGCCGCGACCGCCGAGGTAGCCTCCGTGCGGCGCGAACCCACAACGCTCCTGCGTCCGTCGATCACGAGCTGCGGCGTGAAATTTCCCTCGCCGAGAAGCGCCGCATAGGTCGCCTGCCTCTCGGTCGCGCCCGCGAAGGACGCGGTGTCCTTCCAGCCGAGATCGTCCCAGTAAGTGACGTGGAATCCCAGCGCCAAGAGGTCGTCGCGGCCAGCGAGCTCGCCGAGCAGCGCTTCCGCCGGCGGGCAAGACGAGCACCCTTGCGACGTAAAAAGTTCAACCACCACTGGCCGGGCCAGCGCAGGGCCGGACACGAGTAGGACCGGTCCCAGCGCGAGGAGAAGAGGAATAAGGCGGGACGACATGGCGTGCTCCGGGACGATGCGGGATACAAGTCATTCGTCGGAGGCGAGGCGTGGTTACAGGCCTTCTATGACGAGGGAAATCGTAGACCCATCGTCCGTCCACTTCCCCAAGTCACGCTTTGTGTCTCATCGCTCCTCGGCCGCGACGAGCCTCGCTCACGGCAGGGACATCACTTCGAAGAACAAGAAACTTTCCCTCTTCAAGGCGGCCAGGATGAAATCATTCTCCCCAGCAAGGCTTGCCTGAAACTTCTCCGTACCTCCGGCCGTAACGATCGACGACCCCGCATGACGGGGCCGACAATCGGAGTTACGCATGACACGCATGTTCAAGGTCGCAAGCCTCACCGTCGCCATGGCACTCACCGGCGCCGGCGCATTCGGCACGGCGGCCCAGGCGGCGGAAGAGAAGACGGTGATGGTCGGCGGCGCGCCGATGTACCCGTCGAAGACCATCGTCGAGAACGCGGTCAACTCGAAGGACCACACCACCCTCGTCGCCGCGGTCAAGGCCGCCGGTCTCGTCGAGACGCTCTCGGGCAAGGGTCCGTTCACGGTGTTCGCGCCCACGAACGCCGCCTTCGCCAAGCTGCCGGCCGGCACGGTCGATACGCTGGTGAAGCCCGAGAACAAGGCAACGCTCACCAAGATTCTGACCTACCACGTCGTGGCCGGCACCATGACGGCGACCGATCTCCAGAAGGCGATCAAGGCCGGCGGTGGCAAGGCCATGCTGAAGACGGTCGAGGGCGGCAGCCTCACCGCCGAGGAGAAGGCCGGCAAGATCGAACTCGTCGATGGCAAGGGCGGCATGTCCACCGTCACGATCGCCGACGTGATGCAGTCGAACGGCGTCATCCACGTGGTCGATACCGTCCTGATGCCGAAGTAAATTTCGCCTTTCACCGCCTATCGAAGCTGTCCGGATCTCGTCCGGGCAGCTTTTTTGTGTCGATCGCTTGAATTTCAGTAATGCGGAACAAGGTGCTCCGACCGAAAGATTCATGGTGGCCGCGTAACCGAGTCGGGTAACGTGGCGAAACCCAATGGCGGCCGCTCGCCAAAAATCTTGCCCCGCGGAAGATGTCGAAGGCGAAAGGATGCTCGGCGATGCCTGCGCGCCACGCCCTAACGGACGTCGAAGCCGGGCCGGGCTCGCCTACATGTCCGCAGACGGGTCAGGCCGAGGCGAGCGTGTCAGTTCCTTTTCGCTACGCCGACGTGCCACGTTTCACACGATTTTCCGACGTCCTCGACGAAACCCGTTACGTCCCGGTGCCGGACACATGGTGGATCGCCCTGTGCGACGTGGTGATGTCGACCCGGGCCATTGAGGATGGGCGCTATCGATCGGTCAACATCGCCGGCGCCGCCCTGATCACGGCCGTGAAGAACGCCCTTCCAGGCGCCGACTTGCCGTTCGTCTTCGGCGGTGACGGTGCGACCCTTCTCGTCCCACCCGAACATCGCGACACGGTCGAGGCGGTGCTGGCCGAGACGGTGATGTGGGTGCGCGAGGCCCTCGGGCTCGATCTGCGGGCCGCGCTGATCCCGGTCGCGGCGGTGCGCGAGGCTGGCCGGGACCTGCGTGTCGCGCGCTACGCGGCCTCCGCCCATGTCGACTACGCGATGTTCTCGGGCGGCGGCCTCGCCTACGCGGACGCCGCGATGAAGCGCGGGCTCCACGCGATCCCGGCGGCTCCGGCCGGTGCGAAGCCTGATCTCACCGGCCTGTCCTGCCGGTTCGAGGCCGTGCCCGCGCGGGATGGGCTGGTCCTGTCCCTGATCGTCGTGCCCGGAGAGGGCGCGGATCGAGAAGCCGTCCTTGCCACCCTCGGCGCCATCCTGGCCGAGGTCGATGCGAGCCCTGGCATGGGGCGCCCTCTGCCGGAATCGGGACCACCGATGCGACCGCCCTGGTCGGGCCTTGCCGCAGATTCGCGGGCGGAAGGGACGCTGGTGGGCTCGAGGGTCTTACGCGTGGCGGCGATGTTCCTGACGCGCGGTGCCGCCTTCGCGCTGTTCAGTCTCGGCCTGCCGTTCGGACGCTTCTCGCCGCGTCGTTATCGACGGCGGCTCGCCGCCAATGCCGATTTCCGGAAATACGACGACGGGCTCCGCCTCACCGTGGCCTGTCCCGTCGCCACGGCGGATCGGATCGAGACCCGCCTCGCCCTCGCGCAAAAGGCGGGGTTGGTGCGCTACGGCGTCCACCGACAGGATGCCGCCGTCGTGACCTGTGTCAGCCCCTCGGTCCTGCACGACGACCACGTCCATTTCGTCGATGGTGCCGATGGCGGTTACGCGCGGGCGGCCGCCATGCTCAAGCGACGGCCATGACGGGACCGGAGATTCCGTTCCTTGGCGGATTGGACGTCGAGGCCGTTGCCGCGGTGCGCGCGCGCATGGTCCCGGTCTCGGTGGCCGGAGGCAGCACGCTGTTCGCGCAGGGCGAGGCCGGGGATGCTCTCTACACCTTGGTCTCCGGTGCCATCGGGATTTCCGCCGATGCCACCATGGGCTCGCCGCGCCGGATCGCTCGCCTGCGTCCGCCCGAAAGTTTCGGCGAGATGGCGCTGCTATCGCCGGCCCCTCGATCGGCGACGGCCACGGCCCTTCGCGATTCGTGTCTGCTGCGGCTGACGCGGGCGGATTTCGAGGAGGTGGTCGAATACCATCCCCGGATGCTGCTCTATTTCGCCCGGCTGCTCGCCGAGCGCATGCGCGCGACGCAGATGGGCGAGGCGGTCCGCCACGCATCGCGCAGCGTCGCCGTGCTCGCCGTCACCGAGGGGCTCGATGCGGCCGCCTTCGGGCAGGCCCTGGCCAGCGCCTTTGACGACACCATGACCGGGACCACGGGATGCCTCACCTGCTGGCCGGATGGGGCCGACGAGGCATGGTTCCACGACTACGAAAACCGTCACGCTCGCACGATCTTCGTCGCCCATGAAGTCGGCTGTCCGTGGTGCCGCCTGTGCCTGCGCCACGCGGACCATGTCCTGCTGCTGGCCGAGCCCGGCCGGCCACCGCGACCCGGGGCCGCCGCCTGGCTCGGGAGCCTCAGATCGGACTGGATCCGGATGGATCTCGCCGTTCCGCAGACGGCAGACGCAATCCTGCCCCGTGCCCTTCACCCGGACGTCGCCGCGCTGCCCGCCGCCCTGCGCATTCCGGTGCGGGCAGGCAACGCAGACGATCTCCGCCGGCTCGCGCGTCTCGCGAGCGGCACGGCGCGTGGCCTCGTCCTCGGCGGCGGCGGCGCCCGCGGGCTCGCCCATCTCGGTGTGCTGCAGGCCCTGGACGAGGTCGGCTGCGCTCCCGACTTCGTCGGCGGCACCAGCATGGGGGCCGTCGTCGCCGCGAGCCTCGCCATGGGGTGGAGCATCGAGCGGATCCGCGCGCGGACCCTCGACTTCTTCGTTGGGCACAATCCCCTCAACGACTACACGCTGCCCCATCACGCGCTGACCCGCGGGGCGAAGGTCGATGCGGGCCTGGCCGCGTGGTTCGGCGGCGCGCGGATCGAGGAGCTCTGGCTCCCTTTCCTGTGCGTCTCCTCGAACCTGACGACGGGCTCAGCGATGGTCCATCGCTCCGGCGACCTGCCGGGGGCGTTGCGCGCCAGCATCGCGATTCCGGGCCTGCTCCCGCCGGTCTGCACCGAGGAGGGTGTGCTGGTGGACGGTGGGATGATGAACAACCTGCCGGCCGACGTGATGGCCGGCCTGGAGCGGGGGCCGGTGCTCGCCATCGATGTCGGCAGCGACCGCGCCTTCGGCGACATGCCGGCGCGCTCCTGGCGCGGCCGCATGATCCGGCGGATGCTCGGTGTCCCCGATGCCATGCCGGGCATCGTGCCCCTGCTGTTGCGGGCGGCGACGGTGTCGGGCGATGCGCAATCGATGATGGCGGTGGGCCACGCCGCCGCCCTGCTCCAGCCGCCGCTCGCCGGCATCGACCTGCGAGCGTGGTCGAGCTTCGAGGCGATCGCCGAGATCGGCTACCGGCATACACATGAGGCAATCGCACAGGGCCGGTTGCGGGGATGGACGGAGGGCGACGGCCTGAGCCAGACATGAGCGCCGCTGGGAAGAGCGGTGCGCAGGCGCACCCGACCGCGGGCTCGGCATGTAACCCTTGGGTGCGCCGCAGCGATTGCCTTGCATCGCAACCGACGCATCGAGGACGTACCGCCATGAAGGTACTGATCGCCGCCACGGCCCTGACAGGGCACATCAACCCGCTTCTCGCCGTCGGCCGGCTTCTCGCCGCACGCGGGGACAGCGTCGTCATGACCACCGCAGAGGGGTTCCGGACAAAGATCGAGGCCGCGGGCCTGCGCTTCGCGCCCATCGACGACGGCCATGCCGCGGAATACCGCGAGACCAGCCTGCCCGCGGGGCCCGAGCGATACCGGCGCGAGTTCGCGCGGCGCTTCATCGACCCGATCCCGGTTCAAGCCGAGGCTCTGAGTCGACTCATCGAGGCGGAGCGGCCTGACGTGATCGTCGCCGGAAGCCTGTTCCTCGGTGTGCTGCCGCTGCTGCTCGGATCCGGCCGACGTCCGGCCATCGTCGTCCTGAATGTCAGCTTCCTGTTCCTCGACAGGCCCGACGACGCACCGGTCGGCCTCGGCCTGCCCCCGGCCCGGAACGCGGACGAGCGGGCCCGATACGCCTTGCTGAAGGCCGGCATGGACGCCGCTTTCGTCGATCCCGTGCGTGCCTATGCGGATGCGCAACTCGCTCGGCTTGGCCTTCCGCCCCTGCCGGCATCGCTTCCGCATTCCATCGCCATTCTCCCGGACCTGTTCCTCCAGCCGACCGTCCCCGAGTTCGAGTACGATTACGGGACGCTGCCGCCCAATCTTCGCTTCACCGGCCTGCTGCCGGTTCCCCCGACACATGCGCCGCTTCCGGATTGGTGGCATGCCCGCGACGTGACCAAGCGGGTCGTCCTGGTCACCCAAGGGACCCTGGCCAACGCGGATTTCGGCGAACTGATCGAGCCGACCTTGGCGGCCCTGGCGGATCGCGACGACCTTCTCGTGGTCGCGACCACCGGCGGTCGCCCGGTCGAAGCCCTGAGCGGGCCTCTGCCCGGCAATGCCCGGGTCGCGCCGTTCCTTCCGTTCGACGCGATGTTTCCGGACATCAGCCTCCTCGTGACGAACGGAGGATACGGCAGCGTCTCGCAGGCGCTCGCGGCCGGGGTGCCCCTCGTCTCGGCGGGGCTGACCGAGGACAAGGCGGAGATCGGCGCGCGCATCGGCTGGTCGGGCGCTGGCCTCAACCTCGCGACCAATAATCCGACGGCCCGCGCACTCCGCGAGGCGATCGATACGGTGCTCGGGCAACCCCACTTCCGGGCGCGGGCCGCGTCCCTCGCGCGGGCCTTCGCGGGACTGGATTCGGGTCGGGCCGTTCTCGCCGGGATCGACGACGTAGTTCGGGGCGGGCCGATCGTCCGGGGGATCGCCGCATGACCGCGATATCGATTTCCGGCCGCCCCCGGACCGCATCGGTCCAAGATCGCCCGCACGATGCCAGGGCACGAACGCCCCGGATGATCGCGTTCGCCGCCACCCTCGTGCTCGCCGCGGCTACAGGCCTTCCCATGAGATCCGTCGCCAACCTGATGCCGCAGGCGGACGACCGCGACGATCCGTTCCTCGGCATCTGACGAGCAGCGAGGCATCGCCATGACCCATCCCACCAAGACCGCTTCGAGCAGGACGACTCCCCTGCGCGTCGTGGTCGATCTCAACCGATGCCAGGGCTACGCGCAATGCTGCTACGCGGCGCCCGGCGCCTTCGAGGTCCGGGGACACGAGATCCTGTTCTACGATCCCGCGCCACCCCGCGCCCGACGAGGCGAGATCGAGCGGGCGGTGCAGGCCTGCCCCGTCCGCGCCATCAGCCTGCAGGCCGATGACGGAGAGACGCCGTGAGTGCCGCCGCAGATGCCGGCATCGTCGTCGTCGGCGCGTCGCTGGCCGGCCTTCGCGGGGCGGAGGCCCTGCGCCGAAACGGCTATGCTGGTCGGCTCACCCTCATCGGCAACGAGCCGTACCGTCCCTATGATCGCCCCCCGCTGTCGAAACATGTCCTGTCCGGCGAATTGGCGCCGGACGCGTCGGAACTGCCACAGCTCGTGGCCCTCGATGCGGATTGGCGATTGGGCCACGCGGCGGTCGGTCTCGATCGCGTCGCGCGGACCATCCGCCTCGCGGACGGGGCGGTGCTCGCCTACGACAGGCTGCTCATCGCCACGGGCGCCCAGGCGCGCCACTGGCCGGCCGCGTCGGGCGGTGCGCTCGCCAACATCTTCACGTTGCGCGGTCGGGACGATGCCGCGCGCCTGCGCGCAGCGTTGGCCCAGGGCCCGCGTCGCGTCCTCATCGTCGGTGCCGGCCTGATCGGCTGCGAGGCGGCCTCCTGCTGCCGCGATCTCGGCCTGCCCGTCACCCTGCTCGATCCCAATCCGACGCCGCTCGCCCGATCCCTCGGCACCTGGATCGGCGGCGTGATCGCAGAATGCCTGAAGGATTCCGGCGTTGCGTTTCATCCGGGCGCACGGGTGCTCCGCTTCGAGGGCGATGCGTCGGGCCGCGTGGTTCGCGCCGATCTTGCGGACGGGCGTACCATCGAGGCCGACCTCGTCATCGTGGCGCTCGGCGCGACCCGGGCCACGGACTGGCTGCGTGATGCGGGCCTGATGGCGGATGCCGGCGGGGTGACCTGCGACGGCGCCTGCCGCGTCCTCGCCGCCGATGGCACGACCTGCCCCGACATCTACGCCGCCGGCGACGTGGCACGCTGGCCAAACTCTCTCTATGGCGGCCGGCTGGTCTCGGTGGAGCATTGGGGCAATGCCGTCGCGCAGGGCGCGCATGCCGCGCGCAACATGCTGGCGCCGGCCGAAGACCAGCACCGCTACGACCATCTCCCGGCGTTCTGGTCGAGCCAGTTCGGGATCAACATCAAGGCCGTGGGCCTGAGCGAGGGCGCGGATTCTGTCGCCATCGTACAGGGTTCGCGCGCATCGCGACGCTTCCTCGCCGTCTACGGCCGTGCCGGCCGCAGCATCGCCGCCGTGTCGTTCGACCAGGCCCGCTGGCTCCCGGCCTATGCCGAGGCGATCATGGCCGGCAGCCACCACCCACCGATCCGCGATGCCAGCGACCAGGGCCGGTTCGCCACCATGGAGCCCGGCTTCCCGCCACCGCGCGCCGCTTCCCACGCCGACGAGGCCCGTCATGTCTGAAGACACGCTGTTTTCCGAGGTGCTGGACCGGGCCAATCGCGCGGATCCCTATCCGATCTATGCGCGGCTGCGCGAGAACCCGGTCTCGCCTCAGCGCGACGGCAGCGTCGTGGTGAGCACGCATGCAGCGATCCGCAGCCTGATCTTCGATCCGCGCCTCAGCTCCGAGGATCTGCCTCCGTCCCACCGCCCCCCCACCGGCAATCCCCTGAAGGACTGGCTCCTCAATCCGATCAAGGACCGCATCGCCACCGCGCACCGCCCGCTGATCTTCCGCGATCCGCCCGATCACGACACCCTGCGCAGCGTCGTCATGCGGGAATTCACGGTGGCGCGGGTGCTGGCGCTGAAGCAGCGCGTCGTCCGCGACGTGGACGCGCTGATCGATGCCTGCCGGGGACGCGACGAAGTCTGCCTCGTGGAGGACCTGTTCTACCCACTGCCCGTCGCGGTGATCTGCGACATGCTGGGCGTACCCGAGGTGGACGAACCGCAATTCCAGCGCTGGGCGACGCAACTCGCCACCGCCCTGGAGCCCGATGCCCGCCATGACGAGGCCAGCCGCCACAAAACGGTCGCCGCTTTCGATGCGATCTCCGGCTACATGCGCGCCTTGATCCGCGAGAAGCGCCGGCGGCCGGGGCCTGACATGCTCAGTGCTCTCGCCAATCCGATCACCACCAAGCCCGGCCCCGGCGGCAAGGCCGCGATGGGCGATTTCGACCTCATCTCGACGGCGATCCTGCTGCTGGTGGCGGGCCATGAGACGACGGTGAACCTGATCACCAACGGTATGCTCACCTTGCTGCGCCACCCCCATGAACTGGACCGGCTGCGCGCCGATCCCGAGCGCGCGCCGCGCGTCATCGAGGAGCTGCTCCGCTACGAGCCGCCCGTGCACTTTAGGACCCGCAAGGCGCTGGGTACCATCGAGATCGCGGGGCACACCATCCGCAAGGGCGCGCCGGTCATCCTGCTCTTCGCCGCGGCGAATCGCGACCCCGCCCGCTTCGCCGATCCGGACCGCTTCGATCCGGATCGGGAAGACGTCCAGCATTTCGGTTTCGGCGGCGGTCTGCACTATTGTATGGGGGCGCCGCTCGCCCGTATCGAGGCCGAGATCGCCCTGGTGGCCCTCAGCCGCCGACTGATCGCGCCGCGATTACTGGCCGATCCGCCGCCCTACCGGCCAGGCGCCTCGCTACGTGGTCCCGAGAGGCTCGGCATCGGGATCAACGGAATTGCCGCTCGTTCAACATAGAAAATTCGGCCGAAACCAAATTTTTCATCGTCTGCTTCTTGAAATAATCTACCGGAAGCAGACCGTCGCAAAACCACCCAACCCGGTCGTAGACCTTTGCCTCATCATCAACCTGGGAGCGGACCTTCTTAAGGCCCGCAACGGGTCGAGAGCAGCGGTTCGGCGCGAGCTGGACCAATGTCAGCTCATGGCGCGAAGCCAACCCATCGGCGTGCAAACTCGTGACTGCGAACCTACCCATGCTCCTTCTGATCGCTCATCGGACTTCTGCGGCGCAGCACCAGCTTACCGGATAACCGGGAGATCTCGCCGGCGCGGTTAACTTCGTTAAGGCATCTCTGGTGGTCCGCTGGGACCTCAATTAACCCGACCGCGCGCGATGCCGCCCCACGCCGGAAGCCGCCGTTCTGACTGCGAACGAAGTACCGTCTATGCTCGACGCGGACGGCCATATTTCTGTTGTGCTCGCCATACGTCAGGAACTTGCAAAAACGTTTGTCTTCTTCCACCGATTACGAAGACTTTCTTGGGAGCACCGCCGCCTTACCCCCGCTGTGAAAGAGTAACTCGGCATTACGCGCCTAAAACGACTATAGAGTACGAGACGCTGTGCTTGCGGATGCCCCTCTTCAAGCCGCGCGACCTGCCGATCAACGGACAACGGCGCCGATCCACGCGGCCACAGGTTAAGCCTTAATCAGCCTCAGCGAGGATCGCGCAGAGAGACCGTGAATGGAGAGCATGGGCGCTTGTATTTGTTCACGATATGTTCTATGCTCCTTTATCGCCTATGAAGCAGGCGATCTCCTGAAGCCGACGCCTGCCGAAAGCTCTGACTCAGTCGAGCCAGCCGCGTCGCCGCATCCAATCCAGCAATCACGCTGACGGCCGGCGCCGCTGCCCGGTCGCGGGAGATCATGCCATGGTTTCGATTCCAACGACTTCGTCTGATCGGCATCCGAGCGCCGAACCGTCCGATTCGCTCGCACGTGCCTTCCTGCGGACCCTCGCGCAGAACGAACGCAAAAACCTCAGGGTCGTCGACCGGGAGTTCGGGCTCGACCCAGACTGCGATGGAAACATCGACGATCCTGTAGAGCTCATCCTCGCCAAGACGGAAGGTGAGAGGAAGACCGAGCATGTACCCATCCCTGCGGATCTGGCTGCCGTGGCCGTGCTCGTCGCGCGCGCCATCGAGGCGGAAGACGGTCTGGTTCGTCGTCTGCGACGCGAGGCTCCGGTTGTTGTCATCACCACCCATCTGCCCGATCTCGTCGAGCCGGTGCGGGACGTCCTCGAAAGATGCGCCTTCCGACCCGGTGTTCGAGCAATGGATCTGACCGGCAACAGAGCTGTCGTTCTGGGATCGAAGCAGGGCGGCCTGCTCGTCCGCGACGGCTCCCACAAAGATCACAGACCGGAAATCGGCAATCTCATGGTGGTCTCGGCCCTCTATGCTCGGGTTCCCATTGTCGGCGTCGCCCCTGATCCGAAGCGCCAGCTGCCGCGAGATCTCCTGCGCGCTGCTGAGCATTGCATCTTGCTCCCGGTCCTAGATCAGAGCGGGCTCGACCTCGTCATCGAAGCGGTCACTGGTGGAATCCCTACGCGGCGGATCGATCCTGATCTCGTGCGTACCATCGAAATCTCCGATCTACCGATAGCACTCCGGGGAGCTGCCTCGCCGGACAATTGTTTGGACGCCGTTGCGAGGGTCATGGCCGCCAAGGCTGACTACCTCCAGACGGGCGTGACGCTGGAAGAGCTCGACGGTTACGGCGCCGCGAAGGATTGGGGGCTGGCTCTTGCGTGCGATTTGCAGGCCTACCGCACAGGTGGTTTGATCTGGGATGCCATAGACAACCGAGGGTTGCTTTTATCGGGTCCGCCCGGTGTTGGCAAAACAAGCTTCGCACGTGCGTTGGCAAAGTCCGCACGCGTTCCACTTGTAGCAACATCCGTCGCGGAGTGGTGCACATCGGACTATCTCTCCGGCACCTTGCAGGCAATCCGCAGGGTGTTTGCGCAAGCCCGGGCGCAGGCGCCCTGCATCCTATTTATCGACGAGCTCGACGGCATCTCCGACCGCGCGCAGATCCGTGGCGAGAACGTCCAATACTGGACGCAGATAGTGAACCTGTTCCTCGAATTGCTTGCGGGTGTCGAGGAACGGCCCGGCGTAATAGTCGTCGCAGCCTCGAACCATCCCGACAGGATCGACCCGGCCGTTAAGAGGGCAGGGCGCCTGGATCGCGAGATCGTCATCGAGAAGCCAGACACGGCAAGCCTGGCCAAGATCTTCCGTCATCATCTCGGAGCAGACGCCCTCGCCGGCGATTCTCTGCTGCCACTCGCACTTGCCGCACGTGGCAGAACGGGTGCCGATGTCGAGGCGTACGTGCGCCGCGCCCGTGGCGCAGCGCGTCGTGCCGGGCGCCAGATCGAGCTCGACGATGTCCTGGTGGAGATCCGTCAGGGTCGGAATGAAATGTCCAGGGAAGAGCGCCTGCGCGCTGCCATTCACGAGGCAGGGCATGCGATCGTGAGCCGGGTGCTCGGTCGGGTCATGATCGTTGACCTGTCGCTTCATGACGAGGGCGGGGAAGCCCAATTCGCGCAACTGCCGAATGGCTCCGCAACGCTCCCGGAGATCGAAGCGGTACTCGCGGTGCTGCTGGCCGGACGCGCAGCCGAGGAAATCGAGCTCGGCGCAGCCTCGATCGGAAGCTGCCTAGGACCAAGCTCCGATCTCGCCAGGGCGACCGAGATCGCGCGTCGCATCGATCTGCAGTTCGGTTACGGCAAACTGGGGCTATTCCACGTCGACCCCGCCGAGCGTCAATTCTTCCTCGCAGAGGACATCGTCGCTTCGATGGCAGATCGGCTGAGGCAGGCGTATGAGCGAGCCCGCGCAATATTGAGAACGCATTCGATCACGTTACGGGCGATTGCTTTGGAACTTGCGGAGGTCGGCTACCTCTCCGCACGAGACCTCGATCGGATCATACTGGCTCAAGCCACCCAGGCGCAATTAGACGAGATGTCCATACCGTCGCTTGGAACGGAGGAAGTCTGATGTTCGCGCTTAGTCCCGAAGAACCCGATGTCGGCGACCTGCAGCCCCTGGCCGAGGCCATCGACGATCTTTGCAACATTCTCGACGGCGACCGGGAGGCCGTCATCGAGGGCTTGACCGAGATCCTGCGGCGTCGGATCGAGTTCGAAGGGTTTAGACAGCAAATGGACCGACGGCAGGAACCACCTGCCCGGTCGGGTGCTCGCTTCCAACTTGGTTCGCGCCGCGTTTGCTAAAACAGGCCGGAGTTCGCCCACTCCGGTCGGGGCGAAGCCGCCGGCTCAACAGCGACCTTTTGAGCTGGCACCTCCTGATGACAAGCGCCGACAAAGGAACGATGCTCCCTTGTACAGGACGAGGCAGGCCTTCCGTCAGCCGAGGATCGGATCCCAAACAAAGGATCAATTGTGGTTGAAAAACCGCAAAGCTCCATCCTACCGATGTCTGCGGCCGAGTTTCGTGCGCGGCTGCGGGAACTCGGCCGCACGCAAGTTGGCTTCGCGCAGGAGATCGGCAGTTCGCACCGCAGCGTGAACCGCTGGTCCAGCGAAGGGCCGCCGCCCGAGGTGGCATACCTCTTGGACCTGTTGGCAACCCTCGAATTGCATGTCGGGGCACCTCCGGCGGCGATGGCCCGGGAAGCGCTGGACCATCCAGTCCGGGTCGAGCTCGATCGTCTTCTGGCATGGGCTACGACGCTCGGACGCAGGACGGAGACCCTTGATGATGTCCGCACTTGGCTGGCCGAAGTAGCAGATAGATAAATAGGGACAGACAGGACCCTAGCAATCAGAGATAGATTCGGCTCTAAAATCTACTTGAAGCAGCATTAATACAGTTTTCCTCAGCGAATCTGCCTTCTATTACCGTTATCCACAGATGTCGCACTGAAACAGCCACTTGAATTACGCCAATTTGGCGATACGATCTTGTTATAGTAATTACGCAAGATCGCTTATGTTCTGCGGCCAACTACGACGGCCATCAGCACCAAACTAGATCACAAGTATGACCATGTCTAAAATATAGCCGACCTCGCGCAACGCTGCGGTGCCGGCCTTTACGAGCGCGCGGAGCCGAACATTATGCTTGTATCAACACGAGGGGAAGGATCTGCGAGATCTAAATCTTGGGTGCAAAAGCCAGGCTTCAGCTCTTGCAAGACCCAAGCTCCCATCATCTATGGCCAACGCTGGCATCGCGACATGCTCGTACAGCTCACGCTCGATGCCGCCGTACGGCAAATCACAGCAGGTCCAGGCTCTGCCTCGACTGAAATCCTCGACCTCCTTGTGGAGACAGGGGCGGGCGTCGCCCGCCTGCTTGCGATCCGAGATGAGTTTGTCGACCCAGTCGAACCTGAGGACCAGACCTGTATTCGACTTCGCCGATCCATGGTCCTCAAAGAACCTAGGTTGAGCAATGCGAGGTTGATATGGTCGATGCGGAAAAAGATCGTGCCGCCGGCTGATAGATTAAGAATTCTGATGCGTCTGCAAGCTGCGCAAGCCGCAGGGTTGCCGATCTCGGCACTTATTCCGTGCGTCGCCGCAGCATCCATCGAGGCCGTGGACGCGATTCTGTCGCTCGCATGCGAAGGCCTGCTCTCTCTGGATATCGACATTCCGTTGGTTCCGGAGACGATAGTTCGTATTCGCCCCGCGCCAAATGGACCGGACGGATCGGACGCATCTCGCTCTCACAGCTTAAATCCCGAGACGCGTTTTGCCGAGCAGCCGAAATAAATCCGCGCAACCTCGAAGAACAATGAAGGAATGATCTTTAATCATCGCGCATTGAGTACTTGTCGAACGGACTTGAACGAGTGCGCCTGAGGGGAAAATGAGCACAACCAGCACGAGAGCCGTCTCGTCGCGGTTCCTCGTCGAGGGTTCGCGACGTCGTCGCCGACAAAGGAACAGGCATTGTAAAACCCGAATTCTGTGGCCTCATTTCATTGCTTCGTTTATCATTTTCACTCCTTCTATTGAAGGAATGAAAGAGTCTTGAGGTACCACTAAAGCAAAAATACCACACACAACGGCCCGACAAGTTTAATTATCAACTTTAGGTGTTTTCAAGGGCCGGCAGCGCTACTGAAAACCGTCGCATTTCTACTTGCACTCAAACAGATCTTTTATTTGCTCGAGCAAAGAGCGCCTTCTTCAGGAAGAGAACTGGGCGCATGACTTGCTAGAACCATTCCTTCCCGGTAGCATCCGTCGTCGAAGCGGTGACGCGAGAGCCTCCTGGGTCGGAGGTGACCGCTGGCCTCAAACCGCGGTCTCTCAATGGAGAGTGATCACCATGTCACGAAACAAGACCGGCCCACCGACAACGCAAGAAGCACGCGATCCACTGGACCACGTGCTTCCCGAATTGCAGTAGGATCAAAAGCGGGCGCCTGCAAAACTCTCGCTCAGACCCAGACCTCGAACCTCATCCGGCTGGCCGGACGCGCTTGCGTTCGCTCTGCGTAGACACTTTTGCCAGATTCGGCGGTGTCGCGCAATGAGCGCTCGTTGATGCGCCATGCCCGATGGATTGGTTCGGCCTTACGAGGAGAACCTCCATGAAATCATCGAATACACCTTTCCCGCGGAGAAGGGGGGCAAACCAGCGAGAAAGACGGCTTGTCCAGACGAGAGCCTGTCGGGCGCCCTGGATCTACAGGATCGTCAACGATGCCGCTGAGCAGTGCCATAGGTCTGCTCCGTACCTCCAGCTGACGCCGCTGAGAGTCGAGGCCACCTACAGGTGTTGCGACCACGGAAAAGCGTTGGGATGCGAGCTCAGTCGTATCCCAGTCTCTGACACTCTTCGGCGGGTGATCTGCAAGGCCGTGCAATCGGCGAGACAGATACAAGGTTCACAGCACGCGTCGTCCCGGCGCCGTTCAATCAACGTAGTCATCCGACGTATGCTCGTCCGGCTCATGCGCCCGCAACTCAGCACGAGCTTCGTTCACCTGTCGACCGGCCGTCACACCACCGGTGGCGTGATCGTGGCTGCGGTCACTGTTTCCGAGCCAGTCGAAACGGCGATTATGCCCCGACGTCGTGCACGAACTACGACATTCGCGCCGGGATCACTCGGGTCTGCCTGGCCAACCAAAAGTGTCACAGAAATCGTTGATCCCAGTCAGGCCCTTTTTCTCCAAGGACCACGGTTCGAAAAGTTTTTGGCACGCTTTGGAATTGGTTGGAGTTCCGCATACAGAAGTCTGTCGTACGGATGGCGACCGCCCCATACATCCAAACCTGCGACCCTGGCTGGAAGCGAAAAACGGCCTCTTCGATACTGCCGCGAAATTGGTTTCCGCAGTTTAGAGGCAGTTCGCAGATCAAGAACCTTCCTCCTTTGGACCGGATGGGCGCTTACCTCCAGACCGCTTGTAGGAGAGTGTTGCAGGACCCGTCTTGAAGCCGCGGGCGATCTGCAACCCCTTACCGACAACGTGGCCGGGCCCTTTATCCGGGTCGACTGACCAGTCTGCCGCTGGTTGGCCGCTAGCTCGCCCACCTCGCGGCAACGTCCTCGATGATCGCTGACGGTAGATCCCCGCCCGGTCTCTACGTCGAGCCCCCTGCGGCCGAAGAATCGCGGTCATTCTCCTAAGACAGTCGCCCTAGGAAATTCCGATGAGTAAGAATCTCTTGATGTTAGGAATACATCCTCAGCTTGTATGTAGCACGGCGTTCGGACCGGCACCCACATCCGCCGCGTCGATTGGGCGTGCACAGATACATGCCGTGTCTGTTGGGGGCGAAAACGAAGAGTTCGAAGCCTTCCTATGCGACATGCTAGACCGACGTCCGCCAGCTTCCAAAGCGCCGACGCATCGACGTCCTCAGCATCGGCACTGGCCAGCACCCGAACGCCCGATCCCAATGCACAGTGCCGTCATCTTGTCTCGACGGCCCGAGCTGGCGGACGTTTTCCCCGAGGCAGTCGAAAAGGCGGAAGGACGCTCGCCTCGCACCGCGGGCAGCGGCCTTCAGAATCGGCTTCCGTGCGGATTCCGACGGAAGCCGGCCACCCATTCCGACGCGAAGCCGGCCAGCGTTCCGATTTGATGTCGGCCACCATT
>NZ_JAIETD010000149.1 GCF_019745455.1 Methylobacterium sp.
CAAGCCACCCAGTCCCAGCATCATCAAACGAGCAATGCGCATCGTCGCCGACGCCAAGGAGGTATCGCAACCAGACAGCTAGGGCCTGTCGTCGCCTGAACGGATTGGCTGGGCTAGCGTTTTCATCTCTCTGAGGCAGGAGGGATGATGCTGAGCGATGCGCAATGGTCTGAACTGGAGCCCCTGGTGGAGGCGTGCCGGCCCAAGGCCAAGACGCCACCGCAGGACCTGCAACGTACGATCTCGGCCATTCTCTGGCGGCATCAGAACGGGGCCAAGTGGCGGGCCATTCCCACCGATCTCGGGCCTTGGTGGCGAGCGGCCCAGATCTTCATCCGCTGGTCACACGCCGGGGTGTGGGAGCGGTTGCTCGGTCTCGTCCAGGAGCGGGGCGTGCAACTCGGTATGGTGTTTCTCGACGGCACGAACGTGCGGGCTCACCGATCAGCGGCGGGGGCCGCCAAACGTATGGCCCGCCCCGTCCGCAAGTGGCTTTGATCCGCTGGTCTGAGCAGTCTGCATAAACGTATCCGGCCTTCCGACACTGCCGTTGGCCAAGATGGAGATCCGCGCGTCCTGGGCCTCATAAAGGGGTCGGCGTCGAGCGCCATTTGGCAGCTAAGACTTCCAAGACACCGGTCGACTGTCAGGCCATCTTCCTTTCACCGCTCGCAGACATAGGAAGGCCAACGCACGCCGCGCCAGCCGAACTCAGATCAGGCAGCGACAGCTGCGGCCTGGTAGACGCGCCCGTGGCGCAGCAGCGCCCAGACGATGCGGGCCATCTTGGCTGCCAGCGCCACGACCGCCGTGTTCGCATGAGCCCGTGCGAGCAGCCCACGCAGCCATTGGCCAAGATGCGTATCGCTTTGCCGCAGCGTCGGCATCGCGGATCGCGCACCCTGGATAAGCGTCTTGCGCAGGTACTTGCTGCCCCGCTTAGTGATGCCCACGAGCTTCGGGCGGCCGCCCGTCGTGACCTGTCGGGGCACAAGGCCGAGCCAGGCGGCCAGATCGCGTCCGCGCGCGAAGGTGCTCACGTCGCCGATAGCTGCCACCAAGGCAGTCGCGTTGAGGGCGCCGATGCCGGGAATGGTGGTCAGTCGGCGCGCATTTTCGTCCGTGCGGGCCTGCTCGGCGAACTCGGTATCGAGCGCGGCGATGCGCCGGTCGAGGTACTGCCAACGCTCGTACACCTCTGCCACGAGGGTGCGCATGCGTGGGCTAAGATCCGCATCGTTCTCAGTCTCAAGCAGGCCTGCCAGGCATGCGGATAGCTTGGCACGTCCCTGCGGGATGACGTGACCGCGCTCCAGCAGGACCGAGCGGATCTGGTTCATCAATGCCGTGCGCTCGCCAACGAGCTGGTCGCGGACCCGGTGCAGGGTCTGCACATCGAGCTGCGCCTCCGACTTGAGCGCCACGAAGCGCATGGTCGGGCGCGTGGCGGCTTCCGCAATGGCTTCAGCATCGCGGTCATCGTTCATCTCGCGCCTTGACGTAGGGGCGCACGTACTCGGGCGACATCAGCCGGACGGTGTGGCCGTGCGCGGCCAGAGCGCGGCCCATGTGGTGCGCGCCGCAGCACGCCTCCATGGCGATCACGCAAGACGGCATCTTCGCGCCGAAGGCGAGAACCGCCTCGCGGCGCATGCGTCGGCGCAGCACGACGTGCCCGCCCGCATCCAATCCAACGAGGCTGCAGCTGTTCTTGCCCAATCAATCCCCTGTACCGCGACGCTCATCGCTCTGCTCCATCCCTCAAGTGAGCCACGCCGCAAAGCCTAGCAGCGTAGCGCGGTGAGGGGCGGGCCATCCATAAAGGGGGGAACTGCAGCCGAGCGAGATCATCGTGAAGCTCTTGGCCGCTCACGTGGCGGCTATGGCACCAAGGCGTGCGTGATTGCCGACGGGCAGGGCCGCGGCATCGCCTTCCGGCTGGCGCCAGGTCAGGCCCATGAACTGCCCCATGCAGTTCCCCTGCTCGACCAGTTGCCGGGTGTGCCCAAGTGGGTCGTGGGCGATCGCGGCTACACCAGCCACGCCTTCCGCGAACACATCTGGGACATGGGGGCACGCCCGGCGATCCCGCCCCAGCGCCACGAGGTGCCCGTCGCTTGCCCAAATTGGATCTACAACAACCGCAATCAAGTCGAGCGCCTGTGGGCCAGGCTCAAGGAGTGGCGCGCTATCGCCACACGCTACGAAAAGACTGCCGCCAGCTTCATGGGCGTCCTCTGCCTCGCCGCAGCCCTCAATTGGCTCACAGCCGAAAGCGAGTTCCTGCCGTGGGAGTCTGCTCCAGAATGCTGAACGCGTTTCAAATCGCGGGTCTCGTGACCCACGCGTTGGTCCTCCTGATCGGGATCGGGGCGATCCTCGGTCATGTTCCCCTCGCCCGAGGCCGTCGCGCTGGGTTCGGACTGGTGCTCATGGCTGCCGCGATGACCATCGTGGTCCTTGAACCGCGCCTTCAGTTAGGAATGATGGGGTCGGAGCTTATGTCATCGGCTTCCTGACCGGGCTTTGGCTTCTCTTGGGCCCTGCCTCATGGCGCCAGCCTCGGCGCTGATCCAAAGAGTCCCCACGCCTGAACGCATCGAGCCCCATCCGTGCCTTTGGGAGACTTTCCGCTCACGCGTCCTGATATCGTGTCACCGAAATCGGCTCATGCCGGATTGGATTAACCAGTCGCGTGCCGAACGCTGTCGCTTATTGCGGACAAGCCGAAGGTCGATCCGCCTCACGCCAGGTCTCCGAACAGGAGACTGCCCAGGAACAGAACGCAAAATGTAACCTTTCTCCTGTCCAACCCGAAATTTTGTAGGACAGTCGACTGCGCATTGGTGCGGTCTTCAGGAGAGGCCAAGATCCGACCGCCGCGGCCCGCTGGTGAGTCCGCTCGGCCGGACCAGGGAAAGAGGGAATACCGATGCTCAAATTCAGCCAGTCAAACCGGAAGGGCATGTTCGCCGCGGCCGCCGCGACGAACCTGCTTCTCATCGGGGCGGCGCATGCACAGGCCGGAAAACCCTCCGGCATGGACAATATGCTGGGCATGAGCGGGAATGCGAGCGGTGCGAAGAGCCAGACCGCCAGCGCGAAGGGCACGGTCGCGGCCGTGGATACCGGGCAGCATAAGGTCACCTTCGATCACGAGCCGATCCCAGCGATCGGTTGGCCCGCCATGCACATGGAGTTCGCAGCGGCCCCCTCGGTCGATCTCTCGAAGGTCAAGCCGGGGGAGAAGGTCCAATTCACGCTGAGCGGTGCGAAGGGTTCCTACACGGTTCAATCAATTACACCATCACCGTGATCAGGATCATGTCTGCAGAGCGAGAGATGATCGAGCGACGTACGGTTCTCGCAGGGTTCCTCGCGGCCGCGCTGCCGGGGTTGGCTGTCGCGCAAGGCGAGAGTCCAGCCATCCTCTACAAGAACCCTCAGTGCCAGTGCTGTGATGCCTACGCCAAGGTGCTCCAAGGCAGCGGTATTCCGGTCACGGTCCGACCGACCTCGACGCTGACTGCGCTCAAGCGCGAGCACGGTGTGCCAGAAGCGCTCCAAGGCTGCCACACCCTGCTCATCCAAGGATACGTCGTCGAGGGACATGTGCCGGTGGCCCAGGTCAAACGCCTCCTCGCCGAACGGCCGGCCATCAAGGGCATCTCTTTGCCCGGCATGCCCGCGGGCTCGCCCGGCATGGACGGCAAGAAGACGGAGCCGTTCACCGTCTACGAGATCGGCGACGGCGCTCCGAAGGTCTTCGCACACGAGTAGCGCGAGGGCAGGACTGAACTGACTTTTATTCCAGGTAAGGAGAAACCTATGTCCAAGACCTCGAAGTTCGCAACAGCTGCATTCCTTGGCGCTGGCCTGGTTGCCGGTATCGCCGCGGCCTCAGCCGAGCCTGCCACGACGCCACCGGCGTCCGCGGAGAAGGGTATGATGGACCGCGGCACGATGCAGGGCGGTGACATGATGCCGATGATGCAAGAGATGACGAAGATGATGGGGAACTGCAATAAGATGATGCAGACCATGATGGACCGGCAGAACCAGGGCGGATCGGGCCAGCAAGCTCCTGACAAGCGCGGCTGAGCTGCATCGGCTAGAGCGCGATAACCAGGCCAGTTAGACTGCGCGCCTCTAACCGCAATATGCCTGAGGAGACCTGCGGGCGCAGAGCGACATCGACCCTTGCGGCGCCCGCAGCCCACGACGTGTCACGCCGTGCCAAGCGACAGAGGTCGTCCAGATCCCGCTTGCCTGCTCAGGCTAGCTTGATTGCCACCGGTCGAAGTCTTTTTTCCTGAATACTAACAAAAGCCGTTTTGCTCCAGGAATTGACGACATTCGGTAACGGTTAAGATCAAGAGTCAAGGAGTTCAGCATGACTATTCCCAAAGTGAACGAAGCGACAGACGTGTCTGCTGGACGGAACGACAGTCCCCAGGCGGCACCTGCGACGCCTGCATCGCGTTTTCGCGCGAGCATGAGCTGCGGCATGGGCAAAAATTCGATGTCACTGATTATGGCGGTCTTCGTCGGTGTCGCACTCGGTGCGCTTTTGTTTGGTGGAGCTGGAGGTATCGCGGGTGCGACCCAACTCGGCAGCTGGACGTTTTTGCTGTTCCTTCTTCCATGCCTGCTGATGGTTGGCGCAATGATGATGATGGCCAACAAATCCGGCCCCAACGGAGGGCTGTAGGCATACGTGACCTAGCCAGAGGCCGGCGGGCTTTCCAGGGGTGTCCTGTCACACGAGAGAATTCTACCGCATGGATCAAGCTTCAACGGAAGCAGAGGTGGCGTTTAGCGAAATGAAGCCTGTGGTGCTGCTCACGGGCGCCACCGGTTTCATCGGAAGCGCCGTCATCGCGCAGCTGTCCGAGCGCTATACCCTCGTCGGCCTTGACCGGCCCGGCCCACCTGACCCGCCCGCTCCAGCGCAAGCCATCGACTTCGACCTCAGTTCCGACAAGGCGGTGAAGGCGGCGCTCGAGAAAGTACGCCGCCGCTTCGGCGATCACATCGCCTCGGTCATCCATCTTGCCGCTTATTTCGATGTCTCCGGCGAGCCGAACCCGCTCTACGAGAAGGTTACGGTCCAGGGCACACGCCGTCTGATCGACGCGCTTCAGACGTTCCAGGTGGAGCAGTTCGTGTTCGCCAGCACGATGCTCGTCTACAAGCCGACTGACAGACCCGACGAGATGATTAACGAGAACTCGCCCGTTGAGGCCTCCTGGGCCTATCCGGCATCGAAGGTACGAACCGAAGCCGTACTGCGCGAGCGACATGGCCAGATACCGATTGTGCTTCTGCGTATCGCCGGGGTTTACGACGACCTCGGCCATTCTCCCTTCATCGCGGAACAGGTTGCCCGGATTTTCGAGCGCCGGCTGACTGCTCACCTCTATCCCGGGATGCTGTGCGCCGGCCAGTCGTTCCTGCACGTCGAGGATCTGGCCGACGCCTTCGCTCGCCTCATCGACCACCGTCAGGAGCTTCCACCCGAGTTGCCTCTCCTTGTCGGCGAGCCGGAGGCGCTGGGTTATGCCGAAGTCCAAAACATCATTGGCGAGACGCTGAACGGGGAGGACTGGACGACGGTTCGGGTCCCTCAGACGCTCGCCATGGTGGGTGCATGGTTGCAGAACGAGGTGCTCGGCGAGGAGGACTTCGTCAAGCCGTGGATGGTCGAGCAATCGAACAGTCATTACGTTCTCGACGTGTCACGGGCCCGTAAGGTTCTCGGCTGGCAGCCGAAGCGCTCCTTGCGCAAAACGCTCCCGAAGATCGTCCAGGCGCTCGAGGGCGACCCCGTCGGCTGGTACGAGGCAAACAAGCTCAATCCGGCGCTCGTTGCCGGGTACGACCAACCGACGTCGGCGGGGGACGGAAAGGGCGAGGGCACCAGCCACGCGCCGATTGGGTCCAGATCGCATAGCGGTGCCGGCTGCGACCACGCCGTCATGGGCCACGGCAACAACGGACCAAGCGCTTCCGCTTTAGGCGTAGACGAGGTTCACGGGGGCCATGCCGGAACGCCGGGTGGCCGCCATGATCACATGGCGATGATGGAAAGGGATGCCCAGCGCACCCGCTGGGCTCACTTCGCCAATATCGGCTTGGGCCTTTGGCTTGCGGC
Organism: Methylobacterium sp.; assembly: GCF_019745455.1. Classification (GTDB taxonomy): domain Bacteria; phylum Pseudomonadota; class Alphaproteobacteria; order Rhizobiales; family Beijerinckiaceae; genus Methylobacterium. Next base: position 6,155 of record NZ_JAIETD010000149.1, read on the forward strand.
CAGTCCCCTTGTGTATGACGCAGTCACGACTGAAAGTGTCGGCGACGCCGTTCGGGTGGTCACCCAGGATCGAGGGCTCCCTTCGGTCGAGTGGCGGGCCGGCGCGCTCATGGCCAGCGACGTCGTGAGCGGCCTGTTGATCGCCGCGTTCGGCGCCCTTTCGCTCTCGAAGCGGACGGCCTGGTTCGCCCAATGGGCCGTCACCTTCGTCGGAATATGGCTCCTGTTCGCGCCGCTTCTTTTCTGGAGCCCAAGCGCCGCGCAGTACCAGAACGACCTGATCGTGGGCGCCCTCGCGATCACGTTCTCCGTGCTCGTGCCGATGATGCCCGGCATGAGCATGGCCGGCATGATGGACCCGAAGGTCGTGCCGCCGGGCTGGAGTTATTGCCCCTCGACCGGTGCTCAGCGGCTCCCGATCGCCGCGCTCGGCCTCATCGGTCTCCTCATCTCGCGCATGCTCACGGCCTACCAGCTCGGGCATGTGGATTATGCCTGGGAACCGTTCTTCGCCGGCAACCCTCTCGACCCGAGGAACGGCACTGAGGAGATTATCACCTCGGCCGTCTCTAAGGCTTGGCCCATCCCTGACGCAGGGCTTGGAGCGATCAGCTACACCCTCGAGATCCTGATGGCCGTGATGGGGACGCGCGACCGCTGGCGCACCATGCCCTGGATGGTGACCTTCTTCGGCATCCTGGTCATCCCGCTCGGCGTCATCAGCGTCTATTTCATCATCATCCAGCCGATCATGATCGGGACCTGGAGCACGCCGGCGCTGATCGCGGCGCTCGCAATGCTGGTCATGATCCCTTTCGCGCTCGACGAGGTGATCGCGATGGGGCAGTTCGTGTACTGGGCGCACGGCCAGGGCAAACCGCTCATTCGCACCTTTTTCCAGGGCGACGCCATCGATCGCGGGGAAGAGGACACCACGGACGGGCTGGTGAGCCCGGCAGCCTTCTGGGCAGACACGACACGCGGTATCACCCTGCCCTGGACGCTTGCCGTTTCCATCGGGATCGGCATCCTGCTGATGCTGACGCGGCTCATCTGGGGCACCTCAGGCGCGATGGCTAACAGCGATCACATCGTCGGGGCGCTCACCCTCACGGTCGGGATCATCGCGACAGCAGAGGTTGTTCGTTTCTTGCGCTTTATCAACGCCGCCTTCGGCGCCTGGCTCGTCCTCGCCCCCTGGCTGCTCGGGGGTGCGTCGACGGTCGCGTCCTTGGCGAGCGTCGTGCTCGGAATCGCCCTCATTGGCCTCAGCCTGCCGCGTGGGAAACGCACTCGCGAGCACTATGCGAGCTGGGACCGATACGTGATCTGAACACTGCGTAATTGGACTTGCTTTGGTTTAGTGGAGACCGGTTTGGTTGTCGCTTCACTACTCGAACGGAAAAGGGCTGACAAAGTGGGCTTGATGGGGTCGTCTAAATCGTAGAAGTCGCCGACGCTGCCGACGGACGGCTCGACCCCGGCCTCGGCGAGCCGCTCGTTCGCTGGCGGCAACACGCTTTATGCCTCACAGTCATCGCATCCCGCTGGATTGCGCGGTGATGCCGAAGTCATTCCGGATTGGAATCTGGAATAATCAACCTTTCAGAAGAGAATGGTATCATGACAAGAAGCAAGATTGCCTTGATGTTCGTTGCGTTGCTTGCATTCGCGTCGCCCGCGCTGGCAAGCATGAGTGGCACGGATTGGCTCAACCGTGTCGAGCTCCTACGTGGAAAGGAGCCGGGCGCGGAAGCTCCCTGGATCAAAGCCAAGGTCGAGACGATCGATCCGCAAAGTGGCGAGGTCACCATCAAGCATGACGCGATCCCGAAGATCGATATGCCAGCAATGTCGATGACGTTCCCGATCGCGGATCGCGTCCATCTCACCAAAATGAAGGCTGGTGACACGATGGAGTTTCAGGCGGCCAACCAGGACGGCGTGGTCCGGATCGTCAACGTTCGTATGAACCACTGAAGAATTCCTGCCGCGTCATCTCACAATGGCGCGGCAATAGAGTTCTCACGATCGATGGTGGGATATCAACGACAATCCCCATCTGCGCTCAGTACTTGCGGACGAGGGGCTCGAACTCTGCGCCCCGAGCAGGCGCTCCCAACAGCCAACGCGCGCCGACCTTCACGTCGTGCGAGTCGATGCTTTTAAATGTGGCGGTGTCGCAGCCTGATAACGCGCATCGACCATCGTAGGTATAGATGCTGCCTGTCTTGGCATCGCCAAGGTTCAAGTACCGGTAGGCAAACTCAAGTTTGAGATTTGGGGTTACGTCGTAGGCCAAGCCGGCGTATAGAGCCCAGGCGAGGTTCAGCTTGGAATTCGATTTTGCGTAAGCCACGCCTTGCGTGACGGTGTTCGTGTCCTTGAAATTGTCGATAGTGTTGTAGGAAGTCCCTATACCCGCGCCAACAAAAGGCGTGATGCCGTAGAAAGTTCCAAGATCGGTGTATCCGTTGGCGAGAAAGACCAGCTCTCTCTTCGTCGCCGTGTATTCGTTGGTCCCGTAGCCGAGAGGGAGGCTCCCATCGCGGTAGCGGTCGAGGCCGAGGAAAGTCGCCTTACCGCGGTACTCGGCCGTAACGTCGCCTCGAACCCATCTATTGAACTGCTGACCGAAGCCGACGCCGACGAACGGCGCCGAGGCAAAATCGAGGTTGATCTTCTCGATCGTTCCGAGCGCGTTGAGGCTATCCGTGAGCCGGCCGACGCCCTGAGTGCTCAGGCCGATATCGCCGCGAAGGTAAAAGCCGGAACCGAACTCGTCGATCGTCGGGCGCAGCTCCGGTGCGGGCAGTGGCGTCATCAGGTCCGCGGCAGACGCGCCGCTCACCAATGCGGCTGAGAGCAAAACCAGCATGGTGGCGGGCCCAAGGTGGTGTCTCATAGGTTGCGGCTCTCACATCGTTGTCTTCTGAGAGTCTCGCCGGCATTCATTTAGGCCGCGTTAACGTTAAGACCTCAAGAGCCGCGATAGCTTCGACTTATTGACAGCCACTATCGTTTGGTGGCTCGCGATCACCGACAGGCCGGGGCTTTCGATCCCGGGAAGGCGGGCATTCGTGATTGCAGCCGAGTGAGGAAGCCGGCGAGCCATGGCCGCCGCTTCGCCGCGATCTTGGCGCGACGCTGGCTCTCGACAACCAGCGCGCCTAGCCGGCCACGAGGCGTCAATGCTCGCGTCAGGACGACGCTTGGCTCCAGCCGAGCGCCGAACCGAGCTTTGTAGCCGGCCTCGCCCAGCCCAAAATCGAATTCCGCGAAACCGCGCTGGCGCGTGACGGCCATCACCTCCTGGATGAGCCGGATGCCAGGGCTGTAGGCTGCGACTGGCGACGCCGCATCGTAGGACACGAACATCAGAGAGACGCGAGATCGCCCCAGGATGATGCCGGCCACCGCCGCAACGGTATCGCCGACGGTGAGACAGTAGAGCTCGAAGCCAGACGTCGGCTCGATCGCCAGAGCGTTGAAGAAGTCAAGTACCCCGGGCACCTGGAAGGGATCCTCGATCCCGCGCGTCTTGAACCAGTCTGCCTTCTGAGCGGCGAAGACCATGAGTGCGCGGGTGGCCTCGACAGGAGATGCCGCGCGCTGGACGGCAACGGCGCCGTGCTGCAGCATCTGGCGATCCCGCCACCGCTCCTTACGCCGCCGTGCCGGGATGTCGAAAGCGCGCCCTGGCTCCGTTGAGGAGAGCAGCGATCCGCTGGCCGAGTGAGGCCGTGCCGAAGAGCCGACCAGTGGGTTGTCGACGCCCTCCCAAGCGGGAGGCATCGCCTCCAGCACTAAGAGGTCGAGGTCCGGTCGAAGGCGCGAGATCTCCGAGAAGAGCCGTTCGACCTGACCTGCGTCCAGCGCGAGGCCTGACCGGAGCAGGGGCGTATTGAAGTTGGCGTGCCTGCCTCCGGCAAAGGAGGCGACGGTCAGACCGAACCTTGACCGAACGACCAGCGGGAGCAATAGCGTAGTCCTCGCCTGCTTGTCGGTGGCGGTGACGATCAGAGGGGCCTCGCCCCGCGCCGTGCCCGCCGTTTGGATCCAGGCCTTGAACCAGGCGAGACGCTGATGCGGAGACGCCGTCCCGGCCTTTTCCAGCTCCCGCCACTGCGACGTCACCCCCTCAAGTCCGTGATGGACCTCGACGCGCACGAACGGGTTTGGAGGCTGCCCCGAAAGCGAGCCAAGCAGGCTACACTGATCGGCGTTGGTCACGGCTGTCGTTCTGTAAGAATGCTTTAGAGAATTTAGCTCTCGCCAGAACAGAATCATCAAAACGGTCGGGTAAGCCATGCTGCCGCTGAATATTGCGATCAGCAACGACCAGACTGATGCATCAGGGTCGATTACTGAGACGATATATCCCATCGCAAGCGCTGCAACGGCAATACGTAGGCCGGCACTGGTCGGTAGTCTGAGCGCGAGCTTGACAGTGCCTAAAGCTATGCTGAGCATCAGACCAAGGGCGTTGGCGGCGAGGCACCCTGCACAAGCACCTGGCAGTCCACCGATGCGGAACCCGTAATAGGCAAAGACGAGGGTTGCGAGGGCTTCGGCTACATTGACAACCAGCAGGGGGCGCGGCTGGGCCAGGAGCATGAAGATCTGGTCTGCGAAATGGGCTCGCATGTTGCGGATTGTTGCAGCTGCGAGCGCGAGCGGCAGCACCACCAGCGTCATTTCCTGGTACTGTGCCCCAATCGTCAGCGCGACGAGGGGCTTTGTGAGGATCACTGCTCCGACAAGGGTCGGAGCTAGCGCACCCCACAGGATGGCCCCGTTCAGTGCAAGCTGATCAAGGGCCCGTTCTGGAACGCCCGCATTCATGTGCTTCACTGCAAGTGGGTAGGCTGCAGTGGTGACCGTCAACGCGACGACGGAGACGAGACTCTGGCCCAATCCCCACCCGACGGCGAGTAGACCAACCGCCTTCGCTCCGGCGACCCAATCGATGAGTGGGCGCAGGCCATTGATGCCCACCCAACCGATTACACCGCTGACAAGGAGTGGTAGTCCGTAAGAAGCCGCGGACCGCAATATCGCGGGGTCGATCTGTGCCAAGCCCGCCGACCGTCCCATTCCGAGCTGAACCCAAAGAATGCTCAGAGAAACGATCTGCGCCAATGCCAGTCCGCCTAGGACCATAGTTGCGGTGGCTTCGATCAGGTGCACGCCAAAATAGCTAAGGCCAAGGCCAAGGACAGCCGAGCCGACTTTCGCGATCGTGTAGGGAAATATCTGTCCGGCAGCTCGGGCCCGGTCTCCGAGATGTGTCAGCATCGACCGTGTGACAATGAAAATGATCGCTGCAGCCATGAAGCCGACCGTAAATGCCGCGTTCATCAATACGACAGTTAAAATAGCCGCTGCAGTCTGCAGTAATGCAGAACATACAAAAACGAATAGCTCAGTCGAGTGAAGGCGGGACTGCTCCTCTATAGTATTAAAATTGCCCATATACCGCAGAGTGTAGTGCGTCCACCAAAAGATGGTACCAAGAAATATGAGATCTTGCGCTGCAACGATGAGCGCCACAACACCATAGTCGACCGGCGGCAACCAGTGCGTCCAAGCGGCGACCGTGCCGAACAGAATGAGAGGCCCAAGGAGCTGAGCCGGCAGGTAGAGAATTGTGTGGCGTATCAGCACGGCGGGGCACTTTCGTACAAGTGGTGTAGGTTCAGAAGCGCCCTCAGAACGGATGCTCGTACCGCTGCGGGTGTATGAGGAGATGCGTCACACGAGCTTTGTTACTTCTCCGTGACATTCTGGAATGAACAGTCGGCCTGCCCCGAACATGAAGGGGGTCTATCGCGTGATGATGATGCACGGCCTCCTGCTCCAGCGTCATGCAGGGCGGGGCTCAGGAACGCCGCCACGAGGGCCAGGTCGCGGTGGCAACCCGCAACACGCGCTGGTGCTCGGACGGGCTGGAGATCGCCGCTGCGAACGGCGAACGTGTGCGCGTCGCCTTCGCGCTCGACTGCTGCGACCGTGAGGCGATGAGTTTTGTGGCGACCACGGCCGGTATCACCGGCGAGGACGTGCGCGACCTCATGGTGGCGACCGTCGAGCATCGCTTCGGGCCGGTGAACAAGGTGCCAAACCAGATCGAGTGGCTGACCGACAACGGCGGCTGCTATATCGACTAGCCGGTCGTCCTTCGCCCTGCGGTTGATTGAGGCACCCCGGAAGCGGACGGTTTCCGCGATTTCATGGAGGATGCTCCGAGAGATTGAGGTGGCATGCCACCCCCTGGAGCGTTCATTCGATTGCCGTGGTGGCTCGCGCCTCGCAGATGTGGGTAGTGGGCCAATGGAACGCGGTTCAGTCAAGAGCGAGCGTCTCTAGAGTCGCCCCGTCCTCGCCGCGGATGACCAGCTGCCAGCCGACCCCTGGCATATCCGCATGATGGCCACCGCGCAGCTCGTTCAACGCGGCCCGGGCTTCCTTTTTCGCCTCATCGGGGCCGCTCGCATCAACGCCCTTGGCATCGCGAATGAGTTCTTGACCATTCCTTAAATCGAAGTAAAATCTCTGAGCCATGTTCGATTTCCTAAGACTGTTTGTTGAAAGCTTAAATTTAAACTACCTAGTAAGGACAAATTTTCAGGGGCAATATAGGACTAATAATTTCCAGTAGAGCCGTTTTTATTGCGTGTCATCATCATTACGCCAAACATCAGCAGGCATGAAAGAAGGAAAAGCAAAGACGTCCAGCCGCCGACCTGGGTAGCGCTCGCTATGCCGCCACCTCCACCAAACACAGGCGCGCCGCTTGCTACCTTCCTCGGCCGCGTGCGTCACCATCGCAGCAAGCGCGGCCCGAGCAGCGCGCCGGCGAGCGTGCAGAGTACGATCGTTCCCCCGTACCAGAGTGCAATGAACGGGATGGTGTCGTCCATGCAGTGAAGCGCGTAGCCAAGGGCACTCAACGCACCTGCCGCCAGGCCCACCATCGCTCCGGTTCGCACGAGGTCAGTCGGCGCTCCTATCTGCCGCACCACCCACATCAAGATCGCGAACGGCACGACGGCAATGATCGGGATCGAGATCAGGCACTTGAGCCACATCTCGCCGGTGACCATGCCGCGCCAGTGCGAGGGCGGCGTCGAGGTGAGGCTGACGGCTGCCAGAACGGTAATCCCTAAAAAAGGCAGCGCGGCGACGCCAAGGTGCACCTTCCTCTCCCCCCCCGGACGGGCGAGCTTGCCAAGGTACCATAAGGCCAAGCTCCCGATCACGACCGCGAAGGTGACCTTGATGAGAAAGAAGCTGAACGCTCGTTCCTCCGTCAGATCGGGCCGAACCCCCAAGGCGAGCATCGCAAGGTAGAGCGCGACTGCGGCGGCGACGGCCGCGGCTAGGCCGATGCGTACCGTCATCCGAGAGCTTCTAACGGGCTCGCTCGCTATGCTCGCACCCAGGAGACCGATGAGTTCGTCCGTCTTCATGATCTGACGCTCTTCGCAAAATCTGCCATCGCCTTCAGGCCGCGGTGAACACTGACCTTGATGGCCGACTCCGACATGCCAGAGCGTTCGGCAGCCTCCGTCACACTCAAGCCTTCGACCTTCATGGATCGCACCGCCTGCTGCATCTTTCCGGGCAGTCTGGCGAGCAGCCGCTGGACGTCCATGCTGCTCTCGGTCGCCCCGTGGTCATCGTAGGCGGTCAATTCGCTTGCATCCTCAACGGGCACGTTGGCCGAGGACGCCCGCGTACTGCGAAGGTGATCGATGAGCTTGTACCGGGCGATCGCGTAGATCCACGGGGTCACCGGCTGCGTGACGTCGTAGGTGTGCCGGCGCGTGTGAATCGCCATCAGGGTTTCCTGAACGAGATCCTCGGCTTCGACGTCGGCCCGCCCGCTGCGTGTGAGCTTGCCGCGGTAGTAGCCCCTTAGCTGGGGTCCGATCTGTGCCAGGAAGCAGCGATAATCTGCTGTGCTTCCCGCAAGGCCGGCCGTGATCAGCGCTCTGAGTTCAGGTTCCTGCCGGATCACGTCGCCTTGCCCTGCCTGTTTGTCAGCGTGAGGGCAAGGGAAGCCACGAACGACCCATTTTAGGCAAGCCTAGGACCCAAACGAGGCCAGTCAGGAGACTGACCGGGCGGAACGAGAGAGTGCAGCAGAACCTTAGCGGCTCTGATGCTGCTTGCTCTCATGCCGCCCATTGCCCTGGCGCTGGATTGATCCCGTCGAGTCGGCTGGAATGGCAGACGACAAGGTGTTTGAGCGCGCCATCTGGCTCGATCGGCTCAGCCACTGCGTCCCGCTCTCGCTTGCCATGGCGGCGTAGGATGCGGTCGAAGCAATGAGACCACCAAGGAGTAGAGCTGAGATTGTAGAACGCATTTGCGTATTCCCTGTCTTCGTCGCGAAGCGCTGGGCCTCTGATGATGAATTCGGGGTTCCGCAAATTTGGTTACAACCGATCGAGGAAAGTTCGATCGGGATAAAAACAACCCTTTGGAGCTGAACTGCCAAGAGGTCGCGAGCACACGCGCAACGCGTACGACGTGGTGGGGACGATCGGGATCAAATGATTAATCTGTGCCTCCTGTAACCAATCTTCCGCCGCGTCCGAACTCCTGATAGAAGCCTCAAAGGTTTCTCAGGATTTGGAGATTGCTATGCGTTCACTCTTGACAGCCGCTGCGCTCGTCGCTTTTGCGTTGGCTAGTCCGGCCTCGGCAACCGACGGGAATAACGCCAATGCCGAGCAACAGACCCGGCCGGTTCCAAACCGAGGCGGTACGTCGGGCGGGCCTGCGCATGATGCCGGGAAGGCCCCGGTTGCAACGGGGACGGTACGCAATACAGAGGGCATCGACGCAAGCGCCAAGCATGGCAATGCGAATTTCCCGGAGCGCTCAGAAACCCAGCACAATCATGGCACTACATCCGGCGGTCCCCGCAACTAAGACGGCCGGATTACGGCGGCCGGGGCGGACCCGCCCCGGCCGACGCTCTAACTGGACGGCTCAGCCGATGAATTCGGCTCCGAAGGTGCTGCCGTCAAAGGCTGACCAGCCCTCGTAGAAGCCGTATTGCAGGCAGTGCGTCATCGGGTTGATGCCTGCGGCCGCAACAGCAGGCTTGGCTTCCTGGTACGCCTGCCCTCGGATGAGCTGGCCGTTTCGTCACTTCGGTTGCTTCCGACGTAGACTTGGTCGTCTGCATGTCGTTGCTGAATGGGGCCTTCATCGTTCGAGAGCACCCGGACGCTGGAGCTTGGCTGGCGCGTCATCACGTGACGCCGGGCCTCGGATTGACCCGCATCGGCAGGGATCATCTTGCCCGCTGCCTATGGCACCCACAGGTGGTACCGCGTAGAAAGCTCTGCGGTGACCGACTTGTTCAATGACGTGCTGTGAGGCAGCGCTTAGTCAGGTTCGCCTGCAATACGCGCCGCTCAACCCGACCCAGTACATTCATCGGCGGTGAGACGTCTGGACGCGGATTGCCGGGCCTGTAAGCGAGGATCAGCCTCGCTTTGAGCTAAGGGGCGAGGAAAGTCGGAGGGTTGCTAATTGAGGTCCAGCTCCGGGAACGAGCGGTGGGCTCGTTGGGCGCAGATCGACATGTGCCGGGGCGCGAGCTCTGCCGTACGCCGACAACGGGTGCGGGACACGCGGAGGTGAACATGCCACCAACGCAACGACAAAACCGTTTTAGGCCGCGAGCTGCGATGGCAGGTCAGCCAGGTGCCTCATTGCGAGAGAGCGGCCCGGAGAAGACAAGAGCGCAGAGGCATTCGGCAGCTCGCGCCAAGCGGCTCGCAGATGATCAAGTGGCTCGGACGCCAAGACAATTCTACCTGCTGTTTGACGATAGTAGAGACGCGGTGGCTTGCCGTCACTTGCCCAACGAAACGCGTACAGACGGACCCCGTCAGTCAAGACCGCACTAAACCGGAGGGGCTCTGTGATACCGGCATCGATCATCAGCGCTCTGATTGCATAGAGCGTCGATGTCATGGCCTGAACGGGATCGCAAGCGATGCCGTTTCCGAACGCAGCGAGGAAAATCGCTTCAGAGTCCGTCGTTCCGGCGCGGGCATATCGAACATTCTTAGATATCATCGTTTCCACGAGGGGGCGGATCTTGCCATACGCGCCGATCTGACCGTTGTGCATGAACAGCCATCGTCCGTAAGCGAAGGGGTGGCAATTCGCTTGTGTCGTCTCCGTGCCGGTTGCGGCACGGACATGAGCGAAGAACAGATGCGAGCTGACTTGTTTCGAAATCGCGGTCAGGTTTTCGTCCGCCCAGGCAGGACCTGCCATCCGATGCCGCTCTGGTTCCGCTCGCGTGCCGTACCAACCAAGGCCAAAGCCGTCGCCGTTCGTGCGGGTCTTGCCTTCCTGGGCATAGCGCGATTGCTGAACGAGGGAGTTGGTCGGGGCACACACCAGATCGACGAGCGGGATAGGGTCGCCCTGATAGGCGAGGAAGCGGCACATGAAGAGTGGCCCATCGCAGCCGCAGCGCCGCAGCGCCCACATCAGGCCCATCATGGTTAACGGGCAATTAATCTGCGCTACGAATCATGACAGCGGTAGCCGTGCAGGTGATGCTTGGCACTGGACCTGAACCTTTGCTGGACTTGCTTCGATTTAGTGGAGAGCGGTTTGGTTGGCGCTGCGTTTCTCGAACTGGATAGGGCTGACGAAGCCGAGCGCGGAATGGCGCCTGCGCGGATTATAGAAGCCATCGATGTAGCGGGCGAGGGCCTCGGTCGCCTCAGCCCGGGTTTGGAAGACGGTGCGCCAGACGAGCTCGCTTTTCAGTGTCTTGAAGAACGTCTCGACCATCGCATTATCATAACAGTTACCTCTGCCGGACATTGAGGTTACGACGGCATGTCGTCGTAGTTCGGCCTGGTACTCGTTGGAACAATACTGACTGCCGCGGTCCGAATGATGCAGCAGACCTGCTACCGGCCCTCGCATGACCAGAGCTCGTCGCAAGGCGGTGAGAGCCAGTTCCTTGTTAAGGCGGTCGCCCGCCGCCCAGCCGACGACCCGCCGGGCGTAGAGATCGATCACCACCGCCAGATACAGCCAGCCCTCCCGCGTCCAGATGTAGGAGAGGTCGGTGCCCCACTTCTCGTTCGGCGCGGCGGTGGTGAAGTCCTGGTCGAGCCGGTTCGGCGCCACCGGAAAGGCATGTTGGCTGTCGGTCGTACGCTGGAAGCGCCGAGGCTGACGGGCCTTGAGCCCGTTCTCTCGCATCAGCCGCGCCACGCGTTGCCGCCCTGCCTCCAGGCCCTGCTCGCGCAGCTCGTGCGTCATGCGCGGGCTCCCATACGTCTCGTGCGAAAGCGAAAAGGCCGAGCGGACATGGGCGAGCAGGACCAGATCCTCGCGCTGACGGCGCGAGGCGGGGCGGTTCTTCCAGGCGAAGTAGCCGCTCGGGCTGACAGCGAGGACCTTGCACAGACGCTGGACGGGGAAATCTCTCTTCGCCTCATCGATGAGCTCGAACCTCATCGACTTCCCTCCTTGGGGAAAAAAGCCGTGGCGCGCTTCAGGATCTCTCGCTCCTGACGAAGCACCTCGTTCTCACGCCGCAGTCGCTTCAGCTCGGCGACCATGTCCTCCTGCCGGTCGGACGGCAGCGCATCCATCTCTCGATCACGCTGGCTATCGATCCAGTTGCGTAAGGTCGAGCGTCCAACCCCGAGATCAGCGGCGATCTCGCGGTGGGAACGGCCACTCGTCTGGGTGAGCCGGACCGCCTCCGCGCGAAACTCAGGGGTGAACTGCTTCTTGGGTTCTGCCATCGGAGACCTCCTCCTTCACGGAAAGAGCTCTCCACTTTTGCGAGGCAAGTCCACCTGAGACATCCGCTGCGAAACTGTCGGAGTACAGCGATCTTCTCACCCGCGAGGCAATAGCCCGCGGTCTGCCGGCTGAAATCGCCACTGCCGTGGCCTTCGTGGAAAGCGGCTTCAACCCAAGCGCCGTCGGAAGCGTCGGCGAACTTGGACTGATGCAAGTCCGGCCGGCAACGGCAATGATGCTCGGGCACACGGGTCCAGCCGCGGCCCTCCTGGACCCAGCGACCAACGTGCGCTTCGGCGTCGCCTACCTCGCCCGAGCTTGGACTCTCGCAAGAGGCGATCTTTGCCGAGCTCTGATGAAGTATCGCGCCGGGCATGGCGAGGAGCGGATGACCGCGCGCTCCGTTGAGTATTGCCGACGCGCCCGCGATCGTCTGGCGGCAACAGGGTCGCCGCTAGCGAGAGCGGCCCTGCCCACTGTCCAGGATGCCTCAGGCCGCCGCCCCGTCGCTTTGTCTGCTGGGCAATCCGATCGTCAGGCAGTTGTTGCCACGGTCGCAGCGCGGCTCTGGGCCGAGCACGCGGCGCGAGTCCGAGCCATTGCGGTGCGCGCCGACCGTGTCATGAAGGGCGGCTAAGGTTTCATGTCGAACCTCCTGAAATCTATCTGGAACCTCATCCACGAAGGCGATGGACGTGAGTAAAAAGCTCGCTCGTCTCACGTGGACGTCAGGAGGTTCGAGCACCGGTCGACGTCGTCGTGTTCGAGCCTTCGTCGCCCGACAGGCCGCACGCGATTTCTACCGCGTCTTAATTGCGGGCGCCATCATCGGCATTTTGTTCAACTTGTTGCTGACGCATAGCTTAGGCAAGTAGTGGTGTCCCTCGGCATGCAGCAATCCGCTCGGTTTTATCGCTGACCGCTCCTAGTCAGAGCTGCAGGCTTTGGAAATACTGTTTGCTCCAGAGAGGTTCATTCCATTCTCCCCACGGCAGCGTCACCGACGCCGAGCCAATGAGCGCCGCCATTCGGCTGCTCTCATGTCGTCATACGCCAGTACGAAAATAGGCTCGCCGGAACAGTTCTGCGAGCCGATGGCTAAGGTACTTGGGTCAAGGAGCGCTCTTGGCCGTCCTGCGCTCCGCCGTCTGACCACCTGCTCCGACGCCGCTCCACCCGATGCGCTCCAGGGTACCGAGCAGTGTGGAGCGCGGGACTCGAAAGGTCCGACACACCGAAGCCTTGCTCGCCCCTCCCTCTAGAGCTGCAACGATCTGCTCAACGCGCTCCGGATCAATCGAGGGCGGCCGACCTCCTTTGCGCCCACGTCGACGCGCGGCGGCAAGACCTGCCGTGACCCGCTCGCGGATCAGCGCGCGCTCATATTGAGCGAGCGATCCGAACAGATTGAACAGGAACTCGCCATGCGCTGTCGTGGTGTCGATGGCTTCGGTTAGCGACCGGAACGCGATGCCGCGCCCCTTCAGTCCCTCGACGATCCTGATCAAATGTGAGAGCGAGCGGCCGAGCCGGTCGAGCTTCCACACCACGAGCACATCGCCGGCACGCATGTCGTTCAGGCAAGCGACCAGACCGGGCCAGTCGTTGCGCGCCCCCGAGGCTCGGTCCTGATGCAGGTGTCGCTCGTCCACGCCAATGGCGAAGATGGCGCGTTTCCTTCAGAGCTTCGTGTCACACCTGCTGGTGCGCCCGGGATGCTGCGTGATCAGGCAGGCGAGGTCGCGTCCCGGATCCTCAGAACAGTCTGCCGGCTCGTCTTGAAGGTCCGCGCCAGGGCCGACACGCTCGCGCCGTCTCTGAGCTGGCGCGCCACCGCCTCGCGCTGCTCGCTTGGGAGCCTGGCCGGCCGGCCGAGCCGCTTGCCTTCCGCCCGCGCCCGGCTCAAGCCAGCCTGGGTGCGCTCGATCAAGAGATCGCGCTCGAACTCCGCGACCGCGTTGATCACGTTCATCGTCAGCTTGCCCGTCGAACTCGTCAGGTCGACCCCACCTAGCGCCAGGCAGTGAACCCGTACGCCGAATTCCTCGAGTTTGGCGACGGTGGCGCCCACGTCCATGGCGTTGCGTCCGAGCCGGTCGAGCTTGGTCACGACAAGAACATCGCCTGCCTCTAGAGCGTTTTCCACGATCCCTGAGTCGTTGTGGCGGGGTGAGCGTTGATCCCTGAAGGTTCGTCGGGGAGATCGCCATGGCCCGTGCCTACAGTCACGATTTGCGTGTTCGCGTCCTGGACGCGGTGGGTGCAGGTCTGTCCCGCCGGGCCGCGGCCCTGCGCTATCGGGTCGGCATCGCCACGGTGATCCGCTGGGCCGCGCACGCCACGACGACAGGAGAGACGCGGGCTCAGCGTCAGGGCCGTCCACCCGGCTCCAAGCTCGACGTGCACGAAGCCTTCCTGCTCGCCCTCACCGAAGAGAAGGACGACATCACGCTTGCCGAGATGCAGGAGCGCCTGCGTACCGAGCGCAGCGTCTCGGTCGGATTGGGCACGCTGTGGCGGTTCTTCGCCCGCCGGGCGGTGACGTGGAAAAAAAGTCAGCGCACGCAACCGAGCAGGATCGCCCCGACGTGGCCGAAGCGCGCGAGGCATGGTTTGCCGCGCAGCCCGACCTTGATCCTGAGCGCCTGATCTTCATCGATGAGACCGGTCTCTCAACCCGTATGGCGCGCCTGCGCGGTCGCTGTGCCCGCGGTCAGCGCCTACGCTCGGGCATCCCCCATGGTCATTGGCTTACGACGACCTTCGTGGCGGGCTTGCGCCTGTCGGGGATGAGCGCGCCCATGGTGCTCGACGGGCCGATGACGCGGGAGTGGTTCCTAGCCTACGTCGAGCAGGTGCTCGCCCCAACCCTCAGGCCCGGCGACACCGTCATCCTCGACAACCTGCCCGCCCACAAGGGCGCGGCGATCCAGGCCGCCATCGAGGCCAGCGGCGCACGGCTTCGCTTCCTGCCGCCGTACTCGCCCGACTTTAATCCAATTGAGATGGCCTTCGCCAAGCTCAAGGCGCTGCTGCGCAAGGCAGCCGAGCGCACGGTCGATCGGCTCTGGACTGTCGTCGGCGATCTGCTTGACGCCTTCACCCCAGCCGAGTGCGCAAACTACTTCGCTGCCGCCGGTTACGATCCGGAGTAAGTGGAAATTGCACTAGCCGGTCGAGCAGGCGCGCGAAGCCGCGGCGCTGGCTGGCCGCGATTGAGCCCGACACGGTCTCAGTCACGAGGCGGCGCGGTTCGATGGTGAACCCGGCCGCTTGGATCTCAGTGAGCTGGTTATCGGTGGTCTGGCCAGGAGTGGAGACGCGGAGGTAGGCGAAGGTGCGCGGCATGAGGCAAATTCGTTCGAAAACCCTGGCCGGAACTAAACACCTGTCCGGAACTCGAAGAAGCTAATTGGTGAACAGGTCGCGCGACCTTGTCCAGAATCGGTCGGTTCCGGACAGGCTTTGTCCTGTGACGTGCGGGTCAGGGACGGCCTCATGCGGAGCGACACAGCCGCAGCATCCCCGCGGAACTCACCGAGCCTCAGCGCGAGCGCACCGTGGTCCGCTTGGCCGTGCTCCGGCCGACCTGACATGCTGGTTTTGGGCTGGGCTGGCTGAGGGGATCAACTAAAACCAAAGGAGGTGAAGGTGAAGACAGAGGCCGAGCGCGGAGCAGGTCGTGCTGACCCTGCACCAGATTGAGATGCCGATGGTACAGGACGAGAGCATCGCTGTTGCTGAGTTAGAGAAACGGAAATCTCCACGCAGAAGCTCAAGGATGAGTCCCTGAAGCTGCAGAATTTCTACCAGTTCAAATAGGCGCAGGGTAATTACCCACCCCTTGCGTGGGCGGGATTTCGCTGATTCCTTCGGAAGATGGGCCGAAGCGATCTTGAGCGGCTGAGCCGCGAGGAGCTGATCGAGCTGGTGCTGCGGCTGCAGCGCCCGGCGAAGACCTCGCGGACTTCGTCGAAGCCGCCCGCGACGGACCGCAAGGAGCAGCGGGAGCAATCCAAGCCCGGCGGCGCCAAACCCGGCCATGAAGGCCACAGCCGCGTGATGAGCGACGACCCCAATACGGTGGTCGAGCATCGTCCCGACCGCTGCATGTGCTGTGGCGGGACCCTGCATGGGGATCTTGCCGCTGAGATCGTCAGCGTCTCTGAGCAGATTGACGTGCCGGTGGTGGCGCCGGTGGTGATCCAGCATCGGCGCCTCGCTGTGCACTGCCCGTCCTGTGGAACGAAGGCCGTCGCGCCGGTGCCGGAGGCTGCGCGGGGCACGCCGTTCGGCCCACGGCTGCATGCGGTGGCGACGTATTTGAAGACCTTCCAGGCACTCTCCTACGAACGGCTGCAAGCGGCGTTGGCCGATCTGTTCGGCTTGACGCTCAGCCAGGGCGGCCTGATGAACCTGCTTCGCCGGGTGCAGGGCTACTTCCGCTCCGGCCGCAAGGAGGCCGTATCGGCCCTGCGCCAGGCCGCAGTTGTCGCCTCCGACAAAACCGGTGTTCGGATCGAGGGGAGCAACGCTTACCACTGGGTGTTCCGCTCGGCGCAAGCCGTCGTGCACACGGCCTCCCCGACACGGGGCGCCATCGTGGTACGCGAGATGATGGACGGCCACCGGCCCGCAGTGTGGATCTCGGACCGCTACACCGCCCAGCAGGGACATGCCGCCAAGCATCAGACCTGCCTCGCGCATCTGGCGCGCGATGTCGCCTACGTCGTCGAGGCCAGCGACGATCCCGTGCCCTGGCGTCTGCAGCTCTGGCTGCAATCCGCGTTCGCCCTGGCCGAGCACGTGACCGATCCGGCCACTTCGACGCTGGTCGCCAAGCACCAGACCTTGGATCGACAACTCGGGGCCATCCTCACCACGCCAAGCCGTTGCGACCTGACCCGCGATCTGCAGGCCAAGATCGGCCGGGCTCGCGACCAGCTCTTCGTCTTCCTCACCTATCCCGGCATCGTCGAGCCCACCAACAACGGATGCGAGCGCGCGCTGCGCCCAGCCGTTGTGCAGAGGAAGGTCACCAACGGCTACCGCGCCATGTGGGCCGCCGAGGGCGAGGCTGCCATCCGCACCATCGTTGATACCGCACGCCTCACAGGCAGCAGCCCCTTCGCCACCATCCTCAAGACAGTCGGCGCCTGAACCCTACGATTCCGGGCGTGGGTAATCACGGCGCAGGCCGTGGTCGGCCGTTGACAAAACACCTATCAACTGCACGCAGCCGCACCCGTCTCCTTCCTGGTTCCGACCCTTCGGCTACCCAGGGCAACGGCCATGCAGTCGTCTCTCTCGGACCAGCTCAAAATACCGACGGGTTCGGGGCTCTGTCAGGAACGCATCACATAGCAGGCTCACCACCCATGGCATGTGGTTCCGAACAGAGCTGATGGCTGCCGGGATGCATGCAATCGGGTCGCTTTAATCAGTGCAACGTCAGCGCTTCGGCCCGTCCATCGGCATCTTGCTCATGTCCATGGCCTGCATGCCGATAGTGCGGCGACGGGCGCGCACCTCCATCGACATCATACGCCCATCGCGGGATCCATGAGTGGCCGCGGACGTAGCGGCGACCGAACTGTTTCGGGCTGACGCAGCCGTTGGTGCGTCCACCTTGTAGGCAACGGTGCCCGGAGGGTTTCTGTACCATCCCGGATCCTTGTAGTCGCCCCGCGCCAGACCCTCGCGCACCTTCACAACCGAGAACATCCCGCCCATCTCGACCGAGCCGAACGGCCCCTCGCCCGTCATCATCGGCAGCGTGTTGTCGGGGGTCGGCATCCGCATCTCCGTCATTGCTGCGCCCCCCGTCGAGCCCATCGGCATGAAGCCTGGCACCAGCTGGCCGACCTTCTTGGCGATCTCCGTCTGGTCGACGCCGATGTAGGTGCGCACGGAATGGCCCATGGCATTCATGGTGTGGTGCGCCTTGTGGCAGTGGATGGCCCAGTCACCCTCCACGTCGGCCTTGAACTCGAAGGCGCGCATGGCCCCGACCGGTAGGTCGATGGAAACCTCGGGCCAGCGGGCGCTCTCCCGCACCCACCCGCCATCCGTGCCCGTCACCTCGAAGCTGTAGCCGTGCATGTGTATCGGGTGGTTCGTCATGGACAGGTTACCCATACGGATGCGCACCCGGTCCCCTTTGGCGACGACCAGCGGGTCGATGCCGGGGAAGGCCCGGGAATTCCAGGTCCAGATGTTGAAATCTGTCATGGTTGCCACCTTCGGCACGTACGCGCCCGGGTCGATGTCGTAGGCCCCTGTCAGGAATACGAAATCCCGCTCGACCCGCATGAAGGCCGGATCCTTCGGGTGCACGATAAGCGAGCCCATCATGCCCATTGCCATCTGGAAGGTCTCGTCGGCGTGGGGATGGTACATGAAGGTGCCGCTCTTCTGCAGCACGTACTCGTAGGCGAAGGTTTCGCCCGGCTTGATGGTGGGCTGCGAGAGACCACCGACGCCGTCCATGCCCGAGGGCAGCAGCATGCCGTGCCAGTGTACCGTGGTGTGCTCGGGAAGCTTGTTGGTGACAAAGATACGCACTCTGTCGCCCTCGACCGCCTCGATGGTCGGGCCGGGCGACTGCCCGTTGTAGCCCCAAAGGCGAGCGACCATGCCCGGTGCGATCTCCCGCTCCACCGGCTC
The DNA here is from genome assembly GCF_019745455.1 of Methylobacterium sp. GTDB lineage: Bacteria > Pseudomonadota > Alphaproteobacteria > Rhizobiales > Beijerinckiaceae > Methylobacterium. The sequence goes on from NZ_JAIETD010000149.1 coordinate 24,629, forward strand.
GGCGACGAGGTGGAACTCCTTCCATCCGTCGCCGGTCATGCGCCAGGGCAAGGTCCAGCCGTTGAGCGTCACCACCGGGTTGTAGTCGGGCCCGGTGTTCGGCGCGAGCGGCGGCTGGGTGCCGGACTCGGTCATCGTCGGTGCTTCCGGTACGGACGCGGCCCGCGCGCGCCCTGAAACCGCACCGGCGCCGACCAGGAGCGCGCCTGAGGTACCAATGAACTGCCGCCGATCCATGCTCGCTTCCCTTCAGTGGTCGACAGGTCGTGGGGATCAGATGGGGAACCAGGACGAGGCCGCAGCAACGGGCCTGCGTACAACGTCCGTCCCAGAGGTTTCAGGCAGCCATTTTCCGGCAGCTGTCGGCACAAGCCCGGCACTGGCCGGCGCAGTCCTGCATGTCGCCGACCTGCTCGCAGGAGCGGGCGCAGTCCTCGCAGACATCGGCGCACTCGGCGCAGGTGTGCTTGTGGTGCGCCGTACCGAGCAGCATGAAGTGCGCGGAGGTCCGGCAGATCTCGGCGCAGGCGAGCATCAAACGGAGATGCTCGGGCTCAACGTGCTTGCCGCCGGTCGGCAGGCAGTGATGCGAGGCCATGCCAAGACAGGTTTGGTAGCAGCGTAGGCACTCTTCGATGCAGGACTGCATCTCGGGGCTCGTATGATGCATGGCGTCACTCGCGGTGTTTGAGGTTGAGCGAAGCCTGACGATAACAGAGCTTCCAGGGGCGCCGCGTAGTCCGGGACGCCGCGTGGGTTCAATTTACCCGCTCAGACTATTGTTCCTCGAAGGATGCTGTTCGGTGATCATGTGTTTGTGACGCGTCACGCCGGGGTACGATGAGATGGTAGAATCCGAGACGGCATACGGGAACGTCCCGGTCGACCACTCCCACCAAGTACGGGCAGTACTTCGAGGCGCAGCCGGGGGACATTTCGGGCGTCGCGCCAGCTAAGCGGCCAAGGTCTCGTGCAGGGTAAATGCTCACGGGGTCTGGATGCCTCTCAAGCCGAGGCGCAGATTGTCTGGCCTTTCAACGTGAGGCGGATGGCGTCGATAGCGCGAACGGAGCGCCGTCGGGCAGTTTCGATGACGGACCTGATGTCGGCGTAGAGATGAGCGCCCCACTCCTGGCGGAAGCCGTTCGTGATTTTACGGTAAACCGCGCAGGGGCGCAGCGCCCGCTCCGACCCGTTGTTCGTGGCCTCCAGATCGCGGTTCTGGACGAAGACGAAGAGGTGGGACCGAACCTTGCGGATCATGCGCTTGAGCTTGATCCCGGCCGGGTGGGTGGGATTGAGCGTCATGATGCGGTCGAGGCGACGCTCCAGGTCGGCCTCGTAGGCTTTCAGCGTGGAATCCTTGAGATCGGGCCTTCGTCGACCGATGCCGCAGGCGCGTTCGAGCAGGTCCTTCAGGCTGGAGCCGAGTACCGCGTCGCCGGCGTCGATGGCGTACTGGACGTCGCGGATCAGGTGCGCCAGGCAGACCTGATGCGCCTTGCTGGCCCAGCCCGCCTGAGCACTGAGGCGGTCCGAGATCCAGAAGTCGGGGCGATGGTCCCCGAGGAAGGCCTCCACCACCGCCTTCGAGCGATGGGCATCGGCGACAAACACGGCGCTGTCGCCGTGGTGGAACACCCACAGCCACCAGTTGGCGCGGCCGACCCGCACGCCGGTCTCGTCGGACGCGATGGCGGTGCCCCCGAGCAGGCGCGCCTTGATGAGCGACACCGCGGTTTTGAACGGATTGGCGCTTGCCGACAGCATGTTGACCAGCGCGCCCTCGCTGATCGACAGGCCGAATAGGTCGAGGAGCGCGTCGCGCAGCCGCCCGAGCGGAATGCCCTGGACCGCGCGAAGGTAGATCACGAAGGCGCGGATGTTGGCGCCAAAGGGCGAGCCCGGCTCCAGGCCCGCCGGTGGCTGGGCCTTGAACCGCCTGGCGCAACACGGGCACGTGCCGCCGTGCAGCGACACGCGCGTCACGTCCGGCTCGATGTTCGGGATCTCCACCCGGTCATAGACCTCGCAGGGGCTCTGCTCAGCCTCCGACACGTCGGCCCCGCAGGCTTGGCACGCCAGCGCCAGCACATCGTGGTGGCGGGTCGGGTTGGGATGAAGCAGGCGATAGGCGCCGGGGTGCGGCTTGGCCTTGCGCGCGGGGACCGAAGGCAGCGACGGCTTCTGCCCCTTCGACGGCGGCAGGCTCGAGTTGTCCGGCGTCTTGGGCGGAAGGCCGAGCTTGGCTTCCAACTCAGCGACACGCGCCGCAAGCGCAGCGTTCTGCGCCATGAGCACCTCGATCCGCTCCAGCAGGGAAGCGATCAGGGCATCCTTGTCGGTGGGCGGGGTGGGCGTGTTCACGCCACCCTTGATTCACATCATAACGCCGTCGTCGACCTAAAATTCCGACTGTTGATTTCCGCTGAGAGTTGACCCGGCGTTTTCGTTGAGAAGTGACCCAGGTTCAGGGGTTGATGTTTATCA
>NZ_JAIETD010000059.1 GCF_019745455.1 Methylobacterium sp.
CGGCAACCCACACCGAAATCCGGATTGATGATAGCACGTCTGATGCTACTTTCAACACTCAAATCCGGAAAGCCCATAAATCAAAGGACCGACCCGGCTTCACCGCGTCATACGGTGTCGGGCGCCTCGTCTGGTACGAGGAGTACGACAGGATCGACGAGGCGATCCAACGCGAGAAATCGCTCAAGAAGTGGCGACGCGATTGGAAGGTGCGCCTGATCGGGGAGATGAACCTCGAATGGATCGACCTTTATCCGAACCTTTCTGGGTGAGGCGGTGTCCTTCGATGTCCCGACCTGCGGCGTCTGAACGCCCACGACCTGAGCGTCTGGCTTCCGGGCTCGCCTGCGGCGCCCCGGAATGACGGAGGGCGGTGAAATATCCTCCGACGGTCATGTCATCCGATTGGACCTCCTCATTATGCCTTTCCGCATGAATTTTTGCGGGCGCTCTCAAAAAAATCCGATCCGCGAGGTGCTTGCACCGTCGCGTCCTTCGATGCGATCGGTCTAGGTTAGACGCAACCCAAGACGGCCGCACGGTTCAACGCCGGCGGGGATGGGATCCGGGAGAGACGCATGCCCTCAGACATCGAGATCGCCCGCGCGGCGACCCTGAAGCCCATCGCCGAGGTCGCGGCGCGGATCGGCATCCCCGACGAGGCTCTGCACAATTACGGCAAGACGATCGCCAAGATCGACCACGCCTTCATCAAGTCGCTGGAGGAGCGGCCCGAGGGCAAGCTCGTCCTCGTCACCGCGATCTCGCCGACGCCCGCCGGCGAGGGCAAGACCACGACGACGGTGGGCCTCAGCGACGGCCTCAACCGCATCGGCAAGAAGACGGTGGCGTGCCTGCGCGAACCTTCCCTCGGCCCCTGCTTCGGCATGAAGGGCGGAGCGGCCGGCGGCGGCAAGGCGCAGGTCGTGCCGATGGAGCAGATCAACCTGCACTTCACCGGCGACTTCCACGCCATCACGGCGGCCCACAGCCTGGCGGCCGCCCTCATCGACAATCACGTCTACTGGGCCAACGAGCTGAATATCGACGTGCGCCGCATCGCCTGGCGCCGGGTCGTGGACATGAACGACCGCTCCTTGCGCCAGATCACTTCGAGCCTGGGTGGCGTCGCCAACGGCTTCCCGCGCGAGGACGGGTTCGACATCACCGTCGCCTCGGAGGTGATGGCGGTGTTCTGCCTCGCCAAGGATCTCGATGACCTCGAAGCGCGCCTCGGCCGCATCGTCATCGCCGAGACCCGCGACCGCAAGCCCGTGACCCTGAAGGACGTTAAGGCGACGGGCGCCATGACCGTGCTCCTCAAGGACGCTCTGCAACCCAATCTGGTCCAGACGCTCGAAGGCAACCCGGCCCTCATCCATGGCGGCCCCTTCGCCAATATCGCCCATGGCTGCAACTCGGTGATCGCGACCCGCGCCGGCTTGAAGCTCGGCGACTACGTCGTCACGGAAGCCGGCTTCGGCGCCGATCTCGGGGCGGAGAAGTTCATCGATATCAAGTGCCGCCAGGCGGGCCTGAAGCCCTCGGCAGTGGTCATCGTCGCCACCGTGCGCGCCCTCAAAATGCATGGCGGCGTCGGCAAGAAGGACCTCTCGGGCGAGAACCTCGATGCGCTGGAGAAGGGCTTTGCCAACCTTGCCCGGCACGTGACCAACGTGCGTAGCTTCGGCCTGCCGGTCGTCGTCGGCGTCAACCACTTCTTCGCCGACACCGAGGCCGAGCACGCCAAGCTGAAGGAGCTCTGCCGCGACAAGCTCCAGGTCGAGGCCATCACCTGCAAGCATTGGGCGGATGGCGGTGCCGGCGCCGAGGAGCTCGCCCACGCGGTGGTCAAGCTCGCCGAGGGCGAGCAGAAGCCGCTGAACTTCGTCTACGAGACCGAGACCAAGCTCACCGACAAGATCCTCGCCATCGCGACCAAGCTCTACGGCGCGGGCAACATCCAGGTGGAATCGAAGGCCGCCGCCAAGCTCGCGCAGTTCGAGAAGGACGGCTACGGCCACCTGCCGGTCTGCATGGCCAAGACCCAGTACTCGTTCTCGACCGATCCGTCCCTGATGGGCGCGCCCTCGGGCCACCTCATCGCGGTGCGCGACGTCCGGCTCTCGGCCGGCGCCGGCTTCGTCGTCGTCATCTGCGGTGAGATCATGACGATGCCGGGCCTGCCCAAGGTGCCGGCCTCGGAGGGCATCCACCTCGATTCCAACGGCCAGATCGAGGGCCTGTTCTAGGCATCGGACTGTTTCACGTGAAACCCTGGATCGTCCTCGATACCGCCGCGATCCCGGGCAGCGACGAGGTCCTCCGCCTGTTGCAGCGGGGGACCGAATTCTCGATCCAGCTTGGCCATAACGAGCTGATGAGCAGCCGGCTCAGCGGCTCGGAGGAGGCGCTGGCGAATCTCGCCTGCCTTCGCGTCGGGAGCCGGCCGAAGGCGAGCCTCCTCGTCGGCGGCCTCGGCATGGGGTTCACGCTCAAAGCGGCCTTGGCTGCACTCAAGCCCGACGCACGGGTGGTGGTCGCCGAACTTGTACCCTCGGTCGTCGCTTGGGCGCGCGGGCCGCTGTCGGAGATCTGCGGGCCGGGACCGGACGATTCGCGCGTCACGATTCGCGAGGCGGATGTGGCGGCGGTGATTCGCGAGCGTGCGCTCGCCTATGACGCGATCCTGCTGGACGTCGACAATGGCCCCGACGGGCTGACACGGCCAGCCAATGACCGGCTCTACGATCACGCGGGCCTGGCGGCGGCCCAGAGCGCGCTACGTCCTGGCGGCGTCCTGGCGATCTGGTCGGCGGCGCCGGACCGGACGTTTACCGCGCGTCTGCGCCAGGCGGGATTCGCGGTCGAAGAGGTCGGTGTGCGCGCCAACGGCAAGGGCGGCGGCGCCCGCCACACGATCTGGCTTGCGATGAAGACGACGCGGCCCTGAAAGTCGCAGAGATTCAGGCGATGCGCTGGCGCTGTTCTTCTCGCCGGCGAAGGCGCGTGAGACCATAGACGGCCGCGAGGTTGCGGCGCGCCGCCTGGACCGGGGGCGCCCTGCGCTCGTCCTGCGCCGTCGCGATCAGGGTGAGGACGGCCTGCACCGACCGCTCGAGCCGCGCGACCTCGGCCGAATGGCCGAATGCCAGGGTTCCGTTATCGCTCGAATCCATCTGTCCGCCCCCTGCCGACCGGTTTTTCGGCCTCGTTGGGGAAAGGAGATGGGCGACGGGCTTGGCTGCAAGATGGCAGCTTGGCCGTAAGCCGGAATGGCCCGATCTCAGTCGCGGTTGTTGCCCTCGTTGAACTTGTCGCGGCAAAGGTAACCCACGAAGCATTTCGGATTGTCGAGGGTGAGCTCGAAAGCGGGCTTCGTCGTCTCGGCGATCGAGCAGAAGCCTGCGTCGCGCACGAAGCGGGCATAGGTGAACGGCCCGGTGGTGAGCACGATGGCGCCGCTGCGGGTCACGAGGTCGGCGGCGGCGGCGCAGGCCATGGCCGGCGTCGCGGGGCGGGGCTGGGCGACCGCGCCATGCGAGGCGGCGAAGGCGGCGAGGCTGCCGAGCGCGAAGCGAAGAGGTCCGATCACGCTTCATCTCCCGAGGGGCCATCGCGCGAGGAGGCTTGGCCGTTGGCGCCCTAGATAGGGCGGATACTGCCGCTGCGGCAACGGGCTTGATCCGGCCCGAGCGACGCGGCAGAGCAGGTGCCATCGGTGAGCGCCCGCACTTGTTATCGCCGCCCACGAACCCAAGCTGTGCCCGACGGCTCCTCTTCGACAGGATGCCTTCTCCGAGACGGCCGACGGTCGTCGCCGCCCGCGAGTGCCGACATTGAGCTCCTCACCCCGCCCGACCGGCGCCGATGCCCCGCCCGCCGGTCCGGTTGCCGCGCGTTATAGCGCTCTCGTCGCCTCCGGCGCGATCGAGCGCGATCCGGCGCAGATCCGCCTCGTCAAAGCCCTCGACGACCTCCTGCAGGTGCTGGACCGGCGACGACGCGCCCGCAAGGGCAGTGCCCTCGGCTGGCTGTTCGGGCGGCGGGACGACGCGGAGGGACCACCGAAGGGCCTCTACATCTGGGGTTCGGTCGGACGCGGCAAGACCATGCTGATGGACCTGTTCTACGAGGCCGCGTCAGGACCCAAGCGGCGTGTCCATTTCCACGGCTTCCTCGCCGACGCGCACGAGCGCATCCACGCCCATCGCCAGGCGCTCAAGCGCGGCGAGGTCAAGGGCGACGATCCCATCCCCGTGGTGGCCGAGGCGCTCGCGGGCGAGGCGACCCTCCTGTGCTTCGACGAATTCACCGTCACCGACATCGCCGACGCGATGATCCTCGGGCGCCTGTTCTCGGCCCTGTTCCGGCACGGTGTCGTGGTCGTGGCGACATCCAATGTCGAGCCGGATAGGCTCTATGAGGGCGGCCTCAACCGCGCGCTGTTCCTGCCCTTCATCGAGGAGCTGACGAGCCGGGTCACGGTTTTGCGCCTCGACAGCCGCACCGACTTCCGCCTCGAGAAACTCGGCGGCGCCTCGGTCTATCACGTGCCCGCCGACGATGCCGCGCGGGAGGCGCTGGACCGGGCCTTCAAGGGTCTGACAGGCAAGGCCAAGGGTCGGCCGGCGACGATCCGCGTGCGGGGCCATGAGATGGCGGTACCGGAGGAAGCCGCCGGCGTCGCCCGCTTCACCTTCGCGGATCTGTGCGCCCAGCCGCTCGGAGCCTCGGACTACATGGCGCTCGCCCGCAGCTTCCACACGCTCATCATCTCCGACATCCCCATCATGGGGCCGGAAAACCGCAACGAGGCCAAGCGCTTCATCACCCTCGTCGACACCCTCTATGATTCGCACGTCAAGCTGGTGGCGTCCGCTGCGGCCGAGGCGGACGGGCTCTACACCGCGAGCGAGGGCCGCGAGGCCTTCGAGTTCGACCGCACCGTCTCGCGCCTCATCGAGATGCGCTCGTCCGAATACCTCGCGCTGCCCAAAGGCCGAGGCGATTCGGAGTCCACTGGGGCGAGCACGGGTCTTGTCGAGACCTGAAGCGCATCTTGGCTGATCGGCTGGTGCGAAAGGTTACACTTCGGCCCAGCCTGCAGCTCCCGCGATGGTGCTCCTGTTGCACTGCGGCATCGTGCGGGTAGATTGAACCTATTCTCAGGAAGGGCGGTTCCCGCAGCGGGGATGCGTTCGCCGGCCGGGGCGTGATGCCCGGCCCGTCCGATGCCGCGCTCTCCGCCGCCTTGCGCCACGGGGCCGACGGCACTGCCTGACCGATCGATCGAGACAGGACGAGACCGATGATCAAACTGACCGTGAACGGAGCTGAGCGCAGCTTCGACGGCGAACCCGACATGCCGTTGCTCTGGTATCTCCGCGATGAAGTCGGGCTGACAGGCAGCAAGTTCGGCTGCGGCGCGGCACTCTGCGGTGTCTGTACCGTCCATCTGGGCGGAGCTGCCGTACGCAGCTGCGTCACGCCGATCTCGGCCGCCGAGGGCCAGGCTGTAGTGACGATCGAGGGGCTCTCCCCCGACGGCAATCACCCGGTCCAGGTCGCCTGGCGCGAGCTCGACGTCTCGCAATGCGGCTACTGCCAATGCGGGCAGATCATGCAGGCCGCCGCCCTCCTGAAAGAGACGCCCAAGCCCACCGACGCCCAGATCGACGAGAGCATGAGCGGCAACATCTGCCGCTGCGGCACCTACCCGCGCATCCGCGCCGCGATCCACCAGGCCGCCGGAACCACGAAGCCCGCTTCCAAGGGAGATCGCCTGTGATCCACGACGCGAAAACCATGGTCGCCGCGGCCGCCACCTCCCCCGATAGCCCCTCCGCGCTCTCTAATGTAAGCCGCCGCGCCATGCTCGGCGGCATGGGCACCCTCGTCCTCGCCCTCTCCTGGCGCGAGCCGGCGCGGGCCGAGGACAAGGCCACCGAGCCCAAGAAGTTCGGCGCCGACGCGATGCCCCACGGCTGGCAGGACGACCCGAAGGTGTTCATCGCCATCGCCCCCGACGGAGTGGTCACGGTGACCTGCCACCGCTCCGAGATGGGCCAGGGCGTGCGAACCTCCGTTGCCATGGTGGTCGCCGACGAGCTCGAGGCCGATTGGTCGAAGGTGAAGGTCGCCCAGGCTTGGGGCGACGAAACCCGGTTCGGCAACCAGGACACCGACGGATCGCGCTCCTTGCGCCACTTCTTCCCGCATCTGCGCCACGCTGGCGCTGCCGCGCGACTGATGTTGGTCCAGGCCGCCGCCAAGCAATGGGGCGTGCCGGCCTCCGAGGTGAAGGCCGAACGCCACGTCGTCACCCACGCCAAGTCGAAGCGCAGCCTCGGTTACGGCGAGATCGCCTCCGCGGCCGCCGAGCTCCCGGTGCCGTCACGCGAGAGCGTGACCCTCAAGGACCCGAAGGCCTTCCGATACATCGGCAAGACCGAGGGCCGTGCGGAAGCGGGTCAGGGTCAGGTCCATCTGATCGACAATCACGACATCACAACCGGCAAGGCCATATACGGCATCGATACCCGACTCGACGGGATGCTCTATGCCTTGATCGCGCGCCCGCCGGTCTTCGGTGGCAAAGTCGCCAGCGTCGATGACGCGGAGGCCAAGAAGGTGCCTGGGGTCGTGAAGATCTTCACGCTACCAGCCCCGACCCTGCCCACCGAGTTCCAGCCGCTGGGCGGCGTCGCCGTCATCGCCAAGAACACCTGGGCGGCGATGAAGGCGCGTGACGCCCTCAAGATCACCTGGGACGACGGGCCGAACGCGAGTTACGATTCGGTCGCCTTCCGGGCCGAGCTGGAGAAGGCAGCGCGCTCTCCCGGCAAGGTCGTGCGCAACCAGGGCGATGTCGAAGGCGCCTTCGCCAAGGCCAAGAAGAGGGTCGAGGCCGAGTATTTCGTACCCCACCTCGCCCAGGCTCCGATGGAGCCGCCGGCCGCAACGGTTCAGATCAAGGATGGGTTCTGCGAGGCCTGGGCCAACACCCAGGCGCCGCAGGCGACCCATGATCGGCTCGCCAAGGCGCTCGGCCTGGAGGCCGACAAGGTCAAGGTGAACGTGACGCTGCTCGGCGGCGGCTTCGGCCGCAAGTCGAAGCCCGATTACGTGGTCGAGGCCGCGCTCTGCAGCCGCGAGGTCGGCGGCGCCCCGGTCAAGATGACCTGGACCCGCGAGGACGATCTCCACAACGGCTACTTCCACACCATCTCGGTGGAGCACTTGGAGGCGGGGCTCGACGCAAAGGGCATGCCGGTGGCCTGGCTGCATCGCTCGGTCGCCCCGACGATCGGCTCGATCTTCGCGGCCGGCGCCAAGAACGAGCTGCCGTTCGAGCTCGGCATGGGCCTAACCAACATGCCCTTCGCGATCCCGAACGTGAGGCTCGAGAATCCGGAGGCCGACGCACATGTGAGGATCGGCTGGTTCCGTTCGGTGTCGAACATCCCGCATGCCTTCGCGATCCAGTCCTTCATCTCCGAGCTAGCCCACGCGGCGGGGCGGGACCCGAAGGATTATCTCCTCGATCTCATCGGCCCTGATCGGAAGATCGACCCGACGAGCATCGGCGACGTCTGGAATTACGGCGAAGACCCGGCTCGCTACCCGATCGAGACCGGGCGCCTGCGCCGGGCGATCGAAGCCGCAGCCAAGGGTATCGGCTGGGGACGCAGCTTGCCCAAGGGCCGTGGCCTCGGCATTGCCGGCCACTACAGCTTCGTCACCTACACGGCGGTGGCCGCTGAAGTGGAGGTCGACGCCAAGGGAACTGTATCGGTCAAGCGCGTCGACATCGCCGTCGATTGCGGGCCGCAGGTCAACCCCGAGCGGGTGCGCTCGCAGATGGAGGGCGCCGTGGTGATGGGCATGGGGCTCGCGCTCTCGGCCGAGATCACGTTCCAGAACGGGCGGGCGCAACAGAACAACTTCGACGGCTACGAGATCACCCGTATCGACGCAGCCCCAAGGGAACTGCACGTCCACCTTCTGCCGTCGAACGATTACGGCAAGCCGCTGGGCGGCGTCGGCGAGCCCGGCGTGCCGCCGGTGGCCCCTGCCATCGCCAACGCGGTCTTCGCGGCAACCGGGCGGCGGATCCGCCAATTGCCGATCCGCGACCAGCTCAGCGCCTGAGCCTCCGTCCTCCGCGTGCCGAATGCGCGGGGAAGACGAACCTTCTTGATGGTCAGGCGGTTAGCTGAACGGGGCCGGCTACACGAACGCGGCCCCGTCCAGCACTGTCGAGGACCAATTCCATGACACGATCAGCAAGCTTGGCCTGCGCCTTCGTATTCGGCCTTGCGGCACCGGCACCGGCATCGCCCTGCGGCGACGCTATCACCGCCCTCGACGGTCAGGTGAAGGCGCAGGCAAGGACTGCGATCTCGGCCTCGACCAGCGGCAAGGCTGCGGCCGGCGCTCGCGAGGGCGAAGGTGAGGCTGGCGGCGTCACCGGTTCTGCGGTGTCGGAGAAATCCGCGCAGGCCGGCGAGGGCGGCGACAAGGCGATGCAGGCAAGGGTCGCCCTCGACGAGGCCCGCACCGCCGACAAGAAAGGCGATCGAGCCGGCTGCGAGGCGGCGGTCGCGCGGGCTCGTGCCCAGCTCGCCACCGCACCGTGATTCAAGCTTGGCGCTGCCTTCAGGCGGCGGCCAGGGCGTGATTGTTGCCCCTGACTCCCGCGCAGAGGTCGTCTACTTCGGCGAGGTCGAGAGCCTCGCCAGTTCGCATCGCGATCTCGTCGATCAAGTGATCATGCCGCGGATCGAACGGATGGCCTTGTAATCGGTAGTATTGATAGTAGCGGAGCGCAGCGAGTATCGTGTCGCATTGTCGAGACGTCAATGTGATATTCTGCATCATACGACTCTTGTTTCTAAGTCATCATGAGATTTGCTCGAAAGCGGCTCCCCGATTCGGCGAGCTTAAGGGTCCAGTAACCCTGAGCCGGCGGCCAAGTCTATAACACGTGCTGGTGATCGAACTCTCGACTCGGTGGCAAGGCGCCTCCTGCCACGCTCAAGTCGTTGACCGGCTAAGGCTTCCTCGCCGGCATGCCGCGGCGGGATTTTTTTATGTCTCCGCCTCGGTAAAGCGCCTTGACAAGGACCAGAATGTGTCGGCCCCCAAGGCTTCTGTGGGCAACCGGGACGGCAGGACGACATTTCAGTTTAGGTTCACACGGCTGAGGTAGAGAGGCCTCGCCAGTGCCATTCGGCAGGGCGCGGCCCGATCCCGCCGCTCACCATCGCTCCCGATGCTCCCGCCATGATCGTGCTGACCCTCGTCGTCCTCGGCAACATTCTCCTCGCGGGAGCCTTCTCGCTGATCGCCCTGGTGGCGGACTGATTCGACGCTCGCTCATGACGGAGCGCTGGAGCTGAAACGACGCGAGCCCGGTCGACGCCCGCGTGGTACCGAATCGTCGCCGGCAGCGAATCAGAAGAGACAGCTCAGCCGGCTTTCAGGAACTTCGCGATGCTGCCGCTCAGGCCATCCGAATGGTCGGCGAGGCTGGCGGCGATGATGCGTACAGCCTCGGCGAGCTGCCCGGTCGAGTTGGCCGCTGCCGAGACGCCCGTGATGTTGTTGGACATCTCGTGGGTGGAGGCCGCCTGTTCCTCGACGGCGCTCGCCATGGCCAGCGTCAGGCTGGAGAGTTCGCCCACCGCATTGGTGATGGTCTCGATGGCGCCGACGGCCTCGCCGGTGGCGTTCTGGATCGCCGAGACCTGATGAGTAATCTCGTCGGTGGCCTTCGCCGTCTGGGCGGCCAGGGCCTTCACCTCGCTTGCGACGACCGCGAAGCCGCGGCCGGCCGCACCCGCGCGGGCCGCTTCGATGGTGGCATTGAGCGCGAGCAGGTTGGTCTGATCGGCGATCGACTTGATCATGCTCACGACCGCGTCAACCTTGCGGGCGTTCTCTGCCAGCAGCCGCACGGTGGCGTCGGTTGTGCCAGCCTGAGTCGCGATCTGCTGCGCCCGCTCCGAGACGCGGCCGACCTGACCTGAGATCTCGCGGATCGAATCGGTCATCTGCTCCGAGCCGGCCGCGACGGACGAGGCCCGGTGGCGAGCCTCGTCTGCCGATTGCGTGAGCCCCTCGGCCGATTGCTGCATCTCGCGAACCGCCGACCCGACCGCCTCGACGACCCGTGAGACGTCCGCCGCCATGTTCACCTGCGCGGTCACCACCGACCAGGTCAGCATCGGACCGATATAGGCGCCGTCCGGACCGTTGATCGCCGACACCTGAAGGTCGAGGGTTTCCGGCCCGAGCTTGATCTTGGTCCGGTGAGGCAGGTGGCGCGCATCCTTCAGCATGTCGCGCTGGTGATGCGGGTTCTTGTGGAACACGTCGATGGAGGCACCCATCATGTCGGCGACCTTGATCGGCATGTAGCGCTCGATCGCGCCGAGGGTGCTGCGCGACGTGGCGTTGAAATAGTCGATCTTGAAGTCGTTCTTCGGGTCGGCCGTCATGACGGCGACGGGCATGCCGTCGATCATCGTCTCCAGCCGCGCGGTCTCGTTCTTCTTGGCGGTGATGTCGCTGGCGAACTTGATCACGCGCTCGGGCTTGCCGTTCGCGCCGAGGATGGGGTTGTAGGTCGCCTCAAGCCAGACGGGCTTCCCACCCTTGCCGTAGCGCCTGAATTCGCCCGAAGCGTATTCGCCGCTGCGAAGGCCGCGCCAGAAGTTTTCGTAGACCGGTCCGCCAGCATAAGTGGGATCGCAGAAGATTTTATGGTTCTTACCTTTGATCTCGTCGAGGGTATAGCCGACGACGTTCAAGAAATTGCGGTTGGCGCTAACGATGATGCCGTCCATGGTGAACTCGATGATAGCAAGCGAGCGATCGAGTGCCGCGAGCTTTGCTTGGGCTTCATCGGTGTTTGGCTTCTTGAACATCACTTCCCCCGAGACCTCCATCACGATTTAGCGAGAAGAATTTAAATTATGATTAACAATAAGCTAATTCATCGGGCTTTGATTAAGGATTCTGTATGCGGCTTGTCTTGGAGAAGAGTGGCCAATCCTAGCTGTTCGGCCGGAGAAGAGCGCTGAATCGTACGCCTCTGGAGCGCTGCAGGCAGGGCTCACAGCCGGTCCTGGCTTGTCGGATCGGCAGACAAGTCAATAAAATAGGCACGTGGCGAATCGTGAACCGCCGGGTCCAGCGAGGACATGACGATGCTGTCGATCGATCGCGTGAGGGTGAGCGCACTCAGCCTCTTCGGAATGGTCATGGGAGCCGATCAGGATTCCGAAGCTGTGTCCGACTATTCCGGACCGGATCGGGACCACGGCGAGACGACGACGTCGGTCCCGTTCGCACCCCGAACCCCCTTGTTCGACGCCGTGGAAACCGCCTTGCGCGACGCGGGATATCTCGACTCCTGAATCGCACTCGTCCGAGAAAATCGTTCTTTCTATAGAACCCTTTCTGGTTAGACGAAAATTCTCCAGCGAGGCAAATGCGGAGCTGTGCGCTTCCATTTCTCTCGCGGTTATACCGCTTCAGCTGTGATTGCGTTTTCGGCGCAGGCGTACCTAGCACGATCGCATGGCTGACTGGCGTTGACATCGTTCGTTAGAAAGAACGATAAACCGGTCGGTAACGGCCGCTGCTCAATGCGGCCGGACAGCCGACCGACGGAGTATCGACGTGACCGACCGCCGCCAGCTATCCTTCTCTCGCTTGCGTGAACTCGCCGCCGGCGCCTGGATCGCAGCGGCCCTGTCCTCGGGCGCCTTCCCGTCGAGCGCCTTGGCGCAGACCGAGCTCCTCAACGTCTCCTACGATCCGACGCGCGAGCTCTACAAGGACATCAACGCCGCCTTCGCCGAGGAATGGAAGGCCAAGACCGGCGAGACCATCACGGTGCGCGCCTCGCATGGCGGCTCGGGCTCGCAGGCCCGTACCGTGATCGACGGCATCCCCGCCGACGTCGTGACGCTCGGCATCCCCTCCGACATCGACGCGATCGCCCGGATCTCGAAGAAGATCGATCCGGAATGGCGGACGAAGCTGCCCAATCAGGCGCTGCCCTATACCTCGACCGTGGTGTTCCTCGTCCGCAAGGGCAATCCGAAGGGAGTCAAGGATTGGGGCGACCTCGTGAAGCCCGACGTCAAGGTGATCACCCCGAACCCGAAGACCTCCGCGGGCGGACGCTGGAACTTCCTCGCCGCCTGGGGCTACGCCTACGAGAAGGAAGGCAAGAACGCCGACAAGGCCAATGCCTTCGTCGGCGAGCTCTACCGCCAGGTCCCGGTCCTCGACACCGGCGCGCGCGGCTCGACCGTGACCTTCGCGCAGCGGGGTCTCGGCGACGTGCTGCCGACCTGGGAGAACGAGGCCTATCTCGTTTTCGAGGAGTTCGGCCGGGACAAGTTCGACGTCGTGGTGCCCCTGACCTCGATCTATGCCGAGCCGCCGGTGGCCCTCGTCGAGGCCAATGTCGACAAGAAGGGCACCCGCAAGGCGGCCGAGGCCTACCTCCAGTTCCTCTATTCGGACAAGGCGCAGGCGCTCTTCGCCAAGCACCATTACCGCCCGAGCCGACCCGAGGCCGCCGACAAGAAGGACCTCGCCCTGCTCCCCGAGGTGAAACTCTTCAAGATCGAGGATCTTCAGGGCAACTGGGACGATATCCAGAAGAAGAACTTCGATAGCGGCGGGCTGTTCGACCAGCTGAGCAAGGCGGGGCGCTGAACCGAATCCTCCCCCATGCGGGGGAGGAAGAGGCTAACCTTCCGGGACCATCGCCATGGCCGAACCACCCCTCCGCCCCCGCAGGCGCTTCCGCCAGCCCAGCGTGATTCCCGGCTTCGGGCTCACCTTCGGCTATGCGCTGACGGTGCTCAGCCTCATCGTGCTGCTGCCGCTCGCCGCCTTGGTGCTGCGCGCCTCGAAGCTCGGCTTCTCGGGCATCTGGGAGGTCGCCACCGACCCGCGGGTGGCGAGCGCTCTCAAGGTCAGCTTCGGCGTCTCGCTGCTCGCGGCGCTCACGGCCTCGGTCTTCGGCTTCATCGTGGCCTGGGTGCTGACGCGCTACACCTTCCCCGGCCGCAAGATCGTCGACGCGGTGGTCGACCTGCCCTTCGCGCTGCCCACCGCCGTCGCCGGCATCGCGCTCGCCGCCCTCTACGCCCCGAACGGGCTCGTCGGCGAGCAGCTCGCCAAGCTCGGGATCGAGGCGGCCTACACGCCGCTCGGCATCTTCATCGCCATGGTGTTCATCGGCCTGCCCTTCGCGGTGCGGACGGTGCAGCCGCTCATCGTCGAGATCGACAAGGAGATCGAGGAGGCGTCCGCTACTCTCGGAGCAGGGCGGCTCCACACCCTCGTCCACGTGGTGCTGCCGCCGCTGATCCCGGCTGTGCTCACCGGCTTCGCCCTCGCCTTCGCGCGCGGCGTCGGCGAGTACGGCTCGATCATCTTCATCGCCGGCAACCTGCCCTACGTGTCGGAGATCGCGCCGCTCCTCATCGTCATCAAGCTCTCGGAATACGATTACGGCGGCGCCTGCGCCATCGCGACCATCATGCTCGGGATCTCGTTCCTGACCCTCCTCGCCATCAACCTGATCCAGGCCTGGAGCCGGCGGAGATTCGGTTATGTCTAGCGCCAGCGCCGTCGTCCCGCCGATCAAGAGCCCGCCGATCCAGTCCGACCGGGCCGCCAGCGTCGTCACCGAGGGCCGTATCGTCCGCTGGCTGCTGATCGGCGTCGCGATCGTCTTCCTGGCCTTGTTCCTGGTGCTGCCGCTCGTGACGGTGTTCGTCCAGGCCTTCGCCAAGGGCTGGGCGGCCTATCTCGCGGCCTTCACCGAGGCCGATGCGCGCTCCGCGGTCAGGCTCACGCTGATCACGGCGGCGATCGCCGTGCCGTTCAACCTCGTCTTCGGCGTGGCCGCGGCCTGGGCCATCGCCAAATTCGAGTTCCGGGGCAAGAACCTCCTCGTCACCCTCATCGACCTGCCGTTCTCGGTCTCGCCCGTGGTCTCGGGCCTGATCTACGTGCTGGTCTTCGGGGCGCAGGGGCTGCTCGGTCCCTGGCTCATCGCCCAGGACGTGCAGATCATCTTCGCGATCCCCGGCATCGTGCTGGCGACGATCTTCGTCACCTTCCCGTTCGTCGCAAGGCAGCTGATCCCGCTGATGCAGGAGCAGGGCACTGCCGAGGAGGAGGCCGCGTTGACCCTCGGAGCATCCGGCTGGCACGCCTTCCGGACGGTGACGCTGCCCAACATCCGCTGGGGCCTGCTCTACAGCGTGCTCCTCTGCAACGCCCGGGCGATGGGCGAATTCGGCGCGGTCTCGGTGGTCTCGGGCCACATCCGCGGCCTCACGAACACGCTGCCGCTCCACGTGGAGATCCTCTACAATGAGTATAACTTCGTTGCCGCTTTCGCCGTCGCCTCCCTCCTTGCCGGCCTCGCTCTTGTCACCCTCGTCGTCAAATCCCTCCTTGAATGGCGCTACGCCGACGACATCGCGGCGGGCGCACGGCGTCACTAACCCGATCGGGTCCTCGACCGCGATCCGGGTCGAGGGGCTGTCGAAGACCTTCGACACGGCCGCCGTCCTGCACGACCTCTCCCTCGATGTGCGGGCGGGCGAGCTGCTGGCGCTGCTCGGCCCTTCGGGCTCGGGCAAGACGACGCTCCTGCGCATCATCGCGGGCCTCGATTTTCCCGATCGCGGCCGCATCATCTTCGGCGGCGACGATGCGACCCAGGTGCCGGTCCAAGAGCGGGCCGTCGGCTTCGTGTTCCAGCATTATGCGCTCTTCAAGCACATGAGCGTGGCCGAGAACATCGCCTATGGGCTCAACGCCCGGAAGCGGTCCGACAGGCCGGCCAGGGCCGAGATCAGGCGCCGCGTCGGCGACCTCCTCGACCTCATCAAGCTTTCCGGATTCGCCGACCGCTATCCGAGCCAGCTCTCCGGCGGCCAGCGCCAGCGCATTGCCCTCGCCCGTGCGCTTGCCGTCGAGCCGCGGGTCCTCCTTCTCGACGAGCCCTTCGGGGCGCTGGACGCCCAGGTCCGCAAGGACCTGCGCCGCTGGCTTCGCGAGATCCACGACCGCACCGGCCAGACCACGATCTTCGTCACCCACGACCAGGACGAGGCTTTGGAACTCTCCGACCGCGTCGCCGTCCTCGACAAGGGCCGCCTCGAACAGGTCGGCACGCCGGACGAGGTCCAGGAGAACCCGGTCTCCGCCACCGTGCTGAAGTTCCTCGGCGACACCATCGAGGTCGAGGCCATCGCCCAGGACGGACAGGTCTCCGTCGACGGCAAGCTGACGCCGGTGGTCGGCAAACGAGGCCTGACCGGTCCGGTCAAGCTCTACGCCCGGCCCTGGCAGCTCCAGTTCGCCGAAAGCTCCGAGGCCCATCTCCACGGCACCGTGCGCTCCTCGTACCGGACGCAAGGGCGCCAGCGCATCGAGGTCGACCGCACCGAGGGCAAGACCGTGGTGGTGGAAGCCTCCGACACCGCCCGCCTTGCGGCCGGCCTGCCGGTCGGCCTGCGGATCGTCGGCGGGTACGTCTTCGCGGAATAGGGGTGGTGGCTCAGGCCACCGCCCGCACCACCTGCCCGAACTTGTCGACGATCTCGCCGATCTGGTCCTCGCTGACGATCAGCGGCGGGGTCAGCGCCAGGGTGTCGCCGGCGGCGCGCAGGACGATGTCGTGCTCCTCGAAGCCCCTCACCATCGCCTCGTAGGCCTTCGCGCCCGGCGCACCATGGCGGGGCGCGAGGTCGATGGCGGCGGCAAGGCCTACCGTGCGGATGTCGAGGACGCCCGGATGGTCCTTCAACGACATCACCGCCTCGCCGAAACCCGGCTCCAGCCGGCGGGCGCGGCCGAACAGGTCCTCGTCGCGATAGAGGTCGAGGGTGGCGAGCGCCGCCGCGCAGGCGAGGGGATGGCCCGAATAGGTGTAGCCGTGGAAGAGCTCGATCGTCCCGGGCGGTCCGGTCATCAGCGCCTCGTGGATGTGTTCGCGGGCGATCACGCCGCCCATCGGCACCGTGCCGGAATTCACGCCCTTGGCGAAGGTGATCATGTCGGGCGTCACGCCGTAGCGCTCGGCGGCGAAGGCGTGGCCGAGGCGGCCGAAGCCGGTGATGACCTCGTCGAAGATGAGGAGGATGCCGTGGGTATCGCAGATCGCGCGGAGCCGTTCGAGGTAGCCCTTGGGCGGCGGCAGCACGCCGGTGGAGCCCGCCATCGGCTCGACGATGACGGCGGCGATGGTCGAGGGATCGTGCAAAGCCACGATCCGTTCGAGGTCCCCGGCGAGATGCGCGCCCCATTCGGGCTCGCCGATCGTGAAGGCCTGGTGCTCGCGCGAATAGGTGTGGGGCAGGTGGTCGACGCCGGGCAGGCCGAGGCCGAAGGCACGGCGATTGGTGACGATGCCGCCCACCGAGATGCCGCCGAAGCCGACACCGTGATAGCCGCGCTCGCGCCCGATCAGCCGGGTGCGGCGGCCCTCGCCCTTGGCGCCCCAATAGGCGAGGGCGATCTTGAGGGCGGTGTCGACGGATTCGGAGCCCGAATTGCAGAAGAAGACGTGGTCGAGGTCGCCTGGCGCAAGGTGCGCCAGGCGCGAGGCCAGGGTGAAGGCGCCGTCATGGCCGAACTGGAAGGGCGGGGCGTAGTCGAGCGTTGCCGCCTGCGCCTGGATCGCGGCCGTGATCGCCTCGCGGCCATGTCCGGCATTGCAGCACCAGAGCCCCGCGATGCCGTCCAGGATCCGGCGGCCGTCGGCGCTGTCGTAATGCATGTCCTTGGCCCCCACGATCATCCGCGGAGCGGCCTTGAAGGCGCGGTTGGCGGTGAAGGGCATCCACCAGGCGTCGAGATCGTTGGTGACCGGCGGGACGGCGCGCATCGGGATCAGGCTTCCATCGTGGTGGCGGCATAGCCGGCCTGGGTGAGGGCTTCGGCGATCGTGTCGCCGCTCGCCCGGGTGGTCACGGCCACGCAGCCGTGGTCGCGGTCGACCGCGACGTCCGCTTCGGGGTCAAGGCGGCGGATCGCCTTTCCGACGGCGGCGGCGCAGCCGTCGCAGGTCATGCCCTCCACCCTCAGCATCAGGTCCGATCGCATTGCGTCCATCCGGCATCTCCCCGCCGTAGCTCCCGCGGAACTGCATGTCGCTTTGCCGGGGCGGCAATGCAAGTCGGACTTCGCAAGTCGGACTTCGCGAGCGGGACCGGCCGGATGCCAGTGGCCGAAAGGCGTGAACTGCCGGACACACCTAGCAAAAATCGGCCCAACGGGCATTGCGGTCGGCTTGTGGCCGGAGTGGACCGGCGACAAAGATGGTGATCCCCGATTCGGGGCTGTATTTCCGTCGTGCGTTCGAGGTTGAGCAATTCATGGCCCGGATCGTCGGCCGGCGCGGTGGCCTCTGGGCCTGGGTGCTGCTGGGGCTGCTCGTCCTGACGCCGCTGGCGGTCTTCGTCCCGCTTGGGGGCGCGTTCGCGCTCGCGGCGATCGGCGCGATCGCGAGCATCGTCGCCCACCGGCGCGCCGGCATCCTGGCCGAACGCTGCGACAAGCTCTCGGGCGAGATCGACGTCGTATCGAATCGATTGCTCCGCCTCGAGGCCGTGATCGGTTCTCTGGCACGCAACGACCAGTCGCGACTTCAGGCCGAGGCCCCCGCGGACACCGCCGCCCTCGCGGCAGGTGTCGAGGAGGTTAGCACCGAGATCGGGCTTCTCAGCGGCATCGTCCGCGAGCTCGCCGCCGTCGTGGCGGCGCAGGACGGCGATATCGCCCGGCTCAAGGCGGAACCCCGCCCGGCTCCGCCGCCGCCCTTCCGCGAGCCGCCTCCGATCGTCCGGGAGGCTCCCGAGATCGTCGTTCCGCCGCGTGCGCCGATGTCGGCTCCAGTCGCCGTCGCGCCGCCGATTCGTCCGCCCTGGATGCCTCGCGGGGACGCGGTCTCTCAAGGGAACGCGCGGAACGAGCCTCGCGCCGAAGAGAACCGGGCGCGCGAGACCGACATGATCGCCGCCTTCGAGGGCGAGGGTCTCGAGGTTCACCTCCAGCCTCTGGTCAGCCTGCCCCAGCGCAAGGTCGTGTCCTATGAGGCCATGGCACGGCTCCGTCTCGACGGCGAGATCCTTGGCCCCGACGTGTTCCTGCCCGTTCTTGAACGCCATGGCCGCACCACCGACCTCGACCGGCGGATGCTGCAGAAGGTCGCCACCATCGGCCGGCACCTTGCCGGGCGCGGCAGCAATGCCGCCGTAGCCTACGCTCTCTCGCCCTTCTCGCTGTTCGAGCCCGGTTTTCTGCGCTCCCTCGCTCGCATCGTGGGCGACGAGCCGGGCCTTGCCGGACGCCTCGTCGTCTCCCTGCCGCAGGCGAGCTGGCGCAGCCTCGATGGAGAGCAGGCCGGGGCACTCTCGGCCCTGCGCGGCCAGCTCGGCTTCACCCTCGACCGCCCGGTGGACCTCCGCTTCGATCCGATCGCATTGGCCGAGCGCGGCATCGGCCAGGTCAAGATTCCCGCCGACATGATCCTGCGCCCGGGCTCTCGCCAGGCCATGCCCGACATCGCTCTCGAAGACCTCGTCGCCTCCTTGAGCCGCGCCGGCATCCGCGTCGTCGCCGACCGGGTCGAGCGCGAGGCCGACGTGCCCGATCTCATCGATCTCGGCCTGCCCCTCGCTCAAGGGGCGCTGTTCGCACCGGCCCGCGCGGTGCGGGCCGAAGTGCTCGCGGCGATCGCAACCCCTGCTGCCACAGGCGAGCCTGCAACGCCGCGCCGCCCGTTCCGCGATTTCCTGCGGCGAGCCGGCTGAGGCGCGCCGTTGATTTCAAGCCGGGGGCAGCCTAACCGGGCGGCGCGCGGCCCAGCCGGGAGCCCGCCGAGCCAGGCCCAGCGATGTCATCCACTTCCTCCTTCGTGAGCGGAACCGTGCCGATCCTTTCAGGGATCGCCTGCATCGCCGCGAATTATGACCTCATCCTGTGTGATGTCTGGGGCGTGCTCCACGACGGCACGCGCGCCCATGGCGGCGCGGGCGAGGCGCTGATCCGCTTTCGCCGCCTGCCCGGCGAGGGCCGGCCGCGGCGGGTGATCCTGGTCTCGAACGCGCCGCGACCCTGGCCCGGCGTCCAGGCGATCCTCGACGGCTACGGCGTGCCGCGGGAGGCCTACGACGGGATCCTGACCTCGGGCGATCTCACCTGCAGCCTGCTGGCCCGGCATCCGGGTGCGCGCATCCACCATCTCGGGCCGGAGCGCGACCTCACCATCTTCGATGGCCTCGACATCAGGCTGGTCTCGGCGGAGGACGCCGAGATGGTCGTCTGCACGGGATTGTTCGACGATTCCCGCGAAACCACGGAGGATTACCGCGAGGTGCTGTCGGTTCTGCGCGCTCGCAAGATCCCGATGATCTGCGCCAACCCGGATCTCGTGGTCGAGCGCGACAAGGTCCTGATCCCCTGCGCCGGCCTCATCGCCTCAGCCTATGCGGAGATCGGCGGCGATGTGACCTATGCGGGCAAGCCCTACCGCCCGGTCTACGAGGCCGCCCTGGACCAGGCCGCCGCCCTCGATGGCCTGCCGCCCGCCCATGCCCGCGTGCTGGCGATCGGCGACGCCTTGCGCACCGATATCGACGGGGCAGCGCGGTTCGGCATCCCGAACCTTCTCGTCGCCCGCGGCATCCATGCTGAGGAGCTCGGGGTCTTGGCCGAGCACGACAGCCTCGGCGACATCGCCGATTGGCTCGCGCGCCAGAGCGTGCGGCCGGACGCCGTCATCGAGAAGCTGGTCTGGTAGCGGTCTTCAGTCGAAGAGGGCGTCGATGGCGTCCTGCGGGGTCGCCGGGCCCTTGAGCTGCGGCCCGTTGAGGATCAGCAGCTCGTCGCGCATCCGGCGCTCCATCTCGGCCGGGTCGATCCCGGCCTCGTCGCGCGCCTTCACGGCGGTCGCGAACCGCGAGAGACGGGTCTCGAGCTGGCGCAGGGCGTCCACCACCTTGCGAATGCGCTGGCCGGTGATGTCCTGGAAGGTGCAGGCCTCGAAGATGTCGTTCATCCGCGCCTCGACACCGGCACGGTAGTTCCTGTCGTCCGGCAGGCAGAGGATCTCCTCGGCCGCATTCATGATCGAGTTCGTCGCCGCGTTGGTCGCCTGGACCACGCTATCCAGCTCCTCGTGAGCCATGGGGAGGCGGTCGCGAGTGAGCTCATTGGCCCGAAGCGCCGCGATCTCGTTGCGGACGTGACTGATATAGTCCGCAATATCGACCAGTTCTCGGATCAGCGACGGCTTTTCGGGCGCGGGGGTTGCACTTCGCGCCTTGACTGCGAGTCCCATCGACCCCTGCTCCCGCCTTCTTGATCCCTGTCCGATGCCATCTGCCCGCCCCGAGGGATTGCCTCGGGCTTCGGGCGATCAGGCGCCGCAGACGGCTTCGATCTTGCTCTTGAGCGTCGCCGCATTGAAGGGCTTGACGATGTAGTTGTTCACGCCGGCCTTCTTGGCGGCGATGACGTTCTCGGTCTTCGACTCGGCGGTGACCATGATGAACGGGGTCGTGCGCAGGTTCTCGTCGGCGCGGACGTGGCGCAGGAGCTCGTAGCCGGTCATGGGCTCCATGTTCCAGTCGGAGATCACGAGGCCGTATTTGCGGTTCTTGAGGCGGGCGAGGGCCGCGGTGCCGTCGGAGGCGTCGTCGACCTCCTCGAAGCCGAGCTGCTTCAGGAGGTTGCGGATGATGCGGACCATCGTCTGATAATCGTCCACAACCAGGATCGGCATGCCGAGATCGAGGGCCATGATATGCTCTGCTCCGTCAGTTCGAGGGCCGGTGCGGCGCGCGCCCCGTCACGGGTTGTCACGGAGGCGCCGCGTCACGACGCCTCTTGTCCACGACAATACCGACGACTGAATTGCGAACCGGTTAACTGCCGCGGCTTCTCGAGAACCAAAACAGGGCGTTCAGACGGGGTTCGAAGCAAGTTGCCCGCCTGCAACGGTCGTGCTTGACCCTCGGGAGCGTTTTCGACAGGTTCCGCGCGAGCCGACCCCGCACACCCCGACCGGACCCGATGTTCCCTGGCGACGAAACGGACCTGCGCAAGCCCGCAGCCGATGCGCCGCGCCGCCCCTTCGCGATCGTCCGCGAAGACGAGGCCATGCCGGCGCCTTTGGCAGGCGCGGTGGCGGCGATCGGCAATTTCGACGGCATCCATCGAGGTCACCGGGCCCTCATCGCCGCGGTACGCGAGACGGCGGCGAAGGCCGGCCGTCCGGCCGTCGTGCTGACCTTCGAGCCTCATCCACGCGCGTATTTCCGTCCCGACGAGCCGATGTTCCGCCTCAGCGACCGCGTGGCGAAGGAGCGGGTCTTCGCCCAATTGGGCCTCAGCGGGCTCGTGGTGCGCCGTTTCGATGGCGACCTCGCCCGAACCAGCGCTGCGGAGTTCGTACACAATCTCCTCGCTCGTGACCTCGCGCTCTCGGGTGTCGTGATCGGCCATGACTTCCATTTCGGCCGCGGCCGCGAGGGCACCCCGGCGGTCCTGGCGCGGCTCTGCGCCGAGGCGGGTCTCGCCTGCCGCGTCATCGACGCGGTCACGATCCCCGACGAGTCCGAGCCGGTCTCGTCGAGCGCGATCCGCTCAGCGCTCGGCCAGGGCGACGTCGGCCGCGCCAACGCGCTGCTCGGCTATCGCTGGTTCCTGACCGCGGAGGTCCGCCACGGCGACAAGCGCGGCCGGACGCTAGGCTATCCCACCGCCAACATGGCGGTCGCCGAATGCGGGCTCGCCCACGGCATCTACGCGGTGAGGGCACGCCTCCCCGACGGTACGCTTCGCGACGGCGTCGCGAGCTACGGTCGCCGCCCGACCTTCGACGACGGCGCCCCGCTTCTCGAGGTCAACCTGTTCGACTTCTCCGGCGATCTCTACGGTCGCGACCTGACGGTGGAGCTCGTCGCCTTCATCCGCGGCGAGGAGCGCTTTGCCAGCGCCGAGGCGCTGATCGCCAGGATGGATATCGATGCCGCCGAGGCGAGGGCGCTGATCGCCGCCGACACCGTGCCATCGATGATCGGTTAGGACCGGGCTGCCCGATCGGACCCAGCTATCGCCCTCGCCACAGCGCCGCGATCAGGCCGAGATTGGCCAGGGCCAGGGCGAGCAGCAGCCACCACAGTGCATCGGGTCCGGCATGGGTGAGCACGATCGCGCCGCCAGGCGGCGCGAGAGCCTGGGCGACCAGACCGGGCCGGGCGAGGCGGCCGACTACCAGGGCGTAGCGGTCCTGCCCGAACAGGGTCAACGGCACCGTTCCCCGCGCGATCGAGTAGACGCCGTTGCCGGCGCCGTAGAGGACCAGCCAGATCCCGACGCCGGGCATGCCGCAGGCGAGGAAGGCCAGCCCGGCCGCCACGAGGCCGAACGCCGCCGTCAGCGTCCAGAGCGGGTGATGCCGGCCCTTGAGCGCCATCTCCACGACGCGCGCTCCCACCTGCGCCGGGCCGATCAGCGCGCCGTAGGTAACGGCCGAGGCCAGGGCGACGCCTCGCGCCTGAAGCAGCGTGATCAGGTGGACGGACACCAGCGACATGATCGCCCCGCCGAGCACCAGCACTCCGGCGAACAGAAGGAAAGCCCGCCGCTCTCCCGGTATCATAGGGCGGGCGATGTCCGTTCGTGTCTCGGTCGCCGCCGGCTGCGCGGGAGGCGAGGGGATCAGCAGAAGCACGAGGGGCAGCGTGACGGCGAGGTGCAGGCCGGCATAGGCGATACAGGTGCCCCGCCACCCGACCTGCTCAACCAGGAACGCCGAGAGCGGCCAGCACACGGTGCTGGCGAACCCGCCCCACAGCGTCAGAACGGTGATCGCCGGCCGCGCCTCCGCACCGTAGAGGCGTCCCAGGGTGGCGAAGGCCGGATCGTAGAGGCCGCAGCCCATGCCGAGGCCGAGCAGCAGCCAGCCGGCGAGGTAGACAGGCAGGATGGGCGCGAATGCCAGCGTCGTGAAGCCGGCGGCGAAGAGGAACGCCGCCAGGATGAGGATTGGCCGGCCGCCGCGGCGATGGATCGCCGCCCCGACATGGGGTGAGATCGCGGCGGCGGCGAGCAGGCCGAAGGCGAGGCCGCCCACCACCCAGGCAAGGGGCCAGCCGGTATCGTCGGCGATCGGGCCGGCGAGCACTGCGGGCAGGTAGAACGACGAGCCCCATGCGAGGATCTCGATCACCCCGAGGGCCGAGATTACCGGCCAACGCCTCTCGTGCCCCATGACGCTTATGGAGAGCCAAGCGGCGGCAGCGAAGAGCGAGCGGCGTCGGGTTCGAGCCTCATGCCGCTCGGCATCGCTCGTGGTCGAGGCGCGATACGATCACGGTGCCGCCACGCCTCACTTCACTACAGCGAAGAAGGCTTGGATCACCGTCGCGCCGCCGATCGGCGCAATGAACAGGAGCAATGCGTTCAAGGCGATGAGCCAGACGAGAACCCGTTCCTGACGCTCCGTAAGCCGGGGCCTGCGCGGCTGCGGCTCGCAAGGTGGCGTCCATCCTCCCTCGGCGTACATGGGCGTTCATGGCCTCGTCACAGTCGCCGCGATCCAGCGGCTTATCGAGCGGCTGTCATGCTTAATGCGGGGCGATGCGCCTCCGCAATGCCTCGCTGGCGGGTTCTCCGATCGGATCCCGTGCACGACATTTCCCACTGGGGTGCGACGGAGGATTGCAAGGACAGATCACGGGGCCTCCAAACACCCGTTCCGGTCGGCATTCCGAAACAGGGCCCCTTGGGTAAGATCGCGTCGCCGAATCGGCCGGGATCTGGCCGGTCATCACGACGCTGTCGGGCTCCAAGGCCTGAAGAGCCGGTGCTGAGGGGAGGAGACGATGAGCGACACGACTCAGACGAAGCCGGCCGCCGTTCCCGTGAAGGGAGGGCTCGTCGCCTATCTTACCGTCGACGGCGCGTCGACGGCGGCGGAATTCTACGCGGCCGCCTTCGGCGCCGAGACGGCGGCAGCGATGCCGCCCGACGAGCAGGGGCGGACGATGCACATCCACCTCTACGTCAACGGCTCGTCGATGATGCTGTCCGACGCCTTCCCGGACCACGGTCATCCGCTCCAGGCGCCGCAATCCTTCACCATGACCCTCATGGTCGACGACATCGAGACGTGGTGGGGACGGGCGGTCGAGGCGGGGGCGACGGCCCTGATGCCGCCCACCGACATGTTCTGGGGCGACCGCTACGCGCAGCTTCGCGATCCCTTCGGCGTCGTCTGGGCTCTCAATCAACGGACGCCCTGATCCCGCCTCTCCCACGAACGGACCGCCATGACCGACAGCACGCCCGAACGCGACCTCGTCCTCACCCGGATCATCCCGGCGCCGGCCTCCGTCCTCTACCGGGCCTGGACCGAGCCGGACCTCCTCAAGCGCTGGTTCGCCCCCAAGCCCTTCGTCCTCGCCGAGGTCGAGACCGAGCTTCGGCCCGGCGGCTCGACCCGGATGGTGATGCGAGGGCCGGACGGCGCGGAGTTCACGAGCGCTGGGATCTATCTCGAACTGGTGCAGGACGCCCGCATCGTCTTCACCGACGCCTATGTCCGGGCCTGGGAGCCGTCGGCGAAGCCGTTCTTCACCGGCATCATCACCTTCGAGGAGGCGCAAGGTGGCACTCGCTACACCGCCCTCGCGCGCCATTGGACGGCCGAGGACCGTGCGGGTCACGAGGCCATGGGGTTCCACCAAGGCTGGGGACTCTGCGCCGACCAACTCGCCGAGCTCGCGGCCACGCTCTGAATCGAAGCTCGGGAGAGACCGACATGGCAAAGGTCAGCACCTGCCTCTGGTTCGAGAGGGACATGGAAGCCGCCGTGCACCTCTACGTCTCGCTCGTGCCTGGATCGAGCATCGAGCACATCCAGCACTCGCCGGGCCCGTGGCCGGGCGGAGAGGCGGGTGACGTCATCCTCATGGTCTTCACCCTCGGCGGCCAGAGCTTCCAGGCGCTGAACGGCGGCACTCCGGCGGATTACGGCACGGCCGCATCGATCTCTGTGTCCTGCGCCGACCAGGCCGAGGTCGATCGGCTCTGGTCGGCCCTCACCGCCGATGGCGGGGCCGAGATCATGTGCGGCTGGTTACGCGACCGCTGGGGCGTGCCCTGGCAGATCGTCCCGGAGATCTTGCCGCGCCTTCTCGCCGATCCCGATCCGGCGGTCGCCTCACGCGCCTTCGCCGCCATGCAGGAAATGGTCAAGCTCGACATCGCCGCCCTGGAACGGGCCGCAGCCGGCTGACACGGGAGGCCGGCTCAGCGGGCTGCGCTCTCCGCTTTCGCCATGCGCAACGCAGCCTGCTCGATCCGGTCGGCTTTGTCGCCGCTGAGGAGATAAACCGAGCGCCCATGCGTCCAATAGGCGGTTCCGCCGTCACGTGAGGGGGTCACCACGAGG
This sequence comes from Methylobacterium sp., assembly GCF_019745455.1. Lineage (GTDB taxonomy): Bacteria > Pseudomonadota > Alphaproteobacteria > Rhizobiales > Beijerinckiaceae > Methylobacterium. The sequence continues at coordinate 25,517 of NZ_JAIETD010000059.1, forward strand.
GGCTTGGCCTCGGGATCGGGGCTCTGGGTGGCGAACAGGGACAATTCGCCGAGCTCGCCTGCCTCGATCACCACCTCGATCCCCGCACCGCTGCGCGAGGGGAAGACCTGGACGTCGCGAACCTGCCAACCCGCGGGTATCGCCGGCAGCGAGATACCGGTCGCCGCCTCGATCCCCGCCTGATCGTAGCTCGGAGCGATCCGCTGGGAAGCGATGCGGGCACGGATGCGGGCGGCCTCACGCGCCTGCTGGGCATCGGCCACGAGGGCAGGATCCACGGTCGAGGCCAGGCTGTCGGCGATCCCGAAGCTGCCGATATCCGAATGGGCGAGCCAGCCGGCGCCCACCAGGATAACA
>NZ_JAIETD010000110.1 GCF_019745455.1 Methylobacterium sp.
GCAATCGGTGCAACACATTCCACACCAAGGGCTGGCTTGATGGCTTCGCCGACTCCACGCGATAATCCGGATAACCCTCTTTTGCGGCTTCTGGTTCCTCTGTGATCGGACATGTGCCTGCCCGCAAGATCGGGGCGGCCTCGTACGAGACGGAATCCGTGAACCGGGACGCAACCGCTCCGGTTCTTTTCCGTGCGTTACGCCGTTGCAACACCTTTTCTCATGATTTCAATAACTTAGGGACAAACAGGCAAGGTCTTCGGGAGGATTCGGCAATGCGGCGTCTTGGCCTGAACTATCTCCCGGGATCCGCTTTTCGGACAGTGTCTTACAGCCGTGCCTGGATCTTGCGCGCAAGGTCGCCGAGCCGCTGTTCGAGCAAGGTCGGGACCTCACAGACATAGGTCAGCGACTGGCTGCGTTCGGAGAAGATGCGCCGGTCCCAGTTGAACTGGGTTTCGAGGTCCGAATTCTCCTTGGCGACTTCGCGGGCATCGGCCGCGCTGGGACCGTCCTTCGTGGCGCTGATCTTCTCGGCCTCCTCGCGGATGCGCTCGGCCATGCGACGCTGCCCCTGCGCATAGCGCGTGATTCCGCTCATCACCCGGGCGCGCTCGCCGTTGATGACCTCGAAGACGCCGGCGAAGACACGAGTCAGGCGTTTGGCCTTCTCGGGGCCGGCTTTGGACGCGAAGTCGTCGAGGAGAGGGTCGACCTCCTTCAGCTCGGTGCGGCGGGAGGCGATCTTCTGCGCGAGGGAGGCAGCCTCGAAATCGTCGCCCCAGGAGCCGGCCTCTGCGAGGTCGGGACCGTTCCAGACCGAGCCCGGGCTCAGGGTCGGAACCTTGCGCTGGACGCAGGGCCAGTCGGGATCGGCCTTGGGCTGCGCGATGGCGGGTGCGCTCCCAGCGAGGAATGCGGCGGCGAGGAGGACGAGGTGACGACGGCTCATGAGGCTTCTCCGGCAGGACCCCCGCGCCGGGCCATGATGCCGCGGCCGGGATCGTAGGCGATGATGGCGAGGATGAAGACGACGATGGTGGTGCCGACCACGACGGCGCAGGCTACCGGCTCGAACTGGCCGTAGAGGGCGAAGCGCACGAGCTGGACGGCGTGGGTGAAAGGGTTGGCCATGCAAATGGCGTAGAGGGTCTCGGAGGATTCTCGGATGCGCCAGAGCGGGTAGAGCGCCGACGACGCGAAGAACATCGGGAAGATCACGAAGTTCATCACGCTGGCGAAGTTCTCGAGCTGCTTGACCATGGAGGACAAGAGGAGCCCGATCGAGCCGAGCATGAACCCCGCCGCGATGAAGGCCGGAAGTGCCGCCAGGTAGCCGATCGGCGGGATGTCGAGCTCCCAGTACCAGGCGATGGCGAGGAAGGCGTAGGCCTGGACCACCGAGACCGTGACGCCCGCGATGAGCTTGGCCAGCAGCAGGGTCCAGCGGGGATAGGGGCTCGTCAGCAGCACCTTCATCGAGCCGACCTCGCGGTCGTAGACCATCGAGAGCGAGCTCTGCATGCCGTTGAAGAGCTGGATCATGACCGCGAGGCCCGGCACCACGTAGACCTCGTAGAGCACGTAGGTCTGGTAGGGCGGCTCGATCGAGACGCCGAGGGTGTTGCGAAACCCGGCCGCGAAGATGAACAGCCACACCAGCGGCCGCACCAGCGCCGAGAAGAATCGTTCCTTCTGGTTGAAGAAGCGCAGCAACTCCCGGCGCACGATGCCCGACAGGCAGATCAGGTAGCCGACCGCGTCGAGGCGACCGAGATGGGGAACCGGCGCGGCCTTGTCCTGCACGGCGGGGGGAGCGGCTGGCGCCAGGGTCGGTGTGGTCATGCGGCCTGCTTCACCGGGTCTGCCACGAGGCGCCGGAAGGCGGCCTCCAGGGTCTCGCCGTCCTGTGCGATGCCGCCGGCCGTGCCGCGGGCGATGATACGGCCCCGGTGCAGCACGACGGCATCGTCCCCGGCCTCGATCTCCTCGAAGATATGCGTCGCCCACAGGACCGAAAGCCCCTCCTCCCGCACCAGGGCGCGGACGATGGCGACGATGTCGGCGCGGGATTCGAGGTCGAGGCCGACGGTGGGCTCGTCGAGGAGGAGGAGACTGGGCTCGTGGATCAGGGACCGGGCGATCTCGATACGGCGCGACTGGCCGCCCGACAGGGTGCGGATCTTATCGCCGCGCCGGTCGGCGAGGCCGACCCGGTCGAGCAGCGTCGCGATCCGGGCCTTGGCGATCCGCCTCGCAATGCCGTGCAGGCTCGCGTGGTAGAGGAGGTTCTGCTCGACGGTCAGGTCCGTGTCGAGGGTGCGTGCCTGGAACACGACGCCCATCCGGGCCAGCGCCCGGGAGGGCTCGCGGTCGAGCCCGTGCCCGAAGATCGCGACTCGCCCGTCCTGGTTGGCGTAGAGCCGCGTGATGACCGAAAACAAGGTGGTCTTGCCGGCGCCGTTCGGGCCGAGCAGCGCCACGAAGCGGCCGCGCCCGACGCTCAGCGAGACGTCGGACAGGGCCGCCCGGCTGCCGAAGCGGTGACTGACCTGCGAGACCTCGAGGGCGGGCGCCTCGCTCATTTGCCCAGCGCCCGCTTGGCGTCGCCGACCGCATCGAGGCATTCGTCGAACTCGCCTTCGCCCTGCTCGCGCTTGGCGACCCGAAGAGCCTTCTTGAGCTTGGCCTGGACCGCCTCGGCCGCATTGGCGGCGAGCGACGCCTCGATCATCGTGATGCCCTCGTCGCAGGCGGCCTTGTCGTCGGCCAGGACCGGCGCGGCCGAGAGGACGGCGAGAACGAGAGCGAGGGGAATAAAACGCATGGTCAGGCTCCGGTCTACTTGACGATGAACTTGCCGGTCATGCCCTTGGCCTCCAGCCCGCGCACGGACCAGGGATATTCGCCGGGCTTGATCGCCACGAACTCGATGGCGATCTCGCCGGGCTCGTCGAACTCGAAATGGTCGGGCGGGCCGCCACCATGGATCTCGAGGTGCTGGATCACGATCTGGTTGAGCCAGATGTAGCGAAAGAACTCGCTCGCGTAGAATTTGTATTCCTGCCGGCCCTTGGCGACGATGCGCAGGCGGTAGGCCTTTCCGGATTCGAGCTCGATCTCCTTGTTCTCGACGACGTAATCGTTCCCCTCCTCATTGCCGAAGACGAGGTCCGGCAGGTTCTGGCGCTTCTTCGTGAGGTCGAGGGCGGTCGCCGTTCCGGCGGCCAGCAGGGCCGCCAGGCACAGGCCGGCGAGCCGAAACATCGATGTCATCCGTCGTTTCCTCTTCGTGCGCCGCCTTGTGGCGGTCGCGGCTGACGCAGTGCGCGTCTTGTTCAGTTCGGCGAGACCGCCACACCCCAAGGCAGCAATCCGACCGGGATGCTTTTCACCACCTTGCCGGCCTCGACGTCGATCACCGAGACGTCGTTCGACGTGCCGTTGGTCGAGAACAGGAGCTTCTGGTCGGGCGTGAAGGCGAGTTGCCAGACCCGCTGGCCGACGGGCAGGTACTTCTCGACCTCGTAGGTCTTGGCATTCACGACGGCGACGCGGTTGGCCGGCCCGAGCGCGACGAAGGCCTTCGACCCGTCCTTGGTGATGCGCACTCCGACCGGCTGGATCGCCTCGTCGGTCACCGCCGGGATCTTGAAGGTGATCTTCTTGATCACCTTCCGGCTCGCGACATCGATGACGCTGATGGTTCCGCCGACCTCGGCCGAGACCCAGAGGAGCTTGCCGTCGGTGGTGAACTCGGCGAAGCGCGGCCGCGCATCCACAAGAACATTGTCGATGATCTGGTGCGTCGCCGTGTCGATGAAGTGGGCCATGTTGGTGGTCTCAGAGGTGTTCACCAGGATCTTGCCGTCCGGTGACAAGCCCATGCCCTCCGGCTCGACTCCGACCGGGATCTCGGCCAGCACCTTGTTCTTCTCGATGTCGATGACCGTGACCTGGCTGTCGTCCTCGTTGGCGACGTAGAGCGGGTTGCCATCGGGACCGAGGATGAACTGCTCCGGGTCCGGCCCCGAGCGGAGCGACCGCAGGATTTTGCCGGTCGCGGTGTCGAGGACGTCGATGCGGTCGTCGTCGGATGCGCAGACGAACAGTTCCTTGCCGTCCTTGCTTGTGGTGACGCCCCGCGGGCGCCGCCCCGTTTTCCAGGTGCCGGTCACCGCGAGCGTCGCCGAGTCGATGACGCTGACGGAGTTGCCCTTCTCGTTGGTGACGTAGACCATGTAGGCCTCAGCCGGGCCCGACGCATCCAGGGCCAGCCCGGCGAGGGCTGCGAACCCGATGCCGGCAATCTTGCGGCTCATCTGTCTCTCCCTTGGCGACGGCACGCTTTGATCGCGCGCATTCTGTCTCTTCGCCCGTTGTAGGGCAGTTCCGGATCGGCGACAGGGCTCAATCGCCGAGGCAATACAAGCGCATCGCCGCAGGTGCTTCTTCTCAGCGCAGCTTGCAGGCCGTCTCCGGTTGATCGACGCCGAGCGTGTCGAGGGGTGTGCGCTGGTGGATGAAGCCCTGCTCGGGCGCCACCGAGACCATCGCCTTGGCCTGGGCGACCACGATGGGCTGGCGCAGCTGCTGGTCCCAGGGCCGATAGCTCAGGGACACGCCCTTGTAGGCCGGCAGGCCGAAAGCGGGATCCTTGAAATACGGCACCAGCACCGCCGGATCGGCGGTCTTCTTCTGCGTCGCGGCCTCGCCCACCGTGCGGATCGCGGCCCAGACCTGGTAGTCGAGGGGCCGCATCAGCCGCCCGGCCAGGCGCCGGAACCGGTTCTGCGCCTGGGCGGCGCCCCAGGTCTCCAGGGTCGGGTGCCAGGTGGTGGCGATGAGCCCCTGCGTGCCGGCGACAGGCCGCGGGTCGACGGTCCGGAACGGGACGTAGTCGCCCCAGTCGTTGGCCTCGTCGGCGACGATGGCGAGCTCGTAGTCGAGGCCCCGTGTGAACACCATCGCCTCGGCGCGGGTCGGCGTGTCGCCGCGCGCCCGCGCCAGCGGGCCGAAGGTCCAGGGCTTCTCCGCCGAGATCTTGAGCGAGAACTTCTTCGCCGAGTTCTTGAACGCCTCGGCATAGAGCCGGTCGGGCTCGTTCGGCCCGACGATGAGGAACATCTTGGTCCAGCGCATCAGGCGGAAGAACTGCGCCAGGGCGTCGGTCTGCATCGCCCGGCTCGGGATCACGTGGAAGACGTTGGCCCGGCACTCTGCGGCTCGGAGCACATCGTCGGGGGCTGCGGTGTTGAACACGGTCACGCCCTCAGCCTTCACCGCGTCCGACACCGCCAGGACCTCCGCCGCCGGCAGGGCGAGGACGAGGTAGCGGATGCCCTTGGCCGCAAGGTTCCGCGCCGCCGTGACCGCGGCCTCCGTGCCCTGCTCGGAGGTCAGCGCGACCTCGTCGAGGGCGTAGGTCTGCTTGGTGAAGCGGCCAGTCGTGTTGTTGTCGCGCACCGCCATGCGGCCGCCGGCGACGCCCTCGTCCTCGGGCACCGCTTCGGCGTCGTAGGAGGCGGGGGCAGGCTGCGTGCGATAGATCAACCCGATATGGGTCTCGACCCCGGCGGGAGGGGCTGCGGAGGGTTCCTGAGCCGCGGTGAGCCCCGGCGCCAGGCCGGCCAGGAAAAGCCCCAGAGAGGCGGCGAGGAGAGGTCGGGAGGAGGTCAGCATGCGGCCGGCACGCTAACAACATTGCGCATCTCCGCTCAACGTCGGAAGTATGAGCGAAGCCTAAGGAACCGCGCCCTCCCGGTTTGCAGCGTCCGGCCCTGGCTGCCACACCGGCCGCCGCCGGAGGATCTGCGTTGCCAAGGGACGCGGCGGATCTATCTGTCTTAAGCCCAGCCGCGATGATAGGCAGGAGACGCCATGAACCCGCGCATCACGGTCCTCGCCCTTGCCCTCGTCCTTCCAGGAGCCGCCCATGCGGCCCCCGAGAAGGCCGCTATCTTCGGGATCGAGCTCAACGACCCCAACGTCGTCGGCGGCCGGAAGGCGAGGCCCGACGAGGTTCGTCGCCTCGGCCTCGTCACCGATGAATTGCGCAAGACCCTTTCCGGTACCGTCGAGCCCGTGGAGACGGCGCCGCAGGCGGCCGAGATCGCCAAGCAGGCGCCGCTCTTCAAGTGCGACGGCTGCGCGGCCACGATCGCCAAGTCGCTCGGCGCCGATCTGGCCGTGACGGGCTTCGTCGACAAGGGCTCGAACCAGATCTTCAACCTCAACGTCGCGATCGCCGATGCCGCCACCGGCAAAGTCCTGCGCGCGGGACAGGTGGTGATCCGCGCCGACACCGACGACACCTGGGCTCACGCCATGCGCTGGGTGGTGAAGAACCGGCTCCTCGCCGAGCCGTTGCCGAACAGGTCGTAGAGACGGCAATCGAGCCGCCATCGTTCCTCCCCGCAAGAGCGAGGAGAGGCGCCACACCGAAACATCGTAAGATTCAAAAACAGTGCTGACCTCCTTCGATCCAACCCGTACCGGCCCTGCACTCCTCGTCAGCGTCCGCGATGCCGACGAGGCCGAGCTTGCGGCCCTGGCGGGCGCCGACCTCGTCGATGCCAAGGATCCGGATCGGGGTGCCCTTGGCGCCCTTTCGCCGGACCTCGTTGGCGCGATTGTCACGCGGGTCGGGGGGCGCGCCCTCACCAGCGCGGTCGCCGGTGAGCCTGCGGATGCCGAGACATTGCTCGCGAGCGTCGCGGCCATCGCCGACACGGGGGTCGATTACGTCAAGGTCGCACTTCCCCCTGGATTAGACGACGCTACCCTCTACGAAGTTGCGGCTATGGCGCCCGGCCGCGTGATCGCAGTGTTCTTCGCTGAGCGTCCGATCGCTCCCGATGCCGTGATGCGCCTCGCGCGCACCGGCTTCGTCGGGGCGATGATCGACACGGGGGCCAAGGGTGGCCGGCGCCTGACCGACCATCTCCCCCTTCCCGCCTTGTCCGCCTTCGCGGCCGCCTGCCGCGTGCATGGGCTGCTCTCCGGCCTAGCCGGATCGCTCGCGCTCTGTGACGTCTCGGTGCTCGCCGGCACCGGCGCGCACTATCTCGGCTTCCGGGGCGGTCTCTGCGTCGGGCAGGACCGCAGGGCCGGACTCGATCCCGACCGCGTCGCCGCGACCCTCGGCGCCCTGCGCGCCCATGGCCGGCGGGACGCCGCCTGATGGCCGCGCCGCTCACCGTCGTGAAGATCGGCGGCAGCCTGCTGACGGATCGCCTGCGTCTCCGTGCCCTTCTCACGGCTCTCGCCGAGGGAAAAGAGGGCCGCTGCGTGATCGTGCCGGGAGGCGGGCCCTTCGCCGAGGCGGTGCGGGTCTCGCAGGCGGCGGCGGGGTTCGACGATGCCCTCGCCCATCGCCTTGCTCTCGACGCCATGGGCCGCATGGCAGAGGTCTTCGCCGCCATCGAGCCGCGCCTTTCCATCGCCAGGACCGTGGAAGCCTGTGGCGCGGGCGCCATCTGGGATCCGGTCGCGCTCAGAATCGGTCATCCCGACATCGCCGAGACCTGGGCCGTGACCTCGGACAGCCTCTCCCTGTGGCTTGCCACGACCCTGCTGGCCGATCGCTGCATCCTGGAGAAGTCGATCGATCGGCCGGCGGGCGCCAGCAATGCCGACCTCGCGCGCCTCGGCCTCGTCGATGCCGCCTTCCCCGGGTTCGCCGACGCCTATCCCGGTACGATCATCATCCGAGGGCCGTCCTTCGCCGACAAAAGGGCCGCCGCGTGAGCGCGACCGAGCACCTCGTCTTCATCACCGGCAAGATGGCGAAGGCGCGCCTGGAGAAGGTCGCCGCTACCCTGCCGCCTGATCGCTTCGCCTGGAGCATCGCCGATGCGGGAGTGAAAGTCGCGGCCCTGATGACAGAGGAAATCATCCGGAGACGCGTCACCATGCCCGAAGGCGCCACCCGCATCATCCTGCCGGGCCGCTGCCGCGCCAACCCGGAGGCGCTGGCGGCGCATTTCGGAATTCCGGTCGAGCGCGGCCCCGACGAGGTCGTCGACCTGCCGGCCCATCTCGGCCTGGCCGGCCGCAAGATCGATCTGTCGCGGCACGATCTGCGCATCTTCTCCGAGATCGTCGATGCCTCGAAGATGACGCCCGACCAGATCCTGGCCAAGGGCCTCGATCTTGCCCGGCGCGGGGCCGACGTGATCGATCTCGGCGGCCTGCCCGACACCGATTTTCCGCACCTCGAAGATTGCGTGCGCCTGCTCAAGGGCGCCGGGCTCAAGGTCAGCGTCGATTCCTTCTCTCTCGAGGAACTGACCCGCGGGGCCAGGGCCGGGGCGGATTTCCTGCTCAGCCTGAACGAGGAGACCCTCGACCTCGCCTTCGAGACCGATGCCGTGCCGGTGCTGGTGCCGATGCGGCCCGACGACCTGCCCTCCCTCGACCGCGCCATCGAGCGGATGGAGAAGGCCGGGCGCCCCTACATGGCCGATCCGATCCTCGAGCCGATCCATTTCGGCTTCGTCGAATCGATCACCCGCTATCACGAGATCCGGCGGCGTTGGCCCGGCATCGAGATGATGATGGGCACGGGCAACCTCACCGAACTCACCGAGGCCGACAGCCTCGGCGTCACGGCGCTCCTCGTCGGCATGTGCTCGGAACTCGCCATCCGCAACGTGCTCATCGTCCAGGTCTCGAACCATACGAGGCGCACGGTGGAGGAGCACGACGCGGCGCGGCGCGTGATGTTCGCCGCCAAGGGCGACGCGGCCCTCCCAAAAGGCTACGGCCGGGAGCTTCTGGCACTTCACGACAAGCGCCCCTTCGTGCAGACCCCCGACGAGATCGCGGCGCAGGCGGCCGAGGTGCGCGACCCGAACTACCGCATCGCGGTGACCGAGGACGGCGTCCACGTCTACAACCGCGCGGTTCACGAGGTCGGCACCGACGCGATGGCGTTCTTCCCTCATCTCGACGTGGCCAGCGACGGCGCCCACGCCTTCTATCTCGGCGGCGAGCTCACCAAGGCCGAGACCGCCTGGCGGCTCGGCAAGCGCTACGTGCAGGACGAGCCCCTGCGCTGGGGTGCCGCCGCCGATGCGGAGATCGAGGACACCACGGCCTTCAAGAAAGCGGGCCACACGAAGCATTCGGGACCGGACGCACTCTCCCCCGCCGCGACCGAGCAGGTCTCAGGCGAGCGGGCGCCCGAGGGCGGGCGGATCGTCTGCGGTAAGCTCGTGCCGGCGGGGGAGAGCTGAGCCGGTGCCGCTGATCCTCGAGACCGTGGTGACGACGCGCTCGCCCGACGGCAGCGTCCACCTCGTGCCGTTCGGTCTGATCCAGGACGGGGCGGAGTGGGTGCTGGCGCCGTTCCGGCCCTCGCCGACGATCCTGAATCTCGACGCCTCGCCGGTCTTTGCCGCATCGAGCCCGCGCGACGTAAGGGTCATCGCCGGCGCGGTCACCGGCCGGCGCGACTGGCGCACCGTCCCCTGCGACGTCATTCCGGGCGTCAGGCTCGCCGAGAGCTTCGGCCATGCCGAGTTCGAGGTGATCGCCGTAGAGGAGGACGAGACCCGTCCGCGCTATCGCGGCCGGATGGTCCACACGGCCAGCCACACGCCGTTCATCGGCTACAACCGGGCGCAGGCAGCGGTTCTGGAGGCGGCGATCCTGTCGACGCGCCTGCACATGCTGGACTCGGACAAGATTCTGACCGAGATGCGCTACCACGCCATCGCGATATCCAAGACAGCCGGGCCTGCCGAGCGCGAGGCCTGGGACTGGATCGAGGACAAGGTCGCCGCCGCCCTGGGGCGGACCGACCGTGTCCTTGCAAACCCCGACGCCGCAGCCCGAGACGCGGCCCTGAGGAGAAACCCATGAAAGTCATGACGCTGGCCGCCGTGGCGGCGCTCGCCGCGGTGTCCTTCACCGCCCAGGCCCACGGTCCGACCCGCCAGAAGGTCTCGGAGACGATCGAGATCAACGCGCCCGCCGACAAGGTCTGGGCCGCCGTCGGCAACTTCCAGGACGCGAGCTGGATTCCCGTCGTCGAGAAGACCGAGGGCAAGGGCGGCAACGAGGCCAAGGCCACCCGCGTGCTGACGCTCAAGGGCGGCGCCACGGTCGAGGAAGAGCTCGGCAAGTACGATGCCGAGAAGAAGAGCCTCATGTACCGGATCACCAAGGTCGATATTAAGACCCTGCCGGTGAACGATTATTCCTCGACGATCGAGGTTGCGGGCGACGGCGCCAAGACCAAGGTGACGTGGCGCGGCGCGTTCTACCGCGGCTACATGAACAACGATCCGCCGGCCGACCTCAACGACGAGGCCTCGAAGAAGGCGGTCCTCGGCCTCTACAAGGCCAGCCTCGAGAACCTCAAGGCCAAGGTCGAGAAGGGCTCGTGAGCCTACCGCGGCCGGCCCTTGCTGCCTTCGCCGCATTGATCGCCCTTGCCCCCGCCGCCCTGGCGGCGGAGGCCATCGTCACCGTCCAGGGGTCCAACGCCGTCGAGGTGGTGGACCTCGACGCGTCCCGCGTCGTCGCCACGATCCCGGTACCGGGATCGCCGGCCGGGGTCGCTCTCTCACCCGACCGGGCGACCGCCTACGTGACGAGGCCGGACGGGCCGGGTCTCGCGGTGATCGACCTCGCCGCGAGGCGGGTCACCGGCCTCGTGCCTCTCCCCGGCGGCCCGCTCGGTATCGCCGTGAACCCGGTCTCGGGGGCAGTCTACGCCGCCGATTGGTACGCCGCCCGCGTCTTCGTTCTCGTGACCAAGGACGGTGCACTCACCCTCGACGGCGAGATCGCCACCGGCGCCTCGCCCTCCGGCATCGCCGTGACGCCCGATGGCGCCACGATGCTGGTGGCGAACCGGGAGGACGATTCGGTCTCCGTCGTCGATGCGAAGACCCGGCGGGAGAGCGCCCGCCTCAAGGTCGGCCATCATCCCTTCGGCATCACCCTCGATGCGACCGGCTCGCGGGCCTACACCGCCAACGTCACCGGCAACGACGTCTCGGTGATCGACGTCGCGGCGCGGCGCGAGATCGGACGGGTCAAGACCGGGGACCGCCCCTACGTCGTCGCGCTCGCCGGCGGGCGCGGCTTCGTCACCGATCAGTACGGCAACACAGTCACCGTGTTCGACCTCGCGACGCTGGCCCCGGTCGCGACGATCGATGTCGGCGACCATCCCGAGGGGATCGCGGCCTCGTCAGACGGGAAGCGGCTCTACGTGGCCAATTGGGGATCGAACACCCTGAGCGTGATCGATGCCGCGACGCTCGCGGTGATCAAGGACATCGCGGTCGGTGACGGCCCGCGGGCCTTCGGCGATTTCCTGCGCTAGCTCTCGCCCTCACGCCGCTTCGGGCGGCCCGCTCGGTCCCTCTTCCGCCGGCGAGTTCAGGATGTCCTCCAATTCGTCCACCAGCATGTCGATCTGGTCCTGCGTCGCCAGCACCTTCAGGGTCTGGCCGCCTTCGGTGGCGAGGGCCAGTTCGATATGCCCGCCGGAGCGCGAGGCGAGGATGCGGGCGAGTTTCTGGGTCTGGCTCATGCGAATCTCCGGGACGGATCAAGGCGAGGTGCGGGCGAGCAAGCCGACTGCCACGGCCGGGCCGCAGGTCGAGGCCCACTCGGCGCTCCCCCCGTCAACCAGATGCGGCGCGATAAGGTCGGTCAGCGCCACGCTGTCGCGGCCGAGGCGCCGGCCGAGGCGCTCCGAGAGGAAGCCTCCGGCGCCGCAGACGACGAGGGGCGCGTCGCCGGGCATGTCGGGGCGCGACAGAAGCAGGGCCGCCGCATCGTGGAGCAGGCGGAGTTGCGTTTCGACGAAATGCTCGGCGAGCGCCTTCCATTCGGCCGATCCCGCCTCGCCGTGGTCGCGGCCGATCATCCGGGCAAGACGGGTCTCGCTCTCTGGGAGGGACTTGCCCTTGAGGTCGGCGCTGTCCTGCTGGTCGGCCTGCTCGGGTAGGTCGCCGGTGAGGCGGTAGATGTCGGCTGTGGTGGCGAAGATCTCGGCCATCAGAGCCGCGCGCCGGCCGCGGAACGGGGCGTATCCCGTCAGCGCCAGGAGCGGCGTGCGCACGACGCCGGTATAGACGAGCTCACCCGTCTCGAGGCGCTCGGCATCGCTGTAGCCGGACGCGGCGGGGCGGCCGCCGACGACCGGGATGAGGTCGGCCGTCGTCGAACCGATATCGACGAGGAGGGCCGCCTGGCGGTGAAGGCCGACGAGCGCCGCGGTGGCATGCCAGTTCGCCGAGGCGATGTCCGGGGCGGCCGTGGCTGCGCCGCCCGGCGGCAGAAACCCGGCGCGCCCGCCATAGATCGAGACCGATCCCCGCAGGGAAGCTGCCGCCCAGGCCGAGATCTGCGCGACCCCGTCGGTCCTGTCGGCGAAGCAATCGGTCAATTCGCCCGTCATGGTGACGACGTGCCTTGCCGGCGAACGAAATACCTCCGGCAGTCCGCGGTAGGTCGCCTCGAGGGCACTCACGCCCTCCCACATCCGGCATGGCACCTGGACCACTCGCCCGACTTGGCCATCCCGGATGACGGCCGCCTTGACATGGACCCCGCCGAGATCCCAGCCGATCACCGGCGTTGTCGTGGCTGCTGACGGCTCTGGCACGGATCGAACTCTGGGGACGAGGGCGGATGAAGCAAGGATTCGAGGTGATCCCGGTGATCGACCTGCGCCACGGCGTCGTCGTGCGGGCGCGGGCCGGGGACCGCCCCAGCTATGCCCCGATCGTGACGCCGTTGGCAAAGGGATCGGAGCCCCCAGACGTCGCCTGCGCGCTGATCGCGGCAACCGGTGCGACGATTCTCTACGTCGCCGACCTCGACGCGATCATCGACGGCACCGCGCCCGATCTCGCGAGCTTGCGGCGGATCGCGGCGTCCTGCCCCGGCGTGACGCTCTGGGTCGATGCCGGCTTTTCAAGGATGGAGGGCGTGGCGAGCTTCCTCGACGAAGGTCTCGGCCGGCCAGTGATCGGCAGCGAAAGTCAGGAGGACGCGACGCTCGTCGCGGCGCTCGGCGACAGGGCCGTCTTCTCCCTCGACACGCGGGGCGACGAGGTGCTCGGGCCGTCCGCGCTCCATGCTGATCCGAGCAAGTGGCCTGGCGACGTCATCGTCATGACGCTTGGCCGCGTTGGCGCCGGCACAGGGCCGGACCTCGCGCGGCTGGAATTCCTCGTGGCGATGCATCCTCATCGACGCTTCTACGCGGCCGGAGGCGTGCGGGGGCAAGGCGATATCGAAGCCTTGAAGAGGATCGGTGCCGCAGGAGCCCTCGTCGCATCGGCGATCCATGATGGAACTCTCGCGCGCTGAGGCAGAGACCCAAAAAGAATGGGGCGGCCGAAGCCGCCCCATTTTAAAGGTTCATCGTCCGAGGAAGATGGAAGCCAGTCGCTGGAGCAGGCCCCGCGGTACGGGCGGAGGCTCGCTCTGCCCAGGACTGTCCCCGATCTAAGCGTTCGCGGCGAAGGGGTGCGAGGCCGAGTTGCGCTGCTCGGTGACGGTGCGAGCGTTGGGCTCGCCCTTCACGGCGCGCTCGATCGAGAGCTTGGTGGCCTCGTAGTTGTACTTCTGGATCTTGGCGTCGTCGGCCGCTTCCCAGTGGATGAACACGCCGACCAGGATGAACAGGTCGTCGGCTTCGTCGGCCGGGATGGTGCCTTCGGCAACCGCGTCCTGAACGGCCTTGGCGACGCCGTGCTGGGCGGGGCCGAACATCTGGACGGCCTGACGGGCGTCGTTGATGGTGACCTTGTTGAACATCAGGGTGTTGGGCTTGCACGGCAGGTTCGGCGCGATGACCGCGAGCAGGCTGGTGAAGCCATGCTTGTTGTTCACGAGGCCGTTGGCGAAGGCGGTCTCAGCCGGCGAACCGCGCGGTCCGATGATCAGATCGATGTGGGCGACCTCGTTGCCGTCGCCGACGAGAGCCTCGCCGACCTGCAGCTTGGTGATCTTTGCCATGTGGGGTTTCTCCCAGGAGTCTTGAAAAGGTGACCGCCCTAAGGGCAGGCGCGGCCGGAAGCCATCCTTGTTCACGGCGTCCAGCCCTTGAGGCCGGACCGGTTAGCCCGGATCGCGGCGCGGACCCTACTCTGGCGACTCGCGCGGAACAACCCGAGTGCGGCCGAGATTGCGCCGAATTATCGGGCAGTCGGACCCTGACGCGGGGCTGGGTTACCCGTTTTGTTGGAAACGCGCCCAATTGCCTGCGCGAAGACGGGAAATCGGTGCCGAATCACCTGACCGGCCTGGTCACGATGTCGAGGAACAGGGTTGCGACGGTGAAATCGGCGCTGGTGCCCGGATTGATCGCCGCTGCCTTGAGTGCCGAATCGTGGGCGAGAAGTTCGGCGACCGGATCCATGGCGAGGTCGACGGACAGGAGTGCTCGCGCCTCGGTACGAACGAGTTCGGCCCGCTCCGGTCCATGCTTCCTGGCCACGTGGCTATCGGGGAAGGCGGCGAGATAGGCGAGGAAGACCGCTGTGGTGGTCCATGGCGGAGCGAGGCCCCCGGCCCGCGCCGCAGCCAGCGCCGGCAATCCGACCCTCACCACGTCCTCGAAACCGGAGACGTAGGCCCTGGCGATGCGGTCGCGCGGGGCGGCTTCCTTCATCGCCACCATCAGGGAAGGCGGCGCCGGGTCGTTCACGTCGTGCTGAGCCGCCCGACCGAGGCCGCCGGGATTTGCCGCGCGGATCGCGGCGAAGACGTCGGCCGCATCCTGCGCATCGAGCCCATTGAGGATGTCCTGAACCACGACGCCACGCTCGGCGGCGAGGGCCAGGGGCGCGCAGAGCAGCAAGATGCCGAGATTGGTGTTCTGGCCGACTGCCCGCATCGTCGCCTCGACGCCACCGAGCACCCTGGCACCGACGCCTGCTCCGGCTCGAGCGAGATGCGGGGCCGAGACCGCGGCGCTTGTCACGAAATCCGTGACCGCCATGCGGTGGCCGGCGGCAAAGGCGTGGACGTTGCCGGGTTTGAGCGCGTCGAGCTCGGCGAGGCAGCTCGCCTCGTAAGCCGCCGCGATCGTAGTAGGCGGGAGGCCGAGATTCACGCCACCACCAGCCGCGGCGGCCGGGCCGCTCTCACGGCGTTGAGGAAGCCGCGTGCCACGCTGAGTGCGATATCGACATCCGTCACCTTCTGAAGGCCGGACCAGGCCGGCATCGAGTTGGCTTCGAGCACGAGATAGCCGCCCTCCCCGTCCTCGACGAGGTCGATGCCGGTGTAGTCGACGCCGATCGCTGCGGCGGTACGCTCGGCGAGTTCGACCGCCCTGGCCGGCATCGCCCAGGGCAGCGGCCGGCCGCCGCGATGGACGTTGGTGATCCAGCCGTCGCCCTCGCGGATCATCCCGGCGATGGCCCGCCCCTCGCAGACGAACACGCGGAAATCACGCCATAGCCCGTCGCTGCGCGGAATGTAGCGTTGGAGATAGTAGACCCGCGATACGGCGGCCTCGTCCGGCAAATCCTCGGGGCGCTCGACGAGCTGCAGCCCCTCTCCTTGCGAGCCGAATAGCGGCTTCAGCACGAGCGGACGGCCTGGGGCCGCCTCGCGGGCGACGATCTCGGCCGCAGCCTCACGCTTCGAGACGACGAAGGTATCCGGCGTCGGCAGGCGGGCTCGGGCCATCAACAGGCTCGTCATCGCCTTGTCGACCGTCCGCTCGATCGCCACCGGAGGGTTCCACACGGTCGTGCCGGAGGCGACGAGGGCGTGCAGCACCCCGAGCCGCATCGTGGTCGCCTCGAAGGTGCCGCCGGCGATGGTGCGCAGCAGGACTCCGTCGGGAAGGCCGTCGGGGAAGCCCGGGACGCGCAGCGGCTCCGCCTCGCCCGTCCCGATGGCGACGTCGGCGAGGGAGAACAGCACCGGCTCCGCTCCGAGCGAACGCAGGGCCGCCAGCAGGCGCGCCTTGTGCCAATTTCCGTTATCGGCCGCGAGCCCGATGCGCATGGATGTGTACTCTGACGTCTCCCTCCCCTCTGCGGGGAGGGTCCATGACGGCGCGTTCAGCGAAACGACGCCTCGACCAGCTCCGGCATCAGCTTGCCGCCGCGGAAGCTCTCGCCGGTGGTCACGGAGGTGACGATGACCTCGGCCGGGCTGAAGAGGGCGCCGTCGATCTTGTAGAAGTCGCCGTTCACGCGGGAGAAGATGTCGGCGAATGGCGCGCCGTGATCGGCCGAGGTCGTGGAGGGAATCTGCTCGGCGAGCTGGCGCGCATCGGCCGCATCGGCCTCGACATAGAGCTGCACGCGTCCGCCATAGATGATGGCGTCGTTGGTGCGGCCCATCGCCTTGATGAAGTCCGGGTGCGGCGGCGAGAGCGGCGCCGAGCCGATCCCATCGACGATCTTGTGGAGGTCGAAGCCAACGGTGTGGGCCTTGTGCAGGGCAACTTCCAGGACGCGGGCGACGACCTGTGTCGAGCCGGCCATGCTCTGAGTCGGCGCGTAGATGAAGGTGACGCCGCTTGCCGTGAGGCCCGCCGCCTCGGCGACCTTGGCGACCACGGATGCCGGCGGCGCGCTGGCGCCCTCGAGGACGAGGGCGATGGCCGAGGCGCTGTCGCGGTAACCGAGCTCCTTGTAGAGATCCTCGACCACGGCGACCGCACGGCCGGGTCCGGAGCCGAGGGCGAAGAAGTCGGAGCCGCCGTCCTCGTCGGCGAGGCTCCAGCCGGCATACTGGCTGCCGAGGCAGGCGAGGACGGGATCTGCGGAGTGGACGATCACCGAATAGGGCCAGGCGGAGATCGGCCCGGTCGGCGCGATGGTGACGGTGCCGAGTCCCCCGAGGCAGATCTCGGCGATGCGGCGTCCGGCCTCGATCGAGCCCCGAACCTTCGCCCCCGCATCGATCATGCGGGCACCATGCTCTGTCGTGACGGCCAGGCGTAGAGCCTCGGCATCGGCCACCAGGCGCTCGACGAGCGGCGCGGTGAGTGCGTTGAGGCTCGGACTGGTGCGGAGCGGGCCGGTATGGGTCGTGGTCATCGCTGGGTTCCCTCAATGTCGAGGCGGGCGCGGAGCCGTTCGGCCCTCTCCCGCAAGGTCGTTCTCGCCGCGTCGGCATCCCTCCCCGTGGCGACGATCGTGCAGAGCGGCGCTCCCCGCGCGACGGAGGAGCCGGCGCGGGGGCGGTCACGCACGTGTTCGGGCCAGCAGAGGGAGGGCACCGGGGCGTAGTTGGTGGTCGCGTAACAGATCTGCGCGGCCGCCGCATCCATCGGCGGCGGGTCCAGCGTCACGAGGGTGCCGAGGCTCGCCGCGATATGCGCCGACAGCAGGGGTCGAGCGCGGCGGTCGAGGACGTCGAGGGTGGCGCCTGGGCGGGGATTGATCTCCGTCAGCCACCAGGACTCGCCCTCGACCAGGATGTCGGCGCTGGCGAGGCCGCGCAGGCCGGTCTCTGCGACGATGGCTCTCGCCGCCCGCGTCATCGCCTCCACGACGCTCGTGGCAAGCAGCGGTGGCGCATCCCGCGCCTCCTCGACGGCGCCGCCGTAGCGGTAAGGCCGGATCGGCGACGGATCGCTCCATTGCGCGGTGATCCCGACCACGGACAGGTTACGGCCATCGGCGAGGAAGGAGAGGGCATGGGCGCTGCCGGCCACCCGCTGCTGGAAATATGCGCCCGGTGGAGCTTTCCCCGCCGTCGCAGCCCTGACATGGCTGCCGCCCGAGCCGCCGTCTCGCTTGAGCAGCCAGCCTCGGCGGTCTCTCACGGGATCGCGCGTGACGGCAGGATGGGGAATGCGGAGGCGTCCGCAGAGAGCCGCGAACCTCATCGGGTTCTTGAGGGCCGCCACCGCTTCCGCCGGTGCCCCGAGGATCCGATGGCGTGTGGCGATGGCGGCGATCAGGTCAGGGGCGTCCTCGAAGCCGCTTCCGAGCACGATCCCGAGGATCGGCCGATCGCTCAGTTTCGCCAGCGCCTCGATCTCATCGAGGCATTGCTCGCCGCCGAGCCGCCCGGCGCCGAACCGCCCCTTCGCCGATCGGTGCTGGGATGCGAGCGCGAGGGTGTCGGCATCGCCGAACAGGTCGAGGACGAGGGGAACGAGCCCGGCGCGCCTGGCCGCCTGCGCCAGGGCGCGGCCCGATTGCGCCGCGATGAGGACGGCGCCGTGATCGTCGCTCAGCCGGCGACCTCGACCGCGAGGGTATAGGCGTCGCGGAAATCGAGGATGAGCGCCTCGTCGCTCGCCAGCATCCGCCGGAACAAGCGGCTCTGCGTCTGGTACTTGACGTTGCCGACCGCGAGCGCGCCGATGCCGATGCCCTTGCCCGTGGGGAGCGGAACGTCGACGGCGTTGACGTCGATGCCGGCGATTCCCGCCGGCGGCACCGCGTTGACGTCGGAGGCGACGAGGAGCTTGGGCGCCGATTCGAGATCCTCGGCCGAGAGGATCGGAATGCCCGCGGGGCCGGCCGAGAGGATCACGTCGGCGTCGCGGATCGCCTCGCGCCGGGCCTCGGGAGTCGAGCCGTCCACCGCGCCGACCTCGATCCCGAAGCGCCACTTCATGGTGAAGGCGATCTTCGACACCCGCTCCTCGCCGTCATGACCGACGAGAACGGTCTTGGCGCCGTTGAGCGCGCCGATCACCGCCGCCACATAGGCGACGACGCCTGCCCCGCCGAAGATCACGATGCGCTTGCCGGCAAGGTCGGTGCCGAACTTCGCCTTCAGGGCGCGGGTCACCTCGGCGACCATCGCGGCGCCGGTGGTGAAGGAGCCGGCCGGGTCGGCGATGATGTGGTTGGCGAAGGGCGGCACCAGCGCCTTCTTGGCGCGATCCATCATGTCGAGGGCGTCCTCGGCGTTCTTTCCGCCGATGAAGATGCCCGTGCGCACGCCGTCCTGCGGGGCGCGCGAGAAGATCGAATCCTGCACCAGCGAGGTCACGTCGGGCAGCGTGACGTTCTCGTAGGTGGCGACCGTCTCGAAGCCGGCATCCACGGCCATGTTCACATCGAACGGGCTCATGTGCTTGAGCGGCGTCAGCATGTGGAGAATCGAGCGGGCCATCGTGGTCATCCTTGAGAGTCGCGGCTTCGCTGCGTCGCCGGTCAGGCGGCTGCGGGCGATTCAAAATCGTCGGGCTTGCGCGGTCAAGCGCGGCCGGGAACGCAACCTTGCAACGCGGATGCTTAAAGCGAGGTGACCGTCGCGCCGCTGTTTCGCCCGCGGGCGACGACGAAGCGCAACGGGCCTCGCGGCCCGAGTTCGGCGACGAGGGCCTGCGCCTGCGCCTCCGACGCCACCAGGGCGAAGCCCGTGGGTCCCCAGGAGCTCTGCCCGTAGCCGGCGATCCCCTTCGCGGCGATGGCGTAAAGAGCCTCTGCAACCCGTGGGCTCGCGTAACGCCCGCCCTGATGCGGAGCGAAATGATCGCCGATGAGTCGCTGGATCCTGCTGATGCCGCTGCCGAAGCCTTCGAGCTCGGCGGTCGCCAGTGCTGGCAGGACCTGCATCAGCACGATGCGGCAGATCTCGGCGGCCTGGTCTTCGGGAAAGCGCGGCAGGTCGCGGAACGCCTCGACCTCGCGGCTGCCATGCACCCCGGTCATGCCCTCGTCGAGGATGAGGATGATGCGCCAAGCCTCAGGGTAGGGCAGCCGCGCCACCACGGGCGGCGGCGCGCCTCCGGCATCGCGCCCGCCATCCACGATGACGCCGCCCTGGGTGAAGGCGGCGAGGCCGACTCCGGAGCGGTTGCCGCGATCGAGAGCATCGGCGAAGTCCGCGGGTGCGAAGGGCCGTCCGTGGAGGGCGGCCAGAGCCGCCGCGACGCTCAGCGCGAGCTGCGTCCCGGATCCGAAACCCGCATGGGGCGGGATTGCCTCCTCGATCCGGATCGCGAGGTCGGAAGACAGGCCGAGATGTCCCGCGGCGGCGTGGACGTAGCCGCGCACGCGTTCCGCCTCCTGCCCCTCGACGGCGAGGGCGCCCGCACGTTCGGCGACCAATCCCACGGCCGGCGTGTCGACGGCAACGCCGATGCTCCCGAAACGCCGCCCCAGCCCTCCATGCAGGTCGAGGAAACCGAAATGCAGGCGGGCCGGAGCCTTGACCCGAACGCGGCTGGGCAAAAACTCCGGGACCTCCATTCCGACGATCCCCTAAAACCGATCCCCGGCGCCGACCCCGCGCCGAGCGGGCTTCTCCCACGGAGCGGCGCGGGCTCGCAAGCGGGCTCGTGTCGAACTGACGGTTCGGAACGATCCGGTCGATGGGCCGCCGATCCCCTGGGCCGAAATTGCAGGTCTGGACTTGCTTGCGGCGTTGCGCGAATGCAAACGTCGCCGCAAAGGCAGACCGGCGATGCCGGTATGCTGCGATCGGGCCCGACCTGCTGGGACGGCTCTGCGGCGCGCCGACGAGAACAGCCGGCGGCG
The DNA here is from genome assembly GCF_019745455.1 of Methylobacterium sp. Taxonomy (GTDB): domain Bacteria; phylum Pseudomonadota; class Alphaproteobacteria; order Rhizobiales; family Beijerinckiaceae; genus Methylobacterium. The sequence continues at coordinate 20,448 of NZ_JAIETD010000110.1, forward strand.
CCGAGTAGCGTCCGTTTCCGAATAGGTGAGGATGATGGCAGCCTGGGTGAAGGGTGGCGCGACCGACGCCGACGCGGCGATTGAGGCGGCGGCCCATCTCTTCGCCTCCGCGAAGGTGCCGGTGGTGACGGGGCTCTGCGCCGACGTCGGCGCCCTGCGCGCAGCCTACGGGCTGGCCGGCGTCATCGGCGCGTCTCTCGATCCGGTGGCAGCCCCTTCCCTCTATGCGGAACTCGGCGTGCTGAGCCGGACCGGCGCGATGGGGACGACCCCAGCGGAAGCCGTCGGCCGGGCCGACCTCGTCGTCGTCGTCGGCAATGCCCCATGGGATCGCCCCTTCCTGCAGGACATCGCCGCCGCCAAGCCGCGGCGAGGGCGGGCCGCTGGCTCCGAACGCACGATCCTCTCGCTCGGAGGGCCGAGCAACGGCCAGATCCGTCACGTCGCCTATCCGGTCGAACCCGGCGGGCTCGCGGTGTCCATCGCCCAGCTACGCGCCTTTGCCAAAGGCCATCTCGCCGGCGAGACCGCCTATGCCGACCTCGCTCGCCGGCTGGTCGCCGCTCATTACGGTGTCGTCGTCTATGAGCCTGGAGAGGTCGGGGAGCTCGGCGTCGAGATGCTCCAGGGCCTCGTCAAGGACCTCAACGACGTCACCCGCTTCTTCGCCCTGCCGTTGGCCGACCCGTTTCAGGGGCGGGCCCTGATCCAGGTCGCGGCCTGGACGACCGGGCAGGCGCCGAGCACGGGATTCGGCCGTCATGTGCCCGAGCACGATCCGTGGCGCTTCGACGGCGCCCGGCAGGTTCGCGAGGGCGAGGCCGACGCCGCGCTCTGGCTCTCCTCCCTCCCCTCCCCTCGGCCGGACTGGCTCGCCTCCCTCCCCTCGGTCGCGATCGTCGGCGAGGGTAGCGCGAATGCCACCGGCGACACGGCCGAAATCGTGATCGCCGTCGGCGTCCCCGGCGAGAGTACCGGCGGCACCCTCTGGAACGAGCGCCGGGGCACCCTCACCCACAGCTCCGCCGCGGGTCAGCCCGCCGCGTTGACGGCCGGTGCCGTCCTCGACGCGATCCGCGCGCGCATCACCGCGAAGGACAGCGCCGCATGCTGACGCTCATCAAGGGTGGGCGGGTCATCGACCCCACTGCCAGCCGCGATGCGGTCGGCGACGTCTGGATCGAGGATGGACGCGTTGTGGCGCCCTCCGATCGCACGCCCGACAACACCATCGATGCGGCCGGCTGCGTCGTGATGGCCGGAGGCGTCGAGGTCCACTCGCATATCGCCGGCGGCAACGTCGTGCTGTCTCGCCTGCTTCTGCCCGACCTCTATGCCAGCGAGTCGGCGCCCGAAGGTCACCCTTTCGCCCATGCTGGCGGCTCGGCGGCCTGGATCGGCGCCAACTACGCACGGATGGGCTACACCACCGCCGTCGAGCCGGCGATGCCGCCCTCGAACGCGCTGGCGACCCAGCTCGAGCTCGCCGACATCCCGCTCCTCGACAGGGGAGCCCTCGCCGTGATGGGCAACGACGACCAGCTTCTTGAATTGCTGCGCCAGCGCGAGGGCGCCAATGCCGTCCGCGACCTCGTGGCGCTCACCGTCGCGACCTCGCGGGGCCTCGGCGTCAAGTGCATCAATGCGGGCGGCGCCTCTGCATTCAAGGATGGCGCGCTCAAGCTCAGCCTCGACGACGAAATCCCGGTCTACGGCCTCTCGACCCGGAAGATCATGGGCGCGCTCCTCGACGCCGTCGAGGAGATCGGCGTGCCGCACCCGCTGCACGTCCATTGCAACAATCTCGGCATTCCCGGCGCCGACGATTCGTTCGTCGCAACGCTCGAAGCGGCGGAAGGGCGCCGCATCCACTTCGCCCACGCCCAGTTCTACGCCTACGGCCTCTCCGAGCCGGGCAACCCGGCGGGCGGCTTCCGCTCCGCCGCGGAGCGGATTGCCCAGGCGATGGAGAAGCATCCGAACGCCACCTACGATGTCGGCCAGGTCGCCTTCGGGCAGACCGTGACGATCTCTCTGGACATCCTGCGCCAGTTCGGCGGCCGCAAGGGCGCCAACCCGAAGAAGTGGATCCTCAATGCCGGCGATGCCGAGGGCGGCGGCGTGGTGCCGTTCCTCTACAAGCCGCGCGGCCCCGTGAGCTCGCTGCAATGGGCGATCGGCCTCGAGATGATGCTGCTCTCGAACGATCCGGAGCGCACCATCCTCACCACCGACCACCCGAATGGCGGACCCTTCACAGAGTATCCGCGCATCATCCACTGGCTGATGGACAAGGAGGCCCGCGACCGCGAGATCGCGAGCCTGCACAAGGTGATCGGCGAGCGCTCCGGCCTCGGTTCCATCGAGCGCGAATACACCTTGTCGGAGATCGCGCAGCTCACCCGGTCCGGGCCGGCGAAGCTCCTCGGCCTGACCGATCGCGGCCACCTGCGCGAGGGCGCACGGGCCGACGTGGCGGTCTATCGCGACGACCGCGACCGCACGGCGATGTTCGCCCGCGCCAAGCTGGTGCTGAAGGACGGAGAGGCCATCGTCGAGGACGGCGAAGTGGTGAACTGGCGCTCCGGCCGCACCCTCGAACTGAGCGTCGAGTCCGACAAGGCGATGGAGAAGCGCACCGACGCCTATCTCGAAGACCGTTTCGGCACCGGTCTCGACAGCTTCGCGGTGCCCGACGAGGCCTTTGCGGGTCACGACGTATTCGAGGACGTGGCATGCCGGGCATGAAGCGGGTTGGCCGGCACGAGCGGACGATGTGGCGTGAGATTCGGTGGCCGAGATGACTGATTTCACCCTCAATGGCATCACCGTCATCGACACCTTCGCCGAGGCGTTCGACGTCGCCGGCACGGCGCTGATCATCACCAACGACACGGCGAAGTGGGCGATGATCGCCGCCGTAACGATGACGGGGTTCGCGACCTCGGTGATCGGCTGCGGCGCCGAGGCCGGGATCGATTGCGAATTGTCTCCGGACGAGACCCCCGATGGTCGTCCCGGCGTGCGTGTCCTCCTGTTTGGTTTCGAGCCGAACGGACTGAAGGACCAACTTCTCAAGCGCGTCGGCCAGTGTATCCTCACCTGTCCCGGAACGGCCTGCTATGCCGGCGTCGACGGGCCCCACAAGATCAAGCTCGGCGGCGCGATCCGCTATTTCGGCGACGGCTTCGCGGTGGCCAAGCGCCTGCCCGACCCTGCGACCGGCAAGGGCCGGCGCTACTGGCGCATCCCCGTGATGGACGGCGAGTTCCTGTGCGAGGATTACGTCCGCGCCGTCGACGGGGCGGTGGGCGGCGGAAACCTGCTCTTCCTTGGGCGCAACCATGCCGAGACGCTGAAGGTCGCGGAGATCGCGGTCGATGCCGCCCGCTCGGTGGCCGACGTGATCCTGCCCTTCCCGGGCGGCATCGTCCGCTCGGGGTCGAAGGTCGGCGCCCGCACCAAGGGCATGATGGCCTCCACCAACGACGCCTATTGCCCGACTCTGAAGGGCCGGGCCGGTTCGGAGCTCGCCGCCGAAGTCGGCGTCGTGCTGGAGATCGTCATCGACGGCCTGACCTCGCGCTCGGTCGCCGAGTCGATGCGGGCGGCGCTTCACGCTTCGACGGAAGCCGGCTCCGCGCACGGGCTCGTCGCCGTCACGGCCGGCAATTACGGCGGCAATCTCGGTCGCCACCATTATCACCTCAAGGACCTGCTCTCGAAGGAGCCGGCGAGCGAGGCGGGAGCAGCATGAGCACCCTCACCCTTCGCCAGGAGCCGCCCGAGCGGCTCGACCTCCTCAACATCAATCCCCTTTCGCTCGGCGGCCTCTCCGAAGCTGAGGCGGCCAAACTGCCGGTCGGCACCAGCCGGCGCGGCCTGACGCTGGGCGATTGCTTCACGATCCGCCTCGACGGCTCCGATACCCTGACGATCGAGGGAGGCTCCTCGCGTCTCGACCGGGTCGGCGCATCGCTCGATGGCGGCACCATCCGCGTCGAGGGCGATGTCGGCCAGCGGCTCGGCGCCGGCATGGCCGGGGGCACCCTCACCGTCACCGGCTCGGCTGGGCCTTACTCGGGTTCCGGTGCCAGCGGCGGCACCATCACGATCGAGGGCGATGCCGGGGATCATGCCGGCGGCGCGGTCTATTCCGCCAAGGCCGGCCTCGACGGCGCCACCCTGGTGATCCGGGGACGCGCCGGCGACCATCTTGGTGACCGCATGCGCCGCGGCATGCTCCTCGTCGGGGAGGCCGGCGCCTATGCGGGCGCGCGCATGATCGCCGGCACCATCGCCGCGACGCGCGTCGGCGACCATCCCGGCTACGGCATGCGCCGGGGAACCATCCTGGCCGGCGCCACCGGCGCCCTCTCGCCAACCTTCGTGGAGACAGGGACGCACGACCTCGTCTTCCTGCGCCTCCTTGCCCGCTCGCTCCGGGCCTTGAGCCCAGCCCATGCCGACCTCGCGGCCGGCGCCCTCAAGCGCTATTCGGGCGACCTCGCGACGTTGAGCAAGGGCGAGCTCTGGGTGGCGGCCGGCTGAGCGCTTCCGTCGCTGGGCAGTCGGGATCTTTTCCCGGCAACGGATATTGCCTTGTCATGGCGGTTCGCCGACCATCGGCCCCGCCGCACGGTGACGCCATCGCCAGACGGCGACGATGTCCTCCGTTAGGCGAGGTGCCACCATGTTCCTGCTCCTTTCCATCTGCCTCGTGGCCCAGCCCGACCAGTGCCGCGAAGACCGGATCAGCATGTCGTTCGAGGCGAGGAGTCCGTTCGTCTGTCTGCGTCACGCCCAGAGCACTCTCGCGGCATGGCAGGCCGAGCATCCGGAATGGCACGTCGCCCGCTGGCGCTGCGCCGCGCGCGGCAGCCTTCCGAAGGACCTCTGAAGCGGCATCGCGCTCGTTTTCCCAGCCACCCAGATTTTCAAGCCCCTTGGCGCGATGACGCCGGGGTGACACTGTCCCGTCCTGCTAAGGCACGGTCGGTGACAGCATGCGTTCGCTCAAGGTCCGGTTCGCCCTGCTGCTCGGTGCGACCGCCCTCCTCGTGATCCTGGCGGCCCTCGGGGTACTCGCCGCCATCGGCGCCGCGGAACGGGCCATCGACCGGACTCTCGCGGCGCAGGGTCGTCTCGAACTCCTCGTCGAGTTGTCCGGACGGATGACCCAGTACGGCCTCGCAGCCCTCGAGACCGTCAGCAATCCCGATGCCCAGCCCGAGGGCCTGGCCCTCGCGCGGACCAATGTCGACAAGGCGCTGACGGCGGTCGACGAGTCCCTGGGCAAGACTATCGCGGCAAGCGACGACCCCCTCGACAGGACACTCTACGCCGCCCGGACGCGCCCCATGGCGCAGCTTCGCTCG
>NZ_JAIETD010000183.1 GCF_019745455.1 Methylobacterium sp.
CAATGATAAACATCAACCCCTGAACCTGGGTCACTTCTCAACGAAAACGCCGGGTCAACTCTCAGCGGAAATCAACATCATCATGATGATCCGGGTGCGTCTCCTGCATCAAACGACCGACGGCGACGATCAAAAAAAGAGGACGCTTCGCCGCGTCGATCCGCCGTCCCACCGCCGATGCAATACGCTCCGTCGATTAACTATGAGTGAGTTATATTGTTGATGTGGCAGTTTGATGACGTACGCCGGGATCGTCCATCGGCAGCTATCAACCGTCTGCCGAATAACCGTACTGCTTCAGAGGCGGGAGGACGAACTCAACGAAATGGAGGCCCCCAAGCTAACTGCCAAGCCGCCTATAGTGTCCGACAAGACGGCCTGAGTGCTTCGTCCGGTCGAGGAACGCCTGTAATTGAGAAACGCGACGGTAAACTATCCCACATGATCACATCAGTTGCCGACGGCGGAAGAATTCCGTTACATTTGGAATGCATATTTAAGCGGTGATTCGAACGGGGTTGGCGAGACTGCTGAACCGAAACACCGTTGCATGCAGTGCACTGGTTCGATCGGCGAGACACCCAGATTACTGGTCGATGAGCCGATAGCGCTCGGTTGTCTTCAAAGCGAGCTGAGACGACCGGCAGCTGCGGGTGAACGAGACACGTCCCCGACGTGATGCTTATTGATCAGGACCACCGGGACCGAGCTGGTAAGCTCCGCCTCGTGCGATCACCTCAAGAGGCCGCTAAGGCTCCTCCATATCCGACGGCGGCCGCTGCCCTCATCGATTGCATTCGCAACTGCGCCATTGCTTCAGTCGATCGGGCGGTCGGGCGATGCCGGCTCGGCCAGTGTCTCCGTCTGGACAGACACAGCATCTGGTGTGCCCAGCGGCTCACAGGACGATCCAAGCTCAAGACATTGGGGTGGTCCGACCGTGATGGGTTGGTGGGCAAGAACGAGTTTCAGGAAGCGAAGCGCGGCAACGAGGCCAGCACCCGTGAAAGGTTTCACAATCACCCCGCAGGCCCCGGCGAGGTCCGATGGCAGGGCCGACCGGTTGGCGGTCAGGAACACGACCATGCCGCCCTGGGCGACGATGTGCTCGGCAACCGCGATCCCTGTCGGGCCATCGAGAAGCTGGAGGTCAACCAAGGCAAGATCTGGGGGGTGACGGCTGGCAACCTCGATAGCTTCGCTGCCCCGGACAGCATGTCCAGCCACCTGCATCCCCGCGTCCTCGATCGCGATCTCGATATCGAGGGCGACAAGGGTCTCATCCTCGACCACCAGCACCTTAGGTTCAGTGTCTGCCAATGACGTACCTGCCATCTGAACTAAGATCGACCTGGCTTCTCCCGGGTTCGGGCTCGGGCTCGGCGCAGGGCATCGTCACTCGGACGAGCATGTGAGCATCGCCTTCGCACCAATCGATGCTGGCATCGAGCTGGCGGGCAAGGAGGGCCACGATGGTACCGGCTGTTGACCGGCGCGTGTCATCCTTCTCGCGAGCCGTGTAGCCGTCATCGGCGATCGAAAGCTCGAAGACTTCGGCAGCGCCCTGGCGAATAGCGCGCAAGCCGACCTTTAGTGATCCTCGTCGTCCCTGGTAGGCGTATCGCATGGCGGCCCCCACCAACTCATTCACGAACAGCGCCACCGGGCCGGCCTTCGCGGATGTGACGCTGACGGGTTCGGTCTGGAAAACAAGTTTGATGTCAGAGCGGCCCGATTGCAGCTGGTGGTCTTCGACGATGTTCCGGACGAACTCGGAGACATCGAACCGACCGATGCTGTCTTCATTGTAGAGCTTGCGGTGGACCAACCCAAGTGCGTGGAGACGTACCCGGATTGCTTCGAGAGCCTCATGCTCCGGCTCACTCGATCGGTGGCGCTTCTCAAGGTTCACAAGCGAGATCATGAGCTGCAGGTTGTTCTTCACCCGGTGATCGAGTTCGGTCAGCAGCTTGGTGCGGGTCTCCAGGGTCTGCATAAGCGCCGCGGTGCGTTCGTCGACCTGACCTTCGAGCATGCTCTTGGCCTCGGCAAGATCGCTAGCGAGACGCTCGATACCTCTCTCGCGCTCTTTCCGCTCTGTCACGTCGAGCTGCGATGCAAAGAAGTGCGAGATCTCGCCCTGGCGGTCGAGGACCGGCGAGACGAAGAGGGAGTTCCAGAACGGCGTTCCGTCCTTCTTGTAGTTCAGGATCTCGATGTGAAGGTCGCGGTTATTCATGACATAGTCGCGGATCTGCACGCGATGCCGTGGGTCCGTGTCGACTCCTTGCAGAAAGCGACAGTTCCGCCCGATGACCTCTCTCTCTTCGTAACCCGTGAGGCTGCAGAATGCCTGGTTTACGTAGACGATCGGATTGTCGGCGAGATGGGGGTCCGTGATGATCATGGCCATGCGCGTGGCCCGTACGGCCGCTGCAAACGGGTCGCCCGCAGGTGCGTGCTCCGCCCACAACTCGGAACCAGCCGCACGCGCTCTGGCGATGGCAGCAATGTCGTCCTCTCCGTCGTCCGACATCCGCAGCCTTGATCGAGGTTTCGCTCGGCAACGGCACTCGAGCACGACGGTTCCAGAAGGAATTGCCCTCTGAACATGGTGGGATGGTCAGGATCTCAGGGTCCGACCTCTCTCAACCGGACGGCGAACCACTGAGCGCGAACCACTCAGACGGTCCGCTGGAACGCGGCCAAGCCGATCTGCCGTCAAGAGCCGAGCCCTGCAAATCCGCTTTGCCTGGCCCTCGAGCCAAGCAACAGGTTCCAGCACAACCTCGCCTTGGAACCCGGTGCTTTCGGTCTTCGGGAACCGGCATTCGCTATGCCGTTGTTGAGAAGCAGTGCCGATCATGGGCCAGCCGGCGATCTCGCCTGGCCATATGCGCCTACGCTCTCTCCGTCCTGGAGGCGGACATTCTCTTCTCGGACAGCAGGGAAGGTGCGTGTTGGGGCCTCAGGAGCCGTTCCTAGATCCTCGCATCGCGGGTGGCACTCGTGCAGAGCACCTTGACGATGCCGGTTCACATCGGATCGCACGCTGGGCATTCGATAGCATCCCGGCTCAAGCAATCCGATGTGTAGGAGTATTAGGGGCCCTTGTTCGCGTGAGTGTTGAGGCGCAAGAAATGCCGTGGCGAGCCGTGATTCAACATCACACAAGGACGGTCACGGGCGAAAGACCATGGCCGATATGAGCAACCCTCCCGACGCGCGCAGACGTGCCGAGTTGGACAGCTACAACATCCTCGACACGCCAGCGGAGGAGGAGTTCGACGACATCGTCAGGGTGGCGTCCGAGACCTGCGGCATGCCCGTGTCGCTGATATCGCTCCTTGACGTCGAGCGGCAGTGGTTCAAGGCCGAGATCGGCTTCGGACAGAACGAGACGCCCCTGTCGCAGTCGATCTGCGCCTACACGGTGCAGCAGGACGACGTATTCGAAATCGAGGACCTGACCCGGGACGCCCGCACCTCGGCCAATCCGCTGGTCACCGGCGGCCCGCAGATACGCTTCTATGCCGGCGCTCCGTTGAGGACCGCAGACGGCATCGCACTCGGCGCCCTCTGCGTGCTCGACACCAAGCCCAACAAGCTCACGCCTTCGCAGGCGTTCGTGTTGAGGACCCTGGCGCATCAGGTCATGACGACGTTGGAGCTGCGCCGCTCACTCCGTCAGCGCCGCGAGAGCGACCGACGTAACAAAGCCATCCTGGAAAGCGCCATCGACTACGGGATCATCTCCATGGACCTCCAAGGGATGGTGACGAGCTGGTCGCCCGGTGCCGAGCACATCCTCGGCTGGGACGAGGCCGAAATGTGCGGCAAGCCCGCCCACGTGATCTTCACCAACGAGGATATCGAGGCCGGAATCCCCGAGCAGGAGATGAAAGAGATCCAGTCGCACGGACGCGGCACGGACGAGCGTTGGCACCTGCGCAAGGACGGGAGCCTGTTCTGGGCCAACGGTGAGATGATGCCCCTCATCGACGAGGACGGGCGGCATGAAGGATTCATCAAGGTCCTTCGGGATCGCACGGTGCAGAGGAACGCCGCTGCCAAGGAACAGGCGGACGCCGAGTTCATGCGCAGCGTGCTCGCGTCCTCGGCAGACTGCATCAAGGTGCTCGACCTCAACGCAAGGCTGACCTTCATCAACGAAGGCGGCATGCGTGTGATGGAGGTCGGCGACTTCAACGAGGTCAAGGGCTGCCCCTGGCCGAGTTTCTGGCAAGGGTCCGGCAATGCCGACGCCAAGGCGGCGATCTGGGCGGCGCTGGCCGGGGGCACCGGCCACTTTCAGGGACAGGCCGACACATTCAGGGGCACGCCGAAATGGTGGGACGTGCAGGTCACGGCCATAAGAGGTGCGGACGGCGAACCGGAACGGTTGCTGGCGGTCTCGCGCGACATCACTGCGCAACGGGCCTCCGAGCAGCGGGTTGCTGAGAGCGAGAAGCGGTGGCGCGGCCTGTTCGAGGGCATGCACGAGGGCTTCTTCAGCGGCGAGATCATCCGTGACCAGGATGGGCGGCCGGTCGATTGCCGATTCGTCGAGATCAACCCGGCCTTTGCCGCACAGTCCGGGCTTCCTCGCGAAACCGTAGGGCGCACCCTGCGCGAAGCCATCCCGGGGCTCCCGAACTGGCCCATCGAGACCTATGCCCGGGTGGTCGACACCGGCATTCCGGAGGTGTTTGAGATCGCGGTGCCGCAGCTTGGGCGCATATTCGAGGTTCGGGCCTATCGCGAGGCGGAGGAACGCTTCGCCGCGATGTTCATCGATGTCTCCGAGCGTAAGCGGGCCGATGCCAGGCGAGCGGCGCTCGGCGAGCTTGGCGACCGGCTTCGCAATACGAACGACCGGGCGGAAATCTCGCGCGTGGCGGCCGAGATCGTCGGCCGGACGCTGGGGCTTTCCCATGGCGGGTACGGCGCCGTCGATCCCGTCCAAGAGACAATCCTGGTGGAACGAGGATGGACGGCGCCCGATCTCAACCGCATCGACGGCCTTCATCAATTTCGGGAATACGGCTCCTACATCGAGGACTTGAAGGGCGGTCGCGCCGTGATCATCGACGACGTCTCCGAGGATCCGAGAACATCAGGAGATGCCAGGGCCTTGGCGGCCATCGACGTTCGCGCTCTGCTCAACCTGCCCGTGATGGAGCGTGGGCGGTTCGTGGCCCTGCTCTACGCGCTCAAGAGCTCTCCTCACGCGTGGAGTGGCGAGGAGATCAGCTTCGCCAACAACATCGCGGACCGAACCCGCGCCGCGCTTGCCCGCATCGAGGCGGAGGAGCAGCAGCGAACCCTCAACCTCGAATTGAGCCACCGCATGAAGAACATGCTGGCGATGGTGCAATCCATCGCCACACAGACCATGCGGACGGCGACCGACCTGAATACAGCGAAAGAAGTGCTGGCAGGTCGCCTGATCGCGCTCGGTCGGTCGCATGATTTGCTGCTCGGCGCCGGTGTGCGAGCAGCCCCGATCAAATCCCTGATCGAAGGCGCCCTGAGGGCGCACGAAGACAACCCGGGCCGCTTCGTACTGGAAGGCCCGACCTTCACGGTCGGTGCCAGGGCGGCGATGTCGCTGGCCCTGATGCTTCACGAGCTGGCAACCAACGCGGCGAAGTACGGGGCGCTCTCTACGGCACAAGGGACGGTGGCGGTGGTTTGGGAGATCAGACAGCAATGCGGCGAGCCGTATTGTACCCTTAAATGGTCGGAGGAAGGAGGGCCTGCCGTCGCAACCCCAACGCGAGCCGGGTTCGGATCGCGGCTCATCGCTCGCGGGCTGGCCGGCAGCTTTGGGGGCGAGGTGGACCTGTCCTATCCGGTCACCGGCGTGGTTTGCACGATCAAGGCCCCCCTGTCTGGTTTTCTGACCGAAGACGCGGCTTGAGCTGGCTTCTCTGTCAAACAGGCTTCTTACGGGACCTGTGTGCGTGTGCCGAATGGCCTATGTGGGACATGCGCGCCGCCCGCAACGTCGCAGCCGACCTCGGCCAGTTCGGGCGCGGCACGCGGCAGGTGCTTGCCGAGGCACCCGAGGTTCGGGGCAAGAATCCGGGAAGCTGCACGTCCTGCCGCAAGACCCTTCTTGGAGCGGTGCCGGGCGCCGTCTTGCTCGGCGGGCGCCGTCTTGCTCGGCGGGCGCCGTCTTGCTCAGCGGGCGCCGTCTTGCTCGGGATGACGGATGCGGAGAGTCGGATCGTCCGCAAGACCCTCGGCTCGGTGCAGGGCTCCATACCCAGGCCGGCCGCAGCTCGTTTCAGGACGCAATGCGTACAGGCGGCTTCACGATCGGAATGTTCGTGATGAGCCGGATACCCTGAGGCCGACCCCGCCATTGGCCGAGGACTTACCCGGTCCGGTGGCCGTCCCGAGGCGAGGGCGTCGTGCTGGCGAGCATCGACCTCGCTCATCTCGCCGACCACCATGCGTTGATGCAGGCCTGCCGCAGCATCTGTCCGGCTTCCAGTCATTCTGATCACCCGCTGCAGGCGGGAGTCCAAGCCGCGAAGGACCTCTTGAGGTCAACACTGGTCGGGCTCAAGGATCCGCTTCAACTCTCCCAGTATCCATAGGCGGACTGGCAGAAATCCATCCACAACGGACCGGGCGGCACGATCAGCCGACACGCGCCGCCAAGTCTAGTCGCGCCGACGCGCTTTCGGCCTCGGCTTTCGTATGGGCGTTGCCCTGCTCGGCCGTCCTCCGCACGCGCTTTTCCGCAAGCGCATGCACCGTCATCGCTTCGCTACGGCCGCGAAGGCGGTACGGTCCAAGCGCTTCGGCATCGATGCCGTCGGGAAGTGCCGGCAACCGTGAAAGGACTGCGTCAGAGATGAGGACCGGCTTCCCGGTGTCGCGACAGAGCCCTTCGAGTCTGGCGGTCGCGTTCATGACGTCTCCGAAATACGCGATCTTGTGGCGGTCTACGCCGACCTCCGCGGTTACGACGTTGCCGCCGTGCAGGGCGGCACGCAGTTCGGGCAGCAGGCCGAAGCGAGTAACCCACCGCTCCTGATCGCTGCGAAGCGTCTGCCGGATCGCGAAGACGCAGGCGACGCACCGGGCCTTCTCGACGCCTCTCGAGAATGGCCAGGAGATGATGACCTGGTCGCCCACGTAATCGTCGACCTGTCCGCGATACCGGCGAACCGGTTCGGCGATGGCCGAGAAGACGGCCTTCAGTAGTTCCTGGGCGGCAAGGTCGCCATGTCTTTCCGCGTAAGTCGTCGACCCGACCAGATCGAGGAACAGAAAGACGCGCTCTTCGCTGACCGGCCGGTGGTAGCGGCCGACTATGAGGCTTGCGAACGTCTCGCTGCCGATCAGGTCGCGGACGCGCAAGGCGGATACGAGGAGGGCCGAAACCACCAGCGCGTAGGGGATGGTAGAGATCTTGGGAGTGATGGCTTCCGGAAAGGTCTTGTCGGTCAGTCCGAGCGTCCAGGCGACGGAGCCGGTGAGCGCCAATCCTAGGAGAATCACCAGCAGCAAGCTGACCTCTGCGGCAGCGAGATAGGCCAGGGTAGGCAGACGCCGGAGGCGCTTGCTGTAGCCGGAGAAGAAGACGCCGCGCTCGTACGCGATGGTCAGGACGCCGATGCAGGTGCCGTAGAGGATTCCAATCAGTGTGGGCCCGTCGTTCAACAGGTAGCCGTGCAGCGCGCCGAACAGGGCGCTGATGACGGCGATCGTGATCCAGAAGGCTGAGCTGCCATATGGCATCGTCTTCTCCGATGAGGCGGTCGCCCGCCAAGGGGCGCCCGATCATGGCATCAGCGTGACCGTCGATACCTGCCAGGATCGGCCGCTCCGGTCTCGTGCGGTAAGGCACGGCGCAACGTCGAAGGGCCCGTTGTTCGAACAGAGATGCGAGTTTGGTTTGAGAAACCCTAGACGGGCACCGCTGAGGTTTTGCAGTCGAACAGCCAGAACCGTGTGGTTGGCCACGCTTCCGCGTGTAAGAAACGGCACCGACCCCGAAGCGGCATCATGACACGACGGCCTCATCGCTTCGATGTATTCCACTTCGGCGACCAAGGCTCGCGAGACGACCATGCTCCTCAACGACGATGTTTCGTCCCGGTCTGTCGTCGCTCCGGAACCGGTTAGGCGCGGCTACGACCGCCGGCGCTTCGGTGCCATGGCGCTGGCTGCGGGTGCCGGCATCATGCTCGCGCGCCGTCCGGCAGCCGCGCGGCCGGCCTTCGAAGGGCCCCGCGTCATCGACTTCGATTGGGTCGACGCCGCACGCGAGCGGTCGGTGCCGGCACGGCTCTATTGGCCGGCCGCTTCCGGCCGGAAAGCGCCCGTGCCGCTCATCGTCTTCTCTCATGGTCTCGGCGGCTCCCGGAAGGGCTACAGCTATCTGGGCGAGGGGTGGTCGGCCCGTGGGACCGCCAGCCTGCACATTCAGCATGTCGGCAGCGACCAGGCGCTCTGGGCGGGCAATCCGCTCTTGCTCCTCGATCGTCTCGACGGCGCGGCGGATGAGCGCGAGGCCATCGCGCGGACACGCGACGTGCGCTTCGGGCTCGACCGCCTGCTTGATCGGGACAGCCCGTTCGCGGCTGCCATCGACCGGACATGCATCGTGGCGGCCGGTCATTCCTACGGCGCGAACACCACCCTGATCCTCACGGGTGCTCAGGTGGTCCGGGACGGTCGGCCACTCGGTGACCGGGATTCCCGATTCTCGGCCAGCATCGTCATCTCGGCACCGCCGTTCTACGGCGAGACCGATCTCGCGTCGGTCCTCGCTTCGGTCGACGTGCCCACCCTCCACGTGACGACGACGGAGGATACGATCCGCTTGCCGGGCCGGTATTCGGGGGTCCAGGACCGCATCGACATCTTCAACGCGATCCCGACGCCGCAGAAGGCCCTCGTCGTCTTCCAGGGCGGCTCACACAGCGTCTTCACCGATCGGTCGCTCCGAAGCGGCGGCCCCCTAAACCCACTGGTCAAGCGGGCGACGACCGAGGCCACCTTGGCGTTCCTCGAACTCGCCCACCGGTCGGACCCCGCTCCTCTCGAAGGATGGAGCAGGACTTGGAAGCCGATCCTGGCTGCGGCGCCCATGCCGTTTATCGTTCCTCGACGACAGGCGGTCCGCAGGCGGCAGGTCTGAGGGCTTCGTCGGCGAGTGTGTGGCAATACAACTTGGCTGCAGACCGATCGCCGAGGAAGTCGGCGAAGGTGGCATCCGAGATTCCGAGGTCGCGGCTCCGGCGGGGGGCGCAGCGATACGCAAGGGACCGAGGAGCCAACGGCGACGGTCGCCGACGGTTCGGATCTGGATGCATGTTCAGGCACGCGCCGCCGCGCTTGAGGCCGCCAAGTGGCCGCCAAGTGGCCGCCAAGCGTTTGTAGACCTGAGACGGGCCTACCCCTCCGCGCATCCGCGGGCCGTCCCTCCTGGCGATAGAATGCGACCACGGAAGATCCACTCCGTGACCCGGACCGTCAGAAGCAGACGGGCGACATGCCACCCATCCCGGTCATACGCCTCCATTACGCCGGGCTGCTCAAAAGCGGTCGCTCTGTAGGCCCGACAAGGAATCGAGAGCGGATCCTGGCCTTTCGCTCCGAAGCGGAACTTCCGCCTCTGGCTCGAACGGTTTGGAAGCGAAGATCGGGCACATTGTCGATCTGCCACCGTTCGCCCCTGCCTGGCATCGCAGTTGACCACGGTGACATGGCTCACCGGCGGTGATCGCGGCGTCGCGGACATCTGCCGGCCTTGTCCGAACAATCCGAGGCACCGCCGGTTGACCAGGGGTGTTCACGTCGGACGTGCCGCCCGGGAGTTAAGATGGCCGAAGCCGAAGGGCAGACCCTGAGATTGCAGGTCGCCAATGCGCGCCCCCAGGATGCGGGGCGCGGCATCGCCCGGCTCGGGCATGCGGCGCTGACCCAGCTCGGTTTGCGCGAGGGCGACGTCGTCGAGATCGTCGGCAAGCGCCACACCGCCGCGATTGCGGTCGGCCCCTACGAGGAGGACGAGGGCCTGAACCTCGTCCGGCTCGACGGGCTGCAGCGCGTCAACGCGGGGACGGCGAGCGGTGACCACGTCGAGATCCGCTCCGCCGAGATCCGGCCAGCCGCCCGCATCGTGGTGGCGCCGGCCCAGAAGAATGTTCGCCTGCAGGGCTCTGGCGAGGCCCTGCGCCGCACTTTGCTGCGCCGGCCCCTCGTCTCGGGCGATGTCATCTCGACCTCGACCCAATCTCGCGCGGCGACCGACCCGCGCATCCCGCCAGAGCTGCGTCCCTATCTCGAAGGGCCGACCTATGGGCTGCAGGAGATCCGCCTGGTCGTGGTATCGACGCAACCGCGCGGCATCGTCTTCGTCGCGGAGGGCACCGAGATCGAGTTGCGGCCGCTCTTCGAGGAGCCGAAGGACGGCCGGCGGGCCGACGTCACCTATGACGATATCGGCGGCCTCGGCGATACCGTCGACCAGATCCGCGAGATGGTGGAGCTGCCCCTGCGCCATCCCGAACTGTTCCAGCGCCTCGGCATCGACCCACCGAAGGGCGTCCTGCTGCATGGCCCGCCGGGCACCGGCAAGACGCGGCTCGCCCGCGCGGTGGCCAACGAGACCGAGGCCCGCTTCTTCCACATCGCCGGTCCCGAGATCATGGGGAGCCGCTACGGCGAATCCGAGCAGCGCCTGCGCGAGGTCTTCCAGGAAGCGGCCCAGAACGCCCCCTCGATCATCTTCATCGACGAGATCGACTCGATCGCGCCGAAGCGTGAGCAGGTGACCGGCGAGGTCGAGCGCCGGATCGTGGCCCAGCTCCTGACCCTGATGGACGGGCTGGAGCCGCGCCAGAACGTCGTGGTGATCGGCGCCACCAACCGGCGCGACGCGATCGACGAAGCGCTGCGCCGTCCCGGCCGCTTCGATCGCGAGATCATCATCGGCGTGCCCGACCAGCCGGGCCGGCGCGAGATCTTGGGCATCCACACCCGCGGCATGCCGCTGGCGGATGATGTCGACCTCGATGAGGTCGCGCGCACCACCTACGGCTTCGTCGGCGCCGATCTCGGTGCGCTGGTGCGAGAGGCCGCGATGGACGCCGTGCGCCGCATCCTGCCGGAGGTGAACCTGCGTGAGGGGATTCCCGCGCAAGTGTTGGAGGGATTGAGCGTCCGGCGAGACGACTTCCTGTCGGCGATGAGGCGGATCCAGCCCTCGGCGCTCCGAGAAATCATGATCCAGGTGCCGGACGTGACCTGGGACGATGTCGGGGGTCTGGCCGAGGCGCAGATGCGCCTGCGCGAGGGCGTCGAGCTGCCGCTTCGCTCGCCACAGGCCTTCCGGCGCCTCGGCATCCGCCCGGCCAAGGGCTTCCTGCTCTTTGGCCCGCCCGGCACTGGCAAGACCCTGCTCGCCAAGGCGGTGGCGCGGGAAGCGGAGGCGAACTTCGTTGCGACGAAGTCGTCCGACCTCCTCTCCAAGTGGTACGGCGAGTCCGAGCAGCAGGTCTCGCGCCTGTTCCAGCGGGCCCGCCAGGTCGCGCCGACCGTCGTCTTCATCGACGAGATCGATAGCCTCGCCCCCGCCCGCGGCGGCGGGCTCGGCGAGCCAGCCGTGACCGAACGTGTGGTCAACACGATCCTGGCCGAGATGGACGGGCTGGAGGAGTTGCAGGGTGTCGTGGTGATGGCAGCCACCAATCGTCCGAACCTGCTCGACCCGGCTTTGCTGCGTCCGGGACGCTTCGACGAACTCGTCTACGTGCCGGTGCCGGATGTCGGCGGCCGCCGCCGGATTCTGGCCATTCACACGCGGGACATGCCGTTGGCGGAGGATGTCGATCTCGATATGGTCGCGGAGCGCACCGCCCGCTTCACCGGTGCAGACCTGGAAGATCTCACTCGCCGCGCCGGTCTCCTGGCCCTTCGCGAATCGTTGGAGGCGACCCGTGTGCAGCGCGTCCATTTCGAGCAGGCCGCGCGCGAGACCCGGCCCTCGGTGACCCCCGAAATGGAGCGGGAATATGAGGAGCTGCTGCGCACCCTCAAGCAAGAGGGCCCGCAGCGCCAACCCATTGGCTTCCTGGCCCAGCGCTGAGCGCGTCCACTCAGAACCACCCCAGTGTTGGCAACCATCCAGGGTTGCCGTCGGCGTCGTATCAGCGAAGGCGGCGCAGATCGGGACCCAAGGAGCGGGAGTCGAAAAATCGGTTCCTTCCCTTGGGCACGGAGCCGGCACGAAGCAACGTTGGGTCTAAAGCTCTACAAAAACGAAGCCTGCTAGGTCATTGACCTAGCAGGCTGAAACTTTGGTAGCGAGGGACGGATTTGAACCGCCGACACAAGGATTATGATTCCTCTGCTCTAACCAGCTGAGCTACCCCGCCATCGCCGCAAACCTCGTGCTCGAACACACGTGTCTGCGGAGACCGGCGGTATAGGGAAATCCGGCTTCCGGTGTCAACGGTCGCGAATGCCGTCAGAGCTGCGTTCCGAGGATCTCGGCGACCTGCGGGATGTCCTTGTCGCCGCGACCACAGAGATTGACCACGAGGAGGTGGTCGGAAGGCTTCGTCGGGGCGATCTCCATTACCTTGGCGAGCGCATGGGCTGGCTCCAGCGCGGGGATGATGCCCTCCAGCATCGAGCACAGCTTGAACGCCTCGAGCGCCTCCTGATCGGTGGCAGATAGGTAGGTGACGCGCCCCAGTTCGTGCAGCCAGGCATGCTCCGGGCCGATGCCGGGATAATCGAGCCCCGCCGAGATCGAATGGGCATCGGCGATCTGCCCGTCTGCATCCTGCAGCAGGTAGGTCCGGTTGCCGTGCAACACGCCCGGGCGCCCGCCCGTGAGCGAGGCCGCATGCAGGCCGGACGACACCCCGTGACCCGCGGCCTCGACCCCGTACATCTCGACCTCGCGGTCGTCGAGCAGGGGATGGAACAGGCCCATGGCGTTGGAGCCGCCACCGATGCAGGCCACCAGCGAGTCCGGCAATCTGCCTTCGACGGCCAGCATCTGCTCGCGGGTTTCCCGCCCGATGATCGACTGGAAGTCGCGCACCATGCCGGGATAGGGGTGCGGCCCCGCCACCGTACCGATGCAGTAGAAGGTATCGGAAACGTTCGTGACCCAGTCGCGCAGGGCCTCGTTCATGGCGTCCTTGAGAGTCTTGGTCCCGGACTGGACCGGGATCACCTCGGCCCCGAGCATCTTCATGCGGAAGACGTTTGGTGCCTGGCGGGCGACGTCCACAGCGCCCATGTAGACGACGCATTTGAGCCCGAACCGGGCGCAGAGGGTCGCGGTCGCGACGCCGTGCTGGCCGGCCCCCGTTTCGGCGATGATCCGCGGCTTGCCCATGCGGCGGGCGAGCATGATCTGCCCGAGCACGTTGTTCACCTTGTGCGAGCCGGTATGGTTCAGCTCGTCCCGCTTGAAATAGACCTTGGCGCCGTGGCCCGGGGCGGAGCGCTCGCGCAGATACGTGGTCAGGCGCTCGGCGAAGTAGAGCGGGCTCGGCCGGCCGACATAATGGGTCAGGTACCCGTCCATCTCCGCTTGAAACGACGGATCGGCCTTCGCCTCGGCATAGGCGGTCTCCAGATCGAGGATCAGCGGCATCAGGGTTTCGGCCACGAAGCGTCCGCCGAAAATGCCGAAGCGGCCGCGCTCGTCGGGTCCGGTGCGGAACGAGTTCGGAGTCGGGGCGATGGTCACGGTTCTGTTCCTTCAGAGGTCTGACGGATTCGGGGTTGCCGGGACTCTAGCACGGTTTGCCGCTCATGCAGGCGTGGTGGTGATTGAGACAGCCCTGGCCGCCGCGATGAAGGCGCGGATGCGCGCCGGGTCCTTGATGCCCGGTGCGCTCTCGACGCCCGAAGACACGTCGACGGCGGTGAGACCGGTACGGCGCAAGGCCTCGCCGATCGTCTCGGAGGTCAATCCGCCGGAGAGCATGGTGCCGGAGGGGAGGACGGCGCCGGTCAGGATGTCCCAGTCGAAGGCGTGGCCGTTGCCTCCAGGCAGGTCCGCACCCTTCGGCGGCTTGGCGTCGAGGAGGATGAAATCGGCGGCGCCGCCATAGCTCGCGATCGCAGCGAGATCGCCCGGGCCGGCGACGCCGACAGCCTTCATCACACGGCGCCCACTGTCACGGCGTATGGAGGCGACCCGCTCCGGAGGCTCGCTCCCGTGCAACTGGATCACCTCCGGATCGACCGCCGCGACGGCGGCTGCGACCAGGGCATCGTCGGGGTCGACGAGCAGCAGCACTCGCTCGGACCGGCCCCGGACCTGCGCAGACAGGGCCGATGCGGCAGCAAGGTCGAGATGGCGCGGGCTCTTCGGGAAATGCACGAAGCCGACGAGGTCTGCGCCCGCCCCGAGGGCCGCCTCCAGCGTCTCGGACGTGCTCAAGCCACAGATCTTGACGCGCGGCGCCGCCACGACCGTCTCAGCGCGGAGCGGGCAGGGCGACGCGGTCCGCGCCGCCGTGCTGGAAGCCGGTCTCGGAGGGTTGCGTCCGGAGGCGGGTCGTCTCGGTCTCAAGCCGATTGATCTGGCGGCGCTGCTCGCGCGAGCGGCGGCGCGTCGTCGCCTGACCGGTCCAGGTGGCGATGCCGCCGAGGATCACCCCGAGGGCGACGGCCGCGAACAGGATCACGTAGAGCGGCAGCGTCACGCTGAAGACCGGCAGGTCGGCCGAGAACGGATCGAAGGAAAGGCGCACGGGCGCGCGGTTGGCTACCGCCAGGGCCACGACGACGATCGCCACGGGCAGCAGCACGAGGCCCTTGAGGAAGCGGATCATCGCAAATCTCCGGTTGTCGCGATCATGATGCGGAGACGGCGTGATCGTCGCCGATCCCCGCCGCGTTCAAGCGTTGGCGCATCTCCTTGCCGGTCTTGAACACGGGGATCGCCTTCTCGGAGACGGCAACGGCCGCTCCCGTGCGCGGGTTGCGTCCGCGCCGGGCATCCCGGCGTTTCACCGAGAAGGCGCCGAACCCGCGCAGCTCGACCCGGTCGCCGCGCGCCAGGGCGTCGGCGATGGTGTCGAGGATGGCATTCACCACGGTCTCGACGTCGCGCTGATAGAGATGCGGGTTCTGCTCGGCGATCTTGAGCACGAGCTCCGACTTGATCATGCGGGCAGTTCTCGAAAAGTCTGGAGGCGGGAAGGCGGAGCGAAGGGCGGCGTGTCAGGGGCGCCAGAGGACGAGGAGGCCGCCCTGGGCGAGGTCGGCGGTCTCGTTGCCAAGCGTCCGGAACTGGCCGGCGAGACCCGAGAGGCCGAGGAGGTCCGCGCCGGTGCCGAGGGCCGACCAGAGCTGGAAGTCGCTCTTCGACTTCGGCTTCCAGTCTTGGATCGGCAGGCCCTTGGCTACGCCGCGGCTGTTCTCCAGCCATGCCACGGCCTGGCGCTCGCCGCCGAGTTCGTCGACCAGCTTGAGCGGCAGGCTCTGGCGGCCGCTGAAGACCCTGCCGTCGGAGACGGTGGCGAGTTCCCGGTCGTTGAGCTTGCGCCGGTCGGAGACGAGGCCCTTGAACCAGGCATAGGTGTCGCCGACCACCGCCGCGAGGGCAGCCCGGGCCTCGGGCGAGGTCGGCGAGAAGCCCGAGGGCTCGGCCTTGAGCGGCGCCGACTTGATCGATTCGACCTTGACCCCGACCTTGTCGAGGAGCCCCGAGACGTCCGGATACTGGAACAGCACACCGATCGAACCGATGAGGGAAGTTTCGCGCGCGACGATGTGGTCGGCCGCGATGGCGGCGATATAGGCACCGGAGGCCGCGGTGCCGTCGACGAAGGCGACCATCGGCTTCTTCTCGGCCAAGGCCCGCAGGTTCCGGTGCAGCTCCTCGGAGCCCGTCGTCGTTCCGCCGGGCGACGAGATCGAGACGACGACTCCCTGGACGGCGCTGGACTCGCGCACGCGGGCGATCAGCTTCGTCGTCTCCTCGCTCCCAGCGATGAAGCCGCCGACCGAGATCCTGGCGATCTGAGGCTTGATCGCACCAAAGCCGGCGAGGTCGCCGCCACGCAGGCGCAGGCCGACCGCGCCGACCGCGACGATCAGCGCGGCGATGCCGACGACCCGCCACAGGCTGAGCTTGCGGCGCAGGCGCCGGCGATCGATCAGAAGTTCTGCATCCGCAGCCATCGTCTTCGGTTCGCTCCCTGGCGAGGCGGTCCTTCTGGACCGGCGCTTGTTCTTCCGCGAACGGCCGGTCGAACCCGGGCTGCGCCGCGACCTTGTCCCATATCTTGGGCCGGTTTGCACCACCCCTGAGCGACCACCGAACCGGACAAGTCCTTGTCAGGTCTCGGTTCGTAACGTCGCATCCCGGTACCGCGAGCAGTTCTAGCGCCGACGACGCGCGGCGGACAAGAGGCTGGCATCACCTTGCGGCGAAACGCGAAAGCCCGCGCGGGATCATCTCCCGCGCGGGCGTCGAGGCCGTCATACCCGCCCAGCACGGGCGGGGAGTATGGTCGAGACTATTCCTCGTCCTTGTCGTCGCTGGTGCGGGCCTTCTTGAAGGCCGCGCCCAGGATCTCGCCGAGCGATGCGCCCGAATCGGCGGAGCCGAACTGGGCCATCGCCTCCTTCTCCTCGGCCATTTCGAGGGCCTTGATGGAGAGCTGGACCCGGCGGACCTTGCGGTCGAACTGGATCACGCGGGCATCGAACTTCTCGCCGGCGGCGAAGCGCTCGGGGCGCTGATCGCTGCGGTCGCGGGCGAGCTCTGCCCGGCGGATGAAGGTGGTCAGGTCGGTGTCGACGATCTTCACGTCGACGCCCGAATCCTTCACCTCGACTACCTCGCAGGTCACGATCTGACCCTTCTTGAGCTCGCCGGCCTCCGCGAAGGGGTCACCGCCGAGCTGCTTCACGCCGAGCGAGATGCGCTCCTTCTCGACATCGACGTCGAGAACCTGGGCGCGCAGCATGTCGCCCTTCTTGAACTCCTCGATGACCTGCTCGCCGGGACGGTTCCAGTCGAGATCCGACAGGTGGACCATGCCGTCGACGTCGCCCTCGAGCCCGATGAACAAGCCGAACTCGGTCTTGTTCTTGACCTCGCCCTCGACCTCGGAGCCGACGGGATGCTTCTCGGCGAAGGCCTCCCACGGGTTCTGCAGGGTCTGCTTGAGGCCCAGGCTGATGCGGCGCTTGACCGGATCGACCTCGAGGATCTGCACTTCCACTTCCTGGGAGGTGGAGACGATCTTGCCGGGATGGACGTTCTTCTTGGTCCAGCTCATCTCGGAGACGTGGATCAGGCCCTCGATCCCCGGCTCCAGCTCCACGAAGGCGCCGTAATCGGTGATGTTGGTGACGCGGCCCTTGATCTTGGCGTCCACGGGGTAACGCTGGGCGATGCCCTCCCACGGATCGGCGAGCAGCTGCTTGATGCCGAGCGAGATGCGGTGGGTCTCGTGGTTGATCTTGATGATCTTGACCTTGACCGTCTGGCCGATGGTGACGACCTCCGACGGGTGGTTGACGCGGCGCCAGGCCATGTCGGTAACGTGCAGGAGGCCGTCGATGCCGCCGAGGTCGACGAAGGCGCCGTACTCGGTGATGTTCTTGACGACGCCGTCGATGACCTGACCTTCTTCGAGGTTGGCCACGAGCTCGGAGCGCTGCTCGGCGCGGCTCTCCTCGAGGACGGTGCGGCGCGACACGACGATGTTGCCGCGGCGGCGATCCATCTTGAGGATCTGGAAGGGCTGCGGCGTGCCCAGGAGCGGGGTCACGTCCCGCACGGGGCGGATATCGACCTGGGAGCGCGGCAGGAACGCCACGGCGCCGTCGAGGTCGACGGTGTAGCCGCCCTTGACCTGGTTGAAGATCGCGCCGGTGACGCGCTCGTTGGCCTCGAAGGCCTTCTCGAGCTTGACCCAGCTCTCCTCGCGGCGCGCCTTGTCGCGCGAGATGACGGCCTCGCCGAGCGCATTCTCGATGCGGTCGACATAGACCTCGACCTCGTCGCCGACGGCGAGATCGCGGTCGCGGCCGGGGCCGTTGAATTCCTTGAGGGCGACACGGCCTTCGGTCTTGGCGCCGATGTCGATGACGGCGACGTCCTTCTCGATCGCGACGACGCGACCCTTGACGACGGAGCCTTCGGTGATCTCGTGCTCGAGGAAGCTCTCCTCGAGGAGAGCCGCGAAATCGTCGCGGCTCGGGTTACGCTGCAGGGCGCTACCAGCGGTCATTCTGTCTCCTGACAGGCCTCCTCGGAGGCCGGCATCGGCGGCTCGTGTGACGGGAGACCCCCTGCAACGCCGCCCGGCGATCGTGTTGCGATCAACGGGCTCCACCTCCCTGTCAAGAGAGGGCCGACGCAGTCTTGAACGCTGGTCGAGGGCCGTCCCCGCGACGTCGACGCAACCGAGGGGCAATCCCGCTCGCCTACCGTCAGCTTCATCGTGAGGATGGCGGTGTCCATACGCGATCACGCGTCCGCCGGCAACCGGATCGAGGAACGTCGCCGAGGCACGCATTCGCATCGGGATGCGGGTGGCGACGGGAACGGTTCGCGCTCTCAGGCCTTTGGATCCGCACATGCTCCTGGAGACACTCACATGATCCGCAAGCTCATCGTCGCGTTCCTGCTCCCCCGGCTGATCCGATTCGTCAGCCGCCGCTTCGGACAGAACGGACAGCGCCGCCAGTACTGAGGCTGCGCCCCGGGGTGCGAATCGCCTTCGTCAGGCGTTGATGATGCGGGCGTATTCCGCCTCGGGAATTCCGTAGCTGTCGCCTGCGCATTCAAGAAGCAGGTCGCGGTTGCGGATACCCAGCCCCCCACGGCGGATCTTCACCGCGCCGGCTTGTTCGAGGCGACGCACCGCCGTCGTCACGCCGGCACGCCGCACGCCCAGCATCAGCGACAGGAATTCGTGGGTCAGGGACAGATCCTCGGTGTCGGCACGGTCGTGACACATGAGCAGCCAGCGCGCGAGCCTGACCTCGATGGTGAAGCGGCCGTTGCAAAGAATCGTATGGGCCATCTGAATTGAGAAGGCGTAGGCGTAGCGCAGCAGCCTGCGATGGACCGGCCGGCTTTCTTCGATGATCGAGCAGAAAATCCCTGCATCAATGTGGATCGCCCGGCATGGGATCTGGACGAAGACCGAGTTCGAGGCCTCGGCAATCCCGTGCAGAAGCGCGAGTCCCGTCATCCCCTCGGGTCCGATGATGCCGGCCTCCAGCCTGGTGCCGTCAGCTCCGCGCACGACGACAGAGACCATGCCGGGCTCCGGAAAATAAGCGCGGGCGATCGGCTCGCCCGGCATTTCCATGACGGCTCCCTGATCGTAGGAGCCGCGTTCGAGGTGGGGCTGAAACCGGGCGAAATCCGCGGCCGGAAGAGTGGCCAGCAGCCGGTTTCGGATCTGGGTCTGCTGAAGGAAGCGCGTCATCGCCCTGCCGTGTACCGAAGGCAAGGGCGGATCACGCCTTGTCAGCTGCAGCCCAGTTCTATCGGCACCTGATCATCGACCTATGCCATATCACACTTTCAGTGTGAATATTTTACTATGGTACAAATTAGTACGATACCGTACAATGTAATTGATCGGTCGGCTGGGACGACGAAGAACTCGGCGTTTGTTGGCCGATCGCCGATTGCCATTCGCCGAAATCCCTCGACGCGTGCGCGATTTTCAAGGTCGCCGAATGGCAAACATGGCCAATTATTTCTTCCACATCAGCGGAGATCAGGGGCTCGATCTAGACGAATTCGGTATCGATCTCCCGGATCTTGAGGCGGTTTGCGATGAAGCCGCCATGACCATCGCGGGCTTTGCCCGCGATGCGGCCATGACGGGTGGTACGCTGCCGGGGCGCGCCTTCGAGATCTGTGATGATGAGGGAACTCACCTACTCACCATCCCTTTCTTGTCGGGAGGGAGCAAGAGGTTCAGCCAGCCCGCCATGCGATCCGAATAGATCACCCATGCCGCGCTTCTTCCTCAACATTCGGGATCGAAAGATCGGGATGATCGTCGACCCCGAGGGCGAGGAGGCCGAGGATGTCGGAGCCGTTCGCCGCATCGCCGAGGAGACGATCCAGGACATTATTTCGAGGCCGCAGGTCTACGGCTCCAGGCGGATCTGGCGCTACAGGGTCATGGAGGTGGTGGACGAGTCCGGACACCTCGTCTTGACGCTTCCCTTCGCCTCCATCGATGCGCCCCCGTGAACCGAAACTTCATCAAGTCTTAACCAACGGACAATAAAGTCAGGTCATGCCGATCGCGACCTCGTCGCTCCGTCGGACACGGCCGCGAAGCCGGAAAGATGTGACGCCGGATGTACGCGCACATCGATCCGTCTCTCGCGGCTTTTCGTTTCCAGCACTCCTGTTCTACGAGATGACGACATTGACTTCGCAGCTGCGAAAGCGCATTTGTCGTGGTGCAGCGTCAGCGGCCATCATGGTTCCGCTTGAGAGGGCTGCGTGACGGATCGCCGAATGCGCGTCAGCGCGGCCCAAGCGACCTGAGCCCCTCTCTTCAACGTGCATGCACCCGAACTGCCCCATCACGCGGGCAGCTTCAGCCCAACGGACCGACCCGAATCCAAACCGATGCCATCGTGCGATGGCCTACGGCCCGGTCCCGCTGCCTTGAAAGACCAGACTTGACCCACTTCTCAGATTTCGGCCTCGCCCAGCCCGTGCTGCGTGCGCTGGAAGAAGCCGGCTACACCACGCCGACCCCGATCCAGGCTCAGGCCATCGCCCCCGCCATGGAGGGCCGCGACCTCTGCGGCATCGCCCAGACCGGCACCGGCAAGACCGCGGCTTTCGCGCTGCCGATCCTGCACCGTCTCGCTCAGGTCCAGCGCCGCGCGCCGCGCCGCGGCTGCCGCGTCCTCGTGCTCTCGCCCACCCGCGAACTCGCCAACCAGATCGCCGAGAGCTTCTCGGATTACGGCCGGCATCTCGCCTTCACCAACACGGTGGTGTTCGGCGGCGTCACCATCTCGCGTCAGGAGAAGGCGCTCGCCAACGGCGTCGACATCCTCGTCGCCACTCCCGGCCGCCTCATGGATCTGATCGAGCGCCGCTCGCTCACCCTCGAGGCCGTCGAGATCCTCGTCCTCGACGAGGCCGACCAGATGCTCGATCTCGGCTTCATCCACGCCCTCAAGCGCATCGTGAAGATGCTGCCGAAGGAGCGCCAGAGCCTGTTCTTCTCGGCGACCATGCCGAAGAACATCGCGGGACTCGCCGAGCAGTATCTGCGCGATCCGGTCCAGGTCGCGGTGACGCCCGTCGCCACCACCGCCGAGCGCGTCAGCCAGGAGGTCATCTTCGCCCATACGGGTGCGAAGCAGTCCCTGCTCAACCACATCCTGCGCGACCCGAAGATCGAGCGTGTGCTCGTCTTCACCCGGACCAAGCACGGCGCCGACCGGGTGGTGCGTGGCCTGGAGAAGGTCGGGATCGCGGCCTCCGCCATCCATGGCAACAAGTCCCAGCCGCAGCGCGAGCGGGCGCTCGCCGCCTTCAAGGACGGCTCGTGCCGGGTGCTCGTCGCCACCGACATCGCCGCCCGCGGCATCGACGTCGAGGCGGTGAGCCACGTCATCAACTACGACCTGCCCAACGTGCCGGAGAGCTACGTCCACCGCATCGGCCGCACCGCGCGCGCCGGTGCTAACGGCCTCGCGATCTCGTTCTGCAACGACGAGGAGAAGGCGTACCTGCGCGATATCGAGCGCACCACGCGCCAGAAGATCCCCGTCGCCGCCTTCCCCGATGGCTTCGTCGCCCCGAGCCGGCAGGAAGCTTCCGAGACGGCACAGGCCGAGGAGCGTCGTCCGCCGCGCCAGGACCAGCGTCCGCGCCAGGGTCAGCGCCCGGGCGGCCGGCCGGGCAACGGCCGGAGCGGCACCGGTGGCCGCGGCGACGCCCGTGGGCCCGAGAACCGCGGCGGCGCACAGGCGCGGTCGGGCCGCCCCGACGGCAATCGCCCGCAGGAGCATCGCGGCGAGCGTCAGGGCGAGAGCAGGGCGCAGGCCCCTCGCTCTGAGCAGCGGAACGACGGTCGACCGCAGCGGCCGCAGGGCGCGGGCCGTCCGCAGAATGCCGGCGGTGGAGAAGGGCGGGCCATCGGCTGGCTCGACCGCGCACCGCGGTCCTGACACCCCAGGCACGTAGAGGACAGGCCGCTCCGGATTCTCCGGGGCGGCCTTTCTCATTCGCGGGCCTATTGTCGCGGCCGCACCCAACCCCATGTCCACCGCAGAGCTGCCGCCGGCTTGATAGAGGCCGAGGGTTTGGGTCGGCAGGATCAGGGAGGTCGCGATGCGGTTCGAGCTCTATCGGGATTCCGGCGGCGAATGGCGCTGGCGCCTTCGTGTTCAGAACGGAAACGTGATCGCCGATTCGGCCGAAGGCTATGTCCGGCGCGAGGATTGCGAGCACGGGATCGCTCAGGTCCGCCAGAGCGGGGCCGCCTCGGTCGTCGACATGACGACGAAGATCGCCTGAGGCCCAAGCGCGGAGGCGTGGATCGGCCGATCCATGCCACGGATCGAGAGGATGCGTCAGGCTTTCGCCTCGACCGGTGTCCAGGCGACGAAACGGTTTGAGCGCATCGTGCGTTTCAAGCCACCGGGCGGAGGCCTGACTGACGCTTAAGCCACGCCTCCGATCGCTCACCGGGCCGACAAGCCCTCACTCAAGGAGTTCTGAACGTGCTGAGGAAGATGCTGCTGGCAGCCCTGCTGGCTCTCGGATTTGCCGCGACGGCCCCGCAGGGTGCCTCCGCTGCCCCTATCGGTCCCGCTCCGGCCCTCCAGGCCGCGGCTGAGCCGGCGCAGGTCGAGTAGGCGCAGTATTACGGCTATCGCCGTCGCTTCTACGGACCGCGCCGCTTCTACGGCGGCCCGCGCTTCTATGGCCCGCGCCGCTTCTACGGACCGCGCCGCTTCTACGGCGGCCCGCGCTTCTACGGCCCCCGTCGCTTCTACTACTGATCCATCGGCGAATCGGTGACGAAGGCCCGGCAGCGACACCCGTTGCCGGGCCTTTCGTTTGCGCCGGTGGATCTCCCTGCGGTCCTCTGGCTTCCTCGCCCGCGACGCCGCATGATCCGGCGCGGGATGGCGCGGATCGGAGATCGACGATGGAACGCGGGATGGAGGCACGCGAGCCGCGCGGCGATCTCACGGTGCGAACGAGCGCCATGCCGGCCGACACCAATGCAAACGGCGACATCTTCGGCGGCTGGGTCATGTCGCAGATGGACCAGGCCGGCGGCATCGCCGGCGTCGACCGCGCCCAGGGGCGGGTGGTGACCGTGGCGGTTAATGCCATGACCTTCATCCGCCCGGTCAGGGTCGGCGACGTGCTCTGCGTCTACACGCGGATCGCCGGGGTGGGGCGGACCTCGATGAAGATCGAGGTCGAGGCCTGGGCGAGGCGCTTCCGCACCCAGACCCGCGAGAAGGTGACGGAAGCGACCTTCACCTTCGTGGCCGTGGATGACGAGGGCCGGCCGAGGCCCCTGCCGCCGGCCGGACCGGTCGTCCCGACCTGAGGTGGAGAGAAGCGGACGAATCGGTCCCGCAAGTCGCCGATAAGGCTGCGAAACGCTCGATTGCACGCCATTGCCTTCAGGGGACCTCAAGGGTTGGCGGGCACTCTGCACCCATGCGGTACGATCCTTTCGCGGCCCACAACCTCCTTCGCATCGTCTCCGTGACTGGCCTTGTCGTCATGATGACGGAAGCGGTGCCGGGGCCGGCCTGCGTCGTCTTCGGGCTGGTGTGCCTGCTGGGGTCGGGCATCCTGTCGCTGTTCCCAAAGCCCGGTGCCTCGGCGCCGAAGAAACGGCGGCCCTCGGCGATCCAGTCTGCTCGGCCGGCTCAGACGGAAACGCCCTCACGCCCATATCGGCAGCCCTGGCAACCGCCTGGCCGGACGCCGCTGACGCCCGCCGTGGAAACGCATCCGGCGCTCCTCGCCACTGTCGCCGGCCGCACGCCCGCCGGATCTCCGCGCCGCCGGCACTGAGATCGAGTCAGAAAGCAAGCACGGCCATGTGCGCGGACGCACGACGATCCAGCCGGCACCGACCCATATCAGGTTCACACAAGAACAGGCGCTCCTCTCGATAGAAGAGGGTCGCTGGAACCGAAATGGAAATCGTTATGAACACTCGTCTTGCTTCGCTCGCCGCTGCCCTCGTCGTCGCTGCCGGTACCCTGGCCTCGCCAGCTCTTGCCCAGAGCTACAATGCGCCCGCCGGTATCTCGGCCGCGGCCGCTCCCGCGGGGCTTGAAGGTCTGGCTGGCCGCCGCAACGCGGAGGCCGCCCGCCTGCGCTACCTCGCCGACGAGGAGCTCACCACCGGCTCGATCGCCCCGCGCGGCTTCGACAGCTCGGCCAAGGGCGGCAACGCCGAGAACAACAACCGGATCGTGCCGAACCTCGGCAACACTTCGGGCGGCCCGGCCTACTGAAGGCGCCAATGGGCGATCGGCCGGAACGCCGTTCGTCAGGGGGTTCGGCTTCCGATCCAAGGGGTCGCAAGCCTCCACCGGACGCACCGTCAGTGTGGACCACCCCCTCTATAGAACGAATGGCAGAAGATGGCGGGGCGCGAGCCCCGCCATTTCCGTTTCCGCCCCCCTTAGATCGCAGGGTCAACCGATAATGCGCGTCTGAGTTGAATCTTCGCAGGAGCAGCCGCCGCAAGCCACCCTTTCGCCTCGTCCTACCTTCAACCGGTCAGCGCTAGAGCCGTGCCCGTTCAGGTTGGATCATAGGCATCGTATCCAGCGGCGGTGAGATAGTTGCGGCATTCGTTTGGT
>NZ_JAIETD010000080.1 GCF_019745455.1 Methylobacterium sp.
GGCCACTGATGGCGCCGCGCGAAATGCGTCTCCGGATAGCCGTGCAGAAGCAGCACGGCCGGGCCCGCACCCGCGTCGAGGTAGTGCATCCGGATGCCGTTGACCTGGGCCGTATGGTGCCGTGCATCCGGAGTCATGAGGGTCTCCCCTTTGCAACCAGCGTGCGGACAACCGGGAGTCGTGAGAAGAGGTGACGCGGGAATAGGATCTATACGCGACCTGTATGAGTACGTGCTGGAAGATCCTGGGCGCTCGTGGCGACGGGGACCGTGGCGACGGGGACCGTGGCGGCGCGAGCGAGCGGCGCGTGCCGAAGGATGCGTCGGTCTCGCGGGCGTCGTCGCCCGCCGGAATCCACCGCCTCGATCGGCAGTCATCGGTGACCGGTCCGCCGCGGTCGGCTACGGGGTGTCGGAGCTCCGGACGATACGGGGACGGTATGGATGAACGACCTGATCACGGCCATGCGGACCTACGTGCGGGTCGTGGAGGCCGGCAGCTTCACCGCCGTGGCGGCCGAGCTCTGTACCACCCAGCCGACGATCAGCCGGCAAGTGGCTTCGCTGGAACAGCATCTCGGCACGCGGCTCATCACCCGCACGACCCGCGCGCTCGCCGTGACGGAGGACGGTCGCGTCTTCTACGAACACGCCCTGCGGTCGCTCGAGACGCTGGCCGAGGCCGAAGCCGCGGTCGGCAGGCGCAAGGGCCGGCCGTCCGGAACGCTGCGACTCACCGTGCCGGTCGTGTTCGGGCGTCTGCACGTCGTGCCGCGCCTTGCGCTGTTCGCGGAGCGCTACCCGGACATCCGCGTCGATCTCATCATGAACGACGCCTTCTCCGACCTGGTCGAGGAGGCGATCGACCTCGCGATCCGGGTCGGCGAGATCACCGATCCGGGCCTCGTCGCGAAACGGATCGGGATCACGCGGCGCGTCACGGTCGCCGCCCCGGCCTATCTCGCGAAATGCGGCGAACCCACGTGCCCGGGCGACCTCGCCGCCCATGACTGCATCGTCTACACGCGTCTCGTCGCCGGCCACCGCTGGTCGTTCACGAGCCCGGATGGACCCGTCTCAGTCGACGTCGCGGGTCGTTTCCGGGTCAACAATTCGGAAGGGGTGCGCGAGGGCGTCATCGCGGGCCTCGGCATCGGCGTCGTGCCGATCTGGGCGTTCCGCGACGAGATCGAGACGGGACGGGTGAAGATCATCCTCCCCGCTCACCGGCCGATGCCGTTGCCGATGCAGGCCGTCTACCCGTCGCGCCGGTTCGTTCCGCTCAAGGTGCGGGCAGCCATCGACTACCTGAGAAGAGAATTTCTGCAGGACGCACGGATCTCTGGCGCCGGTTGAGAGCGTTCGAAGGGCTTGGCCTTACCTCGGCTCGAAGGGAAAGTTTCCGCAACTGGTCGATCATCGGTCGTTTGAATGAGCGACGAGAGTCGGGATGTCGTACAAGTGCCCGACTCGCGGATCCACGCGTTTGCGGCGGTCCTCGTCGTGTGCACGGTCGGGGACCATGCCGATGGCCGATTCGCGAGGACGTATCCGCGGAAGGCCGATGAGCGGGTCGTCGACCGATCTTTCGACGCCGGCGTCTTCGCGAACCTTCCACCGTCGATCCTACGGAACGGGACCAGGATCGCGGTGGTCGAAGTCTGCGTCGACGGGCGGAGCGAGCGCGCGGACCTTAGCCGATCCGATAAGCCATGACCTGATGCGCTCCCTTCATGGGCGCGTACGGCCCGGTGCGTCCCATCCGGCGTTGCACCGGGTGACGAGCCCACGAGTTTCTTGGCTATCCGGATTGCGGTGTGGAATGCATCAGGTGCTCCTATCGGTCTCCCGGCTGTTTCACCCCCTCAAGCAGCCCACTCGGCCGGGTGACAAGTCCCGGTCGAGGGCGCAGTCCCAGACGACGCGCCGCGTACACTGCCCGCCTCGCCGCAGGCAAGGGCCCGATCATCGCCGCTGCGGATCGGCACGAAACACAGGATCTGGCCCACCCGATAGAAATGGTGCCTCGACAAATGAAACCTTCTCCGACCTATCCTTCTCGCCACGTTCTTGCCGACACGAACGCGGCGTTTGATATTCGTCGGAGATGGAACACACCTTTGCTCAACGTGGAGGGTTTGCATCAGCGGCCCTATGAAGCGTCAACTGCACGAGATCTCACGGTCTCCGAAAATCCTCGTCCTTCAGGGCGGGGAAGATGTTGACTGCCTTCGACTGTGTAACGCGGCGAGCCTTGCAAGCGAAGCGGCCTTTACCGAGAGGATGGCGGAATGATCGACCTGATCGAGTTCGCGGGTGGCGATGCAGGCCCTTGGCGGGTGACGCGCGCGGAGTCGCCGCTTGGGGAGCGTCTGCCCAGCGCAACCCGCCTTTCCGTCAGCCTTCCGATCGGCAACATGGGACAGCGGACCGGTCCTTCGACCGGCACGATCTGGCGCTTGCGCGGGGTGGTGAGCAATCTGCGCTATACAACCAGCAACGAGGCGCAGCGGCTACGCGCCGTGCAGCCACCTCTCGATCGACCTTCGGCGACGCGGGCCGCCCTGATCCCGATCAGGAAGTCGGCGCGCTGGTGGGAGCTGGCTCAGGACGAGCGCCGGGCGATCTTCGAGGAAACCTCGCACCACACGAGCATCGGCCTCGGCTACCTGCCGGCGATCGCACGGCGACTCCACCACAGTCGTGACCTCGGCGAGCCGTTCGATTTCCTGACGTGGTTCGAGTTCCCGCCGGAGCACGAGGTAGCCTTCGAGGCGCTCGTCGCAGCGCTACGCGCTACCCGCGAGTGGACCTTCGTCGAGCGCGAGGTCGACATCAGGTTGACCCGTGATGCGCCAGGCTGATCCGGTGATGACGGCCGATCTGGAACCGAGCGACGACCTGCTGCTTCCGCGGCTTCGGCTCGGCGAGGAGGCCGCTTTCCGGATCCTCGTGCGGCGCTATCACGTGCGGCTCGTGGCGATCGCCCGTGGCGCACACCTGACGCGGGAGGCGGCGGAGGAGGCGGTGCAGGAGGCCTGGATCGCGGTGATGCGCAACATCGCGGGATTCGAGGCGCGCTCGTCGCTGCGCACGTGGCTGACCGGGATCGTCCTGAACATCGCGCGCAAGGCCTCGGTCTCCGCCAGGCGCACCGCGACCTTCGCGGAACTCACGCCACGGCATGACGAGGACGAGGGATCCGGTTTCGACGCCGATGCCTTCCTCGCCGACGGCCACTGGCGTGAGGCGCCCTGGCACTGGAGCGAGATCGACTTGGAGCGCGGGCTCGCGGGGCGGCAGGTCTGGCAAGCGGTCGAGGCGGCCATCGCCGCTCTGCCGCCGGACGAGGCCGCCGTGATCCGGCATCGCGACATCGAGGGTTTCGGCCCGCGCGAGACGGAGGAGTTGCTCGGCCTCGGCGAGGCGCGTCAGCGCGTGCTGCTCGATCGAGCGAGGCTGAAGATCCGACGGGTGTTCGAGGCGTTGACCCGCGACGCGGCGCGAGCGTGACGAGCGGAACGGGCGAGGATGATCGGATGCGGTGTCGAGAGGCGGCGGAGCAGGCAGGCGCGTTCGTGGACGCGGAGGTGTCCGGACGCGTTCGATGGCGCATCCGGCTTCATCTCGCGACCTGCAGGAATTGCCGGCGTTTCGTGCGGCAGATCGCGCTCACGCGCGACGCTCTCGGCCGGCTCCCGCCTCCGCCCCTCGACGCCGCCCGCGAGGACGAACTCGTGGCGGCCCTGCGGGAGGCATCGCGGTGAGCGCCGGTCAGCAACCGGTACAGATCGAGGTCGCGATCAGGTTGTGCAGAGCGCGACTCTTCCGGTCGAGCGCCGCGGTGGTCCCACTGCGCCCGTCGAGGGCCGAGCCCCCCGGCTTCGTCGTACCGTTCGACGTCACTTGGCGGAACAGCGCCTGTGGCATCGTCGATGCCGAGCCGACCGCGGCCGGCAAATGGTCGACCGGCGCGGCACTGACCGGGAACGCAGCGAAGGTGATGAGAGCGATGGCGGCGAAAGCGGGGCGGGTCATGATCTTTGTCCCTACGTGGTTTGGAGCGGGAAGCGTTCAGACGAAGGCGACGACCATCAGGCTGAAGAAGGCCGCGATCGCGCCGACGATCGGAGGAAGGGCGCGGGCTGGATCGAACATCGAGGTTCTCCGCGGCGCGTCGATCGCGCCATGATCCTGAGTGCCTGCAGGAGGCCGGATCCGCGTGCGGCTGCGCACGCCGGATGCCGCGCGGACGGAGCGGGACACCGGGATGCCTGACGCGATACCCCTGCCGGGCGAGGCGTTCGAGTGGCTGGAGGCCGACGGGCTCGGCGGTTTCGCCTCGGGCACCGTTTCGGGCGTCCGGACACGCCGCTACCACGCGCTCCTGCTCACGGCGGCGAATCCGCCGACCGGGCGGACGGTGCTCGTCAACGGCATCGAGGCCTGGATCGAGACCGCGGCCGGACACACCGATCTCAGCGCCCAGCGCTACCTGCCGGACGTGATCCATCCGCGCGGTTTTGAGCGAATTACGAGCTTCACTCACGAGCCCTGGCCGTCATGGACATTCGGCCTGCCGGATGGCACCGAGATCACCCAGGAGATCTTGGTTGATCCCGATGCCTGCGACACGCTGCTGCGATGGCGGCGGATCTCAGGCGCTGGTCCTTGCACGCTCGTCGTCGTCCCGCTGCTCTCGGGACGGGACTATCACAGCCTGCAAACCGCAAATCCCGCTTTCGACTTCAAGCCACAAATCGGCGGCGCGGAGACCGGAACCTGCGTCACGTGGCATCCCTATCCGGATCGACCGGCGATCTCCGCCCTGACCACGGGCACCTATCGACATGAACCGGACTGGTATCGCCAGTTCCTCTACGCGGCGGAGCGGGCGCGGGGACTCGACTGCGTCGAGGATCTCGCCGCGCCCGGCAGCTTTCGCTTCGATCTCGCGGGGCCCGAGCCCGGGCTGATGCTGCTACGCGCTGGCGAGAGCGGGCCGGTCCGCGTCCGAGCCTTGGCTGACCGGATGATCGCCGCGGCGCGCGCGACGCGGGCCGGTCCGGATCTTCGCCGAAGTGCCCTGAGCTACCGGGTTGATCGAGGACGGGGCAGTACCCTGGTGGCAGGCTTCCCCTGGTTTACGGATTGGGGGCGTGACACCTTCATCGCGCTGCGCGGCCTGCTGCTGGCGACCGGCGAACTCGACACCGCGGAGAGCATCCTCAGAGCCTGGGCGGGCGTCGTCAGCGAGGGCATGATGCCCAACCGTTTCCCGGATTCCGGCGAGGTACCGGAATACAATTCCGTCGACGCCTCGCTCTGGTACGTGGTCAGCGTGTACGACTTCTTGGCAGCCTGCAGGCTGGTTGGGCGCTCCGTCCAGTCCGAGCCAGCTCTGCGTACAGCCTGCCTCGCGATCCTCGATGGCTACGCTGCCGGTACCCGTTTCGGCATCCGGGCCGATGCGGATGGTCTGATCGCGGCCGGTCAGCCCGGATGGCAACTCACGTGGATGGACGCCAAGGTCGGCGATTGGGTGGTCACGCCCCGTATCGGCAAGCCGGTCGAGATCCAGGCCCTCTGGATCAACGCCCTCCACATCGCGGCGACGCTGTGGGAGCCGCGCTTCTCCGAGGCCGAGACCGCGGCGCGAGCGAGCTTCGCGCAGAAATTTCCAAACCCGGTGGGTGGCTTATTCGACGTCGTCGATGTCGACCACGTCCCCGGCACGCACGATGCGGCGGTGCGTCCGAACCAGATCTTCTGCGTCGGCGGTCTCCCGTTTCCGCTCCTGACTGGGGAGCTCGCCAAATCCGTCGTCGATGCGGTCGAGCACAGGCTTCTGACGCCGCTCGGCCTGCGCACCCTGTCGCCGGACGATCCCGCCTATGCCGGTCATTACGGGGGCGACGCGCGGACGCGAGACGGTGCGTACCACCAGGGCACGGTCTGGCCCTGGCTGCTCGGTCCCTTCGTCGACGCGTGGCTCTCGGTCCGCGGCCGCAGCGAGGCGGCCCTGACGGAGGGGCGGGCTCGCTTTCTGCCGCCGCTGGAGCAGCACCTCGGCGAGGCCGGCCTCGGTCATGTCAGCGAAGTCGCCGACGGCGATGCGCCCTATCGACCCGGCGGCTGCCCGTTCCAGGCCTGGTCGCTTGGCGAATATATCCGCCTGCGCCGGATGCTCGGCCTCAAAGCGTTCTGAGGGAGACCGCAATGCCTGAGGGCCCGAACGCATCCCACCTGTTCGAGACCGAGGAAGGACGCCGTCTTCGGGCCTGTGCCGCGGACGGGTGGCACCGCTGGGGACCGTATCTCGCCGAGCGGCAATGGGGGACGGTCCGCGAGGATTACAGCCGGGACGGCACCGCCTGGGACTACCTGCCCCATGATCACGCGCGCTCGCGGGCCTACCGCTGGGGCGAGGACGGCATCGCCGGGTTCAGCGACGACAAGCAGCTCTGGTGTCTCGCGCTGGCCCTCTGGAACGGGCGGGACCCAATCCTCAAGGAGCGGATGTTCGGCTTGACCAACGAGGAGGGCAACCACGGCGAAGACATGAAGGAACTCTACTGGCTCCTCGACGGCACGCCGACGCACTCGTACATGCGGATGCTCTACAGGTACCCGCACGCGGCGTTTCCCTACGCCGAGCTCGTGGCCGAGAACCGACGGCGCAAGGGCCGCGACATGCCCGAGTACGAGCTCGCCGACACCGGTGTACTGGCGGAGAACCGCTGCTTCGACGTCACGGTCGAGTACGCCAAGGCCGCCCCCGACGACGTGCTGATGCGGGTCTCGGTCGTCAATCGCGGGCCGGAAGCGGCCGAAATCCACGTCCTGCCCCATCTGTGGTCGCGCAACACGTGGTCGTGGCGCGAGGATCCGAAGCGGCCGCTCCTCCGGCTCGTCGAGGGGCCAAGCGTCGAGGCGACCCGCGCCGCGGGTCCCTGTCGGCTGTTCAGGGCCCTACAGCCGGCCGAGTTCCTGTTCTGCGAGAACGAGACCAACACTGCTCGCCTGTTCGGCGTGAGCGGATCGTACCACCCCAAGGACGCGATCAACGACGATGTGGTGGCGGGAACCCGCACGCGGGTGAACCCGCTCCACGAGGGCACCAAGTGCGCGGCGCTGAGCCGCCACACGCTGATGGCCGGCGAGACGATCGTCTTGCGCTACCGGTTGTCCCCGGCCGACGCGCCGGGTCTCGACGACGCGGGTTTCGAGGCGGTGTTCGCGCGTCGGGTCGCGGAGGCCGACGCCTTCTACGCCGCCCTTCAACGCGACATGACGGACCCCGACGCACGCCTCGTCCAGCGCCAGGCCCTGGCCGGCATGCTCTGGTCGAAGCAATTCTACCACTTCGACGTGCGCCGCTGGCTGATGGGCGATCCGACGCAGCCGGAGCCCCCAGCGGAGCGGCGACACGGACGCGACAGCGAGTGGGCGCACCTCAACAACGCCGACATCGTCTCGATGCCCGACACCTGGGAATACCCCTGGTACGCGGCCTGGGACCTCGCCTTCCACTGCGTGACCTTCGCGCTGATTGACCCAGAATTCGCCAAGGGCCAACTCGTGCTGCTGACGCGCGAGTGGTACATGCACCCCAACGGCCAGCTGCCGGCCTACGAGTGGGCCTTCGGCGACGTGAACCCGCCGGTTCATGCCTGGGCGGCGTTGCGCGTCTACCAGATGGACGCCGCGCTCACCGGGCGACCCGACCGGACATTCCTGGAGCGGGTGTTCCACAAGCTGATGCTGAACTTCACCTGGTGGGTGAACCGGAAGGACGCGGACGGGCGCAACGTCTTCCAGGGCGGCTTCCTCGGACTGGATAACATCGGCATCTTCGACCGCTCGGCGCCGCTGCCCACCGGCGGCACCATCGACCAGGCCGACGGCACCGCCTGGATGGCGATGTACACGCTCAACCTGATGCGGATCGCCCTTGAACTGGCCGCCGAGGACCCGGTCTACGAGGACATCGCGACCAAGTTCTTCGAGCACTTCCTCTACATTGCCGAGGCGATGACCGACATCGGCGGCAGCGGGGTCGGCCTCTGGGATGAGGCGGATGAATTCTTCTACGACGTGCTGAACCTGCCCGACGGCAAGATGCTGCCGTTGCGCGTCCGCTCGCTGGTCGGGTTGATCCCGCTTTGCGCCGTCGAGGTGCTCGACATTTCCTTGCGCGACCGATTCCCCGGCTTCGCGCGCCGGGCCGAGTGGATGCTGCGTAACCGTCCCGACCTCGCCGCCTTGGTCTCGCACTGGAGCCAAGGCGAGGGTGAGGGACCGCCGCCCGGCCCGGGCGGCGACCGGATGCTGCTCTCGCTGCTGCGCCGGCACCGCATGAAGGCGCTTCTGGCGCGGATGCTCGACGAGACCGAGCTCTTCTCCGACCACGGTATTCGCTCTCTGTCGAAGGCGCATGCCGAGCACCCGTTCGTTCTCGATTGGAGCGGTGCCCGCTACTCCGTCGACTACGAACCAGCGGAATCGACGACCGCCACGTTCGGGGGCAACTCGAATTGGCGCGGTCCGGTCTGGATGCCGATTAACATCCTCCTCATCGAGGCGCTCGACCGCTTCGGGACGTTCTATGGCGACGACACCCGCTTCGAGTGCCCGACCGGCTCCGGCCGTTATCTCAGCCTGCCCGAGATCGCCGACGAGTTGAGCGAGCGCCTCTGCAGGCTATTCCTGCGCGGGCCAGATGGACGCCGGCCGGTGCTCGCCTCCTATGGCGCTCTCGCCGACGATCCGCATGTGTGCGACTGCATCCCGTTTCACGAGTACTTCCACGGCGATACCGGCGCAGGGCTCGGCGCGATGCATCAGACGGGCTGGACAGGCCTCGTAGCACTGCTCCTGAGGCCCGGGCGCCTCACCGCACTGCCGATCACCCGCGCCATCCCGTCCTGACGATCGGGCCCCCCGGCTCCGGTGTCTTATCCTGCGGGGGAGACACCGCGTCGCTGAAGTCGTCCATCGCCGGCTGGTTCGGCGCGCAGATGAAGGAGGACCGCTCCCGGCTCCTCGATCCAGACGTAACGACGAGCAGCATCCAGACCGACGCAAGTCCAGAGCTGACGTACCCCGCTCCGCAAGACGACCGCGCTTGGCTCTCGCCATCGTCTCATAACCGTTCGCGCCTGTAGGATCACGCGATCCCCGCTATGGCGATGCCGAGGTGCTGTGGACCGCGGAGGGAAGCGCCCGGTCGGTAAGGCGGCGGGTCGTCCAGGAGCCTCGGTGCGATGAGGCGCCGGCAGAGCGTGACAAGGGCGATCTCGGCCTCGATCCGCGCGAGGGGCGCGCCCACGCAGTAATGGAGGCCACCGCCGAACCCGAAATGCTGGTTGTCCGTCCGGTCCGGATCGAACCGGTCCGGTTGCTCGAACCGCGCCGGGTCGCGGTTTCCGGCCGCAAAGAGCAGCACCACCGACGATCCCGGCGGGATCGTCGTTCCCGCCACCGCGATGGCGCCGAGCGCCTTGCGGGTGCGGAAATGGACGGGGGGCTCGTAGCGCAGCATCTCCTCGATCACGCGGGGTGCCCGCTCGGGGTCGGCCTTCAGCTTTCGCAGCTCCTCCGGATGCCTGAGCAGTGTGAGCATGCTGTTGGTGATGAGATTCACCGTCGTCTCGTGACCCGCGACGAGGAGCAGGATCGCCGTCGAGATCAGGTCTATGTCGCCCATGGCCGCGCTGCCCCGGCCACCGTGGGCGGCGAGCCCGCTGAGCATGTCGTCGGCCGGATGGCGGCGCTTCTCGCGGATCAGCCGACGCATGTAGTCGGAGATCGCGTCGAAGGTTGCGGCGATCTCCCGCCGCCCCGCCTCGTCGTGGCGCACGTCGGGCTCCAGGGCCGTCGCGAGGCGGATCGCCCAGACGTGGAATTGCGCCTCATCGGCCTCGGGCACGCCGAGCAGCTCGCAGATGACGGCCACCGGCAGCGGATAGGACAGGTCCTCCACCAAGCAGACAGTGTCGCGGCCGTGGCACTTGTCGATCAGGGCATCCACGAGCTTCGCAACCTTGGCGTGAGATTCCCGCACCCGGGCGATCGTGAACTCCTTCATCACGAAACCGCGCAGGGTGTCGTGGTCGGGCGGATCGCGGAAGATCAGCGGGCGATGGCCGTTGACCACCCGATTCCGGATCGGGTTGAGGATCCAGTCCTTCAGAGGGTTGCCCGTTCTGGGTCGCCGCGAGGGCGGCAGGTCTTCCGAGCTCAGCCGGGGATCGAAAATCAGGCTCTTCAGCGCGGCATGGGTGCTGACGACGTAGCTGCCGTCCGCCTGCCGGGACACGGGCGTCTCGCGCAAGCGCGCGTAGAGGGGATAGGGGTTCGCCCTGTTTCTCGGATCGAGAACCTGCGCGAACAGCGTCTCGTCAGGCATGGGCCGTCTCCAGAGCCGTAACCGATCGGCCGGAGGATCGCCGCGGGCTGGGAAAGCCGGGCTCCAGGGTCTCGATCCGCGGCTGGTCGGTGGCGCCGAGGATCGGCGGGAAGGCCGCCCCGTCAGCCACGGCCTCGGCATAGGCGGGAAGCCAGCGTGCCTGATCGAAGGAGAGGGCCGCGACGGTTCGCCCGGCCCGGCCATAGACGGCGAGGAACCGGTGCGAGGCCCGCGATCCCTGGACGATCGCGAGCGCCTCCGCCCCCTCGGTCAGGCCGG
The DNA here is from genome assembly GCF_019745455.1 of Methylobacterium sp. Lineage (GTDB taxonomy): Bacteria > Pseudomonadota > Alphaproteobacteria > Rhizobiales > Beijerinckiaceae > Methylobacterium. Next base: position 10,690 of record NZ_JAIETD010000080.1, read on the forward strand.
CGAGCTTGATGTTGAGACCGAACTGGCTCGACCAGAAGGAAGGCACGTGCTGGTATTCGACCTGGCCCGTGGGCGGAGCAAGCATGTTCGCCGCCGCGTGCCGGGCCTGGTCCACCGCGTTGCCCCAATGCTCGACGGTCACCAAGCGGCCGCCGGTGAGTGGGTTCGGCCAGCGCGCGACATCGCCGGCCGCGTAGATGGCGGGATCGGGCTCCCCCGTCGTGGTCAGGGCGCGGCAGGCCGCGTCGCAGGTCAGGCCTCCCGGGTCGGCGACGAGGGCGGCCGCGGCGAGCCAACCCGTGTCGCGCGTCGCGCCGAGGGCGACGATGACGAGATCCGTCGCGATGTCCGCGCCACCCGCCAAGTGGGCGCGGCGGACTTGTCCATCCTCGCCGGAGAAGGCCACCACCTTGACGTTCGGGCGGAGGTCCACTCCGGAAGCCCGCATCCGCCCGGCGAGTGTGGCCCCGATCACCGTCCCGAGGAGGCGGGCGAGCGGCGTCGGGTTGGGATCGACGAGCGTCACCGCCAGGCCGAGATCGCGGCAGCAGGAGGCGGCCTCGCAGCCGATCAGGCCGGCGCCGACGATGAGGACGCGGCTCGGCCGCAGCGCCAGCGCGCTCCGCAGGGAGCGGGCATCCTCCAGGGTCCGGATCGTGAAGATCCCGGCGAGATCGGCGCCTTCTCCGGGCCATGGCCGCGCCCTGGCGCCGGTGGCGATCAGGAGCGTCTCGTAGGGAAGCGTCGCGCCGTCGGCGAGGCGCACCACCCGGCGGTCCCGGTCCAGGGCGACGGCCGGCAGGCCGAGCCGCCACTGCGCGCGCAGACGGGTGAGTTGCGGAAGTGCGGTCGCGTCGGGGTGAAGCTCGCCCGCCAGGACGTGCTTGGACAGAGGCGGCCGGTCGTAGGGCCGGTGCGGCTCGTCCCCGACCAGGGTCAGAGGGCCGTCATAGCCGCCGTCCCGCAACGCCTCCGCGCCCCGCAGGCCGGCGAGGGAGGCGCCTACCACGACGATGCCCGGTCGCTGCCCGTCCGTCACGGCTCGTCACCCTCGGCGAGTCCGGCGGGCTCGATCGCGATGGCCCGGACGGGGCAGGCCTGCTGCGCCCGCTCGACCTGCGACCTCTTCGCCTCGGGCGGCGCCGGATCGTAGAACAGGATCTCGTGACCGCGCACCTCGAAATGCTCAGGGGCGGCGTAGCAGCACTGCGCGTAGCTCTGGCAGCGGTTGAGATCGACCACGACACGCATTCAGGGGCTCCGAAGAGATGTGCGGATGACCGGTCGGTCGGGATCTGCGCCTGCCCGAACATCGGAGCGGCTCATGTCCAGGCTCCCAGGCGGCCCGACTCCAGCGCTTCCCGGGCGCAGCGATAGCCGAGTTCGGCCGTCGTCTCGAAGCTCGACCACGCCCGCAGATCGACCCCGGCCAAGGAGGGCTTGAGCAGGACCGCAGCCCGGGTGACGGCCGCCATGGTCTGGGCGTCGCTCGACACCATCGCGGAGCGCAGGAGCAGGTGCGCGATGCCGGGGAGCTGGTCCGAGATGCCGAGGAGGCGCCGGAACGCCTGCGCGCTCCGGCCCTGCCGCGGCATGACCTGGAAGGCGGCGTCGCTGCCGACATCCACGGCGAGAACCGGCCCGCGGTCGAGATCGGCCATCACGTCGGCAGGCAGGTTGTTCATCATGCCGCCGTCCACGAGGATGCCGTCCGCACTCGCCACCGGGGGCAGCAGGCCGGGAATGGCGATGCTGGCGCGGATCGCCCGGTCGAGGGGGCCCGCCCAGTGGACCATTGCGGTGCCGGTCGTGAGGTTCGAGGACACGCAGAAGAACGGGCGCCAGAGATCCTCGACGCGGGCATCGCCGAACCGCTCGGCCAACCCCGCATCCACCTTGGCCCCGCGCGTCAGGGCGTGGAACGGCAGGGTGTAGTCGTCGAGGGGGTTGCGTCCGACGAAGGAAGCCACCGTGTGGGTCTCGATCGCGTCGAGGCTCCAGTCAAGGGCGACGCTGGCGGCCAGGATCGAGCCCATGCTGGTGCCGCCGACGAGATCGATGTCGAGCCCGGCCTCGCCGAGCGCCCGCAGAACGCCGAGATGGGCGAGGCCGCGGGCGCCGCCGCCGCCGAGGACGAGGGCGCGGGCATGGCCGGACGCGATCCGGGCAAGCCGGGCGAAGTCGCCACCGTGGTTCTCGCGAACCTGGAGCCGCAGGGAGAAGGGCAGCGCGGCGACGTCGGGATGCAGAGGGCGCGGCAGGCGCGCCTCGGCGGGCTGCGCCACGGCGAGGTCCATGCGGATCCAGTCGGAGCGGATCGAAGCGAGATAGTCCGCGGCGCCGGGCCGTGGCGGCGCGCCTGGCTCGGCCAGCAACAGGACGTGGTCGGCGTGGCGCAGGCAGAGCCGGCACCAGGGGCAGTCGATCTGGTGGGCGACGAAGACCGTGCGGTCGTGCGTTTGCTCGTAGCGGTGGAACCACGCCTCGTCGGCCTCGGGGGGCCATTCGGAGAGGCAGCCGGTCCGCCCCGGCAGCGCGGCATCGAGGGCCTGCGCCAGCCGCTCGCCGAAGGCCGTCGCCTTGAGGCCCTCGGTCACCGCCAGGACGGCGAAGCTCCGCGGCGCATGGCTCAGGGTCACGCCCGTATGGGCGGTGCGCAGCCGCGCGGCCAGGATCCGGGCGAAATAGAGCAGCGTCCCGGGATGGGCGGCGATCAGATCCTCGAACGACGCGCGGGAGAGCCGCAGGAGGTGCGTATCGCGCAGGGCCGTTGCCGTGACCGAGCGCGGCTCGCCGGTGAGCAGGGCGAGTTCGCCCACGGTATCCGGAGGGGCGAGTCGGATGAGGCGGCGCACGCTGCCGTCGCGCGGGTCGCGGATCGAGAGGCCGACCGCGCCGCTCACGAGCGTGTAGAGGGCGTCGGCCTCGTCCCCCTCCTCGAACAGCGTCCGCCCTCCGGCGACGGCGACGGAGGTCATCCGCGCCCGGATCGCGACGTCGGCGTCTCCGTCGAGGGGGGCAAGAAACGGAATCTCCGTGCGCCCCGAAGCCCGGGCGGCAGGGACGGGCGCCACGTCGCAGGCGCCGAGGCGTTCGGCCTCCGTGGGTGGTGCGGATAGGCCGCCGAGCCCGGTGAGCCTCGGGGAAGCGGCTGGGGCCGCGCCCGGAGGAACGGAACCGGGGTGCTCGATGCTCCGGTCGCGTCCGATCTCGGCACTCATCGGCCGGCGCGCCGCTGCAGATGATCCCCGAGGATCCCGAGCGCCGCGCCGCTGCCGACGCGACCGAGGCCGAGGCGCAGGCGGTCCGTGGGGACCGGCGCCAGCGCCGAGTGCCACAACGCGGAGGGCAGCACGAGGACGCCGTCCTCGGACGCGAGAGCCTTCGAGAACTCGGTCGCACCCTCTCGCCCACGGAAGCGGGGGCAGGCGAAGGCGAGATTCGTCGGTTCTTCCGGATCGAACAGGTTCGGGTAGCGATCGAGCAGAGCACGCAGACGGTGGTGGTTGCGCCGCCCGATCGCGCGGGCGCGGCCGGTCAGGCGCTGCTCGGCCCGCAGCGCGACCTGCGCCAGGATCTCGCTCGGTCCGGCGAGGCAGCTCGACAGCAGGCTCTTGACCGCGAGGACGCGGTCGAGCGCCCCGCGGTCGCGACAGGCGGCCCAGCCGACGCGCAGGCCCGGAAGCCCGAAGCCCTTCGACAACCCGTTGATGGAGATCCCGCGCTCGTACACGTCGACGACGGGTGGGACGGCTCGGCCCGGGTCGAGGTCCGTCTGGCGATAGACCTCGTCGTTGACGAGCCAGAGCCCGTGTCGGCGACAGAGGTCGACCAGCCTCTCCAGAGTCGTTCGATCCAGCGACGCGCCGGTCGGGCTGTTGGGAAAATTCATCAGCACCAGCCGCGTGTTCGGCCGGATGGCGGCGACCAGCCCGTCGAGATCGAGGGTCCAGGCCGGTTCCGGTCGGAGGGCGACGCCATCGGCCGCGCACAGCCGCGACACGACGAGCTCCGAGGGTTGGTAGATCGGCACCACCACCACCGCGTGATCGGCCGGACCGAGCAGCGCACTCAGCACGCAGGCCACTGCTTCCTGCGCCCCTGCGCTGACCAGCACGTCGTCGGCAGCGAGCCGGCGGTAGCAGCCGGCGATCGTGGCGCGCAGCCAGGAGGCGCCGCGCGGGTCGGCGTAGCCGAGGTCGGCCCTCCGCCAGCGCCGACGATCCTCCGGGCCGGCAAGGCGCAGCAAGGCGGCGAGCGACAGCGGCTCCGAGTCCGAGGCGGCGAGGTCGTGATGCGCGCAGGCCGACCAGCGATCCAGGTACGCCGCCAGCGCGAACGACCCTGCGGGCGCGATCCCGTGGTCCGTATCGGGGCCGGGCGCCTCCGTCCGGGCGCCGGCCCAAAGGCCCGGTGCAGCGTCGTCCTTGAGCGCCATCGCCGGCCTCACGCGCGCCGCTCCGAGCCGGCGGCGACGCGCAGGTAGGTCGCGCCGATCCGAGCGGCGGCCCGCATCGTCCCACCGAGCGAACCCGCGACCTTCGAGGATCCGCCCAACCGGCGCCGGTAGGGCATAGGCACCTCGCGGATGCGCAGGCCGGCTCGCGCGGCCTGCATCTGCATCTCGATGTTCCAGCCGTAGGTCGGCTCGCGCAGGGCGAGGGCCCGCAGCACGGCGCGGTCGATGGCGCGGTAGGCGCACATGTCGGTGTATCGGACGCCGTAGCGTAGGCCGATGCCGAGGCCGGCGAGCCGGCCGGCGAGCACTTGGTGCCAGAGCATCGATCCGGGCTCGCGGCTGCCCAGCGTGCGCGAGGCGAGGACGAGGTCGTGGCGGCCGGCGAGCACCGGCCCGGCGATCCGGTCGATCAGGTCGCCGCGATCCGCGCCGTCGCCGTCGAGATAGACGATCACGCGCGAGGCCGGATCGGCCGCGGCCGCCCCGAGCGCGCAGGCCCGGCCGTAGCCGCGTCCGGCCTCGATCACCCGGGCGCCCGCGGCCCGGGCGACGTCCTGCGTCCCGTCGGTCGAGCCGCTGTCGGCGACGACGACGTCCGCCGCGTAGGCCGGCGGGATCTCGCGGATCACCGCGCCGATCGCTTCGGCCTCGTTCAGGGTCGGGATGACGATGCTGACCGGATGCATCGCTCAGAGACTCCAGCGCAGGCCGCAGTTCCGGCACGGGGCGGGCGGCACGTCGGAGAGGAGCGACGTCCGGAAGTCGCGATAGGCCGCGCCGTTCCAGATCTCCCGGAGCGTGGCCTGCGTGGCGTCGCCCAGCGTGTAGTTGGAATAGCCGCGCACCGAGAACGGCGCGATGCAGCAGGGCAGCGCCCGACCGTGGGCGGTGACGTACATCAGGGACCAGGGTCGCCGACAGGTGGCCCAGGCGCGGTCCTCCTGACGCTTCAGGCTGATTCCGGGCTCGGTCGCGCCCGAGGCGTCGAGCGTCACCCCTAGCGAACGGCCGATGGCCTCGGCCTCGGCGATGGCGGCGGCCTCCGCCGCCTGGGTGCTCTCGAACAGCGACAGGTCGGCGCGGGCCATACCGTACCCGGCCTCGTCGAAGACGAGGCGCTGCAGGTGCACCTCGGTCACGCCCATCTCGGCGGCGAGCCGCACGAAGGTCGGGAGCTGGTCCACGGTCTCCTTGAGGCCCGTGAGCCAGAGCGAGACCCGGGGGGTCGCGGCGCCGGTCGCCTTCTGGAACGCGACGAACTTGCCGACGTCGCGCACGATGCGGTCGAAGAAGTCCTTGCCCCGCACCCGGCGGTACGAGGCCCGGTCGGCGGCATCGAGGGAGACGCGCAGCTCGTCGAGCCCGGTATCGATCAGCTCCTGAAAGCGCCTCGGCTGCATCAGGGTGCCGTTGGTGTTGAACAGGACGTAGGTGCCGCGGTCCTTGAGGTAGCGGACCATCCGCGGCAGGTCCTTCACCAGCATCGGCTCGCCGACCCCGTGGAGCACGACCCGGGCGACGTCCGGAACCTGGTCGACGATCCGGCTGAACAGCGCCCAGCTCATGTCGGCCGGGGGCTCCAGGGTCTCGAAGGTGCGCGGGCAGGTCTCGCACAGCAGGTTGCAGCGGTTCGTGACCTCCAGATAGAGGCAGACCGGCGGCGCCAAGGCCTCGGAGGCGCGGTCGGGGCCGACCGCCTCGAAGTAGCGGCGCGGGTCCTTCACTGCGGCTGAGGCCGTCATGGTGCGGTTCCTTCCGGGAGAGCGGAGAGGGGTGCGGTGCAGGCCTGCCGCAGGGAGCGGGCGGCTAGGAAGAGGGCCGGGACGAAGACCAGCGACGGCCACAGGAAGCGGTCGTCGAACGGGTCGATCAGGAACAGGATCGGCGCCGAGCCGAGCCAGATCAGGGCCGGGGCCGGCGCGACCACCGCGGGCAGCGCCAGCCAGGGATAGTACCAAGCGTAGTGTGGGCTCGCCGCGCAGGTGGTGAGGGCTGCGAGGAGCCCGGCATCGCGGCACAGCGCGACCGCGTCGGGCGCGGTCTGCCGGTTCGGGCCGAAGGCGATCCGGAGCGCGAGGGCGGCGAGCGTCAGTCCGGCGCAGACCAGGTAGGTCCGCAGCAGGCTCGGGGGGCTGAGCCCGAGATGCCCGAGACCGGCGAGCAGCCAGTAGCCCACGCCGGTGTCGTAGCCCTCCTCGGCCCCGTAGCCGCCGGCGAAACCGAACACGTTCGGGCCGGCAGCGAGGTAGGGCAGGTACAGGACGGCGATCACGGCCACCCCGGCGAGCATAGGCCGCCACAGCCGGCCTCCACGGACGAAGGCGGGCGCGACCGCGACAGGCAGAACCTTCACCAGCGTCGCCGCGCCCAGGAGCGCGCCCGCGAGCCCGTACCGACGACGGGTGCGGGCCAGCAACGCGATGCCGAGGAGGCCGATCGCCACGGCATCGACGTGCCCGTCGCGCGCGAAGGACCACAGGGCCAGCGGATTCCAGGCGTAGATCAGGATGCGGGCCGAAGGCAAGCCGGCGCCGCGCAGAACCGCGAGCATGGCCAGCATGCCCAGGGCCTCGAAACCCAACATCGCCAGCTTCATCCCGGTGACGCTGTGCGATACCTGCCCGACGGCGGCGAAGACCAGCTGCGCCGCGGGCGGGTAAATCGTACGAGCGTAGTCCTTGCGGTTGATCAGCGGGTAGACCGCCGGGTCGCGCAGCCGCTCGAGGGCGGGGTCGGCCGGGATGTAGCGGTAGGGGTTGATTCCGGCGGCCTGGACCTGCCCGTCCCAGACGTAGCGGTAGATGTCGGTCGACAGGAACGGCAGCGCCGGCAGCAAAGCGGCCCGCAGCAGCACGGCGATGCCGAGGATCGTCCATAGGGCCGCGCGCGGCAGCCGCTCCCGCAACACGAGGCGCACGGCGAGGAGGTAGACCGCGAGGCCGACCGCGACCACGCCGATGAAGGCGTTGGATTGGGGCGCCGCGCCGACGGTGTCGGCGCCCGGCACCTGGATCGCCAGCGCGCCGACAGTGACGGCCAGAAGCAGGAGGCCGAGGGCCGCGAGCCGATGAGCGGGGCTGGCGAGAAGCCGGATCATGCCGGCACCAACTCCGACGCGCGCGCGAGCCGCGCCAGGACCGAGCGCGTCGCCGGGGCCGCGTAGCCGGTCCTGTCGGCGGCGAGCCGCGCGAGCGAGGCCGCGTCGTCGACGTCGTACCAGGGCTCCAGCTCGACGAGATCGAGGCCGATCTCGCGCGCCCGGGCGCGGGTCGCTTCGGCGACGGTGTCGGTGCTCCAGGCGATGTCGGCGAACAGGCGGGCATGGGCCTGCTTGAGGCCGAGGATGTAGTAGCCGCCGTCGTCGCAGGCGCCGAACACGCCCCGCTCGCCCGGTTCGAGCAGGATCCGGGCCGCCTGGATCAGGAGCCGCGTCGGCAGGGTCGGGATGTCGGAGTTCAGCACGCAGGCCGCCGCGTGACCGTGCGCCAGCATGCCCTGGACGGCCTGCAGCAGGCAACGGCCGAAGCCCTCGACCTGCGCCGCGGTTGTGACGCTTCCATCCGCCAGGACGAGGTCGGTTCCCCGCGCAAGATGGGGGATCACCAGAGCCTCCGCGCCCGGCGGCGCGAAAGCCGCGTAGGCGGCAATCGGCGCGGCGCGGGCCGCCTCTTGGATGTTGGCGGTCGTGTCGCGCAGGAAGGCGGCGCTCAGAGCCGCTGCGTCGTCGAGGGTCAGCGGCGGGCACAGCCGCGTCTTGGAGCGCCCGCTTCGCGGCGCTTTCGCCATCACCCCGATCGCGCAGGTGGGGGCCGGTCCGGAGGTCGGTCCTCGTGCCATGTAGAAGGCTCCCGCGTGGTCAATGGAAGGGGCGGACGATCCCGAGGCGGATCGTCTCGTCCGGCGGTATCTCGGTGGCGGAACCGGGCGTGAAGGTCGGCAGCGCGCGCAGGCGCTCGGGCGTCAGGCCCATGAGGGCGACGTGCTCGCCCAGGAGCGCCACCGCCTCCACCGGCACGGCCACGAGCCGGGACCCGAATCCGCTCCAGGCGACCGCTCGCAGGCCTAGCCAGCCCAGCCCCAACGCACCGTCGAGGCGCACGGCCATCTCGCCCGCGCCGTCGCCGCGGCGCACGAGCCCCGTGACGCGGCCGAGGACGGACTGGGACTCCTCCGGCCGGAGCAGGAGGCGGCCGGCGAGGTCGCCGACGCGCACCGGCTGCGGAAACCGGTCCGCCGCGCGACCCGCCATCTCGGGCGCGGTCATGCCGGGCTTCGGCATGTGGTCGGGGGCCGGGGAGGGGCCCGGCGTCTGCGCCTGCGCCGATGCGGAGAGCGCCAGCGTGAGCAGGCAGGTGCCGACGGCGCACCGGATCGCGCGGACGCTCATAGGCCTGCGAACCAGCCGAAGCCGCGGCTCTCCCAGTATCCGCCGGGGTAGGTGTTGGTGACTTCGATGACCGTGATCCACTTCGGATTCTTGTAGCCGAGCTTGACCGCCATGCGCAGGCGCAGCGGGTATCCATACGGGTCAGGCAATTCTTCGCGGGCGTATCTGGTCGCGAGCAGTGTCTGGGGGTGCAGCGCGGTCGCCATGTCGATGCTGCTCGGGTAGTCGTCCGCCGTCTTGAAGGCGACGTACTTGGCGGTGAGGTCGGCGCCGACGCGCTCCAGGAACGCCCGGAGCGGTACGCCCGACCACTGCCCGATGTAGTCCCAGCCCTCGACGCAGACGTGGCGAATGATGATCTCGCGCTCGGGCAGCTCCGCGATCCGGCGGCGCGTCCAGGGCCGCTTGTCGGAGATCAACCCGGCGAGTTCCAGCCGCCACGCGTCGCCGTCGATCGGCTTGACGTCCTCGACGTCGTAGTAGGCGTTGAAGCGCGGCGGCTTCAGCACCTGGGACCCCGGATACTCGGGCGCGAGCTTTCGGGGATCGAAAAGGGCGGCCTGGACGCCGTCGTTGAAGTCGGACATGGCACGGAGCGCCCGCCCGACCGCGCTCGTGTCCGTCACGTCGCAGCCGGTCAACATCGTGAGCGCGCCGAGCGACAGGCCGCCCCGCAGGAGGCCGCGACGCTCGATCCTCCGGACCAAAGCGCGGTGGTCGTCGAGGATGCCGGGATCCGGCACCTTGAGGGGGCGGAACGGCGACCTCATCGCGTCGCCTCCCGCGCCGTGGCAGGGAGGGCCGGGCGGCGTACGGGGCCGCCGGTCAGCATCGCCCACAGCGTTCGCGGCACGAGCAGGGACAGCACGACGTGAACGACGAGGAAGCCGACCAGCACCGCCATGCCGGCGAAGTGGACGAGGCGCGCGCCCTGGAACCCGCCGAGCAGCGCGACGAGCCCGGAGAACTGGACCGGCTTCCAGATGGCCAGGCCGCTGACGACCTGGCCGATGCCGGCCAGGATGGCGACGATGTAGAGGATCTTCTGGACGGCGTTGTAGGTCGTGAGGTCCTCGTGCGCGAGCTTGAGCCGCAACGTGTCGCGGACGGTCTGCACGATTTCGCGCGGACGGATCGGCAGGAGGCGCTCGCGCAGGCGCCCGGTCGCGACGCCGTAGACGAGATAGGCGGCGCCGTTGGCGACCAGCACCCACATGGCGGCGAAGTGCCAGAGCAGGCTCTCGGCCGCCCAGGATCCGATCCGGGCCGACTTGGGGAAATAGATGCCGTGGATGATGACGGAATCGTCGTAGATGCCCCAGCCGGACCCGATCAGCACCACCATCGCCGCGGCGTTCGTCCAGTGCATGACCCGTACCGGCCAGGGATGCAGCCGGCGAGGCACAGCTGTGGACTGCGTCGGCGCAGTTCCAGGGTTGCCTCTCAACACGGACATGAACCGTGATCGCGTGGAAGGACGTCGAGCATCCCAGCGTGGCTTATGCTGCGTGCGTGCTTCACGGGTGTGGTTTGTTGTATCATGCTACAACTCCTAATTCATTTCGTCTTCCGGCACGATATCGTTTAAATCCGTTGCGCTTTGATTCGGTCGGCACACATGTCAGATCATGTATTAGTCAAATTACTATCGACTTTGACGGTGAGGGTTCATGCCTTCGCATTCTGCGAGATTCAATCGGGGTGGCGATTGCGGAAGCAGGGCATCGCTGACGCCCTGCTCGTCCATTATGTCTTGTCAGGCACCGGGACTATCGTCGTCGGCGACCAGGAGCCCGTGGCCTTCGGGCCGAACAGCATGGTGATTCCGCCGCGCGGCGTTCCTCACTCCCTCGGTTTCGCCGGGGCCATGCACACGGTTACAGCTCGAGATGCGCTCAGGGTGCTTCCCGACGGCCTCGTCGCGCTGACGGCCGGCGACGGCAGTCGCGACATCCTCGTGGCTTGCGGCGCGATCTCGGCCGGTTACGCCGGCGCGCTCGGCCTCTTCGACCGCCTGCAGGGCGCATTGATCGAGGACCTGTCGGGCAACGACCGACTGCGGCACGCCTTCGCCTTCATGATCGAGGAGTTGGTCCAGCCCGGACTCGGCACGCAGGAGGTGACGAGCGCGCTGATGAGGCAGTGCCTCGCCATTCTGCTGCGGGTTCACCTGAAGGAGCGGGGTACCAGTTCGCCAATCTTCGCGGCGCTGCGGGATCCGCGGCTCATGCGCGCCGTCGCGGCGGTCCTCGACGCACCCGGCGCCTCCCACACGGTCGATAGTCTCGCTGCACTCTGCGGGATGAGCCGGTCCGCGTTCGCCGAGCGGTTCTCCGCCATCTTCGGCGAGGGGCCCATCGAGTACCTGCACCGGGTCCGCCTGCGCCTCGCGGCACAGTTGCTGACGACGTCGCCCATGCCCGTGAAGGTCATCGCCGCAAGTGTGGGCTACACCAGTCGAAGCTACTTCTCGCATGCCTTCAAGGCGGCCTACGGCGTCGATCCGAGCGCATACCGCGGTCGATGCGCGGACGCGGCCAAGGCCATCGAACCCGGATCCAACGCGACCTTCGACTCCGCACAGGATGTCACGGGCGAAGATTGAGCGCGCGCTGGCCTGGAGAACCGGCAGCCCATGCGACGACGACATCGAGCCTACCATCTTCGCGATTTCCCGCTCGATTTTGCGGATCGAAGGCAGGCATGGAAGCGGACTGGCGTGCGTTATCGTCCAAAACAGGTGCTGCGCCGCATATCCCGTGTCGACAATTTCAGATCGGTCGCAGTCCTATGGCGAGCGGCACCGTTGCGACGTGCGCGGCGGCCGCACGTGCATGAGGCGCCACATTCGAGGTGATCGCCTGACATGCGATGGAACAAGGCTTGTTTCACGTGCCGTCCGACCAGCGACGGACGCGGTGCGGCTTCCTGGTTCCCCCGCAGGAGCGAGTTCGCATCACCTTGGCCGAACTTCGCAACGCCGATTGCGAAGGCGCCAGCCGATACTTGCGGAACCGCTGGTAACGGACCGAGCGACACACGCGAAATAAATGTGACTAACCCTGATCGAGGATTGCGCCGGATGTCGGCATGAAAGTTTTGATTGCAGCCAGCCCCCTTACGGGCCACGTCAACCCCCTGTTGGCTGTGGGACGACTGCTGGCCAGGCGCGGCGACACCGTCTTGGTGGTGACCGATCCTTCGTTTCGGCAGAAGGTCGAATCTTCGGGTTTGCGCCTCACAGCTTACGAAGACAGGGGTGCGGCGACCTATCTGGAGCCGCACCTGCCGCCTGGACCGGTGCGGTGGACGCACGAATTCGAGCACCGCTTCATCGAACCGATGGCGACGCAAGCCGCGGTTCTGCGCGAGACGATCCGGACGGAGGCTCCGGATGTGATCGTGGCAGGCAGCCTGTTTCTTGGGATCTTGCCGCTTCTTCTCGATGCGACGACGTGCCGGCCTCCGATCATCGTACTCAACATCAGCTTTCTGTTCCTCGACCGTCCCGACGATGCGCCGGTCGGCATGGGGCTGCTCCCGGCCCGGGACGACATCGAGCGTGCTCGCTACGCCGCATTGAAGGTGGGTCTCGATGCCTCATTCGTCCGACCGGTTCGCGCCCTCACCGACGCCCGCCTGGCCCGGCTCGGCGCGCGACCTTTGCCAGCCTCGTTGACCCAATCGCTCGCGATACTGCCCGACGCATTCCTGCAGCCGAGCGTCCGCGAGTTCGAGTACGATTTCGGTACGTTTCCTCCAGGACTGCGTTTTGTCGGGCTGCTGCCGACCACGCCGATGGCGGTCGCGGTACCGGAATGGTGGCCGGATCTGGAGAGCGGCAAGAGCATCATCCTAGTGACACAAGGCACGCTCGCAAACGCTGATTTCAGCGAACTACTTGAGCCGACGCTCCAGGCGCTTGAGGGGCGCGACGATCTTCTCATCGTTGCAACAACTGGCGGGAGATCCGTAGAGGAGATACACTGTGAAATACCGGCTAATGGCCGGGTCGCCACCTTTCTGCCTTTCGACGTGCTTCTCCCCAAAATCGATCTCCTGGTAACCAACGGGGGCTACGGAAGCGTCTCACAAGCTCTCGCCGCTGGCGTTCCGATTGTCTCCGCCGGCTTGACCGAGGACAAGGCCGAGGTCGGAGCCCGGATCGAGTGGTCGGGCGTCGGCTTGAATCTTGCGACGAACCGCCCGACCGTGGACGCCTTGCGTTGGGCCGTCGAGAGGGTGCTCACGGAGCAGCGGTTTCGCGAACGTGCTCGTGTGATGGCACGGGCCTTCGCCGATCTGGACCCAGGGCGCGAGATCCTAGC
>NZ_JAIETD010000092.1 GCF_019745455.1 Methylobacterium sp.
CTATGGCGTCGCCGCTTTCGCGGCCCTCGCCATCGTGCGCCGCGGCTGGGTGCGTTTTGCCGCCGTCGCCCTCGTCGTCGCCCTCGTGACAATCACGGCCGACCGGTTCTTTTACTTGCAATCGCTGGCGCTCTTCAGCGCCGGCGCTGGCGCCGCCTTGCTCGGGGCTCGCCTGCGGCCTTTGACGGCTTCTTCCCTCGTCTGGCCAACTACCGCGATCTTCCTCGTCCTGCCGCTCGCGACGGTATGGGACCCAGGTTACGTCGATGCCCTCAGCGATCACCGAGGCCTCCTCGCCTATCAGGCGGCCCTTGGCCTTCCCCTCGCCCTCTGCCTGCTGCAACTCGCGACGGAGGACGGGAGGGCGACGCGGTTCTTCGCGGCTTGGCGCGGAGCGGCGAGCTTTTCCTACACGCTCTACGTCATCCACGTGCCGGTGATGACGCTCCTCTTCTCGCTGCGCGCCTTCTACGGATGGGTGCCGGGACCGGTGGGAACGGCGGTTACACTGGTCGTGGCGATCGCCGTGACGGAGGTGGTCTCGTTCGCGGCAGCGCGTCTCGTCGAGCGGCCGCGCCTGTTTCGCGCCCTGCTGTTCCGCCTGCTCGGAACGCCGGATCGGATCCCTCAGCCCGACGTATCGGGAAGGAGCGCGGCCAGCCCTTCCCGGTAGGTCGGATAGGCGAGTTCGACGCCGAGTTCCTCACGGATCAGACGGTTCCGGACCCGCTTGTTCTCGCCGTAGAAGCTACGGGCCATGGGGCTGAGGTCGGCGGTCTCGAAATCCACCTCGGGCGGCAGCGGCAGGCCGGCGAGGCTGGCCGCGTGCTCGATGACGACCTGCGGAGGCGTCGGCTCGTCGTCTGTGACATTGTAGACTGCTCCCGGCCGCGGCCTCTCGACCGAGGCCGAAAGGGTGGTCGCAATGTCGTCGACGTGGATGCGGTTGAAGACCTGGCCGGCCTTGATGATGCGCTGCGACTTGCCTTCGCGCAGCTTCACCAGCGGGTTGCGGCCGGGCCCGTAAATGCCCGACAGGCGAAATACCTGAACCGCCTTGCCGCCCTCGCGGCCGAGTTCAAGCCACGCCTCCTCGACGGCGAGGCGCCCGCGCGACCGGCCGCTCTTCGGCCGCGGCTCGGTTCCCTCGTCGATCCAGGCGCCGCCATGGTCGCCATAGACGCCGATGGTCGAGAGATAGCCGATCCAGGTGATCCGGCTCGCGGCGATCGCGTCGCGGTAGCGGCGCAGCACGGTATCGCCGCCGCGGTCGGGCGGTGCCGAGACGAGGAGCACGTCGGTATCGGCGAGGTCGACAGCGATGCGCGGGTCGTCCGCCTCCGGCCCGAAGCTGCGCATCCGAAACGCGGTCTCGCTCTCGACCGCCTCCGCCCGTGCCTGGTCGGTGACGGTGGCGCGCACGGTTTCGAAACGATGGGCCTCGCGGATCGCGAAATGACGGGCGGTGAAGCCGAGGCCGAAGACGAACAGGTTCATGACGGCGTGGATTCCCCCGAGACGTGCATCGCCGCCATATCGCGCGCGTCGCGCCATTCCGCCAGCACGGCGGGATCGGTTTCCCGCGCTTCATGATCTTCCCAGAGGGCCGCGAGGCGTGGACCGTCCAGAAGCCGCCCCGCCGCCCAGATCGCCATCCCCCGGACGAGGGCCGATGGGTCGCAGAGATGCGCGACCGCCGCCTCCGCCAAGTCCGGATTACCGGAATTGCCGATGGCGATGAGGACGTTCCTCAAGAAGCGATCGCGGCCGGTCCGCTTCACCGGAGTGCCGGCGAAGCGTGACCGGAACGCCGCGTCGTCGAGACCGGCAAGTTCCGCCAGCGGTGGAGCCGCAAGATCATCCCTGGCCATGAGCCGGGTCTCGCTCGCGGCTTTGGCGAACTTGTTCCAGGGGCAGATCGCGAGGCAATCGTCACAGCCGAAGACGCGGTTGCCCATCGCGGATCGGAACTCCGCCGGGATCGGCCCCTCGTGTTCGATGGTGAGGTAGGAGATGCAGCGCCGCGCATCGAGGCGGTACGGCGCCGGAAAGGCGTTGGTCGGGCAGATGTCGAGGCAGCGGCGGCAGCCGCCGCAATGGTCCGTCTCGGCCGCGTCGGGCTCGAACTCGGCCGAGGTGTAGATCGCGCCGAGCAGCAGCCAATTGCCGTGGCTGCGCGAGATCAGCACCGTGTGCTTGCCCTGCCAGCCGAGGCCGGCGGCCGCTGCAAGCGGCTTCTCCATGACGGGAGCGGTGTCGACGAAGACCTTCACCCTCACGTCGCCCTTGGCCGACAGGTAGCCGCCGAGCTCCTTCAGCTTGCCCTTGATCACTTCGTGGTAGTCGCGCCTTTGGGCATAGGCCGCGATGGCGCCGCGATCCCTTTGCGAGAGGAGATCGAGGGGGTCGGTCTCCGGCCCGTAATTCATGCCGAGCATCATGATCGACCGAACCTCCGGCCAAAGCGCGCGGGGATTAGCTCGCTGGTCTGCGCGATCCTCCATCCACGCCATCTCGCCCTGGTGACCCGCGGTGATCCATGCGGCTAGATCGTCCGGCAGGTTGGGGACGGCATCCGGACGGGTAACCCGCACGAGGTCGAAGCCGAGATGCCTCGCGCGGGTTTCGACGGCCCGGCGTAGTTCGCCGCCGGCGAAGATTCGCCTCGGAGGCTTGCTCCGCTCGGTACTCAGAAATCCAGATCCGCGTAATGGTCCGCAGGAGCCATCCCCGGCACCCTGTCCGCCAGGAGCGTGCGGAAGGACGGACGCGACTTCATCCGCGCGTACCAGTCCTTGGCCGTCTCGTCTTCCTCCCATGGCACGTCGCCGAGATAATCCACGCAGGAGAGATGGGCCGCCGCCGCGAGATCCGCATAGGTCAGGTGGTCGCCCGAGAGCCAGCGGCGGCGGCCCATGAGGTAGCCAATATAGGTGAGGTGATAGCGAACGTTGGTCCGCGCCGCGCGGATTGCGTGCATGTCGGGCGGGCCGCCGCCGACCGCGCTCGTCATGAAGCGCTTGGAAATTTTCTCCAGCATCAGGTAGCCGGTCACCTCGGCATCGAACTTGATCAGGAACCAGTCGAGAAGCCGGCGCACCTCTACCCGCTCGGCCGGCCTCTCCGGCAGGAGCCTGCGGCCGTTGAGGCCGAGGCCGCGGGTCTCGTCGAGATACTCGGCGATGAGTCCCGCACCCGGCACCACGAGTCCGGTCTGCTCGACGAGGACCGGCGTGGTCCCGGCCGGGTTGAGCAGCAGGAAGGCGTCGCGTCGTTCCCAGGGCCGTTCTTCGACGAGTGTCGGCTCCATGCCCATCTCCGCCAGGACGAGGCGGATGAAGCGCGAATGCGGGCAGAAGGGGGAATGGTGCAGGGTCGCCATCAAGGCCGTTTCGAACCGGTTTCGGCGCGCCGGTCGGGCGGGCCGTGTCGAAGCCCCTCGGGGATGGGCGGCGGAGGAGGTTTATTGCTCGATCGTTGCCGCCTCATTAACACGATGCCCGTGATGCGGTAACCGTCCGTCAACCGTGATCGGCCAACGATTCCGCGAAGGCCGCCGAGCGGCATTGGCCGGCAGAGCCCCAACACCCACGACAATCGAGGCGATCAGATGATGGATGCTGTTAGCATCGCGAAGGCGGTCGTGCTCGGTGTCGTCGAGGGCGCCACCGAGTTCATCCCGGTCTCCTCCACCGGCCACCAGCTCCTCGTCGGCCATTTCATCGGCTTTAAATCGCCCAACAACACCTTCGAGGTGCTGATCCAGCTCGGCGCGATCCTGGCCATCCTCACGGTCTATTTTCAGCGGCTCCTCGGCGTCGCTCTCGCGCTGCCGACCGACCCGCGCGCTCGCCGCTTCGTCTTCGGCATCCTGATCGCCTTCCTGCCGGCGGCGATCATCGGCGGGCTACTGTCGAAATACATCAAGTTCTACCTGTTCAATCCGTGGATCGTCTGCGCGACGCTGGTCGCCGGCGGCCTCGTGCTCCTCGTCGTCGACGACACCGATCTCGAAGTGAAGAAGAGCGACGTGTTCGACTTCTCGCTGCTGATGGACCTGAAGATCGGGCTGTTTCAGTGCCTCGCCATGATTCCCGGCGTCTCGCGCTCGGGGGCCACCATCGTCGGGGCGATGCTGATGGGCGCCGACAAGCGTTCGGCCACCGAATTCTCGTTCTATCTCGCGATGCCGACCATGGCGGGCGCCTTCGCCAAGGACCTCTTCGACAACTACAAGAACCTGTCCGTCGACGACACAGGCCTCATCGTCATCGGCTTCATCACCGCTTTCGTATCAGCACTGATCGTGGTGCGGACGGTGCTCGACTACGTCTCGGCTCACGGCTTCAAGCTGTTCGCTTGGTGGCGCATCATCGTCGGCTCGCTCGGTTTCGCGGGCCTGATTATCTTCGGTTGACCTCCCAGCGCGGCGAGGGCGATTGCCTCCTTGCGCTCCATCGTGCGAGGGGTTTTAGCGAATGCGGACGGCCACGCTCGGCCTGCCCGTAGCGCTCGCGAGGCCCTGACGATGGAAGACCGCCCCTTCGCCGACCTGTTTCCGCCTGCGACCCGCGAGCGCTGGCTCGAGCTGGTTCAGGGCGTCCTGAAGGGAGCGGATTTCGAGAAGCGGCTGGTCTCGCTTACGGCAGACGGCATCCGAATCGAGCCGCTCTACGACGCGGCCGAGCCGGTGGCGCAGCCGATGCGGGCGCCCGGACCCTGGCGGGTCTCGCAGCGGGTCGACCATCCGGATGCGGCGACCGCCAATACTCTGGCGATGGCGGATCTCGAAGGCGGTGCCGACTCGCTGACCCTCGTCTTCTCCGGCGCGCCCGCTGCCCGCGGCTACGGCCTGACCGTGCAGAACGTCGCAGACCTCGAGACGGCGCTCGGCGGCGTGATGCTGCCGCTCATCGGCCTGCGACTCGATGCCGGTCCGCGGGCGATCGAGGCAGCGCGCCTCGTGAAGGCGCTCGCTCTGAGCCGCGACGAGGCCCTGGCCGGCCTCGACCTCGATCTCGGCATCGATCCGATCGGCACCATGGCTGCCACCGGCGTTTCCGCCTCGTCGGCACTCGCCGACGCTTCCTCACTGCTCGCCGAGTTCGACGGCGCCGGTTTTGCCGGGCGCGCCCTTCTCGCTGACGGACGCCCCTATCACGAGGCCGGCGCCAGCGAGGGCCAGGAACTCGCTGCGGTGCTGGCGACGGCCGTCGCCTATCTTCGCGTCCTGGAAGCGGGCGGCCACGACCTCGCCCGTGCCCGCGACGCCGTCTCGGTTCTCCTCGTGGCCGATGCCGACGAGTTCATGACCATCGCCAAGTTCCGCGCCATGCGCCGGCTCTGGGGACGTGTCGAGGCAGCGTGCGGGCTCGAACCGGCGCCCCTGCGCCTCCATGCCGAGACGGCGTGGCGAATGATGACTCGGCGCGAGCCCTTCACCAACATCCTGCGCACCACCCTCGCCACGGCCTCGGCCGGCCTCGGCGGGGCGGATGCGGTGACCGCTCTGCCCTACACCCTGGCGCTCGGCCTCTCCGATGGTTTCGCTCGGCGAGTGGCACGCAACAGCCAGATCGTGCTGATCGAGGAGTCGAACCTCGCCAGGGTCGCCGACCCGGCGGCCGGCGCGGGCAGTTTCGAGGCGCTGACGGAGTCGTTGGCCGAGACCGCCTGGGCCGGTTTCCAGGAGATCGAGCGCGAGGGCGGCATCGTCGCCAGCCTCGAATCAGGCGCGCTCCAGGCCCGGATCGCCTCGACCCGTGCGACGCGCGCCAAGGCGGTGGCGACACGGCGCGAGGCCCTTACCGGCGCCAGCGAATTCCCGAACCTTTACGAGAAGCCCGTCACCGTCCTCGACGTGCCGCCCCAGGCGCCCGCCGCCGTTGCGCCCGCGTCCGAGCCCCTGCCGTCCTCGCGCCTCGCCGAGCCCTACGAGGCTCTTCGCGATGCCTCCGATGCCCACCTCGAGAAGACCGGTAAGCGCCCCGCCGTGTTCCTCGCCAATCTCGGCCCCGTGGCTGTGTTCAACGCGCGCTCGACCTTCGCCGCCAACGCTTTTGCTGCCGGCGGCATCGAGGGCCTGACCAATGACGGGTTCGACGATCCTGCCATGCTCGCACAGGCCTTCATGGCCTCGGGCGCGCCGATCGCCTGCATCTGCTCCTCCGATGCGGTCTATGCCGAGAAGGCCGTCGCCGCCGCCGAGGCGCTGCGGACGGGAGGTGCCCGTGAGATCTACCTTGCCGGCAAGCCTGGCGACCTCGGACCAGCGCTCAAGGAGGCGGGCGTCACCGGCTACCTTCACGCGGGCGGCGATCTCCTCGCCCTGCTTGCCGGCGCGCTGTCGGCCGCGCGTGCGACCTGACCGCGCTGCAATGCAACCGTTCGCCCTCCAGCGGGTTTTCGGCCCCTGAACAGCCACAACGGATCAAACGAGCCACGATGCGCATTCCGACCCTGGCACTGGCGGTTTCCACCGTCGCGATCACCGCAACCTTGCCGGCCGAGGCCAAGAAGGTCGCGGTTCCGAGCCGCTACGACGGCAACTGGAGCATCGAGGTCATCACCGAGGATGGCCCTTGCGATCGCGCCTATCGCTATGGCGTGAAGATCAACCGTGGTCAGGCCAGCTATGCGGGCGACGATTTCGACGTGAGCGGCAAGGTCGCCGGCAATGGCAGCGTTCGGGCGACGATCTCGCGCGGATCCGACAGTGCCAGCGTCGTCGGGCGCCTCGACCGCGAGGGCGCCGGCAACGGGACCTGGACCACCAACGGGCCGATCCGCTGCAGCGGCCGCTGGAACGCCGAACGCCGGAGCTGACAGCCGCTGTTGTGGCGGAGTCACAGGGGCTCAGGGAGCAACGAGCCGGTAGCACTGGGCCCTGTTCCCGACGAAATCGGTGGTGAATAGTGCAGTGCCACCGGATTGGTGCTGCCCGAGGTTCGCTCCCGATGAAAGCCGCGCTGCTCAGCCTCCTCGTCGTCGCCTCCATCGTTCCTTCGGCTCAGGCTAGGCCGCGCATTCCCGGCAGCCCTCATATGTTGCTGCTGCCCCTCGAGAAGGCCGCCACGGCCTGCTTCGCCGAGACGGTGGCGGCGAACCCGCGAAGCATCACGCTTGCCCGCGCCGGGCGCTGGTTCGAAGCCGCGAGCGTGACCGGTTTCCTGTGTCGGCCCGAGGTCGACGCCATGGTCGCCGCCCATGACCGGGCCCACGGCCGCGGCACCGGCGAGCGCTACTTCCGCGGCCCCTACGCCAAGCATCTCGGCCAGCAGCTCGCGGTTCAGCTCCAGCCGCTCCTGGAGCCGAAGGACGTGGCGAGCGCCGAGCCTGGCGTCGAGAGGGCCTCGTTGGGCGAAGGCGGGAGCAATCCGGCTCAGGCGGAGTGAGAGCCGGCCGGGCGCCGCGATTTCCGGCATCTACGAGCTGGGGCCGCTCCGCGAGACCTCGGTCGACGACAAGCTACGCATGACCGACGCCGAGATCGTCGCTCTCTCACCCCTACGCCTGCTGCACATCGAGAAACCGCTGGTCCTCGCTCACGGAACCGCCGAACTTCCGCAACTGTTCGAAAACAGCCGAGTCTTCCACGCCTATCGCAGCGCGCTTCCCGGCGCGGGAGCTCTGATCCCTGTGCCGCGGGCGGATCATTTTACGGTTCTGGAGCATCTGCGAGCGAAGGACGGGGGCTTGATGCGGGTGGTGGCAGGGATCGCAGAGGGGCTCCGTCATTGACAAGCGCATCGCCGGCATTCCGGGGCGCCAAAGGCGAACCCGGAATGCGTCATCGCCGACGGAGCCTTGTCGAGCAGGGGCGTCGACAGGCGATTTCTGAGTTTCAGATTCAAGATGGCTCAGGCGGCCGGTTTCGACCCTTCTCGGCCCCTGGGAGTGTCTGATTTTGGGCAACCCGATAGACCGGACCTGTATGACCGGGATGGGTTGGCAATTGGCTGTTCTGCTTTTGGCGGATGCGTGTCGGAAGGCGAATTTCGAACGTCCCGCAAACGCGTTCGGAAGGTGCTTAAGGAAGGCGCTTCCGCAGCCTGCACGAAGGCACATCGCCCTCACTTGGACGCGATCTCGGCCGCCAGCCTGATCGACACCTTCATCGACCCACTGCCAGCGAGCCCACTCTCGTCTCTCTCGATCCGTCCTAGTGGGATCAGTCCGGGAGAGTGATGCCCGTCGCGGTAGAAGAGCGCGAGATTGCCCCATGGCGCGTAGAAGCCGACATCGCCGGCGCGCGGCGTCACTGCCTTGGGCGCATCTCTTCGGGTGAGCGGGCGCGGCAGGTCGGCGATCTTCTCGTTCCCACCGAAATCGTTGAGTGTCAGCTCAAGAGGCAGTTGAGAGAGGAAGCCGCGCCCGGCCGGCGTAGCGTCGATCCGCGCCGTCCAGCGCCGATCGCCGGCGATGATTTCGATCATGGTCACGGCGGTTATCGAGTCTGCGTGGCCTTGTTCGGGCACAGATTCAGCCCGGCCGACGTCGATCAACGAAGACAGGGCGACGCCGAGCAGGGCGGAGATGCGCCGGTGCGTTGCACGTGGCCGAGGCATCAGAGCGACCAACCGCCGTCGACGACGATCGACGAGCCGGTGACAAAGCCGCCGAGGTCCGAGGCCATCCAAAGCACCGCCTCTGCGATCTCCTCCGGCCTGCCGAGCCGCCCGACCGGCTCGAGGTCGATCGCCTTCTGGATGTCGCCGCCGGTGAAGCGGTCCATCATCGCCGTCTCGATGTTGCCGGGCAGGATGGCGTTCACACGGATGTTTTGAGTGGCGTAGTCGAGCGCGGCGGACTTGGTCATGCCGATGATCGCGAACTTGGAGGCGGCATAGGAGGCGCCACCCGCCACGCCGCGGATGCCTGCGCCGGAGGAGGTGTTGACCACCACGCCCCCGCCCTGGCGCACCATCTGCGCCAATTCGTGCTTCATGCAGACGAAGGTGCCGCGCAGGTTGATGTCGAGGATGCGGTCCCATTCCTCAAGCTCGATCTCGTGCAAAGGAGCGGCCTTGTTCTCAACGCCGGCGTTGTTGAATGCCACGTCGAGCCGCCCGAAGCGCTCAATCACTTGGCCCACGGCCGCCTCGACCCGCTTCGGCTTGGACACATCGCACCCAAGTGCAAACACCTCAGCGCCGAGGTTCTTCACCGCTGCCTCCGTGTCCTTCAGCATGTCCTCGGTGCGGTCCAGGATGGCTACGCGCGCGCCCTCGGCCGCGAAGGCCACGGCCGCCGCCCGGCCGATGCCTCCGGCCGCGCCCGTGATGAAAGCGACTTTCCCGGTAAAACGATCGGGTCTTGGCATGATATTGCTCCTTGATACGGAGAAGTAGCCTTGGTCTCCTGGTGCAAGCGACCTCCCACATCGCGGCGGAAGCTGTCGAAGGCCCAGCGGCTTCCGTCTTGTTCCGGTGAAGGTGGAGGATCGCCGTGGGGGTGGTAAGCCGCCCGCTTGTCAACGCGACGATGAGCGGACCTCATCATGGAGGCTCGGGCGGCGCCTATAGCCCGAGCGGTCGCAGCTCGCGGATCAACTCGATCAAGAGGCGAAGGCCGGTTGGGAGTTGCCGGCGACCGGGATAGTAGATGTGGAAGCCTGGTCCAGTTGACGACCACTCCTCAAGCACGACGCGCAGCGCGCCCTGGGCAACCAGCGGCGTGACATACGGCTCGGGCAGGTAGGCCAGACCTGCGCCGGCAGCCGCCAGCGAGATGACGAACGGCGTGTCGTCGATGGTGATCGCGCCCGGCACGTCGAGCGCCAACGCTTCGTCGTCGCGTTCGAAGTCCCACCGGTAGATGCGGTCGTTGCCGAGCCGGATGCGGTGGCAGCGATGGGTGAGCAGATCGGCCGGGTGTATGGGGACGCCGTGCCGCTCAAGGTAGTCGGTCGAGCCGGCCACCACCCACCGGATGTCGGCCGATAGTTTCTGTGCGATCATGTCTTCGGGCACCGTGCCGCCGTAGCGGATGCCGGCATCGGCTCCCGCTTCCACCACGTCGAGCAGGTGGTTGGACACCTGCACGTCGATCTCGATCTCGGGATAGCGCTCGATGAAGACGGGAAGCACCGGTGCCAGGAGAAGGGCGCTCGCATGTTGCAAGACGTTGAGCCTGATGCGCCCCATTGGCTCGCCCCGGTAGCGGTTCAGCGCCTCGGTAGCCGACCCGATGGCCTCAAAAGGCGCTTCGATCGCTGTGAACAACGCTTCCCCGGCGGCAGTGAGGGTAACGCTCCGGTTGGTCCGATTGAGAAGGCGGACGCCCAGCCTCGCCTCAAGTCCCTTCAGCGCGTGGCTCAGGGCTGAGGCGCTGACGCCGATCTTAAGTCCGGCGCGGCGAAAGCTGCGGTGCTTCGCGATGGCGAGGAAGTAGCTGAGGTCGGCGAGGGCGGATCGGTTGCTTGGCACGCGCTGAGTGTGGCCGCCCCAAGCAGGTCGGGCAATCGCCGCGTCTAAAGGTGATCCGGGACCGAGCGAAGGAAGGGCCGCGTCAGCGCGGCTCGTGATGAAGGTCGCAAGTTTTGACGCTTCTCGACGTTTTGTGCCGGGTCCCGGATCGGGTTCCGCTGGCCCTCCGCTCCACCCGTCCGGGAAAGGACGCGCGCGAGGGGGCGAGACTTGTCATCAGGAAGCAATCAGTACGAGCCCGCTTACCACATCCCGTCCCACCCTCGGCCTCATCCTGAGGAGCCGCGTCAGCGGCCTCGAAGGACGGCTCCAGGGATCGCGGTGCAGACTGGAAACCTCCTTCGAGGCTTCCGCTTCGCGAAAGCGCCTTAGGATGAGGGAGAGAGATCGCAGATCTGATCCGGCGGAAGCCTGCCTCAATCGTCCATTTTCAGCGCGGCGATGAACGCTTCCTGCGGGATCTCGACCCGTCCGAACTGGCGCATCTTCTTCTTGCCCTCCTTCTGCTTGTCGAGGAGCTTGCGCTTGCGGGAGATGTCGCCGCCGTAGCACTTGGCGGTCACGTCCTTGGAGAGGGCCTTGATGGTCTCGCGGGCGATGATCTTGCCGCCGAGAGCCGCCTGGACCGGGATCTGGAACAGGTGGCGCGGGATCAGGTCCTTGAGCTTCTCGCACATGGCCCGGCCGCGGAACTCGGCGCGGGAGCGGTGGACCAGCATCGAGAGAGCGTCGACCGGCTCGGCATTGACGAGGATCGACATCTTCACAAGGTCGCCTTCGCGGTAGTCGGAGATGTGGTAGTCGAACGAGGCGTAGCCCTTCGAGATCGACTTCAGGCGGTCGTAGAAGTCGAACACGACCTCGTTGAGGGGCAGGTCGTAGACGACCATGGCGCGCTTGCCGACGTAGTTGAGGTCGACCTGCGAGCCGCGCCGGTCCTGGCAGAGCTTCAGGACGCCGCCGAGGTGATCGTCGGGCGTCAGGATCGTGGCGCGGATCCACGGCTCCTCGATCGCCGTAATCTTCATCACGTCGGGCATGTCGGCCGGGTTGTGCAGCTCCTTCACCGTGCCGTCGGTCATCTGCAGGCGGTAGACCACGGAGGGGGCCGTCGAGATGAGGTCGAGGTTGAACTCGCGCTCAAGCCGCTCCTGGATGATCTCGAGGTGGAGGAGGCCGAGGAAGCCGCAGCGGAAGCCGAAGCCCAAAGCCGCGCTCGTCTCCATCTCGTAGGAGAAGCTGGCGTCGTTGAGCCGTAGCTTGCTCATGGCACTGCGCAGCGTCTCGAACTCGGCGGCATCGACGGGGAAGAGCCCGCAGAACACCACCGACTGCACGTCCTTGAAGCCCGGCAGCATTTCGGCGCAGGGGCGCTTGTCTTCCGTGATGGTATCGCCGACGCGGGTATCGGCGACCTCCTTGATCGAGCCGGTGAAGAAGCCGACCTCGCCGGGGCCAAGCTCACCGATATCGGCCATCTTCGGGCGGAACACGCCGATCTTGTCGACGCCGTGGACCGCGTCGGCTCGCATCATACGGATGTTCATGCCTTTCTTGAGCACGCCGTCGACGATGCGAACGAGCACGACGACGCCGAGATAGACGTCGTACCAGCTGTCGACGAGGAGGGCTTTCAGCGGCGCGTCGCGGTCGCCCTTCGGGGACGGCAGGCGCTTGACGATGGCTTCGAGCACCGCCTCGATGTTGAGCCCGCTCTTGGCCGATATCGCCACGGCCTCCGAGGCGTCGATGCCGATCACCTCCTCGATCTGTGCGCGGATGCGCTCGGGCTCCGCCGCCGGCAGGTCGATCTTGTTGAGGACCGGGACGATCTCGTGGTTGGCGTCGAGGGCCTGGTAGACGTTTGCGAGGGTCTGGGCTTCGACGCCCTGCGAGGCGTCCACCACCAGCAGCGAGCCCTCGCAGGCGGCCAGCGAGCGCGAGACCTCGTAGGCGAAGTCGACGTGGCCGGGCGTGTCCATCAGGTTGAGGATGTAGG
Organism: Methylobacterium sp.; assembly: GCF_019745455.1. Taxonomy (GTDB): domain Bacteria; phylum Pseudomonadota; class Alphaproteobacteria; order Rhizobiales; family Beijerinckiaceae; genus Methylobacterium. The sequence continues at coordinate 12,427 of NZ_JAIETD010000092.1, forward strand.
TCTTGCCGTCCTCGGCCTTGTATTCGAGGCGCACGGTCTGCGCCTTGATGGTGATGCCGCGCTCCTTCTCGATATCCATCGAATCGAGCATCTGCTCGCTCATGTCGCGAAGGGCCACGGTGCCTGTGGTCTGGATCAGCCGGTCGGCAAGGGTCGATTTGCCGTGGTCGATATGCGCGACGATCGAGAAATTACGGATGTTGTCGATGGGGGATGTCGTCATCGAGGATCGGCTCTCCGGCGCGGCGCGGCCCGTCGGCTCGAGGCACGGGCCCGGCGCACGGCTGTCGGCTTGATAAGGTGCTGCGCCAGATAGCAGCGTGGCCCGTCAGCGCCAAGCGAGCGCGGCGTCGCGGCCTCAGAGAAGGGCCTGGAACCGGGTGACCTCGGGCCGTTCGAGGGAACTCAGTTCGCCGAAGGTCCGCTGGGCCAGCTCTCGGGCGATCCGGCATCGCCGCAAAGCCTGCTCCGCGTCCGGCCCGTCCATGACCGCGATCAGGCGGTCATAGGCATTGGCGAGGTCGAGGAAGCCCAGTCTGGCGGCGCAGGCGGAGACCGATCGCGCGTCCTCAACGGCGATCGGACCCTCGCTTCCGCGCTCGACGAGGGCGATGAAGGCCCGCAAGGTGCCCTGGGCTCCGTCGACGCCGAGCTCCATCCGCAAGGCGTCGTAGCAGGACCGGTCGAAGACAGCGGGCCGGGCCGGGCGCGCCGGTTCCTCGTTCGTGTCGAGGAGGACCACGGTGGAGAGCTGGGTCGCCACCGCGTCGATCAGCGCCTTTCGGGTAAAGGGCTTCGCGAGGTAGGCGCTCATCCCCGCATCGGCGAAGGAGCGGATCTTCTGTGGCATCACGTCGGCCGTGAGGGCGATGATCGGCACCCGCCGCGAGGGATGCTGGAGTGCGCGGATGCGGCGCGTGGCGGTGACGCCGTCGAGGGTCGGCATCTGCACGTCCATGAGGACAAGGTCGTAGGTGCGGGCCTGGACCGCCTGCATCGCGGCCCCGCCGTCGCCGACGAGGTCAACGACGTAGCCGGAGCGTTCCAGCATCGCCCGGACGATCTCCTGGTCGACGACGTTGTCCTCGGCGACCAGCACCCTCGCAGGCCGCGTCGAGACCGGCTGATGGTCCTGTGCTGCCGCGACGTCCCGTGCCGCCTGCAGGACGATCGAGAATCGGTAGGCTGCGGCTTCGCCGGGCCGCGTCGTCCGGTCGATGCGTCCGCCCATCAGCCCGACGAGGCGCTGCGCCACGGTCAATCCGAGGCCGCTGCCATCGAGCGATGCGGCCCGAACCGGGTAAGCCGGGGACTGGTCCTCGGGAACGCCGGCCGTAATCGAGATGCGCAGGGTTCCCGCCTTCTGCCCGAGGCGCGCCCCCTGGACGGAGAGGCTGACCGTGCCGCCGACGGCGACGCCGATGGCGTCATTGAGGAGGTTGAGCAGGATCTGGCGAAGGCGCCGCTCGTCGCCGAGAACGTATTCCGGCAGGTCGCGGGCGACGCCGACGTCGAGGATGATGTTCTTGCTGCTGGCAGCCGGCCGGACGAGTTCGACCACCGCAGCGATCGTCGCCGGCAAGGCAAAACGGCCGACCTCGATGCGCAGGTCCCCGGTCTCGGATCTCGCGTAGTCGAGGATGTCGTCCACCGTCACGAGGAGCGTTTCAGTGGAAGCCTCGATCAGGCTCAGGTGACGCCTCTGCTTGCGGTCGAGCGATCCGCTATCGTTGAGGAGTTCGACGAGCCCGCGGATCGCGGTGAGCGGCGTGCGGATCTCGTGGCTCATCAGGCCGATGAACTCCGATTTCGCCCGCGTCGTGCTCTCCGCCCTGGCCTGGGCGAGTTCCGCAGCGTCGCGCGCCATGCGCAATTCGTCGGTCTTGTTATGCCGGTCCGTGACATCGCGAAGGGTGGAGAGGAGAACAGTGGTCTCCGAGCCCGGAAGCGCGATGCGGTTCGTCACCGCCTCGGCCCAGATCCATCTTCCATCTGCATGCCGCAGCCGGAAGGCGAGTACGGTACCGGGGCCTGCGGTCCCAGTTCGCGCATCGAGGGACAGCACGGCAGCGAGGTCGTCGCGATGGACGCGGTCGTGCAGCCAGAACTCCGCCGGCTCGATTCCCAGCATCCCTTTGACCGACGGAGAGACGTAGATCGCCTGCCGGTCCGGCCCATGCAGGACGATGACGTCGCTCACCGTCTCGGTGATCAGGCGATAGGGCGTCTCGGCCTTGTCCGGGGCCGCCGTCGCGAGCTTCTCCGCTGAAACCCCTTCGGTCGCGTTCGCCGCCAGGAGTTCAGAGACGCGCTTGCGCGCGGTCTCGGCGGAGGGCTCGTCCTGCGCTGGCGAGGTGTGTGGCGGTCCCCTGAGAGCCGCCTGCAACGACGGGAAGAGTGCTCTCAGGAGCGAGCGAAGACCATCCGCACTCATGGAACTCAGACCGCCCGTTACGCTACAAGGCCCGGCAGCATCGACTGCCGGGATCGCGATCTTAGGGGATCAGTGGTTTCGAATGCGTAGCGACGCCGGATTCAGGCGGCCGGCTCGGACGATGCCTTCGCCCTTCCGGCAGTCGCCATCTCGACAAGGACCTTGCGCAGGGCGCCCATCTCCCGGACCGGGCTCGGATAGGGAATGCGGGCGGTACGGTCGCCGGCGAGGAGATCCATGCCCTCGGGGTCGATTCCGGTCAGGCGCCAGTTCGCGGTTCCATCCCCCGCATAGATGGCGAGGGCGTCGCCGTGGTCGGCATTCATGTGGGCGACGGCGCCGGCCTCCCCAGCGATGAGCGCCTCGCAGCCCGCTAGGTCGAGGAGGAGTTCCGACTTCGTCAGGGTCGCGGCTTTGGCGAAGCCGCCATTCAGATGTCCGGCCGTCGGCTCCAGGGCGAAGAAGCCGAAATCGGGGAAGTCGGCATAGAGCTTGGCCTTCGGGTGGCGGGCGAGGAATCGCTCCCGAACTCGCGGTTCCTTCGTCTGGGGAGCGAGCCCGGTCACCGTCAAGCGCGGATGCGCCAGCGGATCGCCTTTACCTCCGGCGCTGAACAGGAGCGAGGCGCGCGCGTCCTTGAGCAGGTTGCGGGTATGGCCGGAAAGTCGCGAGAGCAGCATCAGCGGAGTGCCGTCGGCGTCGGTGGCGATGGTGACGAGGGAGGCGAAGGGCGTTCCATCGTCTGCGTCGAGGGTGGCGAGCGCCCCAGAGCGGATGCTCCTGAGGAGATGTCGCGACAGGCCGATCGCATTGAAGGGTGCCTCCGAGGCCGGCAGCGGCTGGGCGGGTCCGCGGCGCTGCTCGGTGGCGGGGACCTCTTCGGCGGGACTATCTTCGGCCATGGTTCGGCTCCTCGCGGCGTGTTGTCGGTGCTGCAGCCTAACGCAGGCGGCAGGCTCGCCACGAGGCCCGTCGCCCGCGACCTCTTGACGGTGATGCCCGCTGGTATGGTCAAGCTACCGCAAGCGCTCGCTTTTTTCGATCGCAGCCGCTACAGGGAGTGACTCTCCGCGCGAATGCGACCCCGCTCGGGCATGGTCGCGACCGCGTTTTTGCCGGCCCTCGCGACGAGGGCCGGATGCGGAGGCGTGGGCGGGAAATGCCCATGGGCCGCATCCGAGCAATAGGGAACGCCATGCCGACCATCGCCCTCGTGGACGACGACCGAAACATCCTCACCTCCGTCTCGATCGCCTTGGAGACCGAAGGCTACCGAATCCAGACCTATACCGACGGCGCCTCGGCCCTCGACGGCCTGAAGCACTCGCCCCCCGATCTCGCGATCTTCGACATCAAGATGCCGCGCATGGACGGGATGGAATTGCTGCGCCGTCTGCGACAGAAATCCGACCTGCCGGTGATCTTCCTGACCTCCAAGGACGAGGAGATCGACGAGTTATTCGGCCTCAAGATGGGCGCCGACGACTTCATCCATAAGCCGTTCTCGCAGCGGCTCCTCGTCGAGCGGGTCAAGGCGGTCCTGCGCCGCTTCGCACCGAAGGACGGGCCGGGCGCGGCGCAGCGCGAGGCCGACGCTGCGGCTCGGTCGCTGGAGCGCGGCCTCCTGATGATGGACCCCGAGCGCCATACCTGCACGTGGAAGCAGGAGCCCGTGACCCTCACCGTCACGGAATTTCTGATCCTGCAGGCGCTCGCCCATCGCCCCGGCGTCGTGAAGAGCCGCAACGCCCTGATGGACGCGGCCTATGACGATCAGGTCTATGTCGACGATCGCACCATCGACAGCCACATCAAGCGGCTGCGCAAGAAGTTCAAGGTGGTGGACACCAACTTCGACATGATCGAAACCCTCTACGGCGTCGGCTACCGCTTCAAGGAAAGCTGAGCCGCTCTCCTGCTCCCGAAACCGGAACGCCGTGGCCTCGTTCGACGACAAAATGCGGCTTCGCGGCCTGCTGACCTGGCCGCGGGCCCTATGGCAAGGCCTCGGCCAGCGCGCCTCGTCGAGCCTGACGCGGCGCATCGTGGTCCTGAACCTCGTCGGGCTCTTCGCCCTCCTGTTCGGCTTCCTCTACCTGAACCAGTTCCGGCAGGGGCTGATCCAGGCACGGGTCCAGAGCCTTCTGATCCAGGGCGAGATCATCGCGGGCGCCATCTCGTCCTCGGCTTCGGTCGACACGGATGCGATTCGGATCGATCCGGACAAGCTCCTCCAGCTCCAGGCGGGGGAGCCAGGGTCCCAGCGCGAGGAAAATCCCTCTCCCCTCACCTTCTCGCTGAACCCCGAGCGCGTTGCGCCGCTCCTGCGCCGCCTCGTGACCCCGACCGGCAATCGCGCGAGGGTCTACGACCAGGATGGCGGGCTCCTCTTCGATACCCGCACCCTGTCGGCGCGCGGTGACAATGCCAGGGCGGAGGGCGTCCACCGCCACAAGCGCAACGTCCTCGAACAGGCCTACGACTTCGTCCAAACCCGCATCTTCGGCTCCGTCCTCGGGGACCGGCCGGCGCAGCCCGACGAGGCCGGCCCAAGCAACGGTACGTCTCTCAAGGAGGTGCAGGTCGCGCTGGCGGGCTCTCGCGGCACCGTCGTACGGCGCAACCCGGCCTCGGAAACCATCGTTTCCGTTGCAGTTCCGATTCAGCGTGGAGGCGCCGTGCGTGGCGCCCTCATGCTTTCCACGCAAGGAGGCGACATCGACCGGGTCATCGCCTCGGAGAGGTTCGGCCTCCTTCAGGTCTTCCTCATCGCCGCCGTGGTGATGCTGGTCCTCTCGATCCTCCTCGCCGGCGCCATCGCCGGCCCGGTGCGGCGCCTCGCTGACGCTGCCGAGAAGGTGCGACTCGGCATCAAGTCGCGCGAGGAGATCCCCGACTTCACGGGCCGCACCGACGAGATCGGGCACCTCTCCGGCGCTTTGCGCGACATGACCCAGGCGCTCTACCGCCGGATCGACGCCATCGAGAGCTTTGCCGCTGATGTGAGCCACGAGTTGAAGAACCCGCTCACCTCGCTGCGCAGCGCCGTGGAGACCCTGCCGCTCGCCAAGACCGACGAGTCCCGTGGGCGCCTCCTCGCGATCATTCAGCACGACGTGAAGCGCCTCGACCGCCTGATCAGCGACATCTCGGACGCCTCGCGACTCGATGCGGAGCTGGCGCGGGCGGAAGCACGCCGGGTCGACCTGCGCAAGCTGCTTACCACGGTGGTTTCGGTGGCCAATGAGCGCCGTCGGCCGAAGGACGCCCTGATCCAGTTCGATGTCGAAACCCCTCCGAACGAGGTCGAGGCGCCGTTCATGATCTTCGGCCATGACAGTCGCCTCGGCCAAGTCATCAACAATCTCCTCGATAACGCCCGCTCCTTCTCGCCACCCGACGCGAAGGTCAGGGTCGCGCTGCGGCGTGTCAGGGGCGAGGTCGAGATGATCGTGGAGGACGAGGGCCCCGGCATCCCGCAGGACGCCTTGGAGCGGATCTTCGAGCGCTTCTATACCGATCGCCCCGAGCAGGGTTTCGGCCAGAATTCAGGGCTCGGTCTCTCGATCTCGCGTCAGATCGTTCAGGCTCATCGAGGCACCATCCAGGCCGAGAACCGCCCCGGCCCCGCGGACGAGGAGGGCGAACCGACCGTGCGTGGTGCCCGCTTCATCGTGCGGCTGCCGGCGATCCGCTGACGGAGATGCACGTCGGCGAGACGGTCCATGCCACCTGCCTCGTTGCCGGCGAGAGTGGGGTTCTGATCCGAGGCGAGCCGGGCAGCGGCAAGACGAACCTCGCCCTGGCCCTCCTTGACCGAGCCCTGGCAGCCGGCCTCCATGCCGCCTGGGTCGGGGACGACCGAATCAGGGTCGAGGCCCGCAACGGCCGCGTCATCGCACGCCCCCACCCGGAGATCGCTGGCCTCGCCGAGATCCGAGGGCATGGCATCCGCAGGATCGCTTTGAGTCTCGACGCCGCCGTGATCCGCCTCGTGGTAGATCTCGGCATTGGCGCGCCGAGACTCCCCGACGCACCCTGCAGAATCGTCCAAATCCTCGGAATCGACCTGCCGCAACTCTCCTTCGATCCTCGCCAGGTGGGTGAAGCGCTCGCCCTGCGAGTCGTCCTCGATGCCCTTCACACTCAAGCCGGGTGCGTTGCGGGGCGGACGCACCCTCCGATTCTTGCGCCGTGGCATGCCACCGACCCGTAGCGTCCGATCGGCCACCATGGCATGATCATGACGTTGTGCCGTGCAAAACGTCGCGACCGGCTTGCGCACGGTAGTGCGCTGCACAAAATGGCAGCTGCCGCTGAGAGCGCTGGAACATGCGTCGATGATTGGAATGGTGCTCGTGACCCACGGGCTGCTCGCGACGGAGTTCAAAGCCGCTCTCGAGCATGTCGTGGGACCTCAGAAGCAGATCGAGACGATCACGATCGGCCCTGAGGATGACATGGAAACACGCCGGCTCGACATCATGTCGGCTGTCGGTCGCGTCAACACCGGGAACGGTGTGGTCGTGCTCACCGACATGTTCGGCGGCACGCCGTCGAATCTCGCCCTGTCGTGTATGAGCGGGGGCCTCGTCGAGGTGGTTGCCGGGATCAACCTGCCGATGCTGATCAAGCTCGCGAGCGTGCGCGACGAGGAATCCCTCGGGGACGCCGTGCTCCACGCCCAGGAGGCCGGCCGCAAGTACATCAATGTCGCGTCACGGGTCCTTGCTGGAAAATAGTCTTTCGCGCGAAGGCCTGAGGGCTTAACCACGATCCCGAACCCGGAACGGCGCCAGGACGGTGCCGAGGGTAAAGGGAACGGCCCTCTGAGATGAGCGAGACCTTCGAGGCCGAGGACGACGACTTGCCGCCTGTGCCGGAGGGCGGGCTTCTCGAGGTGATCCCGGTGATCAACCGGCGCGGTCTCCATGCTCGGGCGTCCGCCAAGTTCGTCCAGACCGTCGAGCGCTTCCATGCTCAGGTGACCGTTACCCGGTCCGGCGAGACCGTCGGCGGCCGCTCCATCATGGGACTTCTGACCCTCGGCGCGGCCCAGGGCACAACCATCGCGGTGACGACGGCGGGCACCGATGCCAAAGCCTGCATGGACGCGATCGTCGCCCTTCTCGCAAACCGCTTCGGCGAGGACGAGTAGCGCTCAGCCGGCGATGCGTCCGCTCGGTGTCGCGTCTACACCCTGTGTCTCTCGCTCGTAGGCCTGCTTCCACAGCACCGCGTTGGGCCCATGCCCCAGACGGAGCCTGGCTCCGACGATCCGGTCTGCCCGTCGGACGATCTCCACGGTCGCTTGCCGCCGCCGCGCGAACAGGCGCGTGACGACCCTCACGAGCGCGGCTTCGGATGGATCGGCGACGATGGGGCACCGCGACACCCGCGCGTCGATGCTGAGGAACTCCTCGACCGCGTCGCGGATCATGTCGGGTTCGAGGACTCTCGTTACGCGCGTCGGCTCCGTGGGCATCTTGGTACCCGGCCTGACGGCGAGCAGGTTGCGGAGCGGGATGTCACGCTCGGGCGCGAGCACGGCATAGGCCGACGGTCTCGGTCGAGACCCGATCTCGCCAGGACCGCTCTCGCTTGAGACGACCGCCCGCAACTCGGCAGGATTCTCGAATTCGCCGGGGACGTTCAGTCCCGTTCTCTTCAGGCTGGCGCCGAGTGCCTCGCGGATTGCGCCGGAATGGTCGGGATTGATGGCCGATGCCAGCGTGACGCCGGCCGGCTTCCAGAATCCCGTTCGAGTGCGTCCCCAGAAACCGCGGGACGTCGCCAGGCCGATGACGCCCTCGAGCCGCTCATGCTGCCCCTCCGCGACCGCAAAGGCAAAGACCAGGTCGTCGCCGCGCGCCTGATGCTGGGCGGCGGGAACCAGATAGTCGGGGTCTGCAAAAACCGGATCATGGCTCCTCAGCCGCGTCAGCAGACTGCGCCAGGCGTTCGCTCGATCCTCGGTGACGTCGCAGGGACGGACGAGGTCGATCCGCCAAGTGGCCGGCTCGTCGGTACGCGCCGCCTCCCACGCTTCCCGGAGGGCCATGGATGCCGCCGCACCGCCTTCGATGACCGTGAACCGTCGTCTCATGCTTGCGTCCTGATCCCAGGCGGCCTGTGCCGATCTGGGACGCTGGCTTGCAAGCCACGCGTCCCCTCGCGCCATCGCACCAAGATCGATGCCGCGCGAGAGCGCCCCGGGATGGGAACGAGGCGATCAGGCTCCGGGGATGGCGAGGGGGTTCGCGGTCAAGGCCGTGGCATCGGGGAAATCGAGCCTCGGACGGCCGAGGAACGCATCCCAAAGGCCCTCGACGAAGGACGGATCGAGGTCGCGCACGATCAGGACGAGGCGGGAACTGTGGTCCGCGTCGGGCCAGGCATCGAGGGTGACGGGCGTGTGGATCACGTGCTGGACGCCGTGGACCACCACCGGCCGGTCGGGGTCGTCTGCCAGGGCGACCAGACCCTTCAGACGAAGGAGCTTCGGCCCGTGGTTGGCGCGAACGAGGTCGAGGAACATCTCGAACGAAGCTCTCGCCACCGGAACGGCGCTCGTCAGCGTGAAGGCGCGGATCGCAGCATCGTGCCGGTTGACGTCGTGATGGTGGTGGCCGTGCTCCTCGATCGCCTCGGCCGCCAGCCAGGCGCGGACATCCTCGCCTTTGCCGTCGAGACCGAACAATCCGCCAAGAAGTTCGCAGGGCGCGACATCCGCTTCGTGAATCGACGCGGCGGGGTTGAGCCTCGCGAGGCGTCGCCGCAGTCCGGCGCCGGAATCGGTAGCGAGATCCTGCTTGGTGAGGACGATTCTATCCGCGACCGCTGCCTGACGCAGGGCTTCGGGATGGGCGTCGAGGGTCGCGTCGCCATTCACCGCGTCCACCATCGTGACGACGCCCTGCAGCCGGTACCGCATCACCAGATACGGGTGGTAGATCAGCGCGTGGAGGATGGGTGCCGGGTCGGCGAGGCCGGTGGTCTCGATGATCACCCGGCGAAACGGCTGAATGCGGCCGTTGTCGCGCTTGCGCAGCAGGTCCTCGAGGGTGGCGATGAGGTCGCCGCGCACTGTGCAGCATAGGCAGCCGGCGCCGAGCAGGACCATGTCCTCGTCGATGGTCTCGATCAGCAGGTGATCGAGGCCGATTTCGCCGAACTCGTTGACGATGACGACCGTGTCGGCGAGCGCGGGATCGCGCAGCATCCGGTTCAGGAGCGTGGTCTTGCCGGCCCCGAGAAATCCGGTGAGGACCGTCAGCGGGATCGGATCAGGGCGGCGTTGCGGCTCGGTCATCCAACCCGCGTAGCGCGCCCACGCCCGCCGCTCAATCCTGCGCGCTCGTCCGGCGGGCGGCGGCCTTGGCGGCCGGCGGCTTGTTCGCGACCGGCTTGGCTGCGACCGGCTTGGCTGCGACCGGCTTGGCTGCGACCGGCTTGGCTGCGACCGGCTTGGC
>NZ_JAIETD010000169.1 GCF_019745455.1 Methylobacterium sp.
GCCGCATGGCCCGATGGCCACCCCAATCCCCGCCAAAGCGGTCCTCGAATTTACACCTCGTCCGCGGACGCTACCTGCTGGGGCAGGCCCTGCAAAGCGCGGAACCGAGCATTCGCGTTCACGCGGCAGCGGTCTCCGTCAAGCTGCGAACCCGGGCGCGCCTGGATTTCCAGCGGCTCGCCGAGCGCGGATCCGCTGCCTGCTCCCCGGACGAGCTCGCAGCCGAGGCGACGCAGCTGGTCCGGATCGCTGAGGGCGGATTTCTGGACGAGGCCAATGCTCTCACGGCGCGGGAGGCTGCAGTCGACCTCTGCCGAACCGCACTTAAACTCAAACCGGACCATGATGTGTCCGCAAGCATGCTTTGCTGCCTTCTCGCCGACCTGCGGCATTGGGAGGATGTGTTGACTGAGCACGCGGCTGCGACGGCCAACGCCCAGGCCATCGCCGCACCACTCGCGCAGAGCCTGATGAATCTACGCCGCATCCGTGAGCTGCACGACGTGCTAACGCGGCCTGCCCTTCCGGTCGCGACATCGAACCTTTGGGGCCCTCGTCATGCGCCTTAGGCCTCAGCACCGACCGAAGCAGATCGAAGCCGATATCTGCCTGATCGTGGAAGGCTGTTATCCCTATGTCCCGGGCGGCGTCTCGTCCTGGATCGATTGGCTGATCAGAGGCAATCCTGGCCTCACCTTCAATGTGGTGGCGATCGTCGCCGGCTTGGAGCCGCGTGAGGCGCGCTATAGCCTGCCTGACAACGTCATCGGTTTCCAAGATCTCCATCTTCATAGTGATTTCCGCTCGGCGATTTGGCGGAAACCCGATGACACCTGTGTAGTCGAGAGCGTTCTGGCCGAGAAGCTGATCGATCTTGTCAGGGGCGGAGGCTTCTCTACGTTTCGCGATCTCGTACGCCTCGTCAACGATCCGGAGCACGGCCTCTCGTTGACGAACCTGATGGCGTCTCCGCTCTCCTGGAATGTCACCTGCCAGATGTACGAGCGACTGATGCCGCATGCATCGTTCCTGCACTTCTTTTGGGCTTGGCGAGCTCTCTTCGGCGGCCTGTTCGCGGTCGTCAAAGCGCCCCTTCCGCAGGCACGGGTCTATCACACGATCTCGACCGGCTATGCCGGTCTCCTCGCGGCGCGGGCCGCGATCGAGACAGGGCGCCCAGCCCTGATCACTGAGCATGGAATCTATACCAACGAGCGCCGCATCGAGATCCTGATGGCGGAATGGATCTGCGACACGGTCGACAAGGGCATTAGGCTTCACGACGAGCGCGTCGACCTGCGCGACATCTGGATGCAGATCTTCGATGCCCATGCGCTGATCTGCTACGAAGCCTGCAGCCAGATCATCACGCTCTACGAGGACAACCAACGGCTTCAGCGAGCGCTGGGTGCGCCGCCCGAGCGACTTGCCGTGATCGCCAACGGCATCGACCTTGCAAAATTCGCTACCATCCCCGCCGCTCCGGGCACGGCGACGCCGACGATCGCGCTTATCGGCCGGGTCGTGCCGATCAAGGACGTGAAATCCTTCATCGAGGCCGCCTCCATCCTGCGCCGCAACGTGCCGAACCTGCGCGCGCTCATTCTCGGCCCGACCGATGAAGATGCCGGCTACTTCGAGGAATGTCTCACGCTGGTCCGCGATCTAGACATGTCCGAGACGGTCCAGTTCACCGGTTCGGTCAAGATCGTCGACTATCTCGCTGAGATCCACGTCGTCGTCCTGACGAGCCTGAGCGAAGCTCAACCGCTCGTCATTTTGGAAGCCGGCGCGGCGGGCATCCCGTGCGTCGCCACCGATGTCGGATCCTGCCGCGAGATCCTGGAGGGACGAGCTTCCGAAGTTCCGCGACTCGGGTCCGGTGGCACCGTCACGCCCCTCGTGGATCCCCGTGCGACGGCGGGCGCCATCGAGGAACTTCTCCTCGACGATGGCCGTCGGCGCTCCGCTGGCGAGGCGCTGCGTGCCCGGGTTCGCCGCTACTACGCCTCGGAGGACGTGCTCGCGACCTACCGGGAAACCTATTCGCACTTCCTCGAAACGGCCCGCACGGGTGCCGCCTTGGCGGAGGCTTGAAAGATGGCGGGGATCGGGTTCGAACTACGTCGTCTCGGTGGACGCGACGAGATCCTGGGGCCAGTCGCGGCCGTCGCCCATGCGGCTATCGTGTCGGCCGGTCCCTGGCTCTACACCGTCATGGCGATCCTGGTGATCGGTGAAGCTGCCGGTCCCGTGATGGGTGAGGAAGCACTCGCGACCTTTCGGGTGCTCGTGGTCTACGTGTTCTCGCTCTCGCTGGTCGGTACCGCGCCCGTCGCGATGGTGGGCACGCGTGTTCTCGCCGATGCCCTTTACCGCCGGCAATACGACGATGTTCGGGCTCTGTTCGCCCTGACGCTCCTCGGGAGCTCCGCGGCGACGCTCGCACTCTCGGCGTTCGTTTTCCTCTTCCTCGTCGCCACCACTCCGGACGTCGCAGCTGCGGGAATCGCAGCGTCCCAAATCGTCAGCATGGTCTGGGTCGGCCTCGCGTTCTGCGGTGCCGTCCGGGAGTACCTCCAGGTGACGCTCGCCTTCGCGCTCGGACTCCTCGCCGCCGTCGGACTTGCGGTGACGGCAGCCCTCAGCGGCTCCGGTCCCGTCGCGATGATGTGGGGCTTTGCTGCTGGGTTCGTGGTGGTCTTCCTCTGGCTTACGGCGAGCTTCGCAGCGACTTTCCCGGCACCCTGCCGGACGCTCTCGACGGCGCGTGCCGCTTTCCTGCAGAGGCTTCGCGGCAGCCCCTCGCTAGCGATCGGGGCACTTGCGGGTGGTCTAAGCGTCTGGATCGACAAGTGGATCGTCTGGATGAGCAGCCATGGCGAGCGAGTTGACGCCGGCCTGATCCACGCACCTCTCTACGACGGCCCGATGTTCATTGCGAGCCTGACCGTCGTCCCCGCGCTCGCGCTCTTCGTGACGAGCCTGGAGACGACGTTCTTCGATCGCTACCGGTCCTACTTTCAGTCGATCGACAACCACGCCACGCTGAAGACGATCCGACGGCAGGCGCAGATCCTGGAGCGCGAGACGACACGGACGCTCGCCGGCATCATGATGGTGCAGACGGCTCTGTGCATCATCGTGGTGCTCACAGCCCCGGCGATCGTCGAAGCGGTCGGCCTCCAGTTCCGGCAAATCGGCGTGCTGCGCATGGGCACCGTCGGGGCTCTGTTCCAATACCTGTTCATGTCGTGCTCGGCGCTGCTGATCTTCTTCGATGCGACTCGGATCTATGCCGTTTTGCAGGTCATCTTCCTGGCCGCCCTCGCCAGCCTGACATTGGCCTTCTCCGAACTCGAGCCGAGCACCCTCGGCGCTGGCTACATGGTGGCCTCCATCACGGCAGGCTTCGCCTCTCTCTTCGCCCTCATGAGGGTCCTGAAATCGATCGATTTTCGTGTGTTCGTCGGCAGTGCCACGAGCGCGCAGCAGATCTGAGCAACGCGCGGACCTGACCCGCGCACGGAGGCGAACATGTCACTCAACAGGTGGTGGGAAGCGAGACGGCGTGGCGCCCGGATGCTCGGCACCCTGGCTCTTCTGGTCATGGGAGGCTCGCCGGCCGTGGCAGGCGTCGAGCCCTTGCTCAGGGTCGGGGACCGTTTGAAGGTGACGTTCTTCGAGATGATGGAGGTGCCCGACACCTCCGAACCAGAGAAGGCTGGGCCACGTGAGCCAGCGCCGCCCCTCCTCCAGACGGTCTATCCACGGGTCGACCTCTCGGGCGAATACGCCGTTGAGCCCGGTGGCCAGGTGGTGCTGCCGCTCTTCGGGGCCATCGATGCAGCCGGCCGGCCGGCATCGGCCTTCAAGGCCGACCTCGGCGAGGCTTTCGACCGGCTGTTTCGGCGCCGCTGCAACGTCACGGTTTCGATGGTCCATCGTGCGCCGATCTACGTCGTAGGCGTCGTACGCAACCCGGGTTCCTTCCCGTACGCGCCGGGCATGATGGTGATCCAGGCGGTAGCGCTCGCCGGCGGGGACTTGGAGAACGGCGCTCCCGCGCAGGCCATTGAGACCACGCGGGAGCAGGAACGGCGGGACGGTGCGCGAGATCGCCTCAAAGGGCTGCTGGCCCGCAAGGCGGTCCTGATCGCGGAGCGCGATGGGACGGTTGCGGTCAAGTCGCCCGCCCTGCGCGATCTGATCGGAACGGACGCCGCGGCCGCCCTGCTGGCCAGCGAGCAGCGTATGGTGCAGCTGCGGGCGCAGAACCTGGCGATCGCCCGCGGAGCCCGCGAACGGGCGATCGCGGCCATTCACGACGAGATCGACCTGTTGCGCCAGCGGGTGGCGAACTTCGATGCGCAGGTGAAGGTGAGGGGCGAGCGCCTCAAGATGATGGAGGCGCTGTTTGCCCGACAGGTCGTCGAGAACGAGCGCGTTGCCGACGTGCGGCGGGACTATGTGGACATGGAAGGGCGCCGCCGCGATATCGAGATCCTCCTCTTGCAGACGGAGCAGCGACAGGAAATCGCCAAGAAGGCACTGGAGCAGGGCGATCTCGAGCGCCGCCTCAACCTGGAGCGAGACCTCACGCAGGTCGAGACCGATATCCAGCAGACCGAGCGCGCCTATGTCGCCTTGAATGCAACGGCCGCGCTCATGGCACGCACGAACCCGGCGCCTGGCCGGGAGGCGGGGACCGTCGTGTACGACGTGATCCGGCGCACCGGTGATGCCACCGAAACCGTACGCGCTGCCGAGTTCGATTCCCTCGAGCCGGGGGACGTCCTTCGCGTGAGGGTCGGACCGACCGAGAAGGCAAAAGCCGTCGATCAGGTCGCGGAGAAGTAGGGGCAGTCACATTCAGGACGTGAAGAACTTCGGGACGTGAGGAACATGGCAACGCTCATGACACGCAGGCCGCTGATCCTCTCCGGGCTCCTCGGCGTCGCCGGCATCGTTGGGGGTCTTGGAGCTGCCCCTCTGCTGGGACGTCGGACGTCGGCGAATCTCGCCGGCGTCACCGTCGAACGCTGGGGCTGCCAGTATCAGCGCATCGAACCGGGATCGATCGCCGCCTCGGACCTGGACCTGATCGTGGTCGATCCGATCGTGGAGGGCGAGCGTCTGGACGCGCAAGGCATCTCGGCCCTTCGAGCCAAGCCAGGGGGCGGCAAGCGGCTCGTCCTCGCCTATCTGAGCGTAGGTGAGGCGGAGAGCTACCGTGCCTATTGGAAGGCCGGCTGGCGCGAGGCGCCTCCGTCCTGGCTCGGCCCGGAGAACCCTCGCTGGCCCGGCAGCTTCGCGGTGCGGTACTGGCAAACGGAGTGGCGCAATGTTCTGCTTGGGGAAGAAGGCACCTTCGAGGCGATCCTATCGGCCGGCTTCGATGGCGTCTTCCTCGACCGAGTGGATGCCTACGGAGATTGGCGTGGTCGCGGCGTGCAGGCCCAGCGCGACATGATCGATCTCGTGACGACGCTGTCATCGACCGCGAAGGCGCGCCATCCGGGGTTCCTGATGATCGCCCAGAACGCCGAACCGCTCCTCACGAACGAGGCCTATTGCGGGGCGATCGACGCCGTCAGCAAAGAAAGCCTCCTCTACAATCTCCATGGCGAGGGCGTTGCCAATTCCGACGCCGACATCCAATGGAGCCTGACCTATCTCGAGAAAGCGCAGGCACGCGGGCTGCCGATCCTCGCGATCGAGTATATCGACGACACGGTGAGCCGCCTGAAGGCGCGAGCGCGCCTGACCCGCCTTGGCTTTGTTCCGTTCTTCGGCAATCGCCTGCTCGATAGACTGCCCGCCTGAGGCGCGAGCTCTTCGAAACCGGCCTGCGCAACAGCGCGGTCCGCGATGTGAGGAAGTTGCGTCGGGAGTCGAAGGGGAGCGCACGCAGCCGTCCTTCCGCACCGTCGTCGATACACCTCGCGCCACAAGCTGCGGCCCGTTCAGCATCATGCACAAGACCGTTTGCGCCTAAGTCCCGCCGACACGAACTTGGGTAGTTACCACGCTCTGGCCCATCGGGGAGCTAAGCCCTTGCGAGCCATAGAAATGGTCGACCGCGTCACCCTCAAGATGCCAAGAGGATCATAAGTCCCTACATGCGGACTGCTTCAGATGATGACCATGCGCACCCTCACAGCAATTCAACGGAGTAGCTGCAGCTATAAAAAAATTTCAGAGGCTGAAGGAAAAACCTTCAAATCAGGAAATTACCTTCAGCGTTGAGGGTTTTTTAAGGTTTCGATCTTCGCCGGAAAGTGGAACCTTTGCGCTCACTGAGGCGGTCGTCCTGAAATAGGGAGCGCCTCACGACGGACAGGGCAGGCCTTCGCCCCCTGCGTCGCGCGGAGGAGTTCATGATGGCTCATCCCAAACGGCGGCCCCAGGGGCGTCTGCCCGCGATGCGGCCCGTCGCGCCTCCAGGCCGGCCGCGCCGACACCGATAATCCATCCGACTTCTTCGCGACCCAAAGCATCCATTCGCCGCCGCAAGCCCGGCGGGCCGGCATGAGCATGCCTGCGCCAAACGGGCCCAATCCCCAGGGGGAAATGTCATGGCCTTCAAGCTGAACCAAGCGGATCTCGCCTTCGTCCTCAAGCAGATCAAGATCGGCGAAGCGAATGCCAACGGCATTCCCCTGACGGAGATCGTAATCGGCGCCGATGGCAACCCCATTATCAGTCAACTTGACCCTGCCTATACGCTTGTTGAGCGGCCTGACGGTAGCACGACCTATCGTGCAACTAATCCCAATGCTGCGCGCGCCGTTCCCGACGATCAGGCGCCCTACGGCATCCGTACCGTCGATGGCTCCTACAACAACCTCGTGGAAGGCCGCGAGATGTGGGGCGCGGCTGGCCATGGCATGCCGCGCCTGCTCGATGGCGGGGCGTACCTTAACGAGGCCGACGGCGACTCTCTCGCCTTCGGTCCGAACACCGTGCTTAGCAACACCAACTATACGCCCGGCACGATGACAAATCTCGGGCCGGGCACGGTCGTCGACGCCGATCCGCGCCTGATCTCCAATCTTGTCTCGGACATGAGCCTGAACAACCCCGCGGCGATCGTCGCTGCGTTGACCTTTGCCGGCGCGGAGAACGCCTATGCCACGCTTGCCGAGATCCAGGCCGCTTCGGCTTCCTGGGCGGCAGATCTGGCTGTTCTTCTGAAACCGGGCACGACTCCGGCCGACCTGGCGGTAAAGGCAGTCGCACAAGCCAATCTCAACACATTTCTCGAAGACTACAGCCTCGAGGTTGACGCGTCCGGCTCGCTGTCGATCCCCAATGTCGCACCGGATGAAGGCCTATCGGCGCCATTCAACAGCTGGATGACGTTCTTCGGCCAGTTCTTCGATCACGGCCTCGACCTGATCTCCAAGGGCAGCGCCGGTACAATCTACATTCCGCTGAGCCAGGATGATCCGCTCTACAATCACGCGACCCCTCACACCAATTTCATGGTTCTGACGCGCTCGACCCCCGTCATCAACGCGGAGGGCGAGCAGTCGCAAAGGAACGTCACGACCTCCTGGGTCGACCAGAACCAGACCTACACTTCGAACGCATCGCACCAGGTCTTCCTGCGCGAATACGAGCGCAATGAAGAGGGCGATATCGTAACGACAGGCCGCCTGCTGGACGGTCTTAAGGACGGGTCCAAGAATGGCTTGCCGACATGGGCCGACGTGAAAGCGCAGGCCTTAGAGATGCTGGGAATCCGGCTTGAAGATCGCGACATCGGTGCGGTGCCGCTACTCCGCACTGACGCTTACGGCGAGTTCGTTCGCGATCCCGTCACCGGCTACGCCCAGCTGATCGTGGGTATCGGCGCCGACGGCGTCCCCAACACGGCCGACGACATCGTGGTCTCCGGCACGCCGAGCTCGCCGGTCAACCCGACGACGGCAGGCGCCATTCGGACGCAAAACGCCTTCCTCGACGACATCGCCCACAACGCCGTTCCGACCGGCGTCTACGATCATGACAACGACCCGCAAACCTCAATGGTCGCCATCGCCGCCGATGCCGACACCGACACCGGCAACGCCATCGCCACGGACTCGCGAGGCAACCGCGTTGCCTACGACAACGAGCTTCTCGACCGTCACTTCATCACCGGCGACGGGCGCGGCAACGAGAATATCGGTCTCACCACCGTCCACCACGTCTTCCACTCCGAGCACAACCGCCAGGTCGAGCTGCAGAAGGCGACCATCCTCGGGAGCGGCGACCTCGGCTTCATCAACGAGTGGCTGCTTACCGACGTCTCCGCGATCCCCGCCGATCTCGGCACGCTGAACTGGGACGGCGAACGCCTGTTCCAGGCTGCCCGCATGGCGACCGAGATGCAGTACCAGCACCTCGTGTTCGAGGAGTTCGGCCGCAAGATCCAGCCGGCGATCGACCCCTTTGTGTTCAACTCGGTGACGGACATCGATCCTTCGATCTTCTCCGAGTTCGCCAACGTCGTGTATCGCTTTGGCCACTCCATGCTGACCGACAGCATGCCACGCGTTTTCCTCGACGAGAGCGGTAACGTCACGTCTCAGGACGACATGGGCCTCATCGCCTCGTTCTTGAACCCGGTGGTCTTCAACAACGACGGCACACTTACCGCTGAAGAGGCTGCCGGTGCCGTCGTGCGCGGGATGACCACCGAGCGCGGCAACGAGATCGACGAATTCCTCACGGGTGCGCTGCGCAACAACCTGCTCGGCATTCCGCTCGACCTTGGGGCCATCAACATCGCCCGCGGTCGCGACACCAACATGCCGACGCTGAATGAGGCGCGCGAGCAGCTCTACGCGGCCACCGGCTCGAGCTTCCTCAAGCCCTACGAGAGCTGGGCGGAACTCGCCACCAACCTCAAGAACCCGCTATCGGTAGTGAACTTCATTGCTGCTTACGGGACGCACCCGTCCCTAGCCGCGCGCCTAGCGGCACCGACGACGGCGGATCCGGATGCGACCCGTGAACTCAATGTCGCGGAGAAGCGGGCCGTGGCTATGGAACTGGTATTCGGGGTGAGGGCGGACGGCACGCCCTCCCAGATCGGGGATCGCACCGCGTTCCTCAACAGCACCGGCGCATGGGCTCCCGCGGGTCTCGACGGTGTA
Organism: Methylobacterium sp.; assembly: GCF_019745455.1. Classification (GTDB taxonomy): domain Bacteria; phylum Pseudomonadota; class Alphaproteobacteria; order Rhizobiales; family Beijerinckiaceae; genus Methylobacterium. Next base: position 9,147 of record NZ_JAIETD010000169.1, read on the forward strand.
GCCGGCAATGCCGACGATCGCGAAACCGGCCTCAACAACATCGACCTCTGGATCGGCGGCTTGGCCGAGAAGAAGATGCCGTTCGGCGGCTTCCTCGGCTCGACCTTCAACGCGGTATTCGAAGCGCAGATGGAGAACCTGCAGGACGGCGACCGCTTCTACTACCTGACCCGCACGCAGGGGCAGAACTTCCTCACGGAGCTGGAACAGAACTCGTTCGCCAAGATGATCATGGCGAACACCGACATCTCCAATCCTGGCCCCGACGGCATCCGCGGCACCGATGATGACATTGTCACGCGTCATATCGGCGTCGATTCCTTCGCCACCTACGATTACGTCTTCGAGGTCAACGCGGCGAACCAGGCCGACTACGATCCCACCAATGCGAGCGCCTCGGGCGTCGACCCGACCGGCAGCGACCCGGTGCTCGAAGCCCTCGGCATGGGCAAGGTTGTGCGCGACAATCCGGCTACGCCGGAATCGGACACCCACTACTTCCGCACCTTCGGCGGCGAGCACGTCGTCGTGGGCGGGACCAACCAGGCCGACACCATCATCACCGACTTCGGCGATGACGGCATCTGGGGCGACGGCGGCGACGACCGGATCGAATCCGGGGCGGGTGTCGATCTCGTCAACGGTGGCGCCGGCGACGACATCATCACCGACTCGGGCGACACCGGGGACTTCCTGAAGGGCGATTCCGGAAACGACGTCATCGCCAACTCCAACGGCCTCGACATTCTGATGGGGGGCACCGGCAACGACGTGTTCTTCGTCGGCGTAGACGACACCGAAGTCTTCGCTGGCGAGGGCGACGACTTCGTCCTCGGCGGCGACGGCGTCGACCTGCTGATCGGCGGCGAGGGCAGCGACTGGATGGAGGGCGGCGGCGGCTTCGACACCACGGCGGGCGACAATTCCGAGCTGTTCTTCAACAGCGCGATCAAAGGCCACGACGTCATGTTCTCCGGCTCGGAAGAGCACGATTTCGACGCCGAATCCGGCGACGACATCATGGTCCAGGGCGAGAGCGTCATGCGCAACGAGGGCATGTTCGGCTTCGACTGGGCGATCTTCAAGGGTATGGCGCTCGACGGCTACGCCGACATGCGCATCCCGATCTTCACGACGGAAGAGGCGGACACGCTCCGCAACCGCTTCGACAAGACGGAAGCGCTGTCGGGCTGGGACAACGACGACACCCTGATCGGCGACGATCGCGTGCTCGGCGATATCGCACCCGGCGACACGGTGGCCACCACGGAAGCGATCTTCTTCAACGACGGCCTCGACCAGGCCGGTATCGACCGCATCGCGGGCCTCGACGAGATCGTCTCGGTGGGAACGACCGGCTTCTTCGAGAGCGGCAACATCCTGCTCGGCGGCGGCGGCTCGGACAACATGCGCGGCAATGGCGGCGACGACATCCTGGACGGCGACCGCTGGCTGAACGTGCGCATCAGCATCCGCGCCAGCACCGACGGCACCGGACCGGAGATCGCGACGGTCGATTCCATGCGGCACGTCTTTGCCGCCGGTCAGACCAGCAGCGAAGGACAGGCAATCCCGACCGCCTGGCACGGCAAGTCGCTCTTCGAGCTGATGATCGCCCGTACCATCACGCCCGCCCAGATGCAGATCACCCGCGAAATACTGGAGACGGGCGTTGGCGCCACCGACGTCGATACCGCATATTACAACGACACCTTCCTCGCAGCCGATGGCACCGCCAACTACACTATCGTCGAGAATGATGACGGCAGCTTCACCGTCAGCCACGTCAACGTCACGGTCGGGGTTGTCGACCCGCTCACCGAGCGCAACCTTGTCTCGGACGGCGTCGATACGCTGCGCAACATCGAGGTGCTGCAGTTCGCAGACCGGGCGATCTCGCTCGTCAAGCCGACGCTCGAGCTGAACGGCTTTGACTCCACCACCCGCACCTGGGGCGACAATTTCACCGCCCGCACCTACAATAACAACAATGCGACCGCTACGGAGGATTTCAACGGCCCCTGGACCGAAGCCTTCGATGGGGCGGGTAGTGCCACCGCTGGCAGCGTACAGATCACGGCAGGTGGAACGCTCACGTTCTCTCAAGGCAATCTCGACGACGCCTCCGTAACCCGCACTTTGAGTCTTGCGGGCGCCGCGTCAGCGACGGTGACCTTCTCCATCAACGATACGGGCGTCACCGCGCTGCCTCTTGGCTTGGGCGATAATGAAGAGATCATATTTGAGTTTGCGGCAGACGGCGTCAACTTTGTGACGCTGCAGACGTTCGACGGCAACAACGGCGGCAACGACCTTCTCTTCACGCTGCCGACCGACGTGCCCTTCGGTGCCGCAGCTGCGATCCGCTTCCGGGCCAACAACACGCTCGACCCGAGCGGCGGAATATTTCAGCCAGCGGAATCCTTCTCGATCGACAACCTGGTGATCAGCGCCGTCTTCCAACAGCCGGCTACACCCCCGTCGATCAACGTCACGACGAGCTTTACCGAGAACGCGGCCACGATTCCAATCGCGTCCGATCCGCGCATTGCCGACGACGGGCAGACGCTCGTCTCGGCGCGCATTGTTCTGACGAACACGTTCCCAGGAGACACCTTCGTGATTCCGGAGGCGCTGACGGGCCCCAATGCCGCGATCACGGCCACCACCCAAACGGTCGGATCGACCTTCGTCGTCACCTTGACGGGAACGGCTTCGATCGCCGCCTACCAAGCCGCGATCCAGTCAATCGGCTACCGCAGCAACAGCGAAAATCCTGATCTGACGCCGCGCGTCATAGAGGTGACCGTCAATGACGGCTTCTTCAATAGCAATGTCGCGCGCACGACCGTCAACGTCACAGCGGTTAACGATCTGGTGGTCGCCAACAACGACACGATCCTCACCAATCTCGCACCGGGCACCCCGATCGTCGTGCCGGAATCGATCCTGCTGGCCAACGACATCGACCCGGACACGATATTGGACATCACGGCCGTATCCAGCCCGAACGGGCTGACGGCCGCCCTGAACCTAGGTTCGATTACGGTTACCGATTCCGCCGCGCCTGATGGTTCGTTCATCTACACGACCAACGGTGGGTCTGACACGGCCACGGTGACCCTCGACACGGTGGTCAACACAACGACGTACAATGAGAACTTCAACAACGATCCAAGCTACACCAGTAACGACGTCATCTGGACGGACGACTGGGTAGAGACCCTAGACGACAACAGCAGCACGTCGGACAACGGCCAGATCCGCATCACCGCCGATACTGATCGTCTGGAATTCGACAACGGAAGCGATGTCGCCAACAGCAACGGTGCGGTGATCCAGCGGGGCCTGGCCGGGCTCGCAGGCGCACTCTCGGCGACCATCTCCTATGACGTCACTGAAAACCTGGAAGCCGGCGAACAGGTCTTGGTACAATTTTCGAGGGACGGCATCAGTCTCCAGACGGTGCAAACGATCGGCAGCACGAACAATGGTGCGGACGCCGCCAATCTGGTCCTGAATGGCCCATTCACCGCGGGTGCGTTTATCCGCTTCACCGCGTCTGCGATGGACGACGCCAATGATCTTGTCAGCATCGACAACATCAGCATCGGGTTCACCAACCCCGCAAACAGCATCAACGGCGGCGGCGGCGGCGAAATCCTGATCGGCGACGTGAACGGCTCTGCGTTCAACGCGGCTGGCGGCAACGACACCATCATCGGTGGCTTGGGCAACGACACGATCAATGGCGGCACGGGCGATGACCTCATCGTCTGGAACGCCAATGCGTCGGGCGCAACGGACGGGCGGGATTTCATCAACGGCGCGGAAAACACCGACACCGTGCGCATCATAGGCAACGAGGCCAGCGAGGCCTTCGTCGTCTACAGTCGTCAGGCAGCGCAAAGCGACGGCATCGCGATCCAGAACCTCAACACCGAGATCGTCATCACCCGCAACGGTCAGGTGGTTACGGAGCTCGACAATATCGAGGAGATCATTATCGACACCGGTCTGGGCAACGACACGGTGACCACTCGCGGCGACTTCAATCCGACCAGCCTCAACTTTTCGACGATCACGGTCAATGATGGTGGCGGGGACGATACCGTCGACATCTCCGGCATGCGGTCGGCGCACCGGCTCGTCTTCCGATCGAACGGCGGCAGCGACAAGGTGATCGGACCGATCCGCCCGCAGGATTTGATCGAGGGTCAGGGCGTCACACGGGTCGAGACGCCCTCGCAGGAGACCGTCGCCAACCTCGATGACGAGGATCTGGAAGATCTGCTGGCCATGGTCCGCGACGGCCTTGTCCGCGATGCCTCCGGCTACGGCAACAACATCGAGAACCCGAACTATGGAACGGCCGGCCAGAACTTCATCCGGCTGACCGATGCCAGCTACACCGACGGCGTCTCGGGAGTCCGCGGCACGGCGCTGACACCTCGCGAAATCTCCAACATCGTCTCCAACCAGGACAACAATGGCGACGGCGTCGAGGAGAGCATCCCGAACCAGTTCGGCGGCACCGCCCTGCTTACCTTTTTCGGCCAGTATTTCGACCATGGCCTCGATTTCGTCGCGAAGGGCGACCCGGGAAACGTCCAGATCGGCGGCCAAGGCTTCCCAATCAGCGCGCCGCGGTCGAACATCGTCGAAGGCACTGGCGTGGATCCTGACGGTGTACCGAACAACGGAGACGAGATCGCGGCCGAGTACGTCAACAACGTCTCGCCCTTCGTCGACCAGAACCAGGCCTATGGCTCGCACGAGGCCATTACGGACATTCTTCGGCAATGGGTGCCGGGAGACGGCGGGGAGCCGCAGCAGACCGCCTATCTCCTCACAGGTGCGACAGATGCATCTGGCTACCATCTGCTGCCCACCCTGACCGACATCCGGGAGAATTACCGGGTGATGACCAAGGGTCAGGAACTGACGGCTGCGGACGTGTCGGACTATGACGGCACTGGCCAGGCCCTCCTGATCGACTTCATACCAGCCTTCATCACGCTTCCGGACGCGACCGAGCCGAGCCTCGATCTCGATGCGATCGGTCACTACTTCGTCGCTGGCGACGGACGCGTGAACGAGAACGTGATGCTGACCTCGATCCATACGATCTGGGCCCGGAACCACAATTTTTGGGTCGACAAGATCCGGGAAGAGACCAGTGGAGCCTGGACCGAGGAAGAGTATTTTCAGACAGCACGCATGATGAATATCGCCGAATATCAGCAGGTGGTGTTCACCGAGTTCACCGAGGCGATGGCCGGCGGCCTGGTCGAGGGCGACGACGAACCGGACGTCGAGCATAACTTCCAGGGCTATGACCCGACCGTAGATGCTTCGATCTCGATCGAGTTCGCGCAGGCGGCGTACCGCTTCGGACATTCGATGCTCAACGAGAATCTGAGCTACGTGAACGCCGATGGCGTGACCGTCCAGCTTTCGCTGGTCGAGGCCTTCCTCCGGCCGGACCGCGTCGCCGATCTGGGGATCGAGGGCTTCCTCGCCGGCGCGGTCGCCGATCAGCACCAGGCGATCGACGTGGACATGGTCAACGCGCTACGCAACCAGCTCGTCGGTCGACCCCTCGATCTGGCCGCGCTCAATATCTTCCGCGGCCGCGACATGGGCATCGCTCCGTTCAACGAGGTGCGAGCGCAGCTCTTCGAACGGACCGGCATCGAAAGCCTGCGTCCCTATTCGGGCTGGGACGACTTCCAGGCTCGCAACGGTGTGTCCGATGCGGTTATGGCTCAGCTGAAGCAAGCCTATCCGGAAGGCTTCGGCACCATGGACATGTGGAGCGGCGGCCTGGCCGAGAAGCCGACCCATGGCCAGCTCGGGTCGACCTTTGGCCATATCTTCCTGGAGCAGATGGATCGTCTCCAGCATGGCGACCGATTCTACTACCTGGAAATCTTCGACGACTCGATCTTCGAGAATGCCCGGACCTTCTCGCAGATCGTCGCCCGCAACACTGGCCTCACCGACCTACCCGCCAACGTCTTCCAGAACGGCACGATCCAGCCACCGGTCGACGAGGATGAGGACGACGATGGCGAACAGCCGAGTCCCGATACTCCGCCAGTCGACGACGGTGACGACGACGATAATGCCGGCGGCGGCGAGGATGAGGGCGACGAGGACGAGGAGGAGGACGAGGAGGAGGACGACGATACCACCGGCGGCGGCACCGATGACGACGACGGCACCGACACTGTCGAGTGCGGCGGCGACGACGACACCACCAATCCGGGCACCGGCGGGGGGACGACCGGCGGCACCACCACGGGGGGCGGGACGACCACGCCGCCAGCGGAATCGACCACGAATTTGGTGGCAGGTACCGCCAACGCCGATGTCCTCTCGGGGACGGCGGGGGGCGACACCGTCCTCGGCCTTGCGGGGGACGACAACATCCTCTCGGGGGACGGCCCGGACGTCGTTCGTGCTGGGGACGGCAATGACTTCGTCGATGCTGGCGGCGGTCGTGATGTCGTTTTCGGGGGCGCCGGCGACGACGACATCCTCGCAGGAAGCGGGGACGACATGCTCTACGGTGACGGCGGCGCGGACCGGATCCTTGCCGGAGCCGGCAACGACCTGGTGACCGCCGGGACCGGGAACGACGACGTGATAGGCGGTGACGGTGCCGACCTCATTGTGGCCGAGACCGGAGACGGCGATGACAGGTACTGGGGCGACGAGATGGGTGGCGGTACCGGCATCGATACGCTCGACCTGTCCGCCATCAGCGCCAACATCACCGCCAATCTCGGTACCGGCCTCGCGGGCCGCGGCAGCGCGTCGAGCAGTCAGTCGGGAACAGATACCCTCTGGGGGATCGAGAACCTCGTCGGCGGCTCGGGCAACGATGACATCACCGCGAGCGATGCGGTGAACGTGATGGATGGTGGCCTCGGGGCCGACACCTATCGCTTCCAGACGGCTGCAGCGGCGAACGGAGACACCATCGCGAGCTTCCAGCCCGGCGACCGGGTCGACCTCAGCGCCATCGACGCGAACCAGGGCGTCGCCGGCAACCAAGCCTTCACGCTCGCGACGGGAGCGGCCTTCACCGGGGTGGGTCAACTGCTCGTCACAGAGGAGACCCGGGCGGACGGAGATTACACCGTCATCCAGGCCAATACGGGCGGCGACGCGACCCCCGAGTTCCGTCTCAGCATCAAGGGAAGCCCTGCTGCCACCGCTGCGGACTTCGCCCTCTGACGCCGGAGGGGCCCCGCCCGGGGCCCCTCCCCTTACCATGAGCGCAGGGGGACCTCGACATGCGTTCCAAGGACCAGAAGCAACTCGCCAAGAAGAGAAGCGCCGAGCGGCTGACCCGCCATTTTGGGATGCCGTTCGTCTTCCTGTTCGGGATGTCCGGGATCATCAACATCCTGGCCCTGACCGGCTCGTTCTACATGCTGCAGGTGTACGACCGCGCCCTACCGAGCGGCAGCCTGCCGACCCTGATCGGTCTGTCGACACTCGCCATCGGGCTATACTTCTTCCAGGGCATGTTCGACGTGCTGCGGCTCCAGATCCTGGTCCGCATCGGCGCGCAACTGGACCGGCGCATCGCTCCCCTCGCGCAGCGCGTCTCCATCGACATGCCACGCTACGGCTTCTCCACGGCGGAAGCGATGGAGCGTAGCCGCGACGTCGACACGGTGCGGGGGTTCCTCGGAAGCCCGGGTCTGGTCGCGCTCTTCGACCTTCCCTGGACGCCGGTCTTCCTCATCTTCGTCTACATGCTCCATCCCTGGCTCGGGGGCCTGACCATAGGCGGGGCGGTGCTGCTGACCTTCATCACCATCCTTACCGAACTCCTGACCCGGCGCTGGACGGGCGCGACCCAGCAGGCCGTCGTGGCCCGCAATGCCATCGCCGACTCGAACGCCCGAAACGCCGACGTCCTCAAGGCGATGGGCTTCGCGGAGCGCGCGGTCGACCGGTATCGCCTCGCCAATAACGAGCATCTCGAACTGCAGACCAAGACCACGGACGTTGCCGGGACGTTCGGGGCGGTCTCGCGCGTCCTGCGCATGATCTTGCAATCGGCCGTGCTCGGGCTCGGCGCCTACCTCGTCATCGGCGGCGAACTTTCCGCCGGCGCCATCATCGCCGCCTCGATCACGTCGGCTCGCGCTCTGGCGCCCATCGATCAGACCGTCGGCAACTGGAAATCCATCTCTGTCGCGCGGACGGCCTTCGGGCGCCTGAAGGAGACCCTGGTGGCGCTAGCCGGCGTCGAGAAGCCAATGGCGCTCCCGATGCCACAATCGTCCCTGCGGGTCGGCCAAATCACCGTCGCCGCGCCGGGTTCGGGACGCATCCTGCTCTCGGACGTCGGCTTCGAGCTCAATGCGGGTCAGGCGCTCGGCGTCATCGGCCCGAGCGGCGGCGGCAAGACTACGCTCAGCCGGGCGCTTACGGGAATATGGCCGGTCCTGCGCGGCGGGATCCGCCTCGATGGTGCCGACCTGCCACAATGGGACGAGGAGAGCCTGGGACGGATCATCGGTTACCTGCCCCAGGAGGTCAGCCTCATGGACGCGACGGTCGAGGAGAACATCTCCCGCCTCGAGGAGAACGCCGACCCGGCCCTCGTGGTGGCGGCCGCCCGCGCCGCAGGCGTTCATGAGATGATCCTGCGGATGCCCGAGGGTTACCGCACGGAGCTTGGTCCCTTCGGCACGGCCTTATCGGGAGGCCAGCGCCAGCGCATCGGCCTCGCCCGGGCCCTTTACGGCAACCCCTTCCTGCTCGTGCTCGACGAGCCGAACTCCAACCTCGACGGCGAGGGCGAGGCTGCGCTGGCAGCTGCCATCCAGGGTGTTCGCGCCCGCGGCGGCATCGCCATCGTCATCGCGCACCGCCCGAGCGTCCTGGCGGCCGTCGACACCATCGCGGTCATCCAAGACGGCAAGCTCACCGCTTTCGGGCCCAAGGAGGCCATCCTCGGCAAAGTGGCCCGTGAGGCCTCACAAGCCTCCGATCCTTCCCGCGTCGCAAGGGAGCGCTCCGTCGCGGAGCGGGTGACGGCATGATGATCGAGACCAAGGGGACGAAGGCGGCCGGGGCCGCGGAGGGCGCGCAGAAGTACGCCTCGAAGGCCGACGAGGCCAAGTCGGGCACGCCCTACTACGTAGCGCTCGCTGTTGCAGCACTGGCGGCCTACCTCAAATCGCTGTTCCAGACATCTTCTCAGGCGATAGCGCAGGTCGAGGAGGAAACGGCACAGCCTAAAGCAGGGGCCAGGCTGACGGTCATTCCGCCTCTTTTCGACGAGGCAGAACTGGTTGAACCACATACAAAGATCGGAGTCGCCCCAACGTTTGCCCCGCAGCTGGAGGCACCGACCACGCAGTACGATTCTGCGCAATTTCTTCAAACCCGGGCACTGCAATTCGCCAAGCCCGATCCGGCGACGGACCTCAACGACTTCAAGGCATCTCCCGTCATCCCCATGCCGACCAACGATAATGGCGGCGTGGCCTCCGGTGGCGGCGGTGGAGGCGGGCGCGATAAGGATGACGTCGAGAAAGAGCCTGATAGGAAAGAACCGGACGGGCAGGTTGCCGATGACCATATTTCGCCGGAGGCCGGCGAGACCGATCCGGGTGGTGGGAACATCGGACCTGCCCCGGATCGGACGCCATCGAACGACGATGATGGCGCCGTCGGCCGGCGCAACCGCGCCCCGGTCGCAAGTGGTCCCGTCTACCTTGCGGACGTGTCTGGCTGCACCCTGCTCCCCATCGCGCTCTCGGACCTCCTGCGGAACGTCGAGGATCCCGATGGTGATAGCCTCTCGGTGCGCAACCTCACGGTCTCGTCTGGGACCCTGGTCCGCGACGGCGACGGTTGGGTCTACGACGGTGACAGTATTGGTCCCGTCACCATCACCTACGAGGTGACGGACGGCGAGTTCTGGGTCACCCAGACGGCGGTTTTCAACGTCGTCGAGCGAAACCAGATCGTCGGGACGAACGGCGACGATCTCCTCCTCGGCACGCTGTGCGCCGACGAGATCGACGGCCGGGATGGCAACGATAACATCGAGGCGCGTGACGGGGCCGATGTCGTCGCCGGGGGCGCCGGCAACGACCACATCGTGGCGGGTGCTGGCGACGATGTTGTCCAGGGCGGGGCCGGCAACGACGTCGTTCTGGCCGGCAGCGGCGGGGATCATGTGTCCGGCGGAACCGGCCACGACCGCCTGTTCGGAGAGGGAGGTAACGACCTCCTGTTCGGCGATGCCGGGGATGACCTCCTCGACGGTGGGGAAGGCAGCGACATCCTGATGGGCGGTACGGGGAACGACATCGTCGTCGGCGATCTTGGGGATGATCGCCTCGACGGCGGGGACGACGACGACCTTGTATTCGGTGGACCCGGGCGGGACGTCGTCTCCGGAGGCTCTGGCAACGACGACCTGGAGGGAGGATCCGGCAACGATGTCCTCTCCGATGGGGCCGGCCGGGACGTGGCCTCGGGGCAGGACGGCGACGACGTCCTCTTGGCCGCGCTGGACGGAGAGGACGACCGCTTCGAGGGCGGCGCTGGCGATGACACCCTCGACCTGTCGGGTACGACGTCCGGTGTCGTCGTCGACCTTACTGCTGGCACTACCGATGGGGCGGAGACGGGCCGGGACCAAATCCAGGGCATCGAATCCGTGCTCGGCGGCTCCGGCAACGATACCCTCATGGGCAATGCGCAGGACAACCGCCTCTTCGGAGGAGCCGGCCAGGACCACATATCGGGCGCCGCCGGCAGCGATTGGCTCGACGGAGGCGCTGATGACGATGTGCTTTCCGATGGAACCGGGTCCGACACCGTGATGGGAGGTTCGGACAACGACGTCATCACCGCCGCCTCCGACGGTGAGGTGGACCACTTCGACGGCGGGCTGGGTCGGGACGAACTTGACCTTTCAGGCACGATAGCCGGAGTGGTGGTCGACCTTGCTGCAGGTACCTCGGTCGGCTGGGAGACCGGGCAGGACGTGCTTTCCGCGATTGAGGACGTGAGGGGAGGGTCCGGCGATGATGCCCTTACGGGCGACGGCGGAGCGAACGCCCTCGCGGGCGGAGACGGCCGGGACCGCATCTCAGGGGGGGGCGGAAACGACCATCTCGACGGGGGTGCTGACGACGACTACCTCTCCGATGGGACAGGCTCCGACAGCGTGGCGGCCGGTTCCGGCGACGACGTCATCGTCGCCTCCTCCGACGGAGAGTCCGATCGCTTCGAGGGCGGGGTGGGCGAGGATGTACTCGACCTCTCCGGAACACGGACCGGCGTCTTCGCCGACCTCCTATTGGGCGCTGTCAGCGGGACCGAGACCGGGCAGGACTTCGTCTCTGGTCTGGAGGGGCTGATCGGCGGCTCAGGCAACGATTGCTTCTTGGGGAGCCAGGAAGATGACCGTCTCGCAGGGGGCGAGGGCGACGACCGCATCTACGGCCGCGACGGGAACGACGCCCTCGACGGCGGCTCCGGACGGGATATCCTCCACGACGGGGCGGGGAGTGACCGCGTGAGCGGCGGTGCGGGGGACGACCTGATCCGGCTGGCGAGCGATGGAGAGAGCGACTCGGTCTCCGGCGGCGAGGGCTGCGATACCCTCGACCTCAGCGAAGCGACCCAGGACCTGCTCGTCGACCTCGTAAGCCAGGTCGTGTCCGGCACCGAGCAGGGCGAGGACATGGTGGATTCGATGGAGCGGATCGTGTCGGGCTCCGGCAACGACCGCTTCGTCATCGGCGCGAACAGCGTCGCCATCACGGGCGGCGACGGCGACGATGGCTACGAATTCGTTCCGGTCCCTGGCGGCAAGGAATCAACTCGGGCCGTGGAAATCACCGATTTCTCCGTCGGGGATTACATCAGCCTGCTTAAATACACTTTGTTCGAGGAAGGTCAGGGAACACTGGGCCGGTCGCTGGCGGAGGCGATGGAGCACAATGCGGGCACTTTGGCAGGCATCCAGTACCGCTCCGCACGCATGGACGACGGCGACGTGACCATCATCACGGCCGACCTCGACAGCGATGACACCTTCGAGACGACCATCATCCTCGACGGGCAGCACACCCTCCTCTTCGTTGAGGCGGAGCGCCCCTCCCCGTCCGCGTCGACGGGCGCCTGACCCAGACATACCAGAATCGGGACCGTACCATGCGCAACGCACCAGCCGGCAAGTCTTCCCTCCGGGTAAGTACGACCCTCGACCACAGCCACGAGCCTTCCTTCTCGGTGGTCCCGCGGATCGTCCTGGGGCTCTCGCTCTCGGCGGCGCTCCTGGTCGGGGTCGGGGGGTGGGCCGCCACGACCAACCTCAACGGTGCCATCATGGCGCCAGGTTCGATCACGGTGGAGCAGCACGCCAAGACGGTCCAGCACCGGGACGGGGGCGTCGTCGGCGCCATTCTCGTGCGGGACGGACAGGCCGTGAGGGCCGACGAGGTCCTCATCCGCATCGACGACGCACAGACCCGCGCAGAGCTCGCCATCGTCCGGGGCCAGATGGTCGAGCTCTCGGCCAAGAAAGCTCGCTTGATGGCCGAACGCGACGGGTTGCGGAGCATCGCCTTCCCCTCAACGCTCCTCGGCGGCGACGCCGAGACGCTGTCGATCCTCGACGGCGAGAGCCGGATGTTCCGGGGCAATCTCTCGAGTCGGGACAGCCAGCGCCAGCAACTCGAACTCCAAATCGGGCAAGTGGCGGAGGAACTCGCCGGTCTGATCAAGCAGAAAGACGCCAAGCGAGACGAGCTTGTCATCCTCACGAGCGAGCACACAAAGCTGCAGGGGCTCGTCGACAAAAACTTGTTCGAGAGTGTTGATTTCCGCTGAGAGTTGACCCGGCGTTTTCGTTGAGAAGTGACCCAGGTTCAGGGGTTGATGTTTATCATT
>NZ_JAIETD010000108.1 GCF_019745455.1 Methylobacterium sp.
CGCGGCGCGGCAAGCGAGTAAGAGGCTGCCGCAGCACATCGATAGCCGCAGAGGCAGGCGGGTAGAGAGGGAGAGAGGGAATTCCATCCCCTACGGGGGCGGTCGTATAAAGACCGTTTCGACCAGCTTCGCCAGCGCGTCGCGACGAAAATCTGCGTTAGAACTCGTAGCGTTGCTCACGACGTGACCGACTTTGATGAAATGCCTAAGGTACTCCGCGACGAAGGCACTCTGCTGGTTTTAACGCCGGTCTCGTCGGACCGGCGCCATTGTGGTCGATGCGGTCCCAAAGGCGCTCAGGCGGTCACCCACGGCCATGGTTCTGTTGGTCCTGGCCCAACCCGCCACGGTACTGACGGCGGCGTACGGGCGTCCCAACGCGTTCACGAAGGTACGCCCCATGCCGGGCTGAAGTGGACAGAGAAGACGGTGCTGCCTTGGATCGAAGCGTCGGCTACGTCCCGAACGCAGCACGTCAGTCCGGTTGCCGCGTTCGAGTGCTCTTTGCGGAAGCCACTGTCAGAGCAGTAGGGGCAGTCGGTGCTGAAGCGCAGCCCGCACGCTGAGCGGGACTTGACGATGAAAGCCTCGGAAGCGGGGTGTCAAGGACGCAACGTACGACACGGTTGGCGTCGAGATAACGAGAGTAAAAGGCCGTCGCGATCTCGCCCGCCCCCGCCGCTGTCATCGCGGCGACCACCGCCTCTAACGATAGCGTGCTGAAACCGACTTTGTCGGAGCCAGCATCAGGATCGATTGGCTGGAGCTGGTCGGCGTAGAGCTTGCCGACGGCGTGGACCCGCCGGTTCAGCGCGGGGCCAAGCAGGATGAAATGGGCGCGGGCGGCCAAGCCCTGTCGGACCATAAGCTGGATCATGACGTGCTCACGACGCAGCTGCTCGAAGCCAGGCTGGGTCAGCAGCGTGGCTTCAGGATCGATGAAGAGGTTGCTCTCGCGAGCGGTCTCTTTGTAGCGGGGACGCGGCGGTGGCACCAGGCCAGTCATCCCCTCCACGTACTTGACCTCCATGGTGACGAAGGCCGGCTCTCCGTCCGGCGTGATGACGTCGAGAAGGACGTCGAAGGCGGTGCCGTCGCCAAAGTACTCTGGCCCCCGGCGTCCCGGCGAAGTTTCAAACCGGACGGCGCTGACCTGGTGGACGAAGCTTGGCAGCAAGATGCGCCAGACTGCGGTCGCGAAGTCGAGGTCGAGTGCCATCGGCGCCAGCAGATTAAGCGTCATCGCTTGGCTGCTGAGAAGGTTGCCCCAGAGCCGGCCTTCCTCCCAGAGACTGCCGACCTCGCGGAACAGCAGCGCTTGGCGGGCGTAGCTGGCAATGGCGGGGCTGAGGAAGGTTGCCCCCGCCCGTGCTGCGGCCGGAGACAGCCGCGAGCCGAGGCGGGTCAGTTTCGGCAAGAGGGACGAAGGTTGGGTCTGGCGTGAGCCACGACGCGGTTCGGGAATGTAGGTGCCCAAGGGTAAACCCTGATCCTGTCTCCAAAGGGCAGCCAGGAGCCGACTTGCGCTTGTAAATCGACCGTCAGAAGCAACGAAGGCGTGATACCGATGCAGAACTGCTTCCGGAACGAAGGGGACGATGCGCAGCGGCGTCTCGGTGCACACGGCGCGGACGGGCTGCGCTGAGACGTCAGCCTGTCCAGCATGATGGATAGCGAGCGAGGTAGCGCGTGGTGCAGCGGACGATGGTGTGGGTGAAGTCGGCATGCGCGGGAAGCTCCAGATGCCCGCGGAGGTGCGGACCTGCTTCCTTCTTCGTGCGAGCCTGCAGAAGTTCAGGCCGCAGCCGCGACTACCGACACTTCGCCGAGATCTACAAAGCGCACTTTCGCAGTCGGCTCGTGTTGACGAGCGAACTGACGCACACGCGCAGGGCAGGACTTAGAGCTTGCTGATGACGCACAGAGGTAGATGCGGCTGCCGCACGGCGACCGGAAGCGTACGCCTATCTGACTGTTAGGGCAGACACCTACGTCGTCCGCACCAGGAAGCCTACGACAGCACAGCGGCAGAGTACGTCATCCGCTCACGTTCCGGTGGCGATGACAGTTATCATCCCTGTTTTGTATCTAGCCCCAAACCAGCTCAATCGACAGCCCAACTGGTCACTTTCGCTTTTTTCTGCCGAAACTACTAGCGTTGGATGGCTGCCGAGGGCCGTTGCCCGTCATGCCGCTATCAAATACGACAAGTTGTCGTATCTGCCCGTTGCTCCGATCGCCTGCCGATGAAAACAGAAATGACGGGCCTAAAACTGGACCGGTGAACTCAGTGACTGAGATCAGCCATGGACCGCCGCTTGCTCCGACGACATTGGATGGCGAGTTAAGGCGACCGCGTGACGCGAACTCTATCTCAGATCGAACGATCGGAAGGCCGCAACAGACCCTAATTCCCATTCTCGCTCATCGAAGCCATCGTGTTCAGGACGAGAAGACGGCGAGATCAAGATCTGCGCGTTGCCACCAACGTGAGGTTAAGTGAGCTTAGCGGCGACAGGGTAGAAACCGCGTGTTCTTTTGGCTCAGAATTATCGGTGGCGGACCTGTCCCCATTTGACTGGAACGCCCGCTATTTTGGCACGACACAGGGCGAGTCTGCCTCCGAAGGGCTCCAAAGCGATTATTTTAGTCCTTGGAGCAGAAATCTTACGGCCAAGCTAAGCGACTTTGGTCGCTCCTCACTACATTCCATGTCGGCGCTAGAGCCGGCATGGAGCACGAACATGTCAGCGCATGCGCAAACGTTTTCCGTTGAGCAATTTGAGCCGATCACGCCGATCGCCGAAGAGGAAAGCCTACCTGAGGTTCAAAACGACGAAGCGGCGCCGGAAGGTCCTGACAATGAGGATTTGCGGCGGCATGCTGACCGTATCAAGCTACATCTCGACAAGAGAGGTGACGCTACCATCGAGATCGGTGGAGAGCTGCTGGCCGCCAAGAAGAAGATCAAGCGCGGAACGTTCGCGGAATGGCTTGAGCATCACTTCAACTGGAACATCCGTTCGGCACAGCGCTACATGAGCGCAGCAACTTTCTGTGAGAAGAACCCGACCGCGAGTAAGTTACCGGCGTCGTCAATTTGTATGCTCGCTTCACCTTCGACCCCTCGAAAGGTTCGCAATGCGGTGCTGGAAGATCTCGAAAACGGAAAGCAGCCGACGCTGAAAGAGATCCAGAGCCTCAGAGACGAAGTTCGCGAACAGCAGCGCTCCCGCAAGAAGAAGCCTGTGATCCTGGTGCCGAAGCTGGTGGTGGAGCTTAGCGAAGGCCAGAGCGCGGCGCAGCAGGCGGCAGACCTGATTCTCGCTGACCTGTCTGACAAGTCGCGTCTGCGTGCCCTCCTGAAGACGATCGATGCTAGTGAGTTGCTGCGCCACCTGGCGAGCGGCGTGCTCGCTGGGGAAGTCATCGAAAGCTTGCCCTGATCAGGTGGAACAGGGCGAAAGATCTGTCCTTGTCGTAGCTGAAGGGCATCGGGAAGTCGTGCTGACCCGAGGCCCTTCAGGTCCTGACGATGCAACGGTAGGTGTCATTCGCAGTCAGACAGGCAGGGCGCAAGTATCAAAGAGCCGAAGTCGAGATCCAAGTCCGTGCCCTCGATCTCGCTTCCTCTCAGGGCCTGCTGCCGATCAACCGGCTGAAGGTTGCGGTGCAGGTGCCCCTCGACGAAGGCCTGGGGAGCGAGGCCGGCCGCAGCGGCCGCCGTGATGATGCGCAAACTTAGCGTAGTGTCGAACGTCATCGACAGCGACGGCGCGACCGGGACAGTATTCGGCGTCGTAGTCGGCGTCGCCTGCGCGCGGCCCTGCCGCGCCCCGAGGCGGCCGCACTCAGCGAGGTAGTCGGCTCGCTCGTTGCCGGGGTCGCCTGCATGCCCCCGAACCCACGTCCATGTGACGATGCGGTCTGCGGTCAGGGCATCAAGCTGCTCGATGAGGTCGCGATTTGCCATCGGACCCGTGGTGGTGCGCCACCCTTTCCGCTTCCAACCCGGCAACCATCGCGTCATGGCGTCGATGACGTAGCGGCTGTCGCACCGCATTTCGATCCGCGTGCCCGGCGGGAAGTGTTCGAGGCCGCGGGCTGCTGCCGTCAGCTCCATACGGTTGTTGGTGGTGTCGTCCTCCCCGCCGCAGAGTTCATGCTCGAACTCGGGAGTGCGGATGAAGACACCCCAGCCGCCCGGGCCGGGATTGGGACTGCAGCCGCCGTCGGCGTACACGATGATGCTCATGGGTAGACTCCTAGGTTGAACGATGGTCGGAACAGCCGTCAGCGATGGCCGAGGGGCGGTGCCCGGCGGCTTGAAGCGACGATTGGGTTGCGAGGAGGTGATGCGGCGGACGTGCCTAGCGGCCCTCGGGGCTAAGCAGCGTTGCCGATGAAGGTGACAGTCAGTCCCGACGAAGCACACCGTGTATGATCTCGGCACCGACGACGGCGGCGGCCTCACCACCGTTCAGGCTGTGCCGCTCCATCAGCGCGTTCGCCAGCCGCACTACGGCAGCCCAGATCAACGGCCGCGCCAGCAGCTCGCGCGCCGTAGCTTCATGACTACGAATGATCTTCACGAGATCGTCAGCTTCGATTGAGCCACGAAAAGCCAGTACGGTGTAGGCGCATTGGCAGATGTCGGTGGCGATCCAAAATTCTTGCGGCCAAGCCATGACGGCGTCTTCGCAGGCAAGATAAAGTTCGGCGTCGTCCGCGTACTCGAAGGAGGTGCCGGCGCCCAGTTCTTCAGCGAGGGGCCCAGCTAACGCCGTGACGGCTCGCGCCGTCTCGTCACCAAACCAATCACTGAAGACGACGCGACAGCGCCCGTGGCTACCATTGCCTACAAACGGAGTGTTGATCGGGAAGCGCGCGCGCACGGTCACGGAGGCACGGCGGTGATCAAGGCCGTTGCCGAAATAGAGCGCCGACACGGCGTGTCCGGCCTCATGGTAGGCCAAGGCGCGGCTGCCGCGACGACGGCGGGACGCTTGCGGCGTGGGAGACACCGTTCGTGGACCATGAGCCGTGGGGCAAAGACCGTTCGTCATACGAAGTACCTTCGATTGCAAAGTTAGGGGAGTGAGGGGCGCTGTCGATCAAATACGGGGAGCGGCGCCCAGCGGGACGCCACCCCGAGGACTTGCGCGTCGCGCTAGGCGCGTCCGCGAAGAAGACGCTCAGGTTGCCGGCTTGGTCGCCACGAAGCTGAGCAACTTGTTCAAGGCTTGGCGGGCGTTCAGCCCGTTGCCCAACTCGAACGCGCAGACGAGAGATGCCGCTGCTGCGCTGAACTCTTCGACCGCCGCGAGGTCGGTCAAGTCGAGATCGAGGTGCAGGCCGGCGTCGTTGTCCAACCGCGCCAGGAACTCGCGGCTCAGCGGATCGGAGGCGACGGGCGAGGTGGCGATTATGAAGGTGAGGAGATCAACAAGCTCGACTTCCGGCCGGACTCCTGCGGCAAGCTGAACTTGGATGTCCTTCACAAGCGCTGCGACGGCTTCTGATTCAGGCTCCGCCGCCCGCGTCGCGTCCCAATCGACGCAATCGGCCAGGATCGGCGAGCCCTGTGCCCACCGCGAGCCTGAGGCGATGCCGGCGTCCGTGGCCGGGAACGTGGCGACGAAGGCACGTACGGATCGAAGCAGGTGCGGCCCCAGATGCAATGAGAGACGTACCTTGCATTGGATGGACCTGCCGGCCTCGATGAACGGGTTGGTCGTGGAAGAGGACGGAGCAGAGAGGGACATGGGTGTGACCTTTCGTGGTGTGCAGGATGGGGGGTTGGGAGATCGTGCTTCAGATGCACGGCCCGGCGGTCTCGTCGTCGAAGTCGTCGAAGACGAATGAGATCTCCGGCATCGCGGCGGCCGGCGCGGGCTCGTCGTCGAAGTCGAAAAGGATCTCCGGCAGCGCGGCGGCTGGCGCGGGCTCGTCGTCGAAGTCGAAAAGGATCTCCGGCAGCGCGGCAGCCGGCGCCGATGAGACCGGTGCGTCGGAGTAGCAGTAGTCGGGGTGGTTGAAGTCGCCGCCGTCGGACGGGTTCGCCGTCGGCGCGTCGGCGTGGGCCGCAAGCCGGGAGGATACGTCTCGTGCGACGGTCAAGACGGGACGCCCATCCTGATCCGCCACCGTGAGGATGAAGCCGGGCAGCGCCTGGGCAGTGGCAAGGTCGGCGATGCGGCGGCGGAACTTGCGCCAAGTTCCCTGCCAGGCGCAAAGGCGGACGAGCACGCCGAGATCGACCCGCCAAACGCCGTCCCCGTGGCCGGTGTGGACGCGGACCACGCTGTAGAGGCGGCGGGCAAGGCCAGTAAGCCGTAAGGCCGCATGGTCGACCTTGAGTACGCGGCCAGCCTCGACCTCCGCCACGAGATCGGTGGCCAGGGTGAGTTGCCAAGGACCGCTTTGCCCAGCCGGCGGCCGTTCGAAGTGCTCGATTGGGCTAAAAGTGCGCGTCCCGTCCGCGTCGGTGATGCTGATCGTGATCACCATGAGGCGAACGAAGCCGGCGGCCAATAGATTGATCTGCCGCCCGCCGCGCGGCCGCCCAAGGGCGTGGAGGGCGTCGCACGGACGAAGGGCGAGGCTATGCGGAAGCGGCTGTCCTTCGTTCTTGAGGGCCATGAGTTCGGCGACCAGCGGGATCAGCGCCTCGGCGTCGGCAACGGTGGCGTGGCCGCCGCTGGCCGAGGTGGCGCTGACCGAGATCCGCATCGGGGCACCATTCCGCTGACCGACGACGTGAAAATCTTCGGTTCGGCCGGGTGCCAATGCGAATACGGGCAAGCGCATGAAGAGCACGAGTTCGCGCAGATCTCGGGCGGGATCGAGCCGCCGCACGCGTGGGGTGACCGGCAATGAGGCAGCTTTGGACCGGCCGCGCGGGCTTGCGGCACTTGAGACCGCCCCGCCGTGGTACCCGGATCCGTTGGGCGCGGTACCCGGGATCGCCCTTTCCGACTTTCCACTCATATTTCGTCTCCATTTTCTTTTTTGGAAATCAAGAAGGAGGCTTGTCCGGAGAGGTCGTGAATCTCCCCTCCCTGGTTATTCGGGTGGGCAGAACGGTCACTGTTTCCTGCGGCGTTGGACGCATCTGCCGCCGCGAGGCTGGCAGCGATCGGTCGGTAGTGAGCGAGGTGTCCTCGCCCCCCACGAACCCGTTCCGCTGACCAAAAGCCGGCAGCCAGCAGTCGGCGCCGTGCCCGCTTGACCGTGTCTGGGGTAAGCCCGAGGCGCCCCGCGATCGTGTCGACGCTGGCGAAGGCCGAGCCGTCGCCACGCACGTAGGTCAGCATTGCGGCCGACACGGCGACGGTGGACGGCGCCAGCGAGCCCGCGGCGCCGGCCGCGTTGACCGCGTGCAGGAAGGCCTCTTTCCGGCTCGGCGTCCAGAAGCCCGCAGTAGCTCCCGCGTCGGTTGCGCCATAATGCAGCGGAGGTCGGGGTTTCCCACTGGCCAGGAGCGCACGAGCTTTGGAGAGTGCATCGGCCTTGCTCCATGGCCGGACGCCGTCGCGCTTGGGACGGGCCAGGTCCGCAGCCGCGCTGAATCGCGCGAACGCCTCCTCTGCGATAAGCTCGGCTGTCGCAAAGCCGGCGCCGTAGGCGCCGTAGGTCAAGTCACGCAGGAACGCGTCGCGCTGGTCGACGACGCGGCCGGACGTGTCTCGCACGTAGCGCGACGCGAGCTCTGTATTGGGAGGCGGCATGTTCGACGCCAGCGATGCCTGCCGCGGATGGGCGTTGCCGAACGGGGATCGGCTAAGGCTTCCAGCCGGGTCGGTGATCTCGGTCGAGATGGCAACCGCGAAAGCCTCCACCTGCTCCGCCGTGCAGGCCGGTAGGACTCGCAAGGGCAATTCGGCTGGCGATGGGCCAATCCAGCGGTATGGCAATCCGGTGCCCGGGTGCAGCCCGAAGCCTACCAGATAGGCGCCGCGACCAAGGATTTCGACGATGCCGAGGCGGCGTGTGGTGACGGCATGGCCGGGCGCGGCTGCGTAGATCAGCGCCAGGCGCGGCGCACGGCCGACGCGCACAAGCGGATTGGCTCCGAGGCTAGCGCGAGCCAGGTCTGCGATGCGCTCCACGGTCGCGGCGTCCTTTGCATCAATGTCGATGGCCACGATCATCCCGCAGGCGAGCGCGACGCTATGGGCTGGCACGACGCGCACCCACCGTTCGATCTGTTTTTCGCTGGGCAGCGTGGTCCCGAATGCGGTCCACCCCTTCTCCCGAGTCCCCTTGCCCCTGCGATTGCCAGGGAAAAGTGCGTAGCCGTTCGCCCAAGCGCGGGGGGCGAACTTCTCAAACCACGCGCTGTCGTCGATCGCGTCGCCACCGACGGCGCCGGTCAAGGTTGCGGAGATCACGCGGAGAACTCAGAGGTCGAGAGATGAGTGTGAGCCTCAGCGAAGACCACCAAGTCGGCGGCGCGGTAGACAACGCGCCGGCCGAGCTTGACGAAGGCGGGCCCGCTGCCGGTCAGCCGGTGGCGCTCAAGAGTGCGCTCGGACACTCGCAGTAGAGCGGCGGCCTCGCGCTGCGTCAGGAAGGTCGTATCGAGCGGTGACAGCGCGCGCGGCGCCGCAAAGTCGGGGATGGTTCGTGTTACGGGCATTGCGTCGCCTCAAGACGCCGGAGTGGCGTTCCTGTCGCGCAATGGGTGCCTGCGGCGGGTGGGCGTTGAAACAGGCGAAGCAGCGAGGCCAAACCGGTCAGGGGTTCGCCACTTCGCTCAGAGGCGACGACGCGACTTGGTGGTGTACGAGACGCCGTTGAAGGGCTTGCGGGGGTCAGGGTCTCGGCCCTGCGGCACGGCTGGTCGATTCCCGCCGGGCTCGAAGCGTGGATTGCTGAGGAATGTCGCCATCATCTGCGCCTTATTCTTGCTCATAGTCAATTCGGCCGGAAAATCGCCGAAATTGTCCATGATCCAGGCCGCCAATAGTTCGCGGCTAAAATTGTAGTCTTCTGTTAGATCGAACTGTTTGGCCACTGTGAGCATGTAGGTAAGATAGGGCGGCACGTAGGCAGACGAGCTAGGCGCAGACCATGTAGTGGCAGCCGCATCGCCGGCTTCAATAAGAGTCGTGAACGCGTTGGCGTCGACGATTAGATAACCAGAGATGTGTTGATCGCCGACGCGAGCGCTCACGAGGGCACTGGAATAGGCCTCCGACCATAAGAATCGGCCCGCCCAGAGTGCAGGAGGGACTTTGACCTGATGCCCTTCCTCGGTCAGGAGCCAGGATTCGAGCGTCCCATCTGCGAGCGCCGCGCGCACCGGATGGTCGCGCCGGGCGCGCACGGCGATCCAGTCGACGCCCGAGTGATCGCGGTGTCCCGTGTGAAACCAATCGAGTGCTGCGTCGAGCCGCAACCGATCTTTCGGGATGAGAACGCTTACGTGCATGCGACTATGTCTGCGCCTCTACGGTACTGAATCAATCAGGCTCGCGACGCGCGTTGCAATCTTGTCGGCAACGTCGCTCGGCTTGTAGCTTGTAGGGGTCGCGTCGCCGGCAGCAAGCCAGGCACTCGGGTCAACACTGCGCAGGTGCATACAGGTAGCCACACCTGCCACACGAATGGCCCTTTACCGGGATCGCCAGCCCTGCGGCCCGTGCACTGTGATCGAGACGATCTCGGCGAAGAGCACCCCGCGGATATTGACCGCATCGGTGGTCGAAAAGGTCCCAGAGGAATGGTCCCGCATCTCGCAGCCCGAAATCATGCTTGGATCGATTCGAAAGCAGTCGCTAGGCCCCCAGACGCGCTGGTGCAAACCCATCAAGCGATCTGGTGGCTAAGCGAGGCGCCTTCGAGCGCGTCCGCCGCGCCCGTGTAGATCGCTGGCGGATGCTCGGCGACGTTGAAGAGTTCGACCACGATGGAACGTCGCCGAGCGTGAACCTGGACCCGCTCGGCGATGATCGCCCCGTCACGAACGGTAAGGGCCAGCGTCGCGCACGTGTTCGCGCCGATTTGTGTCCCAGAACTCCAGGTGGCAGCGTGACAATATGGACGCCTGGCTGTCGATAGATTGCGCCGAGGATTTCCACGGCGATCCCCGCTCGATCTGTGTCCTAACTCATGGGCAGGAGCCCCTAGTCGCCGACTCTATCAGGCCATGATACCCGATCGCCCAGCTCGCGGACTTACTCACCGCCGCTTCGGCAACTCTCGGCAGAAGGCGTTAGCACTGATCGCGCTGTAGCCCGGCTGTAGCCCCATTGTTCTAGACTTGCCGTGGCAAGCAGTTAAGTTTTTGAAAAGATTGGCGCGCCATGCGGAATAAAACTACGAACACCTACATCATTGAAATAACTAGATGATTTATGACCTAGGTGTCTGGATGCGAGACCTCCTTGGCGTCTGCGACGATGCGAAGGGCGCGTTTGATGAGACTTGAGCTGGGCGGTCTGTAGGTGGGATTGGCCAGCGTGGGATCAGCTTCGAGACGCTGGCGCAACACCATCTCGGGCGAGAGACCTTTGAGCACGCGCTGACGGCGACCGTTGTAGGCCGCGTTGAAGCCGCGCAGCACGATCTCCAGGTCGGCGTGGCAGTAGATCATGATGCCCAGCACCTCCCGCTGCACCCGGCCGTTGAAGCGCTCGACCATGCCATTATCAGGCAAGATGGCCTCGGTGCCCTTACGTTCCGCTGATCATGTGATCGGCGGTGTGGCGGGCCCATCCGGGATGAGGGGCACCGGGAGCACGTGAGTGCGGGCAGGCCGACCTTTAGACCATGTGCTGCGAGCCCGAGCCGTTATCTGGCCGCCCCTGCGGTTCGCCCGGATGCGCTGCGAGCGCGGATCCGTAGTTGCCGTGTTGCCCGCCAGCTCCCGTGATCGAGACACGAGGAGGCAGGCTCATGCGAGTTGTGGGATTGGACATCCACCACGTCTTTGCTGAAGCGGTGATGCTGGAGAACGGGACGATCCGGCGTCTGGGCCGGGTCGGGATGACGCGTGTTCACCTGACGGCGTTTGCCAAAAGGCTGACGCACGACGACCACGTTGTGGTCGAGGCGACCGGCAATGCGAGCGCGGTCACCGAGGTGATCCGGCCGCATGTCGGTCGGGTGGTGATCGCCAACCCTCGTCAGGTGCGTCTCATCGCCGAGGCGCGGATCAAGACCGACGTGATCGATGCGACCGTGTTGGCACGCCTCTACGCCAGCGGCTTTTTGCCCAAGGTCTGGATTCAGGACGAGGCCACGCTCGGGCTACGGCGCCAGGTCACGCGCCGGACCCAGATCGTGCGGCAGCGGACGCGACTGAAGACGATCGTGCAGTCGATCCTGCATGCCCATCTCGTACCGCCTTGTCCGCACGCTGATCTGTTCGGGCCACGGGGGCGGACCTGGTTGCTGGCCCAGACGCTCCCTTCCGACGAGAGCGATGCGGTCACCCGGCATCTGCGCGAGTACGACCGATTGAGCGAGGACCTGAAGGTCGTCGAGCGCGAGCTGGCGCGCGAGGCCCGGGCGGGTGCCAACGTCACCCGGCTGATGACGATCCCGGGCACTGGCCCAGACGCTCCCCTCCGACGAGAGCGATGCGGTCACCCGGCATCTGCGCGAGTATGACCGGCTGAGTGAGGATCTGAAGGTCGTCGAGCGCGAGCTAGCGCGCGAGGCCCGGGCGGGTGCCAACGTCACCCGGCTGATGACGATCCCGGGCATCGATATGGTGGTGGCGGTCGGGCTGATCGCCGCGATCGGACCCATCGCACGGTTTGCCGGCCCGGATCGTCTGGCCGCCTATCTTGGGCTGAACCCGAGCGTGCATCAGTCCGGCTCCGGCAAGCCGCGGCACAGGCGTATCACCAAACAGGGCCGAAGCCATGCACGCACGATGCTAGTCGAGGCGGCGTGGCAGGCGGTTCGGGGACCTGGACCGTTGCGCGCCTTCTTCCAGCGCGTCTCGGCTCGCCGCGGACCACACGTTGCGGCGGTGGCGGTCGCGCGCAAGCTCGCGGTGATCATTTGGCATCTGCTCACGCGGGGTGAGGATTACGCCTGGGTGCGTCCAGCCCTGCACGCCAAGAAGCTGCGGGAGCTGGAACTGCGCTCGGGTGAGCCCGCCCGGCGCGGCCAGCGGGGAACCGCCTACGCCTACAACCTGACACGAACCCGCCAGGAGGAACGGCGACACGTCGAGCAGGCGGAGATTGCCTATCGGCGGATGACCGAGGGCTGGAGCCGACGCGGTCGGCGGGTGCCCACGAGCGCCACAAAGGAGGAGCGACTATGAGGACGGCGCGGCCTGGCTTGCACCTCGAACCCGGCTCTTCGTCACGCGGTCACCCGTGGGCAACGGAAGATAGCACGGCTTGCGCAGAAAAGGACTGTTCAACCTCATCCGTGGTCTTCCGCGTGTAGGGGCGCGTCTTGTGATGCTGCACCCCGTGCCGCTCGCAGGCTGCCTCGAAAGCATCGGCCGTGAAGCAGCAGCCCCGATCGGTGAGCACGTGGGTGACCCGGAAGGGGAAGGCGTCGAGTGCGTCGGTGAGGAAGGCCACCGCCGATGCCGTGGTCTCGTCATCCTTGACCGCGAGGTGCACGTAGCGGGAGGCGCGGTCGATGGCGACGTACAGGTCGCGTTTGCGGGTGGTTCCGTCGCGGTCACGCAGTTTGGGTAGGTGCTTCACGTCGACGTGGACGAAGCCGACCTCGTAGTCCTTGAAGGTGCCGTGCGGCTTCCGGGCCTGCTCGGCGGGCGGCAGCCGGTTGAGCCCCTCCGCTTTGAGGATGCGGTAGACGGCGTCCCGGTTCAGATGCGGCAGGAAGTGGCTGACGACGAAGGTCAGCGCGTCGAGGGGGAAGCCGGTGGAGCGGCGGAGCGCGCACACGATGGCACGCTCCTCATCGCTGGCACGGCAGGGCAGCTTATGCGGCCGGGCGGAGCGATCCTGACAAGCATCGGGGCCGCGTTTGCGCCATTTGCGGATGGTCTCGGTAGAGACGCCGTAGCGCCGGGCCAGAACGCTGGAGCCTTCGGAGGATCGGGCGATCTCGGCGCGCACGACCGGGGTGGTGCGGGCGTTGGGATGGATGGCGAGCATCAGCGGGCCCTCCTGGTAGCACGGCGGCGCACACCCTCGAACCGCCAAGCGTAGGCTTTGATCGCCCAACGAGCCGCATCCCAACAACGTTCCGCAACCAAACAGCTAGTTAGCAGTGCGCTGGTTTGGTTGAAGGTCACTACAGGAAGCATCCCTGCGACCCCCAAAATTCGCTCACCTTCTACAGCCGGAAGGGCATTGTTGGTTGCAAGATGTGAAACCAGCGCCACACTTCTCCTCTAGGATGTTGTCGGGCACGGCCAAAGCCATGCCGTGACGAAATACAGTCGGACGTCCTGGTCTCAGCCAAGCTCAGCATCGCAGCGTTTCAGCAGGCTGAGGCCCGACCTGCGCCCCATTCCGACAGTTGTGTCTTGGCCGAAAGGAACCTGCATATTCATCACTGCATCGCTAATCTCGGTCAAGCCGTGCTGACCGACGCTTGAGGCGCCAAACGGATCGTTCATGACGCCATCGATGGACGGGCCATCTTTTCCGCCAAGATGACCTGTGGCGCCCTCTACCATGCCACCCTCGCGACCGGGCTGCAGAAAGTCGGCTACGCCGTCGCCGTAAGAGGGCGGAACGGGATCTTTGAGCTAGTCGGATCGGCCAGTCCAGCCCTGCCCAACGCGGCCAACCAGTACTTTTCTGCACGCCGCCGAGAGTCGAGGAGAGGTTGGCCGAGTATGCGCTGGCAAGAGCCGAGGCGTCGGTTCTTGCAACAGCTGTCACCCGTGGATTCCGCGCCAATAGATCAAGCCGAATCAGATTGCTTCGCGCAGTAGCGCGCTCTCGCCGACGAAAGGCCGTGGCAGTGAGGGCTTCACGCGGGATCTGCGTTTCTCTACTGTCCCGTCCCCGGCTGAGCGAGAAGTTATGATCGGTGAGCGGAACGCTGTGCTACTGGGCCAGCTCACTGAGACCCATTCGTGTTCGAGTATCGCTACCTAGTGGCTGCCGTCGCGAGCGACCTGGTCGATACCATCTCTGATGTCGACCCCATCGCGGCCGAGGTTCACCGTCTCGCGGTCAGCAATTTGCTCCGTTTCCTGAGGCAGGATAGCTACGGTCATGCCCTGTACTACGCGCCCGAGCTCGTGGCGATCGAGCGTAACCTGCTCAGGCTCAGCCGAACCTTGAGGGATTGCAGCTGGACCGACATACCGCAATCCCGGCTGGATCGCGCCTGCGCGGTGGCCGGGCTGTCTGCCGAGCAACACGGCGCCGCTCGGGCGGCGACCGACGGTACGCCGCTGGCTGTCATTGAGGGGGTTGGCAGGTACGGGCGAGACGACCGCTCTGAAGCTGATCACGGCCGAGTACGTCGAGCAGGGGAAGCGTGTTCTGGCGACCGCAATTGCGTGACGCACCTCGCACATGCTGCGCGACAATCTCGTGGTCGAGGCCCTCCTCGCCGTCACCGGCTGCCGTGAACGCACCGCGCGCCATTGGCCTACGCCAGGTGAAGAGCTAGTTGGCGCTGATGCCGTGACGCCAGGCGATGATCTAGACGGAGTTGCCGGACAGATACGCTCATCGAAGAGCCGACCTTTTCCCCGGTCGTCCAGCGCCGCCGGCGCTGCACGGACGTGATCACCTCGACGCGCTCGGCGCGAGGGGGGTCGTTAGAACTCACCATAGGGTCAGTCATAGTAATTACCCACCCCCTTGCGCGGGTCGGATTTCGCTGATTCCCTTGTGGGATGAGCCGAAGCGATCTTGAGCGGCTGAGTCGCGAGGAGCTGATCGAGCTGGTGCTGCGGCTGCAGCGCCCGGAGAAGACTTCGCTCACGTCTTCGAAGCCGCCTGCGACCGACCGCAAGGAGCGACGCGAGCAGGCCAAGCCGGGCGGTGCGAAGCCCGGGCGCGAGGGCCATAGCCGCGTGATGAGCGAGGATCCCGATGCCGTCGTCGATCATCGTCCGGATTGCTGCGCGTGCTGCGGCGGCGCCCTGCACGAGGATCTTCCCGCCGAGATCGTAAGCGTGTCCGAGCACATCGAGTTGCCGGAGATGGCGCCGACCGTCACCCTGCATCGGCGGCTGGCCGTGCACTGCCCGACCTGCGGGGTGCGGGTCGTCGCGCCGGCACCAAAGGCAGCGCGCGGGACGCCCTTCGGCCCACGGCTGCATGCGGTGGTGACGTATCTGAAGACCTTCCAGGCGCTGTCCTACGAGCGGCTGCAGGCGGCGCTATCCGACCTGTTCGGTTTGACGCTCAGTCAGGGCGGGCTGATGAACCTCCTCCGCCGGGCGCAGGGCCGCTTCCGTCCTGGGCGCGAGAGCGCCGTATCGGCCCTACGCTGCGCCACCGTCGTTGCCTCGGACGAGACGGGCGTACGCATCGAGGGCAGCAACGCTTACTATTGGGTCTTCCATTCGGCCGAGGCGGTCGTCCATCAGGCTTCGCCGACGCGGGGTGCGGTCGTGGTGCGTGAGATGATGGAGGGGCATCGGCCGGCGGTTTGGATCTCGGACCGCTACACGGCCCAGCAGGGCCATGCGGCCGCGCACCAGACCTGCCTTGCCCATCTCGCCCGTAACGTCGCCTACGTTGTCGAGACCAGCGATGATCCCGTGCCCTGGCGTTTGCAGCTCTGGCTGCGATCCGTGTTCGCCCTGGCTACGCGCGTCACCGATCTGGCCACCTCGACGCTGGCCGCCAAGCGCCGGACCTTGGATCGCCAGCTCGGCGCCATCCTCGCCACGCCAAGCCATTGCGACCTGACCCGCGACCTGCAGGCCAAGATCGGTCGGGCTCGCCATCAGCTCCTCGTCTTCCTCGCCCACCCCGGCGCGGTCGAACCGACCAACAACGGTTCAGAAAGGCTGCTGCGGCCGTCCGTCGTGCAGCGGAAGATGACAAACGGCTACCGCGCGATGTGGGCCGCCGAGGGCGAGGCCGCCGAGGGCGAAGCCGCCATCCGCACCGTTGTCGATACCGCCCGCCTCACAGGCAGCAGCCCCTTCAGCACCATCCTCAAAACCGTCGGCGCCTGAAGCCAGCCGTCACACGGGTGAGTAATTACCAGTCATAGGCACACACTTCCATACATGTGAGACCCTGTCCGGCCAATAAGGGAACTAGTTCAGGACGCCACTTCGCCACTTGACTCGGTTTGACACCAACTTTTTACTCCAATGGTGGCAAGCAGCGTCATTGTGAAAGCTAAGCTAATATATGCAGCCCAAACGCGAAAACACCCGGCCTTGCGGCCGGGTCAAGTCGTTGGATCTCGAAGACTCTGCGTGGCCTGAGCGACCATGCGTCCCGCCGCAGGACGATCCGCGGCGGGACGATCGGGACCTTAGAAGTCGCGCTGCACGCGCATGCGGACCTGGTAGGTGTCGTCGGCCGTGACCGTCCGGACAGCGGCGCCGGCGTTGATCTGGGCCGCAGTGAGGGGAGCGTTGCGGGTCTGGTCGATCACCCGACCGCTTTGCACACCAACTTTAGTGTAAAGACCCTCGACGCCGATATCGAGATCCTTGACGGGCGACCAGATCAAGCTGGCGCCGGCGAGGATCTGATAGTTGTCGCGAAGGGTGGGGGCGAGCGCGAAGGAGCGCGTGCCGACGATGCCGGTGAAGTTGTTGGACGTCGCGTTTCCAGCGCCGTTGTAGGCGAGAGCGTTTCTCTGACGCGCACCGCGGGCGAACTCATTCTCCGAGTAGCTGGCGAACACGGCCGAACGCCACTCAGGCGACCAGTAGTGCAGGAACGAACCGACGACGCTGAAGCTCTTGGCAAGCTCGATCTTTCCGGTGAGCGGGTTGAGCGTGGCATCCGACATGTAGGGATCGAAGGCAGCGCCGTTGATGACGCTAGTGCGCGAGGTGTAGCTGCCGCTATAGGATGTGATACCGGTGTAGAGTGCAGCACCTTCGCCGTAAGCACCCTGGAGGTAGAACGTGTCGCCCGGAGCGATGAACGGCATGTTGATCTTCACGCCGCCCTGCACGGCCCAGCCATACTCGGAGCTAGGACGCGCGGTCGGGCCGACTGCCGGAAGAACGAAACCGGGAGTCAGAGTCCCGACGTTAGCGCCTGCGGAACCGGCGATGAAGTTCTGGGTGTTCAGCTCCTTGACTGCGGCGGAGAGCTGCGCAGAACCCCAGGCGGCGTCGTAGCGGAGCACGCCGACGAAGTCGGGAAGGCGGCTACGCTGCGAGACGTCGACAGTCTGGAAGGTCGGGATGCCGAGCGGGCTCGTCGAAATCAGAACCCGTTGAGGAGCTGTCACCGACAGACCCTGAGCCGGACCGGCGAATTCCTGCGAGTAGATTGTGTTGCGGCGGAAGAACGGGTCTTCGAGCGAGAGCGTCGCCGAGAAGCCGCTATCGCCGAGCTTGCTCGTGTACGCGAGGAGGTTGGTCGACTGGATGTCGGAACCGGCCGTGCTGGCCTGGATCTCGAAGTCGTGGGCGTAGAAGTCGAAGAACGAGGAGGCGCGACCGGCCGTGAAGCCGGCGAACTGGATGAGCGCCTTGTCGGTGTTCACGAACTGCTGAACGCGCCCGTTCTGGTCCTGGCCAGTGGCTTCGAAAACATTACCGATACGCCCCTGCGTGCCAGAGCGGATACCCTGGGTAGAGCCGGTGCGGGAGGCGAACTCGAGACGAGCGAAAGCGCGCAGGGTGCCGTAGCCGGTCTGGGTGCGGGCATCGAGGTTGATGCGGGCGAGGCCACGGTAGCCAACAAGATCGCCATTAGCCGTGCCGGTGCGGCTGTCAGTCGGCGCGTAGCCGACTTCGAAGCGGGCGCGGCCCGAGACGCGAAGGCAGGTATCGGTGCCGGGGATGTAGAAGAACCCGGCGCCGTAGGCCGAGCAGACACGGACGTATTCGATCGGCACGGCCTTCTTGACCGGCAGATCGGCAGACTGCGCTCCAGCTACCGCGAAAACCCCCGCGACAGACCCGAGGAGCGAGCTCTTTAAGAGCCTCATTGTTATCTCCAGAGTTTCGAGACCAAAGGATTTGCAGATCTCGGCACCAACCCCCAAGGTCGAAACCGGCCCGCTCGTCTTGTATCGCCCCATCGCATCCGACCGGAGCCATGGACCGTCGCCGGGTTTTCCCCCGTGCTGCCTCACCTTCAACGAGCACCCCGTTTCAAGCAACACGGATTCGTGCTCATGGTCGTCGTTCTCCCAAAGTGTTGCCGTATCGCCACTTCACTGAGACGGCAAAGCTCCGAATGATAGGCCTCGTCTCGTTGGCAGTTTAAGTTGCGCGCGGTGTGGGCCTGCAGGTTTCACCACCCGTTGTAGATGCCCTGCTCAAGGACCTGTCTAATCAGTAAATTCTTTTCAAGGAGCTATTGAAAAATTGAAATTACCTTCTTTCTAAAAATTCAAAAACTGAACAAGATTCGACTATGATGATTTGTAAATCAATTAATGTTTTGCAATAGTTTTTGAATCAAGAATAAGACTTGCCAGCCGTGCAATCATCGTAAAAAGTGGGTTAGCGAGATGCTTAATAAGGCGGATTTGATGGAGTATTTGCATATCTTTGGCGTAAATTTGCGGCGCCATCGAAACAAGCTTGGAATGACTTATGACAGCGTTCATGAACAAACTGGTATTTCAAAGTCAATAATGTCGAGAATAGAAAATGGGCAAACAGCTCCATCGTTTGAAACATTCGTAAAACTTATTGTTTCCTACGGAATTAGCACTGACTTCTTTTACAAGCAGCCGAAGCAGATGGCTGCTGCTAGTGATTTAAACAGTAATACATTAGCGGGAGGCTTCAAATTCGAAAGGAGAAATTTTAATGGGCGACCAGCGCTTTCTGCTGAAGTAGAAGAGATTAAAACAACCTGTTCGCAAAAATTGCAGGTTCGGAGGGGTTGGGAAGAAAACATCATTGTTATATCTGGCGGTTGTACTATTACATTTGGCGAAAAAGATAGCGCGCATCTATCGTTCGGCGATATATATACACTCCCTAAAAATAGACAAGGCTATGAAATATCGTCAGAATTTGGAGCAAAAATAATTAGAATAATAACTCCGCTGTCCAAAGACGTCGGTTCAGTAAATCGTTATCTTCTTGTACAAAAGCGAGCCCCAAAGCGGTCTGAAAGATAAACCGCTTCAGGCGCGGCACCTTGGTGCCGTCGCGGACTGATCCTCCCCAACTGAAGTGGCTCTTCGCCGAGTTTGATGGATCTAGGTGACTGACTGTCTGCAAGCTTCCTGCCTTCTAAGGCGTTGACGCGCCAAGGTTTTCCTTGGAGCAACCGATGAACGAGGCACGAAACAGCCCGTATCCGTCCGATCTGACCAATTCGGAATGGCTCGTGCTGGAGCCGCTCATGCCGCCGCCCGCCACCACCGGCCGGCCGCTGAAGTGGACCCGTCGACAGATGGCGGAAGCCATCTTCTACCTGCTCCGCTCCGGATGTTCGTGGCGGATGCTGCCGCGTCACTTCCCACCCTGGAACACAGTTCATTCCCAGCTCCTTCGCTGGCGCGACGACGGCACCCTCCAGCGCCTTCACACTGCGCTTCGCGACATGACCCGGACGGCGGCTGGCCGGGCCGAGGAGCCGACGGCCGCCATCGTGGACTCGCAGACAGCCCGCGCCGCCGGCTGCGGCGGGACCGAACGCGGCTACGACGGCGGCAAGAAGACCACCGGCCGCAAGCGCCATATCCTCGTGGATACGGCCGGTCTCTTGCTCCTGGCCCACGTTCACGCCGCCAACGTCCACGACACGGTCGGCGCGCGGGAGATGGTCGAGGCCGCGTCGCCATCGGCCTTGCCGCGTCTGGACCTGGTCTGGGCCGACAGGGCCTATGTCGGCCCGTTCTCCAAATGGCTCAAGGAGAAGCGCGGATGGCGGGTCGAGATCCCGTTCCATGCCGCCCGACAGGTATGGCGCTACGGCCTTGAGGAGAAGCCGAAGGGGTTCCAGGTCATTCCGCGGCGGTGGGTCGTGGAACGAACCTTCGCCTGGATGTCGCGTTCGCGCCGCCTTGCCCGAGACTACGAGAGGAACCCGTCCACCGTCGTCGCCATGATGCAACTCGCCATGAGCCGCATCATGATCCGAAGGCTCGCATGACACGCCCAGGCTGTTTGCAGACAGTCAGTCATAGCCATCTAGCATAGAGCAAAATTCACTACACAGCCTTGTGGGTGATAGGAAACCTGAGGCGACGCTTCCTTCAAATGGCGGCAAGTATGTTGATAATTTTTACCAAATTGAATTAGCCAGCTTCCGATGACTGTCTTTTTCGCTTTTTTCAATGGATGTGATCTCCGTCACAGTCTCCCTTTGTCCGTCCCTTCATAACAACTTTCAGGGCGCCTGCTGTGGGTGGCCCTCACAACTTGTAGGAGGTTATGATGATCACTCGTTCACTGCGCTGCACCCTTGCTGCCCTCGCGTTGAGCACTGCCGCTGTCGGCGCGTCTCTGGTTCCGACCACCGCCTCAGCGGGTGAGTATGGACGGGGACATGGCGGCGGATTTGGTGGCCACAGTCATTCCAGTGGGTGGAATAGGCATCACGGGAACTATGGTCACGGTTGGGGCCACGGTCAGTTCGTTGAGGCCTATGGGGATGATGAGTATCACGGTCATGGCTACGGTGGTCATGGCTACCGCGACCACGGTTATGGTGGTCACGGCTACCACTGATCAGCCACGAATAGCGAAATCGAGACCCAAGCGCCTCAAATCGCCTGGGTTTTTGCTGTCAGATCGTTTATCTTAAGACGCCTAGCGACCACAGCGGGTATTCATGCACACCCTTTTCGGTGCGGCTGCTCCGGCGCAGCCAAGACGGCCCTAGGACGAGTTCTGCAAGCCCGTGCTGCAACCCACAAACGGATAGCATTCCACGAGGCTTCGTGGTCGCCTACGTCTGCGCTGAGCCGTACATCCTACAGGCGAGTGCAGGTTGGCTAACGTGTTGAAGCTGGCGTGACCCGGCCAGCCCCCATTTAGTCGCTCTCCAGCGAGTTTGATGCTGCTGGCGAAGTCAGGCAGGAGATGCGCCAGCGCGTCGGAGCAGATTTTCAGACCTTGGAACCAGACGCTCCCCCGTACTTGGAGGAAGTAACAGCACCAACCGCTCGACAGCGCAATCTTGGCTGTTTTACATGATCGAGGACTTTGTTATGCAATAGGTTTCTTCCGAAAATCAACACTGCATCGACGCATGTCTTCAGTGTTACCAGACCTGCCTAGGTATGGCAATGAACCACTGTCTTGAAGCAGGCGGTAAGCACATCGAGCCAAAGTATTTTCAGCTCATGATGTCCCGCGCTGAGATCTGTCGCACTAGCACGCACTTTGTGCTGATCCGCTCGAAGCATTTGTAAATGCTCACGGGGTCTGGATGCCTCTCAAGCCGAGGCGCAGATTGTCTGGCCTTTCAACGTGAGGCGGATGGCG